>CAZSAL010000049.1:0-19758 GCA_964604825.1 uncultured Elusimicrobia bacterium
AATTTCCAAATTATATTTGGACAGAACAAACCCATCCAAATTGGCCTGAACCTCATCAGGGTAACTCAAAAGCTTCAGCAATTGGCTCATCGAAGCCTCGGTACGGTTGGGCAAAAGCGTAGCGAGGTCTTTCTGGTTTACCTTCCAGGTATCTTTATATTTACGGGCTTCTCTGCAAAGTTGCATGGACGGACAGGCTGGGTCTGCAAAGAGCTGCTGGAGTTTCAGCAGGGAGGCTTCCCTGGTTTCGGGCATGCTGGGGGGCGGAACAACGGCCTGTTCTTTCGCAACATCATTGCCCGACTTGCTGTTAGCCTCAGGCGCTTTCAATGTCTGGTCAGTTAAGGGTTCCATGGTACCTCCGGTTTGGATGCATTTGTTTTGATTTGGATCGGTTTGGACGGTTTGGATGGTTCAGGCTCCCGGTTAAGGTCCGATTTGGATGCGTTATTTTCGATTTGGATAACACAGGCCTGGCCGTTTCCATTTCGCGCTTCACGAGTCACGTTACTCATGAAAATACTCTACAACCCAAAGTTTAAGATCTACTTAAGGAATGTTTAAGATTTACCTAAGAAATGTTTAAGATTTGGTTAAGATTTTTTGAGCGGTTTCTACCGTCTGAGAATGAGACTAAAGACCCACGCTGGGGATGACAGGAAGAGGTACGGAGGAAGTGTTTTTAGGAAGGAATTATTAGGTCAGACGCTTGGCCGTCTGCCAGACTTATAAAGTTCGAAGGCAATCTTCGAAAAACTTTATCAATCCGGCATAGTTCTCTTTATCAGCGTCCTTCATCGCGGCAATGTATTGCTGCCGGATCCGGTCCCCCTGAGCAATCAATTGAATTTGCGGCCAGCAGGGCAATTTCATATCCCGGGAACGAAAGAAGATATCGGTGATAAGCCGCGCATGCCTTCCGTTCCCGTTATGGAAAGGATGAATTCTTGTGAGACGGCTTTGAAGGCGGGCGGCAATTTCCAGGGGCGGCATAGCGCTCGCTTCAGAATCCCAGTATTTGAAATCGCCGCAAAGGATTTCGGTTTGCTCGGGAATTTGATGCCAGTCAATACCCATATTTAATTCCGCAGTCCTGTATTTCCCGGCCCAATCCCAAAGCTCTCCAAACATGTCTCGATGCACCTGCCGGATGAATTCAGAAGTCAGCCACCCAGCGTCTCTTTTTTTCGGACGGGCGCGGAATACATGCTTCTGATAAGCGCGGTCGATCAACTCCGCCTCTACGATGTCCCGGAAGCGGCGGTCAGTCAGGCCAGGCTGTAGAAGCCCGGACAAATCATCTCCCGGCGTAGCGCCCGGAACTTTACTTCCATCAGTCATTTTCCCCTGCCCATAGCTTGCCCCGTTTGTCCGCCAGGATTTCGTTCGTGCGCTTTTCCAGAAGCTGTCTGAATGCTTCAGGATCAGGCGCCTGTTTTTCCAGCGCCATGCTGCCCATTGTCTGCTTCAGGCGCTTCAATGCCACGCTGCGCGCGCGCCCGCGCAATATTTCCTCTAAAGGCCTGGCCGGCCTGGGCTGAATAGACAGGTCGCAGGACATGGCCTTAAATATCCGCCGAAGAGTTCCCACCTGCGGATCAATCTTGCCCGATTCAATTGCCGCCAGATGTGACTGCGCAACTTTGGCCCTTTTCGCCAGTTCCACCTGAGTCATCCTGAGATAAGATCGCAATATGCGGATCCAGTCCCCATGAGCAGGTTCAGGTCCCGACAGCAATCGATTCGGCTGCCCCAACAATTGAGACAAAGACGCGTTTTCGATAATATTTAATTTCGTCATACAATAATTATATCTGTTAAAACAGATAAATCAAGAGCTTTTTATAGCATATAATAGATATTTATATCATTTAATATCTTAAGATCGGCCAGGATTTCATATGAACGTGGGTAAAGTCAGAAAGCCTTTTTAGAGCGGGTTTGCGGGCCGGAAATTTAGGTCAGGCACCGTGACGCAGTGCGTCACATTTCGTGGGTTAAAAATACCAGGCTGGGTCTGCTACGCAGCTGACCGCTCGGGCGGGCCGGTCGGAGAGCGCGTCCTGCGCTATCTCCTGCATGGATACGCAGCTGCCGCAGAAACGGACAATTTCGTAATTCGCGATACGCGTCAGGGCTGTGCCATAACGCCGTATCTGTTCACCGGAACAGATCGCGCAGAAATTGGTACCACCTTTTTGATAGTGACGACACGCCATAAAAACCTTTACGGTGGGCAGGATTAAAAGAATTCAGGAAAGACTTACGCTGAAAATCTTAAGCAAATGATTCTAGCAAAACCCCTGCCGCAGAAATGAAATCCCGCGAAGTGTCTCCAGCGCTGAACTCACCGAAGAACGACTCAGCGGACGTCGTGAAACCCGCTTAATCTGTCATCTGTCATCAACGGCACCATTGCCCCCACAGGGGTTTTCGGCAGCCTGCTAGGGTCAGACCCCTCGCGTAAATATCTACGACAATCACTAATCTGTAACAGCTGTCACTCTCTGGTGATTTTTGCGATTTTTGGAATAAGGACTGGATGCCGTTTGGGTGGCTCACCTGAAATCACCCATATATGCCCGTAAAGATCCTCTGATGCGAATAGGCCTTGTATTGTTTTCCCATCCATCATGACAATAGAAATGCGATCGTTTGGATTCAACCGCTCAACTTCATCAATAATTTCTGTAGCATTCTTATTTATTGCCTGAGGTGGCACTGTTTCTGCTGGACTTTTGATGCTGTCAAATTTAATGGATTCTTTATGACCATTCAGATTCACCATCAAAGTTAGTGGAAGTTCTCTGGGAACTGTGAAAAAGACGATACCTTCTTCAGCGTAGCTTGGGTCGAGATCTGTTGGAGTTAAAGCCTCACGTGCAACAAGTGCGGGTGTTACAGCCGGCGGAGCGATATGTTCGGGAGAGGTGCTCGAAATTCCCGCACTTACCCCTTCTACTACTCCCATGGCCAGAGCTTTCTCGGTTCCATGCAACCCCATTCGGCCGAAAACATATTCTCCAAGCGACTCAACAATCAACGAAGAAGAATTTGTCTGATGTTCCTTCGCGAATATCTCATTTTGGGTATTAATCTCATGTAAATCAGCCTGTAGAATCGTAACTACATCTGATGGCTGAAGCAGCTTCATCATCAAGCGATGGCCATCTGCCGCAGAAAATAGTTCCGGCATGACCTTTAGAGAATGATTTGAATTATTGGTTATTCTAGCGCGGATCAAGGTTAAATCCTGAACCATTGATGCTTGAGCGGTTATAGTGACCGAACCAATCGAGATGCTGTAAGGAATGCTTTCAGAAGAATTCGGGGACGTTTGACCTTGGATAATCGGTTGAAGTCTGATGAGGTTTGCGCCGGCGGAGGTATAAATGAGTACAGGAAGCGAAAGAAGTACACTTCGTGACCAACTCATGCCCTGAATTATAGGACTTTATTCGGTGGAAAACCTTCATCGTAGAGGTGGCCGGGGTATCGGAGCAAGTGTCCTAATTTACTTTGTTGGGACAGACATCTTGCCTTCACTTACTCGGGTAAGTCCTCTGGAGAAAAACCGGCAATTCCTCCCCATTTCCGGAACACAAAACTTGCTATCGTAGTTTCAACCCCTCTCAAAAAGACCTCAATAGAAGAGGAAAACAATAGTCCATAAGCAGACAATAAAGCAGCGATTAACTGTGCGCCTCCAAGACAGTATCGGAATAACAACCCATGGGTAGCGAGTTGAACCCAAGACAATGTCGAAACACCTCCGACAATTAGTAAAACAGTAATGAGCCATTTCCCCCAACAAACAAAACCTTTCGCAAACCAAACAGAACTCGAATGTATACGCCTAATTCGATTCTGCTCCTTAGCGCGCGCAGAAGCAACTGCATTTTCGGCACGGATTCTCAAATCTTTTTCTGCCGCCAACTCGCCTTGCGCTCTTTGTTGAATTCGCTCATGCACTATACGCAATATCTCAGGGACGGTTGCTTGTGTAAATGCCTGCTCATTACCAAGAGTTAATTCCATTAATGCATTTCTTGATTCAAGTTTATATCTAAGCAAGTAAAAATCATCGATGCTAACTTTCCCCGATTGTTGCAATTTTTCAATTTCTTGGTTATAGCGCTTCCATAAATCTTCGCTAGGTTGAATTGCCGCGTAGCAATCTGCAATTATCCGTTTTCTTGGTAAATCTGGAGCGGCAGTTGGTTTTTTTAGCCAAAGAAGATTAGTGAGCGTCAGCTCATCAATGGCTGGCGCGATAGCTCGAAGAGACAGACCCCCTTCCAACTCGCTCCTAAAAAACTGCGCAGTCGATCGAACTAGAGAATGATTGCTTGTAACAAAAATTGCGCGACAATCTTCTACCCAATAATAATTTTTCCCACGCCGGAGTCTCATGATGGCCGACATCGAATCGACGTCGTGACGCAAAGGCATCTCACCTCGGTAAGATATCGATTGCTTTAGGTGTTCCGTGAACTTCTGTTCAGCGATTACTAAATCATGTTCATATATGGGTTTATCTACCGGCACGATATGCAGCGTCGCTAGATTCTTATCCAGATTCGCAACTAAAAGCTCTATATCAGAAGAGTTATAACCTTGCGAAATAAAATATTCGACACTTGGGATTATATGTCCATATGCATCTCGAATATTTTGTCTCTCTATAAATCCCTGACAAGCATGGAGAATTCCCCTGATTTCGTCGCAGGTGTGGCTAAAACAACGCATATTTGCACCTGTTGCATATAGCAAATCTAATAACTCAGCACATGGGGCCTGTCTAGCTTTTCCAGCATAACCAAGCGAATAGATTAAAAGTTGTGTATCAAGATAGACTTCAGTGTTATGAAAATTACGTTGAACCTGTCCTGGATCTTGAGCAAAAATCGCATTTGCAAGCATATTACCTTTGATAACAGTGTCTAGGAAATTCAATTCTTCCGCATTGTCCCTTTGGAGATCGCTTATAAAAGAAGCGACGGCAAATTTAGTCATTTTTTCTGAACTCACGGGGATCGGTGTTATTAATGATTGGCGAGTTGCTCCAGCTAGCATGGCGGACTGCTGCTGGGCTAGATAATTTTGGAATGCTGATTCGGCTTCCTCTGTGCTCCATTGGATATTAAGATGGTCTTTACAATATTCTTTTAACCTCCGGACTAAGGATTCGTGTTTTTGAACGACTTCAGTTTGAACACGTGCGAAGTCCAATGAACCTAACGTCTGCGTATCCCGCCTATAAACATTATCGTGTTTTGTTATATAACCACGTTTTTTAACTCTCTGTAAAATACTGTTTATCGCATTCTGCGGAATTCGCAAGCCAAAACGATGAAGAAGATCTGTCTGTAGGGTAGGGGACGAAATATATTCATCCGGTGACAGGCGAATGCATTCCGCTATTATGGGTACGAATATCTCAAGATAATCTCTATGACGGTAATCCCAGTTGACTTTGAGGATCGCTAGACTGACTACTGCTGACTGGCTCATATAGAAACCCCTTTTCATGGTGCGCTAGGTATGACAAGGCACCTGTCCCGACGGAATAAATTAACACATTTATTGGGATAGTCAGGCCTGATACCAACTGCCGCATCATTTTCGCTCTTTTAAGGGTGTATATCCAGTCGGAAACGGAAGGGCCGAGGAACGACAACTGCAGGGCCGAGTAACGACAGTAACGGCACTCCTTCCTGTTTTGTTATGGTGGAGTACCGGGCTCGCAGACGGGGATACTCGCCCGGAAGGTAGGGCGGCGGGGTGAATAATTCAGCTCAGAACTCAGAAAGCAGAAGTCAGAGATGCGGAAAACTGAGAACTGAGAGATCAGGCGACTTTGGCTTCGAGGCGCAGGTCGTGGCGGGAAATAATCTTTACGCCGCGGGGAAGAAAATTAATTTTTTCGAACCCCAGCACACGGCCATGCCGGTCTTTTTTCAGTATGACGTCGTGACCGACTTCCTCGCAAATCACCTTGCGCGGACGGCCAAACCAGACATCGAGCGTATTGCCGATGCGGTCATAGACAACAGTCACTTTCGCCATAATTCGTTTCCTCTCTTGATCCTGTCTGTCAGGTAGCCCGTCACAACGAATCCATCGCCATTCAGGTGCCGGCAGACTATACATAGATAATACCTGCCGAACCGTCTGTAGTAAAGAAAAACATCCGGGTCATCCTGACTGCAGCGTATGACATCGGCATTCTGCAGAGTCATTATTACTTCATGCTCCCGGCCCTGCATTTCAGGATGCTTGCGCTGTGTAATGAGATCCCAGTGCGATGCCGTAACACGAATGAGTTTTCCCAGGCAGCTCATGACTTCGAATAGCGTTTCCACAACTATTAGAGGCTGCAAGGCGGGAAATATTCATTCATAACTACAGGGCCGAGGAACGACAGTAACGGCACTCCTTCCTATTTTGTTATGGAGGAGGACCGCCAGGCGACCCATTTGTTAGTGGGAGCTTGACCTAGCCTCCATAAACAAACGGTCGGCAAGGGGCTCGCAGACGGGGATGCTCGCCCGGAAGGTGGGGCGGCGGGGAAGGTCTCCCGGCAGCGAATTGGCGTCAGGTGCCACTACCTTCGAAAATTGGATGTATTTCAGGCCGCACTCGTGCGGCTGCGGCAGAGGTTCAGGCGTTCGTGTGCAATGCGGATGGTTGAACGAAGTTTGCGCTCCAGTAAATGCCGGGGAGGAAGCTCCGTCAGATATTGCGATACCTGTATGCCGCTTTTGTTGAGCTGGAGAAGCTCTATTTCCTCATCTGATTTACCGGCACAGAGGATCAAACCGAGCGGCGTCTGCTCACCCGGTCTGCGTTCAAATTTATCCAGCCAGCGCAGATAAAGTTCCATCTGGCCTTTATGGGCCGGCTGAAATTTTTCCAATTTTAATTCTATAGCTATGAGTCTCCTCAGCCGGCGATGGTAAAAAAGCAGATCAAGGTAATAATCATTTGGCCCGATCTGTATTCGCTTCTGGCGTGCGACGAATGAAAATCCTGTTCCCAGCTCAAGAATAAATGATTCCATTTCACGGAGAATGGCCGCTTCCAGATCTTTCTCCTGATAGGCACCCTTGAGGCCAAGGAAATCCAGAAAATAGGGGTCGCGAAAAACAAGATCGGGAGAAAGCCGGTCATGGCTGCGCAGTTTATTGAGTTCCAAAGACGCCAGTTTCGCAGGCTTTCTTGAAAGAGCCGTGCGTTCGAACAACATGCTGCCGATTTTTGACCGCAGGGTGCGGACATTCCACCTCTCAACTCTGCACATCTCGGCGTAGAAATCACGCCGCAGGCAGTCATCAAGATAAATAATCTCCTTGAAATGGCTCCAACCCAAATATCTCGACAGCGTAGAGACAATACGCTCATCAGGGAAAGCGTCGGCAAAGCGCAGCATATGAAATAGATTTTTTTCGCTGTAACCGGACCCATATCTCTCGACTAATTGTCTCGACGCTGTAGAGACAATCTGATGCCCGTAGGGTGCGCGCGGCCCTCCAATTACATCCTGCCTAAGCCTTCGGCCTATTTCCCAGTTGTGTACGACAAGCGCGGCATCGACAACATGCGCAACCTGCCATCGGGTTCTGTCAATCAGCCCTGATAAATCTTTTACAAGGCGGAAAACAATCGGCGCCAAACTTTTGTTACTCAATGCGTTTGCCATAACTGTTAGAGCCGCGAGGAAGGAAAATATTCACCCCACCACCTCTTTCAAGCGGGCTGCCTGCGGCAGCCTCACCTGAGCAAGGCTCAGGTGCTTCATCAACTGATGAAGGCGCAGAAAGAAGTGGTGGGGTCACTTATGTCGGCAGGAAATTCCCAAAAATCGGCGGGGGTGCCTTGCCGACTATTTGTTTATGGAGGCTAGGCCACCACGCGACCCTATGTTAAGTGGAAGCGTGGCCAAACTTCCAAAAACAAATAGGTCGTTTAGCGCTTCCACTAAAAAACTGGTCGCGTGGTAAACCAAAACGGAAGGGCCGAGGAACAACAGGGCCGAGTAACGACAGTAACGGCACTCCTTCCTGTTTTGTTATGGAGGAGTACCGCCAGGCGACCCATTTGTTAGTGGGAGCTTTGCCTAGCATCCATGGACAAACGGTCGGCAAGGGGCTCGCAGCAACTCACGCTCGCCCGGCAGCGGGCAGGCGGGCAGCTGAATCAGGCGGCGAAACGGTGAAGGATTTCGGAGATAAGCGTCTGGTAGGGCACGCCGAAGCGCGCGGCTCTCTTCTTCAAAATGTCCAAATCCTGCTGGTTGATGCGTATATGGAGAATAGCTTCTTTCCGGCGGCGGGCAATCGCCTGCGCCATCGCTTTAAATTCTTTTTTTGAAACGCTCCTATATTCGCCTGCCAGTAACGCCTTTTCAATGGCGCGCTCTTCTTTGGAAAGCTTTATCTTCGAAATATTGATCATGAAGCTCCTCCTTTGTAAACCCGCGTGTATTTCCGGCTTGGATACAACGTCTTCAAAAAGATCTCGTTACCGCTTTCGACATAGGGTACAAGCCAAATATAGTTGTTGTAGAAGAAAAGAAATATATTCTGGTGCGCCCGTAGAGGATGTTTTTTTGAATCGACAAGCGGCGCCTGGATAATCTCCTCAAAAGAAACCCCGCGCGTTTGTTTCAGCCATTCGTTTTTCGATTTGTCCCAACTGATATTCTTTCTAAAATCTATTATATGTAAATCCATTTGTATATACAAACCTCCCTGGCTGACGCTAACCTCTGACTGTTAGAGGCTGTAAGGCGGGAAATATTCATTCATAACGGCAGGGCCGAGTAACGACAGGGCCGAGTAACGACAGGGCCGAGAAAAGCGAGCAGGCGAGCGTAAAAACTGAGAACTGAGAGATTTAAGCGGCGTGACGGGGTTGAATAAGGCGGTCGTGGATCCACATCTTGATGACGGCCTGCCGTGAGACGTTAAGTTTTGTGGCTTCCCTGTCCAGACGGTCGATCATCCAGACCGGAAAATCCACATTTACTTTCTTCACTACAGTGGCTTTCTTGAAATCGAGATAAGGAGTAATGTCTTCCCCGCGCTCAAATTTCTCATCAAACTCTTTTGCGGTTATGGGTTTAATTTTCTTCATGGATGCACCTCTTATAGATCTTTTCCCAGCCACTGCCGGCCCGGTGGCAGGTGATAAGTCGTATCATAGTTCCTCTCAAGGTGAACACGGCCAGCCAGAGTTTTCCCGCGATTTTCCCCAGAATGATGTTCCGCTCTTCTTCCAAAACCATTCTGGCCGGCACAACGACATATGATCCGTCCCACAGCTTTTGCGCCTCAATAAAATCGATTCCGTGACGTTCAAGGTTGCGCGCGCTTTTTACCGGATCGTACTCAAACTGCTCTGCAGTCATAGTATAACAGATATATCTTTCTAATACCACATTATTAAGCAGGTATTGGATGGCCTTCACCATGTTAGAGGCCGCAAAGCAGGAAATATTCATTCATAACGGCAGGGCCGAGTAACAACAACGACAGGGCTGAGAAACGGCAGAAACGGCACTCCTTCCTGTTTTGTTATGGAGGAGTACCGCCAGGCGACCCATTTGTTAGTGGGAGCTTGGCCTAGCCTCCATGAACAAACGGTCGGCAAGGGGCTCGCAGCAACTCACGCTCGCCCAGCAGGCGAGCAAGGAGCACCGCGCCGAACGCAAACCTCTCGTCCCGTAACCAGATTAATTTAATGGTCGGGACGTACCTTCCGCGGCTGCGGCAAATGATTAGGCGGATTTGAAGTGGATGACGGGAATCTGGGCGTGCTCGCGGGGAGGTTCATCCATATGGAAATACTGGTCCATCCTCCGGGAAACTTCCGGCCGGAAAAACTTTTCGCCGCACTGGCCGCAGACGCCGGCAGGTACGTTCTGGAAAATCAAATGTTTCCCCCCGCGCCGGTAATCCCATTCGATCGCTTTTTCTACGACCTGTCCCTGACAATATACACAGACGGGATATTGATGTGTCATTCAGATAACCTCCCAGCGCCGGCCAGAATCCCGCCAATGAGGCGGTTTCGGGATATAAACCGTAATGATCACAACCCAATCTCCCTTTTGGCCGCATACGACATGGATAAAACGCCCATCCGCATATCCGGAAACCAGGCAACTGTGACCACGCGGATCATCAGGGTAATCCTCAATTATTTTACCTAATAATATCGCTTCCTCGATTTGAGCTACGTCGATATCCTCCTCCAGCCGTTCCTGTTCCGCATGACGGCTCAACACATAACGACCTTCCCGGATACATTGGCGCATCCAATCTAAGTGGCTCATAATTGTTAGAGGCTGCAAGGCGGGAAATATTCATTTATAACGGCAGGGCCGAGCAAACGAACACATCGGCTCAGAAGTCAGAAAGCAGAAGTCAGAGATGGGGATGCTCGCCCGGCAGGCGAGCAGGGAGGCTGATTATTTATCCGCCGCCGGAACGGCGGGGCATATTGATTTTGGGCGCGACGAATGGCTGACGGCGATGCTCTGATACGTGTGGAGCGCTGGAGGCGGGAGGCTTGGGAAGATTTGATTCCTCCTTTGCTTTTTTCTCCGCTTCCGCGGAAAATTCTTTTGCGGCTTTATTCCATTCCTTTTCTAGTTCGGCGTGGCGGTTCTGCTGATCCTTGGCTTCGCAGCATTTTTTGTATTTTTTGCCAGAGCCGCAATGACATGGATCGTTCCTGCCGATATTTTTTATTTCACTCATAATAATACCTTCCGCAGGGTCACCCCTGCTTCTTTCATAAGCATCCGTGCCGATTCGGCGAGCGGATATTCCTGATTATAAACGACTTCCACAATCCCGGCGTTAATAATCATTTTCGTGCAGAGCAGACAGGGCGAAAAGGTGGTGTAGAGCGTCGAGCCCTTTATGCCGATGCCGTGGTACGCCGACTGTACAATGGCGTTTTCTTCGCCGTGGGAGCAGTAGCATTCGCGCAGGTCTTTTCCCGAAGGCCCCACCCGGCTGCAGCGCGGGCAGCCGTTCTCAAAGCAGTTTTTGGTGTTCCGGGGCGTCCCGTTGTAGCCGGTAGAGATAATGCGTCCGTCTTTTACGATCACTGCGGCCACCTTGCGCTTCAAGCAGTTGGATCTCGAGGCCACGACCTGGGCAATGTTCATGAAATAGGCATCCCACGAGGGGCGGCGCAGCTGCTGCAGCGCGGATTTGAGCAGCGGAGTCAGACGCGAATAAAACGATTCGATAGTCGCGTTATTGGCTACGCGCACATTCGCCATTTTTTCACAGCTCTCTATCGACTGCATGGCGGGATTGGCGTTCGAGGCTTCGCGCTTCTCAACTTCAAGAAACGCAGCCAGCGTCCTGGGGTCTTTCTCACGGGCGCGCGTTTTCATGCGCTGGAAACGGACCTGCGGGCTGGCGATGACCGCCCATAAAATGAAATCCGGACGGTGGCGGAACGCCTCAACTTCCGAGGGATTGCGGAAAGAATCGACCACATAGTTGTGGTGTTCCGAAAGCCCGCGCAGGACGCGGTCCGCAAGTATGGATGGATTTTTTTCGCGAAGCGCGTTTCCAACTTTCGTCAGATTGTCCCGGGTAAGAGGCATCTTGCGCTTTCGCAGTTCATCGCGCAGGACGTCGGACAGGGAAGCGTATTGAAATCCGCGCTCCTGAAGGAACTTTGCCGCCTCGCCTTTTCCCGAGGCGTTTTTCCCTGTCAAACCGATGATCATTTCCTTTGCTCCGCGCCGGATTTTTTCAAGTCTTCGAATATCTTCTGCATTTGTTTTTCGATTTCTGCGTCTGTTAAAGTCCTGCTCATGTGACGGAAAACCAGAGAGAATGTGAAAGACTTTTTCCCTCCGCCGATCGCCTGCCCCCGATAAAGATCAATCAGGGATACGGATTCCAGCATGGCGCTTCCGGCTGATTGAATAATCTTTAGAATCTTAGCAAAAGGCGCGTCTTCAGCAACAACAATGGAAAGATCCCGCTTGACCGGCGGGAACGCGCTCGAGGTTTTATTCTTAAGCGTTCCCGGTGCGGCTTCGAGAAGAGCGGGCAAATCGAGTTCAGCCATGGCTACCGGCTCGCTGAGGTCAAGTTTGTCGCGCAATGCCGGATGAATCTCGCCGAACCAGCCAAGGATGTTCGGGCCGTGCAGCAGCCTGGCGGAACGTCCGGGATGGAAGATTGGATGAGCGCCGGGGGATAATTCCACCCGGGATATGTGGAGCGATTCCAGAAGCGCGTTCAGTATCCCCCGCATGTCGTAGTAATCCGTCTTTTGCGGTTTCTGGCGCCAGTGCATGCGCCGGACCTCTCCGGCTCGGATCAGCCCGATCCGCTGCTTCTCCTGCAATCCTGTTGCGTCCCGGAAGAACACGCGTCCGGCTTCGGCAAGCGATACCCCGGAAGCCTGCCGGTTAAAATTAGTGACTGCATTCTGTAGCAAACCCGGCAGCAGACTGGTGCGAAGCAAGGCCACGTCCTGGGAAAGCGGATTGGCGATCGTAATGGATTTGGCATCCGGCGCCTGCCCCAATCCTGGGACGAAGGCGGAGGCCGAAGGGGGCATGAAGCTGGTGTTCAGGGCTTCCGTTAAGCCAAGGCCCGCAAGCATACGTATAATTTCGCGTTCGAAAGACCAGAAAGGGTCGGTTTTAACGGCAGTGGTTCGAACCGACGGCAGGCGGCTCGGTATGTTGTCGTACCCGCAAATGCGCGCTATCTCCTCATACAGATCCGCTTCCGAAGCCAGATCCAGCCGCCAGGAGGGAACAGTGACAACAAGTTGGCCGGCGGCGGTATTGATAATGCAGCCCAGCCGCCGCAATATATCGGCCATGGCTGATTCTTTCAAATCCAGGCCCAGGCGCTGTTTGAGGCGTTCCGTAGGCAGCTGGACGATTACCGGCGAAACCGTTTGCGTCGAGACATCGATCGGTTTATGGCCTATTCCTTCCGCGAGCTCCTGTATGAGCTGGCCGGCGCGCACGGAGGCGATCATCACCATGTTCCAGTCGTTCCCTCGTTCGAAACGGTAGGAACTTTCCGTAGAGATGCCGAGTTTCTTGCTGTTGCGGCGTATGTGTCCCTGATCGAAAGCCGCGCTTTCCAGGAGCACCTCGGTAGTCGCTTCAGATATTCCGGAATTGATTCCCCCCATGATGCCGGCAAGCGCGACCGGAGTTTTTTCATCGGCAATTATAAGAGTCCCCTGAGGCAGCGAGAGCTTCTGTCCGTCGAGAGTCACGAACGGCTCGTTTTCCAGCGCGGCGCGGACTCTGATTGTCCGGCCCTGAATTTTGGCCGTGTCAAAAGCGTGCAGGGGCTGGCCGAGTTCAAGCATGACGTAATTGGTGATATCAACGATATTGTTTATCGGACGGAAGCCGCATTGTCTGAGGCGGTTGGCCATCCACGCGGGCGATGGCCCCACCTTGACGTTGCGGATAAGCCTGCCCGTATAACGCGGGCAGAGCCCCGGCTCTTCTACCTGAATTGTGAAATTGTTTCCCGGTTCGAGCGTGCGCACGCGCGGCTCCGGCGCTTTGAGCGGCAGATTAAAGCCAGCCGCCAGTTCGCGCGCAATGCCGAGAACGCTCAGGGCATCGCGCCGGTTGGGGGCGATTTCAATTTCAAAAAGGGTGTCGTCAAGGCCGAGGAGCGGCCGGATATCGGAACCCAGAGGCGCTTCATCGCCAAGGATCAATATGCCGTCTGATTTTTCTTCCAGCCCAAGTTCCGCGGCGGAACAGATCATGCCCTGCGAATCTACCCCGCGGATTTTAGAGGGGCCTATCGCATGGCCGCCGGGCAGTACCGCGCCCAGACGGGCAAACGGAACATGGATCCCGGCGCGCACGTTGGACGCACCGCATACAACGGAAAATTCCTGCTGCCCGTCGGTGACCCGGCAGAGCGACAGGCGGTCTGCATTGGGGTGTTTCTGTACATCGCGCACATAACCGGCGACCACTCCCTGCATCGAGCCGCCGAGCGCCTGCAGGGAGGATACTTCAAAACCAAGTTGCATCAGCGCCGAGGCTGTCTCGCCTGCCGTTCGGTCCAGAGGAACAAATTCTTTAAGCCAACTGTAAAGAATTTTCATAAATCATCAGTGCGGATTGCGGAGTGTGGAATGTGGAAGAAGGTTGTCTTTTATGAGAGATTCCTTCTTCCGAACTCCGTATTCCGAATTCCGCATTTAAAATTGCTCCAGAAACCGGACGTCGTTTTCGTAAAAGGTACGCAGATCGTTCACGCCGTATTTGAACATCGCCAGGCGCTCGATCCCCATGCCGAAAGCGAAACCGGAATATTTTTCCGTATCGACCTTTACGTATTCAAAGACCCTTGGGTTGACCAGGCCTGCGCCCATCATTTCCAGCCAGCCGGACTGTTTGCATACGCGGCAGCCGGAGCCGTCGCACAGGAGGCAGGAGATGTCCATTTCCGCCGAGGGTTCAGTAAATGGAAAATACGACGGGCGAAAGCGGGTCCTGACCTGCGGCCCAAAAAACTCGCGTGCGAACCGTTCCAGACTGCCTTTGAGATCGGCGAAAGATACGCCTTCATCTACCAGCAGCCCTTCAAGCTGATGGAACACGGAAAGATGGGTGGCATCCGTGGCCTCATGGCGGTAAACCCGGCCCGGAACCACCACGGCGATCGGCGGGGGATAGCTCTGCATGATGCGGACCTGGACCGGAGAGGTGTGCGTCCTTAACAGGACTGGCTCCTCCCTGGAACGTTCCGCCTCCATCTGCGGGAGAGGCAGCTGATTATTGGCGAGGTTGAAATAAAAAGTATCCTGCATATCGCGCGCCGGGTGATTGGCCGGAATGTTCAGGGCTTCAAAGTTATAAAACTCGCTTTCCATTTCCGGCCCGCCGACGTTGATGAAGCCCATACCGTAAAAAATACGCACTAACTCGTTAATCACCTGCGAGATTGGATGCTCCCGTCCAACCGGGTATGGATCCCCGGGCAGATAGAGGTCCAGCTGCTGGGACTTCAAATCCGACTCCAGCTCTTTTTGCC
This sequence comes from uncultured Elusimicrobia bacterium, assembly GCA_964604825.1. Taxonomy (GTDB): domain Bacteria; phylum Elusimicrobiota; class Elusimicrobia; order 2-01-FULL-59-12; family 2-01-FULL-59-12; genus CAZSAL01. The sequence continues at coordinate 15,072 of CAZSAL010000049.1, forward strand.
GCAGGATCTTTTGCTTCTCAAGGAGCGCTGTTTCGATTTCGGTTTTGATCTCGTTGGCACGCTTGCCGGTGACTTTCTTATCTTCCATTGGAAGATTCGAAAGGCTTTTCAGGAAAACCGTCAATTTGCCTTTACGGCCAAGCCATTCCACCTGGAAATCGGTTAAACCCGCCGCGGTGTCGGCCTTTTCCAGCGCTGCCAGGGCTTTGGAACGCAACGATTCGATAACGGAAGTTTGAGTCATAAATTTGTGTTATTTAAGCATAAAAAAGGCCCTGATTGGAGTCAGAGCCTATTTTGATGTCGACGGGAAAACAATTCAGGCCGCTGCCGCGCCTTTGGCTGTTTCAACCAGTTGTTTGAAAGTGTCCAGATCGTTTACGGCAAGCTCCGCAAGCATTTTCCGGTCAAGTCCGATCCCGGCTTTCTTTAGGCCGAAAATCAACTTGCTGTAGGAAATGTCATTCAGCCGCGCCGCCGCGTTGATCCGCTGTATCCACAATTCCCGGAATTCTCCTTTGCGGTCCTTGCGTCCCACATAAGCATAGCGCAGGGAACGTTCCACCTGCTGAACGACCTGGCGCCAGCGGCTGCGCTTCGAAAAATAAGAACCTTTGGCGATGCGGAAAGTCTTTTTTTTGCGTTGGCGCGTTGTCACGCCGCTTTTTACTCTAGCCATAATGAATTCCTGTAGTTATTTGTACGGAAGCAGTGCTTTAATAACCGCTCCATCAACTTTGTTGAGATAGGTCGCTTTGCGCAACTTGCGTCCGCGCGTGGAAGACATCCCGGTCAGAAGGTGCCGCAACCCCTGTTTCTTGAATTTAACCTTGCCTTTTCCGGTTATGATAAATCTTTTACCTGCTCCGCGATGCGATTTAATTTTTGGCATCTATTTTCCTGTCATTCCCGCTTGTCGTTAGCGGGAATCTAGTTTATACATGTTGGATCCCCGCCTTCGCGGGGATGACCTTCGGTCATTTTTTTGGCGCGAACAGGAGGCTCATACGATTGCCTTCCATATTTGCATCCTGTTCCACTACGCTGACGTCGCTGATTGACTGCTTCACCCGGTCAAGAAGTCCGGCGCTTAAATCGGTGTGTTCCATTTCCCGCCCGCGAAAAACAATTGTGAAACGGACCTTATCGCGTTCTTTCAGGAACTCGCGCATGTGTCCGATCTTGATGTCCAGGTCGTGGATCCCTATCTTAGGGCGTATCCGCAGTTCCTTGACCTGGCCGCCTTTCTGTTTCTTGCGCGCTTCTTTTAATTTCTTTTCGCGCTCGTAGCGGTACTTGGAAAAATCTGCCAGCTTGCACACCGGCGGATTACTCTGCGCCGCAATCTCTACCAGATCAATGCCACGGTTTTGCGCAATTTTCAGCGCTTCTTCAATGGATTTGATTCCTAATTGGGTACCGTCAACATCGATCAGCCGGATGTCTCTGGCTCTGATCTGGTGGTTTATGCGCGGCTCAGGTGGTTTAGCTATGTGTGTAAAACCTTCTCTTCCTTAATTTCTGCGAAGTCGAAATTATATGGGAAACACGCTCCAAAGTCAATTATGTCCGCTGTTATCACGATTTGGCGGCGGCTTCGTTGCGCAAAAGATTTTTGAAAGCTTCAAGCGGCATGCTCCCCAGGTCTTCTCCATTTCGCCTGCGCACCGCAACAGTTCCTGCTTCAACTTCCTTTTTCCCCACAACCGCGAGATAGGGAATCTTTTTCATGGTGGCTTCGCGGATTTTCAACCCGATCTTTTCATTGCGCAGGTCCGCTTCCGCCCGTAATCCACCGGCATGCAGTTCCTTAATTACACTGCCGGCGAAATCGTTCTGCTGGTCGGTAATTGTGAGCACCGCAGCCTGAACCGGAGCCAGCCATACTGGAAAGGCGCCGGCATGATGCTCGATCAGGATGCCCATAAAGCGTTCGAGCGATCCGACCAGCGCGCGGTGGATCATGATGGCGCGCTCTTCTTTACCGTTTTCCGCGCGGTAGGTGACGTCAAACCGTTCCGGCAGGTTGAAATCAACCTGCACCGTAGAACACTGCCAGAACCGGCCAAGACAGTCCTTTATCTTAAGGTCGATCTTAGGACCGTAGAAAACTCCTTCGCCGGGATCAATTTCGTAGGCCAGGCCCTGAAGCTTCAGCGCGCCTGCCAGCGCGTTCTGCGCCTTTTCCCAGTTCTCCAGGGATCCGACGTACTTCTCCGGGCGTGTGGAAAGCCGCACGGCATAGTCGCTGAACCCGAATGTTTTTAGAAGCGTCAGCGTCAGGTCCAGGATCTGCGCGACTTCGGTTTCGATCTGATCGGCGCGGCAGAAAATGTGCGCGTCATCCTGCGTGAACCCGCGTACCCGCAGCAGGCCGTGCATGACTCCGCTGCGTTCGTAACGGTAAACGGTGCCCATCTCCGCGATGCGCAGCGGCAGATCGCGGTAGGAGCGCAACTCATGCTTGTAAATCTGGATATGCCCGGGGCAGTTCATGGGTTTGAGCATGTATTCCTGATCTTCGATGGTCATCGGACTGAACATGTTTTCCTGGTAGAAACCCCAGTGACCGGAAGTTTTCCACAGGTCGAGGCGGGCAATATGCGGCGTCACGACGAACTGATATTTGCGTTCGAGAAGCAGTTCCCGGATGTAGTCTTCAACGATCCTGCGGACTGTGGCTCCTTTGGGCAGCCAGAAAATAAGTCCCGGTCCGATCGTGTCGGGAAGAATGGTGAAAAGCCCGAGGCGCGGGCCAAGTTCCCGGTGATCGCGCTTTTTGGATTCTTCCAGGCGCTTAATGTAATCATCGAGCTCTTCCTTCGTCGGCCAGACCGTCCCGTAAATGCGCTGCAGCTGCTCGCGCTTTTCATCGCCGCGCCAGTAGGCGCCCGCGGTTTTCAGCAATTTGAAATGACGGACGTCCTTCGTAGATTCCACATGTCCGCCGCGGCACAGGTCAACGAAAGTGTCATGAGAACAATAGGTAACTGAGGGTTCGTTGAGATCGTTAATGAGTTCAACTTTATATTTTTCCCCCCGCTTTCCCCAGAATTCACGCGCCTCTTCGGCTGAATGGGTGCTCATCACAAAGGCATGGTTGCCTTTTGCGATCTCGCGCATGCGCGCTTCGATTTTCTCCAGATCTTCCGGAACGAAGCGGTGCGGGCTGTCAAAGTCGTAATAAAAACCGTCTTCAATCGGCGGGCCGATGGTTATCTTTGTGCCGGGAAAAAGCTCCTGCACGGCCTGAGCCATGACATGCGCCGTGGAGTGCCGCAACTTAAAAAGATAGTCTTCTTTGTTTTCCATAACCATAAATTGAACCTCAGACAACATAGTCTGAGGTTTTTAAAGAAATGCCCGGTACAGGACTCGAACCTGTGACCCCTTCCATGTCAAGGAAGTACTCTAGCCAACTGAGCTAACCGGGCGAAAGTGTCTGTTTTTTAGCGTCGTTGTTGAAATTGTATTTGTGACGCTTTTGGAGGTTTTCTCCAACTTTTTCTCCAACTCTGAAGATTCTGCCAGATTATCAACCACTTTTGCAATACGAGCCATATCTGATTCGTCGATACTAAGATAGCGGATTGTTGTAGTAATTTTTGTATGGCCCAGCATTCTGCTGATACCCACAAGGTCTTTTGTCTTCTGGTAAGCCCATGTAGCGCCAGTCCGGCGTAAATCTCGAACCGTAAAATGTATAGGATGGTTCACCGGGTAATCCAATTTGGCTGCAATCTGAGCAGCATGGAATTCGCGTTTAAAATTTGTGAAGTCGTAAGAAGTTGGCTGATTGGCGAGCACGGGTATTGAAAATTTTTCCCCAGTTTTCTGTTGCAGGCCTTCGATAATGTCACCCTTAATCATCATCTGGCTGATCTGTCTGATGTCAGCCAATCGGAGGAACCGACGCAAAGCGATTTCGCAAATTGCTCTACAACGGGGTGTTAAATGAATCTTAAATTCGCTCCATTCCTTCGGACTGAGCACACGCGTACGAGGTAACTCTTTTTTCTGGTGAGGTTTCATTTGAGCGCGCCATCGCGCCGCCGGATTGACGGTTGGAATTTTAACTTTCATCTTCAGAACATTTCCCTCTTCGTTCCAGAACTGAAATGACCGATACATATGAGAAAGAGTGCCAAGATATTTTAGGGCAGTGGAAGGTGTCTTGCATGGTTTGAGTAAATCTCGCACATCATACTTCGTAATAGTATCGTAGTATCGCTCATTCCATGTCCTTTTAATGACATTCAGACGATAAACAAGATTCTGATAAGGACACCTCGAACCCGTTTGTACACCACCCTTTAAAGAAGGACCGTGTATCGCAAGGTATGTATTACATGCCTCATCAATCAGCATGCGATGCTCAAGTTCAGTAACGATGTCCTGATTTCTGGACATCCGCAATAATAAGTCATAGATATCCCTCAGCGCGGCTTTCCTGTGTCGCAAAGACCACGAACGGCTTACAGTTTTTCCTTTATACTGTTTACGGAACTGTATACAGCCATGATTGATACGCGTATTCGGAGGTAAAGAATTTGTGCTCATTTTATTGTTAAAAATTATATCTCATTGATTATGAGAGAAGGTTGGGCAATTTCTATCGGTTTCTGATGCGCCCAAGACTCTACATCTTTCATGGTAAACCGAATTCCCCTTCCTGCTGGATTGCGAT
>CAZSAL010000050.1:0-19324 GCA_964604825.1 uncultured Elusimicrobia bacterium
ACGACCGCGGAGGATGACGACGGGGGGGCCCACGTCGTGAAGGTATTCAGGTACCTTTTTATGAGACCTGTTTTTGTGGAATCGTCAGGAAGAAATGTTATGGCGGAAGCGATCGGACAGAAAAACACCGTTATCAGCGAAGAAAACGCCAGGAAGAACAATGATGGCAACACGTCTCAAGACTTGGGGATTTGTTTTAGTTGATTGACGAGATGTTCCAGGTCTTCCGGCGAGTAGAATTCGAGGCGAACCCATCCTTTTGTGGCGGCGGGGCCGCTTACCTGTAATTCAACTTTCCGGGCCATAGTCTGCTGGAGGTCGTGCTCGATAGCTTTTGCTTCGGGTGATTTGTTTTCCCCCGCGGCTCCCCGCGTGTGCCCTTTGACCGCCACTTTTTTTTGCTCGCGCACAGCCTGCTCAACGGCGCGCACGGTAAGCTGTTGTTCGCTGATTTTCTTAAAGAGGTCAAGGCGCGCCGTATCGTTTTCGAGCGCGAGAAGAGCGCGGGCGTGCCCGGCTGAGAGGTCTCCTTTCACCAGGGCTTCGCGGATTTCCTGCGGCAGATTAAGCAGCCGGATGGTATTTGCCACGACGGTGCGGTCCTTGCCGATGATTCGCGCGAGGTCGTCCTGCGTCATGCTGTAGTCGTCGATCAGGCGGCGGAAGCCGTTTGCCTGGTCAATGGGATTTAAGTCTTCGCGCTGAACATTTTCAATCAGGGACATCTGGAAATGTTCGATATCCGTTCCGGACTTGATGATCGCGGGAATTTCCGTCAGGCCAGCCAGCTGCGCCGCGCGCCAGCGCCGCTCTCCGGCGATGATTTCGTACTTCAGCAATGAGTTCTGAGCAATGAGCGATGAGCCGGCAGAACTGGCCTGGCCATCGCTCGGTATGCGTTGTTCATTGCCCATCACTTTGACTAATATCGGCTGGAGCACGCCGCGTTCGCGTATGGAAGCGGCAAGTTCCTTGAGCGATTCGTCGATAAAGGTCTTGCGCGGCTGGTTTTTGTTGGAACAGATCGAAGATATGGGCAGAGTCGATCGTGCCGGCGCTTTTTGCGCGACGGTAGCGGCGGTTTCTTCAGAAATCAGTGCGCCAAGTCCTCTGCCGAGAGCGGGTCTCATAATTTAATCTCCTCAAGTCGATGACCCTCGCCCGTCTCGGGAGAGGGTGCGGGTGAGGGATTTCCAGATTGTGCCCCCTCATCCCTGCCTTCTCCCGCAAGGGGAGAAGGAGTCTCAGTGGAATTCCTTCTAAGAAACTCCTCAGCGAGAAGCCTGTAGGCTTCCGCGCCTTTGGAATGTTTGTCATAAGCCATGATCGGTTTGCCGAATCCCGGGGCCTCAGCCAGACGGATGTTGCGCGGGATAATGGATTCGTACACCTTGTCCTGCAAAAACTTTTTAACCTCAGCTATCACCTGTAGGGTGAGATTGGCGCGCGCGTCAACCATGGAGAACACAAGCCCCTCAATGTGCAGGCCCGGGTTGGTGTTTTGTTTTACCAGCTGAATGGTCTTGTATAGCTGAGCCAGGCCTTCCAGGGCATAGTATTCGCACTGCATCGGTATAAGAACGCTTTGCGAAGCGGTGAGGGCGTTAAGAGTAAGCAGTCCCAAGCTTGGCGGCGTGTCTATTATTACAAAATCATATTGATTTATAGATGCGTTTTGCGATATTTGATCAGCAAGGCGCAGCTCCCGCCGCGCTGCAGACACCAACTCAACCTCTGCGCCTACCAAAGAAAGACTAGCCGGGGCTACGAACAAACCGGAATATGGTGAAGGCAATATAACTTCGGAAAGCGGTGCATTGCCAAGAAGGGCTTCATAAATACTTAATTTTATGGAATCTTTTTCGATTCCCACGCCTGATGTGGCATTGGCCTGGGGATCTAAATCGATTATTAAAGTTTTTTTCCCTTTGGCAGAAATAAAGGATGCCAGGTTGATGACAGTGGTGGTCTTCGCTACCCCACCCTTTTGGTTGGCTACAGCAATAATCTTCATATTTGCCCTGCCTTTAAATGTTTCACGTGAAACATCTCCGGTTTTTCCCATGCCCTCAAATTCCTAAACCAGAAAGCTTTGTAATCCTATAAAAAATAAAAAAGAGAAGCAATATGAAAGCAGGAATTTCTTACAAAGGTCTTTTGGAGGGGATGCCGGTCTTTCGCGGAAAGGCTTCGGATGTTTCCTCGCGTTTGGAAAAAATCAGCGCGGTGAATTTCAGTTTTGGGACAACCTCGTAGGCAATGGAATCAGTGAGATGTGCATTAAGTTTTCGCAGAGCGATCTGCGCCATTTCCAGTTCGGCCGATGCTGTTACTCCATGGGGTATCACGAGTGTGCCGCCAATCTTCAAAAAAGGTACAGTCAGTTCAAGCGCTGTTGGTAATTTCGCAAGCGCTCGCGCGAAGACAATATCATACTGCTCCCTGTGCTCTGGATGGTGGGCAAATTCTTCCGCTCGGCCTAATAGAACGCTCGCATTCTCTATGTTGGCAGAAGTGCAAAACGCATCTAAAAATCCGCACTTTTTTGAATTTGACTCTAGCATAAAAACCCTCCAGGAAGGGACGGCTATAGCTACCGGGATACCGGGCACGCCACAGCCGCTGCCGATGTCCAAAACACGCAAAGGTTTTTCATGCATCTGGCGGGGGAGCAGGTCTGCCAGCTTAAGTGAATCCAGAATATGCCGTTGCCAGAATTCGCGCGGATCGCGTGTTGCCGTCAGGGAAAGATTGTGCGGTGCGGTCAGCACGGCCGCCACATATTTTTCGAGCAATGCTCTGGGCGCATCCATGATCGTACTGATTATAGGAAATCTATTTCAGCAGGGGTTTTTCGAGGAGATGGTAACAGGCGAATGACCAGGCGAAGGTGGCGGCAAGGGCGAGCGCAACCTGGCTGCCGTGCAGGGAAAGCAGCGGAAGATGATGCGGGCGCGCGCAGAATATGGCCATGAAAAAGTTGTGACTCAGGAAAATTCCGTAACTCCAGCGGCCGATCGCGCGCGCCGGAGCTGACTCGAGAAATACACCTATGCATCCCGGAATCCCCCAGACGGCCTGAGCTACGACCCAGGCAAGCACAAGCCCCCGGCTGAATTCGATTAGCATCAGATGGAACCACGGACCCGACGGTGTTTTTGCGACCACAGCCTGCAGAGTCCATGCGGCCGCACCGAAAATTCCAAGCATGGATATCCATCGCCCCAGCCGTTCGGGAGCATCCTCGCGGCCCTGCATCCATACAGCCAGAAGCGCGCCTGCGCCAAGCGTCTCGAAGGCAGTGGGTGTCAGGATATTTATGGCCAGATCGGATACTCCTGCTATTCCTGCAATAAATCGGAACAGCAGGCCTGCGCCGATCATGACGGCAGAGGCTTTCGCCAGATGTTTACCCGGCGTTAGTATTAACACGAACGGCCAGAACAAATAGAAATGCTGTTCAACAGATAGGGCCCACAGGTGCCCTGATGCTCCGATAAAATGCCCCTGTAGCACAAAATAAATGTTAGAGAGAAAAGCAACGTGCCAGAACAGGAAAACGGTGCGGTCCGCCGGGATCATGAAAATAAGCATGAGGGTTACGTAATAAACGGGGATCAGACGGTAAAATCGCCTGATATAAAAATATTTCAAGACATGCGCAGGCTCGCCCGGGTATTTCTGGATGGCGCGCATGAGAGTGCGCGTAATGAGAAATCCGCTAAGGACGAAAAAAATATCCACCCCGATCCTTCCGCGGGATAATTCCCAGCGCACAGAACCCGGCCAGTAATGATGGATCAGAACGATCATCGCTGCCAGGCCGCGCAGGCCGTCAAGTTGAGGAAATATCTTTTTGTTCAATTGGCGGAGGTCAGCAGGGAACGGGCTGCGAGTACTTTGCGACGGGCATCGGCGGCTGTAGCTGCAAGAGCGGTTATGTGGCCCATTTTTCTTCCTTTTCTAGGTTCCTTTTTGCCGTAAAGATGGAGCTTCACGTCGGGCAGCGACAAGACGCGCTCCCACTGCGGCGCACCGTCCACCCATAGATCGCCCAACAGATTTGCCATCGCCGCGGAATGGATCATGTCGGTGGGGCCAAGCGGCAAACCGCATACGGCGCGAAGCTGCTGATCAAACTGGCTGGTTGCGCAGGCGTCGATTGTCAGATGGCCCGAATTGTGCGGCCGCGGCACCAGTTCGTTTATCCAGATATCGCCGCGCTTGGTGAGAAAATACTCCACGCACATGACGCCCACCACCTGAAGCTCTTTAAGTATATGGCGGGTAAGGTCTACGACACGGCGTATAATCGGCGCTCCGACCGGAGCGGGGAAAACGGTCAGATCAAGTACGCGGCGCCGGTGCTCGTTCTGCATTACTCCGTAATGGGCAAATTCCCCGTTTTCACTGCGCGCGGCAATGACGGATAATTCGCATTCGAAGTCTACAAAAGTTTCCAGAATAAATCCCGGCGATCCGTTTGTCTTAAACGCTTTCTTCAGGTCTTCTTCGCTGGAAATGTTTCTTTGCCCAAGGCCGTCCGATCCGAAGCCTGCGGTTTTCAACACCCAGGGACCGGGCAGGTCTTGTATAGCCCGGGATCCTTCCTGCACGGATTTGATGATGCGAAAGGGCGTTACGGGAAAACCGGTTTTTGAGAGGAATGTTTTTTCGCGCGCACGGTGCTGCGTTGTCTCCAGGGCGATCAAAGAGGGGCGCACAGGTACAAGTTTTGAAAGCGTCGCAATCGTTTTAGGGGGAACGTTTTCGGATGCAAAGGTGACAACGGACACGTTCTTGGCGAATTTCGACAGCGCGGCTGAGTCTTCGTAGGAGGCGGTTACATCATTAACGCCCGGCGCAGCCGGATCATTTTCCGGAGAAAATGTGTGCACGCAATATCCCAGGCGGTTAGCGGCCGCGGCAAACATGCGGCTGAACTGACCGTATCCGAGTATACCGACGGTTGAGCCAGGAAGGATAGGTTGAGTCAAGGGGTAATCCTCCGCGCAATGTGTGAGACGAGTAGATTATAGGAAAAGGGATTAAATTGCTAAGGAAGTTTTTCTTTAAGGACTTTGTCGGCCTGGACTTTGCGGAATTGATGCAACTTTTTCCGCAGCTCAGGTTTTCGCGTGGCAAGAATGGCTATGGCAAGAAGAGCGGCGTTTTTCGCCCCGGCAGATCCGATCCCCAAAGTGCCTACGGGAATGCCGCCCGGCATCTGCACGATCGAAAGGAGGGAATCCATTCCCTTGAGGGAACGGCTTTCAATGGGAACCCCCAAAACGGGCAATACGGTAAAGGCCGCGGTTACTCCTGGAAGATGGGCCGCGCCTCCTGCGCCTGCGATGATCACTTCAATACCGCGCCCCTCAGCCTGGGACGCATAGTCAGCCAGGTGCCGGGGTACGCGGTGCGCGGAAAGAATGCGTTTTTCGTATGGGATATCGAACTGTTCCAGAATCGACGTCGATTCTTTCATCGTTTCCCAATCGGATTTGCTTCCCATGATCACTGCCACAAGTGGTTTCATGACTGCACCTATTTTAAGAAAAATCAGCTGTCATTTCCCGCATTTTGTAGAGACTCAGGCAGCGCTCCTGCCTTGTGCCGCTGCAGATACACCATAAGCAGGCTGATGTCCGACGGCGTTACCCCGGGAATCCGGCTTGCCTGGCCTACTGACTGTGGCCGTACGGATTTCAGTTTCTGCCGGGATTCTGTCAAAAGACCGCGCATCGCGTCATAATCGAAGTCTTCCGGGATGCGCCGCCGTTCCATCCGGGCAAACCGGTTGATCTCAGAAAGCTGGCGCTTCAGGTAGCCTTCGTATTTGATCTGAATTTCAACCTGCCGGCGGACTTTTTCGAGAGACCAGGGAGTAAGATCTTCGGCGGGTACATTATTTAGTGCCGTCTTCCCGGCAGGTTGTAGGCCGGGATCCAACAGTTCTTCGTGCGATGGGCCCCGGCTTACAGAATGCCGGGGCGACATCAAGTGCAGCCACTCCATCGGCAGTCGTTCCCCCTGGCGTAGTCTTTTGGCAAGAGAAATGCCATCGTTGCGGCTGATGGTCTTTTCCAGGCGCGTCATGTTTTCCCGCACAAGCTTTTCGTAACGCTCGTATGCCGCGAAGGCCCGGTCGTCGATCAGTCCGATGCGATGCCCGCTGCGCAGCAGACGCAGGTCGGCGTTATCCGCGCGCAGATGCAGGCGGTATTCCGAGCGTGAAGTAAACATCCGGTACGGCTCATCGATCCCTTTGGTAACCAGATCGTCGATCATCACGCCGATGTAGGATTCGTCGCGCGGGAAAACCATAGGCCCTTCGCCTTTAATCTTGAGCGCGGCGTTGACTCCTGCCACCAGCCCCTGGCCTGCGGCTTCTTCGTATCCCGTAGTGCCGTTGATTTGCCCGGCAAAATAAAGGTTTTCCACGCGCTTAGTCTCCAGCGTTGGCAGACACTGGGTGGGGGGACAGTAATCGTATTCCACGGCATAGCCCGGGCGCATGATTTCCGCATTTTCCAGGCCAGGTATGGAGTGGACAATCGCCTCCTGCACGTCTTCGGGCAGGCTGGTAGATATGCCGTTCACATAAATTTCTTCGGTGTTGTAGCCTTCCGGCTCAAGAAAAATGTGGTGCCTGGTCTTGTCCGGGAATTTGACCACCTTGTCTTCGATAGAGGGGCAATAGCGCGGCCCCTTGGACTTGATGACGCCGGAATAAAGAGGAGAGCGGTCCAGGTTTTTCCGGATCAGGTCGTGCGTTTTTTCATTGGTATAGGTAATCCAGCAGGGAAGCTGTTTCTGGGTTATGGCGTCGGTGAAATGCGAAAAGGGAACAGGCGGCTCGTCTCCCGGCTGGATCTCGCATTTGGAAAAGTCGATGCTCCGCGCATTCAGGCGGGGGGGAGTTCCGGTCTTAAGCCTGCCCACTTCAAAGCCGAGTTCGCGCAGCGGTTCGGACAAAAACTGCGCTGCGTTCTCGCCCGCGCGCCCGCCTGCGTTCTGCGTTAAGCCGATGTGCATGAGGCCGCGCAGGAAAGTGCCGGTGGTCAGGACCACGGCTCTGCTGCGGTAGATGGTTCCTGTTTTGATCTCGACTCCCGCGGCGCGCCCGCCTTCTGTGAAAAGGCGGACGACTTCTCCTTGTTTAATGTCCAGCAGCGGCTGCTTCTCCAGGACGTGTTTGAGCGAGAACTGGTAAAGCTTTTTGTCGCACTGAGCGCGCGGGGACTGCACGGCCGGCCCTTTGGCGCTGTTGAGCATGCGGAACTGTATCCCCGAGCGGTCGGTGTTTCTTGCCATCTCCCCGCCAAGGGCGTCCACCTCGCGGACGATCTGGCCCTTGGCCAGCCCTCCGATGGACGGGTTGCAGGACATCTGCCCGATGGTGTCCAGATTCATCGTGATCAGAAGCGTTGGAGTGCCCAGGCGCGCGGATGCAAGCGCCGCCTCGCATCCGGCATGGCCGGCTCCGACAACGATCACTCCATAAGATTTAGGATGGATCACTGGGATAACTGGCGCAGCCTTTCATGGTTCCGGTAAATCTTCTGGTTATCGCGGTCTAATTTCTGGAAATAATCAACGATGCCGGCTGATATCGCCTGGGAGACGCGCGACTGGAAAGCATCAAGCCCGAGGTCTTTTCCTTCCTGTTTGTTTGACAGAAGCCCCAACTCCAGAAGAACCGTTGGCATCTGCGAGGTTACGCTCACGAAGCTCCGCCGGTGAACGCCGTTGTCGCGGTGTTCCTGGCCGATCGCCGCGATCATGGAGCGGTGAATCCTGCGCGCAAGCGGGCGGCTGCCCCAGCGGAAATAATAAGTGGTGAACCCTTTATAATGCCGGTCGCGGTTCCAGTCGCAGTGGATCCGCACGTAAGCCTCGGCTCCAAGACTGTTCGCAAAGATTGCCCGTGAACGGTTATCCCAGGTGCGCTGCGCTCCGTAGCGCCAGGGGTTGGTTATAGTGCGGGTCATATAAACTTTGGCGCCCTGTGCTTCCAGCAGGTTCCGCAGTTTATCTGCGACGCTGAGGTTCGCGTCGCGCTCATAAACTCCGCGTTTGGCGCGGGCGCCCGGATTGATGATAAACCCGGCTTCATTTTTTGTGGCATGACCGGGGTCAATGACAATGACATGCCCAGCCAGAGGCATGGGAACGTCGGCCTCGGGCGCTGCGCTCAGAAGGAAGCTAAGAACTCCCGCAAAACAGATAACGGAACATTTACGGGACAAGGTACACGTAATCGCCGCGCCGAACCTTATCGTTCACTTTGATCCCAACCGAAGACTTTGCCGGCGCTTTGTTAACCGGCTGGTGGTTTATCTGCATGGAGTCGACGGCCTGTTCCAGATTTGTCGTATGGCCAAGGATATGGAGTTTCGCTCCTTTTGCCAGGGATCCGTTCAAAGTCAGCGCAATGACATTGATGTGGGAAAAGAAATCCTCCACCCGGCCCAGAAGCTTGCCGTTTGCCGGCGGGGGAACGATGGTCTTCGGCGCCGCTGCCGGCTTGCGCGCTTGTTTTTTCGCGGCCTTTTTGGTTTTTTTGACGGCCTTTTTAGCCGGCCTCTTTTTAAGCGCGGATTTTTTCTTCGCGGTCTTTTTAGCTTTGGCTGCAGTCTTTTTCTTTTTCATGGTCGAGAGGCTCCTTTTTATCCTGACCCTACACCGGCGATTCTTCGGCAGGGGGCCAGGCTTTAGACTCCACCTGAATGGTACTGTGGGATATGCCAAAACGTTCCCTGAGCATGCGTCCGATTTTATCCAGTATTTCTCTCTGCCGCGGCATGCTGCCGTCGGCTATCAGCACATGCCCGGAAAGCGAATTAAAGTGGGAGCATATGCTCCAGACATGCAGGTCGTGAACCGACACGACCCCTTCCGTCCGTAGAATTCCTTTTTCCACCAGGGCAACGTCGATGCCGTGGGGGACTCCCTCAAGAAGAGTATTGAACGCTTCCCGCAAAAGATGTCCCGCCGCCAGTAGAATAAGGAAGGCAATGGTGCAGCTTACGACCGTATCAATGCGCTGCGATCCGGTCCACAGCATCAGGCCTGCCGCGATGATGACCGCCAGCGTGTTCATGGCGTCTCCGAGGATATGCAGAAAAGCGCCTCGGATATTAATGTCGCCGCGCGAGTGCGGCATGAAAATTTTAGCCACAATCAGATTCAGGATCAAACCAATTGCGGCGAAAGCAAGCAGTGAGCGGCTGTCTACCGGTTTAGGATGCCGCCATCGTCCGATCGCCGCGTAAAAAATTGCGAGTGCAACGGCGAATACCATCACCCCGTTCAAAAAAGCCGCAAACACTTCCATCCGGTGCAGCCCAAACGTCCGCCGGTCGCTTGCCGGGCGCTGCGCCAGAATAATGGCGATAAGGCTTGCGACCAGAGCCCATGCGTCTATGAATACATGCCAGGCATCCGACATGAGCGCCAGCGAATGTGTCCAAAGACCGCCGCAAAATTCAATTAAAAATATGCAGATAGTCAGTCCCAGAGCTATTTTAAGAATACGGCTTGAATGTTCAGCCGGATGTCTATGTGAATGTTTCATATAAAAGGTTACACTGAACCTTTATCCTACTTTTTCCAATTTGGAGGGCGCAATTAAGGTTTCCGGCAAGCACCGATGATTTCCTATAATCCCTTCTGTTATGTCCTTCGACTTCGCTCAGGACAATGGTGAGCGGAGAGATTAATGGAGTTGGAACATGCCAAAAAGAACTTATCAACCTAATGTGCGGCATCGCGCTAAAGTGCACGGTTTCCGCGCCAAAATGAAAACTGCCGGCGGGCGCCGGGTGCTTAAGAGCCGGCGGCAAAAAGGCCGCTGGCGCCTTACCCCTAAATAAGTCACCTCAAACCTCAGACCTCAAAAATTAAAGATAACTCTTTGCTTTTTGAGGCTAAAGGTTTGAGGTATCTGTTTATGGATCAGCGGCTCACTTGGGAAAACCGTCTTCACAGTCGTCGGGATTTTACCGCGGTTTATTCTCTTGGGCGCCGTTTTCAGCAGGGCGCTTTGTCCATGTGGGTCTACCGCAGGCCGGATTCATCCAGGCCACGTCTGGGAATGGCAATTCCTACGGCGTTTGGCAATGCTGTGAAACGAAACCGGATGAAGCGGCTGCTCCGCGAAGCCTTCCGGCTTCACAAGAACACGCTGCCGCCGGACGTTGACCTTGTTTTTGGGGCGAGGCGGGTTCCCGTGGTTCCTCTGCGCTACAGTAACGTCTGGCCGCTTGTCAAAAATTTATGGGAAAAAGCGCAATTAGTTTCACGAGAAGATTGATACGCGCGTATCAGATGTTCACATCATGCATGCCCGCGCGCTGCCGGTTTGCGCCTTCCTGCTCGCAGTATAT
This sequence comes from uncultured Elusimicrobia bacterium, assembly GCA_964604825.1. GTDB lineage: Bacteria > Elusimicrobiota > Elusimicrobia > 2-01-FULL-59-12 > 2-01-FULL-59-12 > CAZSAL01. The sequence continues at coordinate 10,392 of CAZSAL010000050.1, forward strand.
GATTGACGCGCTTGAGCGTAGAGGTTTCTGGAAAGGGCTGGCTGCAGGACTGCTGCGGCTCGGGAAATGTCATCCGCTGCATTCCGGCGGCTACGACCCCGTTTAACAAAGGATTTATATGGACAACAAAAACATGATTTTGGCAATCCTGCTTTCAATGGGATTTCTACTTATCTGGTCGATTTTCGTAACTCCGCGCTTCGCGCCGCCGCGGCCGCCGGAACAGGCGATGACGGAACAAGCCCCGGCAAGCGCCGCCGCACCCACCCTGCCTCAGAAAGAGGCGGAATTTCAAAATATTCCGCCGGAACTGTCCAGGGATGTGACAGTCACTGATCACGATACCGAGATTACGGCTACCGCCAAAGGAGCCGCTGTCCGCCACTGGATTATCAAGACGAAAGGCAAAGAAATCGATCTTGTGCTGAATCCGGATGCGCCGCTTCTGCCCCTGGCTTCGTTTCCCAATGTGACTTTTTCTCCTTCGGTTTCCGGTCGGCAGGTGCAATGGACAGGGTTTTTGCCAAATGGTTTGCGAATGACGAAAACGCTGAGCCTCAGCGATTCTAATTTCCTTCAGGATCTTAGCTTCCGCTTTGAAAACCGCACGGGTCAGCCTGTGGAACTCAGCGATTTCTCTTTTGGCTGGGGCCCGGGGATCGGAGCTCCACCCGAGGAACGGAAGGAAAACAACCGTCTGATCCGCGCTCTTTCCCTTGGGAATATAAAAATGCACCCGCTTAAAGCGGGGGAATCCATTCAACCGGCACGCTGGTTCGGCATGGATAACCGCTATTTTCTCGTAGCGTTCATTCCCGATTCCGTTGTTGGTACGCAGCTGAATGTGACGGGTTCCAAGGAAGAAACTGCGATTCAGGCCGCTCAGACGCTCACCATCCCCGCGCACGGTCAAACGCTGATTCATTACGGCCTGTACGCCGGCCCAAAGGGCTATACCTACCTGCGGCAATACGGCAAGGGTCTGGAAGAAGGCGTTGATTTCGGTTTGTTCAGCTGGCTTGGAAAACTTATTCTCCGCGCGATTTACCGTCTGCAGCGCATGACAGGCAATTACGGCTGGGCCATAGTGATTTTAACCGTCATTCTTCAAGTCCTGTTTATGCCGCTGACCATGAAAAGTTTTAAAGCCACCATGGCGATGAAAAAACTTCAGCCCCAGATCGCTGTTCTTCAGAAGCAGTATAAAAGCGACCCGAAACGCCTTAATGTCGAGATGATGAATCTCTATAAAAAGTCGGGCACCAATCCCTTTGGCGGATGCCTGCCCATGCTGCTTCAGCTGCCGATCTTCTGGGCCCTTTTTACGACTTTGCGCAACGCTTACGAGCTGCGGGGCGCGCCGTGGATCTTCTGGATACGCGACTTATCCGCGGCGGATCCGCTGCATATACTGCCGATTACGATGGGCATCGCCATGTTTTTCCAGCAGCGCATGGCAGGCGCCGTGACGGACCCGACGCAGCGGCAGATGATGTATGTCATGCCGATCATGTTTACCGTGATGTTTTTCAATTTCCCGTCAGGCCTGGTGCTCTACTGGTTCGTCAATAACCTGTTGACCATGGCCTTCCAATGGAATTTCCAAAGACGGCATCCATAACGGACACTATTGCCGCGATTGCCACGCCCCTGGGGGAAAGCGCTCTCGGCATTGTCCGTCTCAGCGGTTCCCGGGCCATCGGAGTAGTCCAGTCCTTTTTTGAAACAGATTCATCCCTCCTGGAAGCCCGGACGCAAACCTGCCATGTCGGACGCCTGCGGGACAAGGAACTCATTGATGAAGCGGTAATAACGATTTTCCGCGCGCCCGGAAGTTATACCGGCGAAGACATGGTGGAAATTTCCGCTCATGGAAATCCTTTGGTCCTCCAGAAGATCCTTTCCGTCTGCCTTCGCAACGGCGCAAGAATCGCCAGGCCGGGCGAGTTCACAGAGCGCGCTTTCCTGAACGGGAAAATCGATCTTACCCAGGCGGAAGCCGTGGTAGATCTGATTCACGCCAAGACTTCCAAAGCTCAAGCCGCCGCCCTGCGCCAGCTGGAAGGCCGTCTGGCTGAAAAGGTGCGGCACCTGCGCGACCAGCTTCTGCCGGTTCTGGCGCATATCGAAGTGGGGCTTGATCATTCCGATGAAGACCACGATTTCATGCCCCGCGCCCAGCTCGTGGAAAAATGCGGAGAAGTACGCATGGAAGTGGAAACGATTCTGCGATCCGCCCGTGTATCGAGGGTTTTGCGGGAAGGCGCGCGCGTGGCGCTGGTGGGCAGGCCCAATGTCGGCAAGTCCAGCCTGATGAACGCGCTTTTGAAGACCGAACGCGCTATTGTGACTCCGATCGCGGGAACCACGCGGGATACTATCGAAGAAACTCTGGATTGGGAAGGCATTCCCGTTGTACTGGTAGACACTGCGGGAATAAGGCGGGACACGGCTGACCCGGTTGAATACCTCAGCATGGACCGCACGCGCCAGGCGATTAAGGATGCGGACCTTGTTATCGCCCTGATTGACAGCAGCGAACCCCTCCGCCCGGACGACGGCGAGCTGATAACGCTTTGTAAATCCGCGGAGCATCTCTGGGCGCTGACCAAAAGCGACCTGCCCCAGCGCCTGGATTTGTCGGTTGTTCCTGAATTTCTGGAAGGGAATATGCCTTTATCGATTTCATCCGTGACTGGAGCGGGATTTGAGCGGCTGATCGCTCTGGTAAAGGAAAAAATTCTGGGTGAAAAAGCGTTGAACGCGGAAGCGGAGTGGCTGATCAACACACGGCATCAGGACGCGCTTAACAGAGTGCGGGAATCGCTTTTCTCTGCGGAAAACGCGGCATCGGCGGAAGCGTTTGAAGAGTGCGTGGCGTTTGAACTTAAGAACGCCCTTCACGCGCTTGGCGAAATGATCGGCGAGACTACTACCGAAGATTTGCTGGAACAGATTTTTTCCCAGTTTTGTATAGGAAAATGAAGGCTGTCATTGCGAGAGGCAGCTTCCTTGATATCATTAGGAAAGCTGACTCGTGGCAATCTCAGATGTGGAGCGGCGGAGATCGCCACGTCGTTCACTTGCTTCGCGATGTTCACTCCTCGCGATGACATATACTAGGAGGTGTCCATGCCTTTTGTTCGCATTTCGATGTTCCCACGTCCGCAGCAGGTGAAGAAGGCTCTGGCCAAAGAACTTACAGAAGTTATAAGTAAGCATTGCCAGGTTCCAGCGGAAGCAACCTGGATCGTTTTTGAGGATGTTGAGAAAGACCACTGGGCAATGGGGGGAGAACTTAAAGGCTAGGCCGCTTACTCACTTATATGTTAATTGGAATTCCCAAAGAAATTAAAGAAAGCGAGTACCGCGTGGGCCTGATTCCGGACGGTGCAGCAGCGCTGGTCAAGGCCGGTCATTCCGTGCGCGTGCAGAAAGGCGCAGGAGAGGCTGCGGGTTATTCTGATGCAGAATATCGCAAAAACGGTGCGCGAATTGTATCTCGCGCGGCGGAGGCCTGGAACGCGGACCTGGTTGTCAAAGTCAAGGAACCGCTTGCGCCTGAATATGCCTGTCTGCGCGCGGGACAGATGCTTTTTACATTCCTGCATTTGGCCCCCAATCCGGTTCTCGTCAAAAATCTGTTAAGGAAAAAGGTAACCGCGATCGGTTACGAAACCGTGGAGGATAACGGCCGCCTCCCCATACTCGAGCCGATGTCCGAGATCGCGGGCAGAATATCTGCGCTTGTGGGCGCTTATTATCAGGCCAATCCCCAGGGCGGACGAGGCGTTCTGTTTGGCGGAATGCCGGGGGTTCTTCCCGCGCATGTGGTAGTTCTGGGAGGCGGCACTGTGGGAGAAAATGCCGCGCGCGTGGCAGCGGGAATGGGCTCGCGCGTGACGGTGCTTGAGCGCAGAATGGAGCGCATGCGTTATCTCGATGAAATCATGCCTTCGAACGTGTCTACGGAAAACGCCACATCGGAAGCCATCGAGGAAGCGGTGATTTCCGCTGATATAGTGATCGGCGCGGTGCATATTCCCGGTTCGAAAACACCCAAACTCATAACCCGCCCCATGGTCCGCCGCATGAGACCGCGCAGCGTAATAGTGGATATAGACCAGGGAGGTTCCTGCGAAACATCCAGGCCGACCAGCCATTCCAACCCCACCTTCCTGGCTGAGGGCGTTCTCCATTACTGCGTACCGAACATGCCGGGAGCTTACGGCCGGACCTCTACCCAGGCGCTGCTCAATGCCACATTCTCATACGTTAAGATTCTTGCACAGAAACCGCTTCGGTCAATTCTAGAAGAGGCCCCGGGATTGGCAAAAGGCATACAGTGCTTCGCCGGCCATTTAGTCTGCGCTCCTGTTGGGAATGCGCAAAAAATCCCGGTTGTTTCTCTGGAATCGCTGGTTTAAAAGATACCCGCCGCCCTTCGCGGGCCTGGGCCTTCATTATCCCGATCATTGCACCGTCGCAATTGTTTAGAGAATTTAACAGATCATTTATGGGTCTTGACAGAATTTACAGTCGGGGTTAGACTCGCCCTGACAGAGAAAAAACAGATTTGAACCGGCCTCTCCCTCGAATCCTCGAGTTTGTAGAAGCCGGTTCTTTTTATGCTTATTTTTAGATGTGTTTTAGTGGCCAATAATGTAACTTTATAAAGATTTGCCGATTTATTTGGAGTAAAAAAGGCTTTGTGCACAATGTGAATAACTTGTGGAAAACTTTCTCCGACGAAAAAAATCAGCGCATTATCAAAAAAATCAAATTGGCGGCTCAGAAAAATTTATCGAAAAGTTTCGATGATTGCCGCAGCGCAAAAATATTTTCCGCGGGGCTGCGAAAAAAATAAAATGAGATTGACCCATGTTTGATTACGCTGGTTCCATTCATTTTCATTCCGCTTATTCCTTTGATGCCCGCGAGCCAATCAGCGAGATTGTGCAGGCGGCGCTTAGGGCCAGGCTCGACTTTGCCATAGTGACTGACCATTTTCGCATGGATGCGCTTGAAGAAGGCTGGGAACGTTATCATGGGAACCTGCTGTTTTTGGTTGGCGAGGAAATTTCTCCCAGGTACGACCGCTATCTGGCATTCAACCTGAATAAGCCTGTTCTGCTGGAAAAAACTCACCCCACACCGCAGGCAATGATCAACGAGGTCAACGCCCGGGGCGGATTCGGGTTCATCGCGCATCCGGACCACGAAGGGGCGCCGCTTGTCCGCCTGCGCGCGCACCCCTGGACGGACTGGGATGTTAAAGGATACGCGGGCATAGGCATCTGGTGTTTTATGGACGATTGGTCTTCATCCATCAAGTCTTACGTTTCACTGCTTAAAGCCTGGCTGTTCCCGTCGCTTGTTCTTAGCGGGCCCAGGCAGAAGACTTTATCCCGCTGGGACGCTCTATGTCGCCAGGACCGCTGCGCCGCTATCGGCGAAACAGATAACCACTCCGGCCGCAGATCCGTGCTCTGGTTCATCCAGAAGTTTTTCCCTTTTGAGTTTGCCTTCCGCACTGTCAGGACGCATGTTGTTCTGCGCCAGCCGCTGACAGGGGCCCTTGCGGAAGACCGCGCAGCCATTTATGACGCTATCCGCGAAGGGCGGTCCTATGTATCGCTGGATTTATGGAACGACCCGAAAGGATTCGTTTTCGAAATTTTCGACGGCGAACAGCGCGCGACGATGGGAGAGACCTTTAAACTGAAGGGAAAGGCGCTGATTGAAGTAAAAGCGCCGGCCAAGTGCCGGATCCGCCTGATTCGCAACGGCGAAATCATATACGGGAACCGTTTCAGCCCTTATTTTGAAAGAGATGTAGACCTGCCGGGCGTGTATCGCGTGGAAGTGCAGCAGCGCGTAATGGGCGCCTGGCGTCCATGGATTTATTCGAACCCTATATGGGTAAACTCTTCTTCCTCTTAAATCCGGCAAATCCCCGAAAGATGGGGTATTTCCGTAGTCTTGCTACAGCCACGGCAAAACGCCATGGCTGGGAACCGTTTTTTGGCGAGGTGGACCGGCGCAGTCCAGATTCTTCGGAGAACATCATCCGTCAGGCTGTGGAAAAAAAATGCTCCCGGATAGTGTCAGTAGGCGGCGACGGCACCTTTCACCGCATAATCAATGTTTTGAACACTCTGAAACACCTGCAAAAAATGGATCTGGCGATAGTTCCGGCAGGCACCTGCAATGATTTCTCCCGCGCTTTGGGTTTTTCCGCGCGCTTGCCGGAACAGGCTTTTCAAAACGCCTGCACAGGCAGGCCCGCACCGGTCGATCTGGCGCTTATGGACAAAGAGCTTTTTTTCAATAACGCAGGCGTAGGCCGCAGGCCGGTAAAATCGCGCGTTCCTACCCGTCCGCTGAAAACTATTCGCAATTTCCGCGCAACTCCGCTGCGGTTGAATTGGGAAAATGGCAGCCTTCATGGGAGTTTCTTCATGGCTCTTATATGCAACCAGCCTTTTTTCTCCGGAGGGCTGCGTTTTCCGGGCGAAGTCCGGGCTACGGACGAGATGCTTGATGTTTACCTGTTGCCGCCCATGGCCAAATGGCGGCTTTTACACCTTTTCGTGCGCGGAAAATTCGGCCGCCCGCTCAAGGCGCGGGGCCTGGTTTCGCTGCACGTCAAAAAGCTGGAAATAATTTCCGAACACGACCTCTGGCCGCAGGCGGACGGAGAACCCCCCGCCGCGCCGGTCCGGCGGGTGTGCTTCTCGGTCGCCAGCGAAAAAGCCATGATCGTCGTGCCGTCTGCGTCGCCCCGGTGATTCGTAGACGCCCATGGAACGCATAGCCTATCTTGATATCGAAACTTCCTGGCAGAAGAAAATCACCGTTATTGGAGTTTACCGCCCCACGCGCGGCACCAGCCAGCTGGTCGCTCCGGATATTTCCCGGAGGCGGCTGCTGGATCTTCTGAATGGGGTGCGCCTGATCTATACCTATAACGGCGGGCGGTTCGACCTTCCTGTGATCGATGGGCATCTCGGAATCAACCTGGCGGAACATTTCGAGCACCGTGATCTGATGTTCGATTGCTGGCGGAATAAGCTGAAGGGCGGGCTGAAGGCCGTTGAAAAACGGCTCGGCATCCATCGCGATACGGAAGGTATAGACGGCCTCGCGGCCATGAATCTCTGGTCCGCCCACCGCAAAGGCAACCCGGAAGCTCTGGAAATCCTGCTGCGCTACAACCGCGAGGATGTGGAAAACCTCGAAATCCTCGCAGGCAAACTCGGAGTCCTCCCGGACCTGGATTCTCTGAATCTCTTTAGTTGTTCGGCGGGGTTTCTCTCAAGAACTCCCTCTCCCCCAAGACGTCTGTGGGGAGAGGGCGGGGGTGAGGGGATTATCGACGAAGACTGATTTTGAGCAGGCCCCTCATCCGACCCTGCCGGGTCGGCCTCTCCCCCGGACGGGGGCGAGGCAGTTAACGGGTTCCGTCGATCTTGCCGCTCAACTAAAGAGATTCGGCAAAGCTTGATCCCGGCTACTGGACTCAGGACCAGATAGCCAAAATCACAGGAAAAACGCAAAGTCATGTATTAGAAACAATGCGTCTTTTAAAGCTATCTGAAAAAATAAATGAAAATATCCGCCGGCGGATAATCACTCCGGAACACGCTGCAGAACTGCTCCGTCTGCCCACGCAGGAACTTCAGGATAATGTGGCAGACCAGATTGTAAATAAGGGCCTCACTGTAATTAAAACCCGCAACCTCGTAAACTCAATCTTACAGCACAAAACCGCCCCCTACCCTGCACCCTCCCCCTCGAGGGTGGAGGAAGTAAGGAAGGCCTGAATACGCTGGCGAAGCTTGATCACGGGTACTGGACCCAGGACCAGATAGCCAAAATCACAGGAAAAACGCAAAGTCATGTATCAGAAACAACGCGTCTTTTAGAGCTTTCTGAAAAAATAAAGGAAAATATCCGTCAACGGATAATCAACCCTGAACATGGGACTGAGCTTCTTACCTGAGCCCTATGGTGCCTGTCATGACAGATGACAGATTGAACGGGCAACTGTCATCTGTCATCAACGGCACTGTTGTCCAGTGAAACCCGTACAACTGTCATCTGTCATCAACGGCACTGTTGTCCACAGCGGGGAAGTTCTGGTAGCCCAAAGCATTTACTTTTTTCCCGTGAAACCCGTAACCTTTTTGTAACAATAATCTGAAACACTTAAAGAGATGGACATGTTTAATAGAAATCATTTATGGAGGCGCGGGGTAGCTTTATGCCTGAGCGCCACAATGCTCTCACAAACAATGAGTGCAGAGTTCAGCCATGCTCGTTTGAACCAAAGGAATAATCATTTCGCTTTCATAAATGCCTCCATCACGGGATATGCGATCCACAGCCAAAGTCTTTTTCTAGAGAAAGCCTTCGCTGCCCGCGCGTTGTTTGCCAACCCATTTGGTCTGTTCAATAAATCACCTAACCTGCGAGCGGTGGTTTTCTACTCCATACGGCGCGACCCTGGAATACAGTATGAAGTAGTCAAAAACGGGAATGACATTGAGCAGGATGTTGTTGATGACCGACCCAGGAAAGAAGAAATGGACTACAGGCTAATTCCATTTGGCATATTTAACTTAACTTTTGACTTGCTGATTATTGGGAATGTATTTCACGATCACTATTCCTTATTACTGAAATTCTTTTTGGCTTCGCTGGCAGCCACGCTTGCGATTACGTCAATTGGCTTTGGTTTTCGACATAAAGAAATACTTACGGATATTACGCCTGGAGGCTACGAACAATGGGAGACTACATCGACAGAAATAAAAGAGGCCATATCGATTTCAGGATTAGAATTAGCGCTCCCATATATCGCCGCTCTTGCAATACTGTTACCGCCGTTCTGTAGTTCCCCAGATATCGCCGGTGTTGTAGTCCCACCC
>CAZSAL010000051.1:0-18775 GCA_964604825.1 uncultured Elusimicrobia bacterium
TTGATCCAGGTTCCAGGTGGGATTCCGATTTAAGTTGATTATTTTTCGATTTTACCTGTTTGGGTTCCAGTTCCGTTACTCGCACAAAAAGCCCGCCGGGCTTTAAAGATCCAGATTTCAACTCTTGTGACATTTTGAGGCGGTTTTCCTCCGAAGCCGTACTCAGAGCCAGAATGTCGGATTTGGCCAAAGCAAATCCCTCTAAGTTATTTTGAACGTGAATTGAATATCGCAATAATTTCCGCATATGGGTTAAGTCAGGCTCGGAAATCTGGAGCAGGGCTGCCAGTTCTTTCTGGGATACATTCCAGGTATCCATGCAGGCCTGGACTTCGCGGGATAAGGTGACACTGGGGCGGGACGGATCAGTAAAAAGTTTTTTTAGCTTCTGGAGGGAGGCTTCCCGGTTTTCTTTCCCGGGGTCAGGGTCAGGGCCTGGAACAGGGGGTCTGTCCCATTCCTTGAGATGTTAAGGGGTTAACCTGTTTTTAAGAAGAGGACGGACGCAAAGCGCTTCAGCCGGGCTGCGCTTCAGAGCCGGGAATGTAGCGCTCCGGGAAGGTGAGAACAAAGGTGGCTCCAGCTCCGGGTTGTGTCCTGGCTTCGATTGAGCCATGATGTGCGGCCATGAGCCTGTGGCATATTGCCAGACCCAGCCCTGTTCCGCGGGCCCGGGTGGTGTAGAAGGGCTCAAAAATGTGCGGCAGGACATCTGGCGGAATGCCTTCGCCCGTATCTTCAATATCAATCTGTAAGCTGTTTTCAATGTTGCGCGTTGAAATCTTCAAACGCTTTTCCGTGCGGTTCCCCATGAAATTGAAAGCGTTCTGTACGACGTTAATCACCACCTGCTTCAACTGATCCACGTCCGCCTCTATCTCCTGCTTGACGGCATTGAACTCCGTCACAACGTCTATCTTTTTTTCCTCAACCTGAGCCCGCGTCATTTCCAGAACCTCGCGCAGCGCATCGTGGACGTTAAACTTTTCCGGGCGGACCCTGAGCGGCTTCGCATAGTCGAGCAGGGAATTCGCCACGCCGTCAAGCCTGTTGATTTCCTGGAGCAGAAGCTGGACATAGCGATGCCTCTTATCTCCCGGTTCAATGCCGTAAATCATGAGCTGCGCGGAGGCGCGGATGGAACCCAGCGGATTTTTTATCTCATGCGCCACCACAGCCGCGGCTTCTCCCATGGCTGCCATGCGCTCATTTTGAATCAATTTCTTCTGCGCCTCGAGCAGTTTTCCTTTGGCGATCTCAACCTGGCGCGCCAGCTCCTCATGAAAATGCTTTTCCGTCTGATAAAGGCGGGCGTTTTCAACCGCCATGCCTGCCTGATAAGTGTACGTGGATAGAGTCCGGATATCGGTTTCCGTAAGCGGGGCTTTCAGCGGATCGTGGCTCACGATCAGCATACCGATCACTTCATCCTTGGCCAGAACGGGAAGGCCGGCGGAATGTTTATTCTGGCCTGCCAGAATCATCGGTTTTTTGTCTTTGAGGCAGCGGGCAAACCCCTTTATATCGGGCGCGCCCTCAACATTCCCCATGGTTTTGTACAGGCGCAGTTCCTTTGATTCGGAATCGTAAAGATAGAACTGCGCGCCGTCGTATTTAAGCTGCTGCGTCACCGCTTCCAGGATCACTTCCAGAACCGCATCCAGCTCGATGGTCGAACTCATCGCCAGGGTGATCCGCCGCAGCGTGGTCAGTTCATTGATTTTCGAGGCAAGCATTTCATTTCTTTCGCTTGTTTTCAGATTGGCTTCATGGAGGGCATTGGACAGTTGCTCCGTTTTCTCCTGCAGGTGGACCAGATCAAGCGCCCACGATTCGTAATAATAAAACAGCCAGGAAAAAACCCCCGCGCAGGACAGGGCTGTAAGGAGGGCATAAATCCATGAGCCGGAGATGCGCCAGAGCGCCCACCCGAGCAAAGCGGACACAATAGCCACGAGGACGTGCTTGAAGAACTTCAATACGGAAAGTTGTTCCATAGGGGCCAGCGACGCGAAGCGTCCTCCCGGCAGGCAGTAAGCCGGGATCCATCTTAAAAGGTTTTGTAATGCATGGTCCCCGGCCTACGAATTGCCGGGGCGACGGCGAAAATCTTCAGACGATGCGTTCCAGAGTATCCTTTGCGAAAAGATGAATCTTTTCCATATTAAACACGATTTCGATTTCCTGATTTACCTTCGCCTCGTTATGCGGCTCGACGCGCGCCACCAGGATATTTTTTCCCGTATTAAGGTAAAGGAGTATCTCGCTTCCCATCGGCTCAACGACTTCCACAGTAGACAGGGCCGTACGGCCGTGGCTGGAGCCGTTAATGGCGTAGAGACGATCATAGATATCTTCCGGCCGCACGCCAAGAATCAGGGTCTTGCCCACATAAGGCGCAACGGCCTCTTCCATGGAAGGCAAAAGCTGGACTTCAAATTTCCCCTCTTCGAGCCAGATGCGGTCCGTCCGGCGCAGCACATCAACATCCATAAAATTCATTGGAGGACTGCCGATAAAACCGGCCACAAACTTGTTCGCCGGCCGGTTGTACAGGTCGAGCGGCTGGTCCACCTGCTTGATTACGCCGTCTTTCATGACGCAGATGCGGTCTCCCATGGTCATCGCCTCTATCTGATCATGCGTGACGTAAATCATGGTCGTCTGCAGGCGGTCATGAAGCTTCGACAGCTCGGTGCGCATCTGCACGCGCAGCTTGGCATCGAGGTTTGAGAGCGGTTCATCGAACAAAAAAACCTTAGGCTTTCGCACGATGGCGCGTCCCACAGCCACGCGCTGCCGCTGGCCGCCGGAAAGTTCCCTGGGTTTGCGGTCCAGCAAATGCGTCAGATTGAGTATCTCCGCAGCCTCCCGCACACGCATATCGATTTCCTTACGGGAATACTTGCGCAGCCTCAGGCCAAAGGCCATATTCTCGAAGGCCGTCATATGAGGATAAAGAGCGTAATTCTGAAAGACCATGGCGATGTCGCGCTCTTTCGGAGGGATTGAGTTAACCAGCCGGTTGCCGATCCAGATTTCCCCGGAAGTGACTTCTTCCAGTCCTGCGATCATGCGTAGCGTAGTGGTCTTTCCGCATCCGGAAGGACCGACCAGGACGCAAAATTCCTTGTCATTAACTTCCAGGCTGATATTGTCGACTATAACCTGATCGTCGATTTTTTTTGTGACGTTGCGCAAAAGGACATTAGCCATAAATTAGCGATAAGCGACGCGCGACGAGTAATGAGCAAGGTAAAACATCATCGTGTTTCCTTTACTTCGTTGCTCATTGTTCGTTGCTCATTACTGCCTTGTTTATAGTATTCCTGAAGTGAGGCCACCGTCCACCGGCCCTCACGCAACGCGCGGATTCCGGAAAGAGCCGCTCGAGCAGCCGCCAGAGTGGTCACGATGGGGACATTGCTCTGCAGCGCAGCCTGCCGGATGGTGAAACCTTCCGAGCGGGTTCGCTTGCCGGAGGGAGTATTAATCACCAGTACGACATCCCGGTTTTTGATGACATCGGCCACATGCGGCCTGCCTTCCGAGAGCTTCAGAACGGTCTTCACTTCCAGTTTCTGAGTGCGGAAAAACGCGGCCGTCGATTCCGTGGCATAAAGATCAAATCCTGTTTTTGCCAGTTCCTGCGCGATCAGCGCGCCCTTCTTCTTATCTTTGTCCGCAAGGCTGAAAAGGACGCCGCCGGATTTGGGAAGATGCGAACCCGCGGCAGACTGCGATTTCGCGAAAGCGCGGCTGAAATCTCTGTCTATACCCATCACCTCGCCGGTGGAACGCATTTCCGGACCGAGCACCGCGTCCACGCCCGGGAAACGCGACCACGGCAGGACCGCTTCCTTGACCGCCACCCAGCGCATGAACGGGCCTTCCCTGAGAATATTCGCAGACAGCAGATCCTTTAGTTTTCTCCCCGCCATGATTTTGGCCGCGATCTTGGCCAGAGGCACACCGGTAGCTTTAGACACGAACGGCACTGTCCGGCTGGCCCGGGGATTCGCCTCCAGGATATAGATAATTCCTTCTCGCACGGCAAACTGGATATTCATTAAGCCGCGAACGTCCAGGCCTTTGGCGAGCTGTTCGGTATACTGCCGCAGCGTCGCAAGGTCTTTGGAGGAAAGCGTTTGAGGCGGAAGAAGACAGGCGGAATCGCCGGAATGGATGCCTGCCTCTTCGATGTGCTCCATTATCCCGCCGATATAAATATCCTCTCCATCACAGAGCACGTCGACATCCAGCTCGAGCGCGTTATCAAGAAACCGATCAATCAATATGGGATGCTCCGGAGAGACTTTTGTGGCGCGGCTGATGTAGTCGGCGAGCATCGCTTCGTCATAAACCACTTCCATGGCGCGCCCGCCGAGCACATAACTGGGACGAACCATGACGGGATAACCGATGCGTTCCGCGTTGGCTTTTGCCTCCTCAAACGAACGAGCGGTCCCGTTCGGCGCCTGCGGAATGCCGAGTTTGGTCAGGAGCGCCCCGAAACGCTTGCGATCCTCCGCCAGGTCGATTGAATCGGGAGAGGTGCCGAGAATTTTCACTCCTGCCTTTTCCAGAGGAATGGCTAAATTAAGCGGCGTCTGCCCTCCGAACTGAACGATGACGCCTTCCGGTTTTTCCAGCTCCACGATGTTCAATACGTCTTCCAGCGTGAGCGGTTCGAAATAGAGCTTGTCCGACGTATCGTAATCGGTGGAAACCGTCTCCGGATTGCAGTTCACCATGATCGTCTCATAACCGTCTTCCTTAAGGGCGATGACCGCATGGACGCAGCAGTAATCGAATTCGATCCCCTGCCCGATGCGGTTCGGACCCCCGCCAAGAATGACGATTTTCTTTTTGCTGCCCCTGACGCTCTCGTTTTCTTCTTCGTAAGTGGAGTAAAAATAGGGAGTGTAAGCCTGGAACTCCGCGGCGCACGTATCCACCGACTTGAATACCGGGCTGATTCCGGCTTTCTGGCGCCAGGCGCGGACATCCTTTGAAGTTACGCCGCGCAGAAAACCGATCTGCACGTCGGAAAAACCGAAACGCTTGGCTTCCAGGAGCAGGCCGGACGGAAGCGGGTTTGTTTTCACCGCTTTGATCTGTTTTTCCATCTCCACGATTTCTTCAATCTGACTCACGAACCAGGGATCGATTTTAGACCAATCCACAATCTCCCTGACCGGAACGCCGCACTGCAGCGCGATCTTGATAAGGAAGATACGATCACAGTTGGGAGTGCGTATCCGGTCGCGCAGATGGTTTAGAATCCGCTCACGGTCTGCGGGCGAGGCGTTGAATTCCTTTTCCAGACCGGCGCCGACGCTGCGGCCGTCGGAACCCAGGCCCTGCGAGCCGATTTCCAGCCCGCGCAGCGCTTTCTGGAGAGACTCCTTGAAAGTCCTACCCAGAGCCATGACTTCACCCACGGATTTCATCGCGGTGTTCAGCGTCTGGTCTGCGGCCGTGAATTTTTCAAAGGCAAAGCGGGGAACTTTTACGACCGTGTAATCAATGGTCGGCTCAAACGACGCCGGAGTTTTCTTCGTAATATCATTGGGAAGCTCGTCAAGCCGGTACCCCACCGCCAGGAGCGCGGCGATCTTGGCTATGGGAAATCCCGTGGCCTTGGAAGCAAGCGCCGAACTGCGTGAAACGCGGGGATTCATCTCGATAATCACGCGTTCGCCGTTTTCCGGGTTGACGGCGAACTGGATGTTGGATCCTCCGGTGTCCACTCCGATCGCGCGAATGCATTTGAACGCATCATCCCGCATTTCCTGATATTCCTTATCAGTAAGAGTCTGCGCCGGCGCCACGGTGATCGAATCGCCCGTATGCACGCCCATGGGATCGAAATTTTCGATCGAGCAGATGACCACGCAGTTGTCGGCGCAGTCGCGCATGACCTCCAGCTCGAATTCTTTCCAGCCGATTACGGATTCCTCCAGAAGAATTTCATTGACCGGGCTGGCCTCCAGACCGCGCCGCGCCGCTTCCAGAAGTTCGTCTTTGGCATAAACGGTACCGGAGCCGATACCGCCCAACGTGAAAGAAGGACGTATGATCAGCGGGAATCCTATGCCGCGTGCGATCTCTTCGGCTTCAGCGATCGACTTTGCGTAGCCGCTTTTCGGCAGGCGCAGGCCGATTTCCATCATGGTTTTCTTGAAAAGCTTGCGGTCTTCCGCCTTCTTGATCGCCTCGAGTTTTGCTCCGATCAGTTCCACATTAAATTTTTCGAGAATTCCCCGCTCCGCGAGGGAAACTGCCAGATTCAGCCCGGTTTGCCCCCCCAGAGTAGGCAGCAGGGCCTGCGGGCGTTCCTTTTCAATAACCTGTTCGAGAATTTCCGGGGTGAGCGGCTCAACGTACGTGGCGTCTGCGAGTTCCGGATCGGTCATGATCGTGGCGGGATTCGAATTGACCAGGACGATGCGGTAGCCCTCGCGCTTCAAAGCCTTGACCGCCTGCGTTCCGGAATAATCGAACTCGCAGGCCTGCCCGATAACGATCGGACCGGAGCCGATAATCAGGAGTGTTTCTATGTCTGTGCGCTTAGGCATGATTAGCCGCGATCTCCGAAATAAAACGGTCAAACAGGTAACCGGCATCGTGCGGCCCGGGAGAAGCCTCCGGATGATACTGTACCGCAAAGATGGGCAGCCGGCGGTGGCGCAGGCCTTCGCAGGTGTTGTCATTAAGATTCACATGAGTAATCTCGACCTCGTCTTTTGACAGCGTGCCTGCATCTACAGAAAATCCATGGTTCTGCGCAGTGATCTCGATTTTCCCGGTAGTCAGATCCTTAACCGGATGATTGCCGCCGCGATGCCCGAATTTCAGCTTATAGGTTTTTCCCCCTAAAGCCAGACCCAGCAGCTGATGGCCCAGACAGATCCCCATCAAAGCGGTGCGATTTTTCTTCGGAGACTTCGAAATTTTCTCGATGATCTGTTGAAGGGCCTTGATGCCGTAGGTGACCGCGGCAGGATCGCCGGGGCCGTTAGAAACGAGAATTCCGTCCGGCGCTAAGCTCCCGATCTGTTCCGCGGAAGCTTTCGCGGGGACCACAATCACCTGGCAATTCCGCTTCTGCAGGCTGCGCAGCGTATTGAATTTTATGCCGAAATCCATAACTACCACGCGAAATTTTTCATTCGGCGCCAGTTCGGCGCCTTCTGTAACCGCCTTGCGCAGCCAGCGCGCGCCTTCCTTCACCCATTGATAAGGTTTTTCGCAGGTAACCACTTTTGCCAGATCCAGGCCGCTCATGGATGGCGAGGCCTTTGCCCTGGAAATAAGGCTTTCCGGATCAAGGTCGCGCGTAGAAACTACGCCGCGCAGCGATCCGACTTCCCGGAGATGCTTTGTGAGAGCCCGGGTATCTATGCCGCTGATCCCTACGAGGCCATAGCGCTGAAGGTACGCCTGGAGGCTTTCCTGCGCGCGCCAGTTGGAATAAATCCCGCTGATTTCCCGGACGATAAATCCCGCGCCGAAAGGCTTGCGGCTTTCCTCATCTTCAGGCGTTACCCCGTAATTGCCGATATGCGGCGATGTCATGGTTATGATCTGTCCCTCGTAAGACGGATCAGTAAGAATTTCCTGATAGCCGGCCATGGAAGTGTTGAAGACGACTTCGCCCGTAGTCTCCCCCTCGGCGCCGAAAGATTCGCCGCAGAAAACTTTGCCGGATTCTAATGCAAGAAGCGCTTTCATTACGGTTTCCAGGGGAACTTGGAGTCGAGAACGATGGTCTCTTCGCGGCTGCGGCCAAGAGACACCATCGCCACCTTGGAATTAACCAGCTTCTCCAGACGCTCGATATAACGCCGGGCATTTACAGGCAGCTGGCCGTAGTGCTTCATCCCACGAATGCTTCCCTCAAAACCCGGCAGATCCTCATAGACCGGTTCCGCCTGCTCCTGCAGCTGCCGGTCGCTGGGAAATTCCTTTATCAATTTTCCTTTAACACGATACGCCACCGCGATGCGCAGCGGGTTCACGCCTTCCAGAACATCGAGCTTTGTGAGCGCCAGCCAGCGCGCGCCGTTTATGCGCACGGCATGCCGCACAGCCACAGCGTCGAACCATCCGCATCGCCGAGGGCGTCCGGTAGTGGCTCCGAATTCCATACCACGCTGGCGCAGCGTTTCCCCAAGGTTGTCAGTTAATTCAGTCGGGAACGGCCCCTCTCCCACGCGGGTGGTGTAGGCTTTAACTACTCCCAGCACCTCATCAATCAGCGTCGGAGCCAGTCCGGAACCGATGCACACGCCTCCGGCTACAGGATTTGAAGAAGTGACATAGGGATAAGTGCCGAAATCGACATCCAGCATGGTTCCCTGCGCGCTTTCAAAAAGCACCTGATGCTTACGTTCCATGGCGCCGTGGATCATGAGCGGTCCGTTGGTCACATAAGGCGCCAGGAAGCGTCTGAGGCTTTCATATTTTTTCATGACGTCGCGGCGAATTTGCTCCAGGGAACCGAAACGCTTCAGCAACGGGGATTTTTCCCTCAGGTTGCGGTCAAGCAGAGTTTTAAAAACATCAGGGTTAAGGTAATCAGCGATGCGGATTCCCGTGCGTCCCACTTTGTCAGAATAAGAAGGACCAATGCCCCGGCGCGTAGTGCCGATTTTCCCCTGACCGGCGTTGTCTTCCCGCAGGCAATCGAGATAGCGGTGGTAGGCGAGAATCACGTGCGCGGCGTCGGAAACGAAAAGCCGCCCTTTGACCCGGACCCTGCGGGATTCAAGGAAAGAGATTTCTTCACGCAGAGCGACCGGATCAACGACCACGCCGTTTCCGATCAGGCACTGCTTCCCGGGCTGAAGAATCCCCGAAGGGATCAAATGCAGAACAAAATGCTTCCCGTCGAAAATGACGGTGTGCCCGGCGTTATTGCCTCCCTGATAGCGCACCACAAGATCCGCCTGCTGCCCGAGCAGGTGAACAATTTTCCCCTTACCTTCATCGCCCCACTGAACTCCAACCACCACCAGCGTAGACATCAGCTTCTCCCTTCGATAGCGTCAAGCCGCATCTTGACGCGCGTGCGCTGGCTGATCTGCGCAAACCATTGATTAAATACGAACATGGTCTTATCCTGCAGAAGCTGATCGCGCAGTTTCCCGGCTTCCTTCTCATAGCCTTTCATGCTGCCGTTATGTTGCGCCGCATAAGCCATTTCAGTTTCTTTATCCGTGACCTTAATACAGGAAGTTATAAGCCAGCGCAGCTTGAAAAAAGCGATCTGGCGGCGCTGTTCTTCTTCGAAATCCTTGGGACTGAGTTGAAGGGCCTGCAGGGTCTGGCTGTATCTCGACGGATCAAAGTGTCCCTGTTTGTCGATGAAAGCCGGTATCTGCACCATGCTTATAACCACCTGCTGATCCGGCACAAAGATCCCATAACGCCGGGCTTCTTCCTGGAATACTACGCTTTGAATTAAATCTCTGAGAATTTCGTCGCGCTTTTGTTTCCGCAGGTCGGCGGATTTGGGATCATTCGAAGGGATCTGGGTTATTGCCTGCTGATAGCGTCCCCAGAAAAGCCGCACAGGAATTTTCTCACCGTTGACTTCGGCAACTGTGTCCATGGGACCCTTGCCGAAAAAATAACTGCCGAATCCGATGAAGGTTCCTGAAAGGAAAACAGCCATCGTAGCGAGGAAAATGTGGTATTGATAACGGCGCAAAAATCGCATCATAAGGTTATTTTGGGCGCACAAAGACCAGCTCGAACGCTACCTGCCCATCTGTTCGCGATCGGAGCTGGCGGTCGATGTATTTTAGAGGAAAGACCCTGTTGAAGGCAAGGAAAAACGACCCGCTGAAGGGTTTTTTAAAAAATACAACTAAATAAACAGAATAAAAATCAGTTAATCAACCGTTGACTTCTATAAGCCTGGATTTTTCTTCCGACATCACGCATTTGCCTTCAAAAACCGCTCCTTCCGCAATCAACAGCCTGGGCGAGATCAGGTCGCCGAATACCTGAGCCTGCTTCAGAAGTTCCAGCGTCTCTGACGCGTGAATGTTTCCGCAAACCTTTCCCCCGACTACTACGGTTCGCGCCGATATATCTCCCTGGATTTCGCCGTTATCGCCTACGATCACGCCGTCAGCCGACAAACCGCCCTCCATGCGGCCATCGATACGCACCAGCGCCTGACTCCGCAGAGTGCCCTGAAAAGACGAACCGTTTCCAATCATGGTTTCCAACTGCGTTTCTGCCCTGGATCCGTTCTTCAATCCAAACATAAGTGAGTCTCAACTTTCTACCCTCCAACCCAATGAAAAATCTCCTTTATGGCGAATCGCAATAAACCAATCCAGAAAAATTTATTAATTCGTTTGAACAAAACGGAGAGGATTTACAACCTGGCCGTTCTTCCAGACTTCGTAATGCAGATGATATCCGGTGCTGTGGCCGGAAGTCCCCATCAAGGCGATGACCTGGCCTCTTTTCACGATGTCCCCGGGTTTTACGAGAATACGCGAGTTATGCGCATAGCAGGTTCTGAATCCATGACCGTGATCGATTACTACAAGCCTTCCATATCCTCCCTGATATGAGGCAATCCGCACAATGCCGTCGGCCGTAGCCGTGACCGGAGTGCCTTTGGCGCTGGCGATATCTATACCTTTGTGAAATTCTTCTCCGTCTTCATCAGTCGGATCCCGGCGCAGGCCAAAACGGCTGGTGAGACGTCCCAGTGTAGGCCAATTTCTGGGAGTAGAATGAAAAAGATCGCGCTGCGACTGGATGTATCGCGAAATCTCCTGGAAGTTTTCCAAAATCCTTCTTGTTTCTGCGCGCGCGCTTTCCAGTTGAGCGCTGGCCAGATCAACATCCATAGTGCCGGGATGAGTCATCGTGGCCGTGAGAAGCTTCTGGTCGGTTAATGAAGGCCCGCCTATTCCTTTGTCTGATTCAATAATCGCATTGCGTGTTTTCATGTTCAAAAGATTCTGCAGGGCTACTTCCGCTTCGCGCACCCGGTTAAGCGATTCCTGCGAACGCCTGATCTCCTGGGAAAAATACCAAACCCTGACTTTCAACACCTGTTCATCGGCCTTTACCCGCCAGTAGTCGATATGCCTGCTGATAATGACACCTGACCAGACTGTTAATGCCGACCATGAAACAACACCGAATAAAAGTAATGCAAGAGACAGGTTGATGTGGAAGGGACTTGAGCCACCGTGGGGGATAAGCATGACCGTCAGCTTTCGGCCAAGGTATTTTTTGAGGATGCCGGAGTCAGTCATAGCGCTGTGCCTCCTTCTTAACAATTCTTAACGCCTACTATTTACACCCAGACCATATTTTCGTCAAGGCCCAACGAATGCGCTCGACATCAAATTGCCAAAACCACTGTCATTTTGGTTGAATGGGTCACTTTAAACCGCACCAAGTATAAAAGATGGAACTACCAAAAGTCTATAGTCCGGAAGAAACCGAAAGCCGCTGGTACGATCAATGGGAAGCCAAAGGCTATTTCAAACCTTTGGAAAAATCTTCCGGGGATGCTTTTACAATCGTCATCCCCCCTCCCAACGTAACCGGCAGCCTGCATATGGGTCATGCCCTCAACAACACGCTTCAGGACATTCTCATCCGATGGCGGCGCATGCAGGGCCGTCCCGCGCTCTGGATTCCAGGCACCGACCACGGCGGCATCGCAACACAGAACGTTGTTGAAAAAATTCTCAAAACCGAGAAAAAAACGCGCCACGATCTGGGACGAGATGCATTCCTTGCGCGCATGTGGCAATGGCGAAGGGAAACGGGCGACGTTATCCTGAAGCAGTTGCGCCGCCTGGGCGCAAGTCTTGACTGGAGCCGCACCCGCTTCACCATGGATGAAGTGGCGAGCCGGGCCGTTGTCGAAGCCTTCCTCAGGCTATTCAAAAAGGGCCTGATTTATCGCGGCCCTCGCATGGTGAACTGGTGCCCCAGATGCCATACAGCCTTATCGGACATAGAAGTCGAACATGAAGAACTTCCAGGAAAGCTCTGGCATATCCATTACCCGCTTGAGGAAGGCGGCGGTCACATCGTAGTCGCAACTACGCGGCCGGAAACGATGCTTGGCGATATGGCTGTAGCCGTTAATCCGGAAGACCCCCGGTACAAAGATCTTATCGGCAGGAAACTGCTCCTTCCTTTAATGAATAGAGCGATACCGGTTATAGCTGACGCGGCTGTCGACGCGAGTTTTGGAACGGGCGCAGTAAAAGTCACGCCCGCGCATGATGTCACCGACTTTGAAATCGGCGAACGCCACCGCCTCTCCCACGAAGTCGTAATTGGATTTGATGGAAAAATGACGGACCGCGCCGGCGCTTACGCCGGGCTGGACCGCTTTGAAGCCCGCAAACGCATAGTTGCGGATCTCACGGAAAAAGGTCTCCTGGAAAAGGAAGAGGATTACCGGCTGGCCGTTTCCATCTGCTACCGCTGTCTCACGCATATTGAACCGCTTGTCTCCGAGCAATGGTTCTTGAAAATGAGCGATATGGCCGCGAGAGCAGCGGCCGCAACCCGCGAAGGCAAAGTCCGGATTTTCCCCTCAACCTGGGAGAAGCCGTACCTCCTGTGGCTCGACAATATCAAAGACTGGTGCATTTCCCGCCAGATCTGGTGGGGTCACCGCATCCCTGTTTGGTACTGTCCAAACAGCGCTCAAGACTCCAGGATGAAGGCTGCAGGCATGCCACATAAAACCTCGAGCCTCGAGCCTAGAGCCGATGAATGTCCGCCGATCGCTGCCGCTGAAAAACCCGCAGTTTGTCCCAATTGCGGTTCAAAGGATCTGGTTCAGGACGAAGACGTTCTGGATACATGGTTTTCTTCCGGTCTGTGGCCGCTGTCCGTATTCCGCTGGCCGGAGCAGACAGACGACCTGAAAAAGTTTTATCCCACGTCCGTACTCGTAACCGGCCACGAGATTCTCTATCTCTGGGTAGCGCGCATGGTGATGATGGGGCTTGAGTTCGAAGGAGATGTCCCCTTTCGTCACGTTTATATTCACGGCATCGTGCGCGACAAGCACGGAAAAAAGATGTCCAAATCGCTGGGCAACGTCATCGATCCGCTTGAGATCATGAAAAAATACGGCACGGACGCCCTGCGCCTTTCCCTTTCCGAGTCAAGCATTCCCGGACGCGACATGCAGCTTTCCAACGACTCGTTTCTTAAGGCGCGCAACTTCGCCAATAAACTCTGGAACGCAAGCCGCTTCGTATTAATGAATCTCGAAGGCTACAGGCCGGCAGCGTTGCCGCCCAGATCTTCGATGACTCTTGCGGATCTCTGGATACTCGATGAACTGCAGGCCGCTGTGTCATCGGTGACGGACGCTCTTGAGCGTTATAATCCCGCCGAGGCGGCGCGCGGACTTTATGAATTTGTGTGGTCTTCCTTCTGTGACTGGTATGTCGAAATTGCAAAAATACGGCTGAATGGAACAGATCCCGGCGCCCGCCAGACGGCCCAGAGCGTTCTCATCAACTGCCTGGAAAAAATACTCTGTTTGCTGCATCCGGTAATGCCTTATGAAACGGAAGAGATATACCAGGCCATACGCCCGTTTGTGCTGAATCCGGCCGATTCGATCATGATCCAACACTGGCCTGTTGAAGAAACGGCGTACCGGGACAACGAAGCTGCGGGGCGCATGGCCGGCCTCAGGCAGGTGGTCACCGCCATTCGGACGCTGCGCAGCGAGATGAACGTAACTCCGGGGAAACAGATCGATTGCTTCGTCAAAACATCCGACTCCCAATGGTCCGCTAATCTTTCTTCCATGGAATGGCAGGCGGAGATCAAGTTCCTGGCCCGGGTCAATTCCCTATCAATAGATGCGAAAATTGAGCGACCGCATGAATCAGCAGTCGCAGTCTTTGATGCAGGAGAAATATACGTTCCTCTAAAAGGGCTCATTGATATGGCGAAAGAGAAAGCGCGCCTGGAGAAAAACCTTGGGCAAGTGAACAATGCGATTGCCCGTGATGCTCAGATGTATGGGAACACCGATTTCCGGAAGCACGCTCCTAAGGAAGAAGTGGAGCGCCTGGCGTCAAGGCTGAAAGACAATCAGACAAAAGCCGCGCTGCTTAAACGCAATCTGGAGGGATTCAATGAATGATCTCAGGCCCATTCACATCGTCTCCAATTACCTGAAATATCCCGAAGGTTCCTGCCTTTTCCAGATGGGAAACACGAAAGTCCTCTGCACGGCTTCCTTCTCCAATCCCGTTCCCGATTTCGCCAAAGAAAAAAATATGGGCTGGATTACGGCCGAATATTCCATGCTGCCCCGGGCGACGGTCGAACGTTCTTCCCGCGGCAAAATCGCTTCCGGCGGGCGGACCAAAGAGATACAACGGCTTATAGGCCGCTCTCTCAGAGCGGTTGTTGATCTGGAAAAGATGCCCGACATTCTGGTGAATGTGGACTGCGACGTTCTGCAGGCCGACGGCGGAACGCGCACCGCTTCGATCAACGGCGCTTTCATTGCCCTTGTCCAGGCACTGCGAAAATGGCAGAAGAACGGCCGGCTTACAGAGTGGCCGGTACGCGATTCGGTTGCGGCGGTAAGCGTGGGGATTGTTGACGGAAGGCAGGTCCTTGATCTTGATTACTCACTGGACGTGAAAGCCGACGTAGACTTGAACGTTGTGATGACCGGATCAGGCCGCTATGTGGAGATACAGGGCACTGCGGAACATGCGCCTTTTTCTCGGGCCGATCTGGACAAACTGCTGCGGCTGGCACAGGGCGGTATAAGGCAGGTCCTGGCCCGTCAGAAAAAACAACTGGGAGACATCTGCTCGTGAAAAAGAATAATCCCTCGGGGAAAAAGAGTGCGGCTGTGACGCTAACCATAGTTTTGGCCACGAACAACGCCAACAAGGCGCGCGAAATCAAGGCGATTTTCGCCGATGACAACATCGAATTCCTCACTCTGGATCAATTACCCGGAGCGCCCAACATTATTGAAGACCAGCCGACGATGGAAGGGAATGCAAAAAAAAAGGCGTTTGAAATTGCCCGCTGGTCAAAGCGGATAGCCCTTGCGGATGATTCCGGACTGGAAGTAGCATTTCTACACGGAGCTCCCGGAGTTTTTTCCGCCCGCTTTGCCGGCCCGAAATGCAGTTTTGACGATAACAATCAAAAGCTTCTTAACCTGTTAAAAGGAATTCCAACCGAACACCGAAAAGCGCGTTTCCGCTGCGTGATGTGCCTGGCAACCCCCGGAGGCGCGACCTGGATCGAACAGGGATCCCTTGAAGGTTTTATCACCGACCGGCCGCGCGGGGCGGAAGGCTTCGGATACGATCCCATTTTTCTGGTTCCCGATGCAGGCAAAACGCTCGCGGAGATGATCCCTTCCGATAAAAACGCTATCAGCCACCGCTTCCTCGCGCTCCAGGCGATCCGCCCGATCATTCTTAAACTGAGAACTTAAAAGCTGGAAAAATCTTCTGAGAATCTGATAATCTACTGTTGCCACGCTTTACTATCTTCCCTTATTTTTGGTGGCCGTAGCTCAATTGGTTAGAGCGTCTGGCTGTGGCCCAGAAGGCTGCGGGTTCAAGTCCCGTCGGTCACCCCATTTTTGACCACCTCACACCTCACATGTGCCACCTTACACGTTAGAGATCTGTAAGATCTGGCGTGTTCGGTCTGAGGTGTGAGGTTAATTTTGTTGTCTTGCTTTAGCAGTAATGACGGATCGCGTCAAAATTGCCACGAGTTCATCGGACTCTCGGAGTAGACCAGCAATAATTTCCGGGGCAATGACTTCGGCCTCCGCGATAAGGGCAAGCCAATACTTCGCCTCTCGCATTTCCTTCAGCGCCATAGTCATTTTGTGAATGAAATCCGCCCGTGATTCGGCGGCCCTTGCCTCCTGCAAGTGCGCTCCAACCGACGTGCCGCTCCGAAACAATTGATCTCCCACATGCGCCCCAACTTTGTCATGTGGCAGTTTCGGCAGCAAACGTAGAATCGTCGCCCCAAACGCCAAATATCGCTCATCAAACTGCCTATTTCGTTCCATATCAAAGACCTCCCTGAAGTGAATTGCTACACTTGTTAGAGGACAAAACCATGAATTTATTCATTATCGGAACAAAGAGAACCGCCTCCTCCCGCATCCGGGAGATCAACGATTTATGCGCCGAATTGGACGCCAAACCCATTTTCCACAAATTCCCCGGCGACAAATGGGGACTGAATCCGAATTTAGATTTATAGGCTCAAAAATTAGCTAAACTTCGTTCATGCCGATATGAGCACGCTGAGAACTAAATTTAAATTTAAGCTTGATGAACTCTGGCGGAGGAGGACAGAGCAACTACGTCGTCAAGTTGGTCTTGCAGACTCTTTTCGTCCGCTTGGCTTTAGCCGTCCCATCCGTGACCATTTGATTGGCGAGTTGGTTGATCTGGCAACTGATTTATTGCGTTTACAAGCCAAGACTGATTTTAGCCGTATTGTTGATGGCTACAAGAGACATCATCTTAGGGGTTGGGGGTGGAAAAAGCGATCCGAGAATTTTGTTTCATGGGTTGATACTATTCCGTCAAAACCAATTGTTTATTCGTTTTGGAAGAATAATCAGTGCCTTTATACTGGCAAGGGAAAGTCTCCGCGCAGGTTGAAAAATTATTGCAAGACGATCTACTTGCATCAAGCGGATCGCATCAATGTTCACATCATTCGGAGCCCAAGTTTCCTTCCGATGGCCGAATGTTTGGCAGTCCATTGCAACGGCCCAACAGATAACAAATCAAAACCAGGTAAAACTAAATGGGGAAAGGCTTGTCCCGTCTGCAAAGTCCATGACCAAATTTGGGACGACTTGAGAAAACTTTTCATTTAAATATTTTTCTGACGGAAGGAGAAAAAATGAAAGCATTAAAAAGTCAACGTCTAGAAGGCCCGAATGGTGAATTGGTGAAAATCGCCTGGATGCCGGAGGATCGAGTCAGATTTACTTTCCCAACTTCTGGGCCGTGTGTCGTTCGATGGGTCCTATCTAAAGGCAACACAACGAATGTTGAATTAGGTTATGGGGATAAAATTAAAGTCCTGGGTTAGGCCGCTTGTAAAAGGGAATTTCTAACTTCTTTCAGGATGCGACCCCACTTTTAAAACCTATGGAATTCATCGCCGATCTGCATATTCATTCACGTTATTCGATTGCCTGCAGCCGGCAGCTTTGTCCGGAAACCCTTTACGAGTGGTGCCAGCTTAAAGGCATAACCGTCCTTGCCACCGGAGACTTTACGCACCCATCGTGGTCCGCCGAACTTAAGGAAAAACTCGTCCCGGCTGAGCCGGGCCTGTACCGGTTGAAGCCTGATTTGGCCAACGCTGTGGATGCGAAAATTCCTCCTTCCTGTAAAATACCGGTACGATTCCTGCTCGGCACGGAAATCAGCTGCATTTATTCGAAGACCGGAAAGGTGCGCAAGGTTCACAACCTGGTGTTCGCACCGTCATTCGAAGTTGCAGCCAGGATCAGTGCGCGGCTGGAGAAAATCGGCAACATCCGTTCTGACGGCAGGCCGATACTGGGATTGGACTCCAGAGATCTGCTCGCGATCGTTCTGGATTCATCTGACGAATCGTTTCTGGTCCCGGCACACGCATGGACGCCGCACTTCGGAGTTCTGGGCTCTGAGTCAGGATTCGATTCGCTGGAAGAATGCTATGGGGATCTCACGCCGCGTATTTTCGCGCTGGAGACCGGACTCTCGTCCGATCCGCAGATGAACTGGCGGCTCTCCGCGTTGGACCGCATAACCCTGATTTCAAACTCCGACGCACATTCTCCGGAAAAAATCGCGCGGGAAGCCAATGTTATGGATGCCGAGTTGTCTTATCAGGGCATTTTCGACGCAATCCGCAGGCGCGGGCCGGGTCGTATGGTCTGCACGCTTGAGTTTTTCCCTCAGGAAGGGAAGTACCACCTGGACGGGCACAGGAACTGCAGGACACGGCTCGATCCTGAAGAAACGGAGCGGCTTGGAGGTCTTTGCCCTGTTTGCAAAAAGCCGGTCACAGTCGGGGTGCTTCATCGTGTACGGAAACTTGCGGACCGGCGGCTGGGGCGACAGCCTTCCAGCACTGCAGGGTTTGAAAGCCTGATCCCTTTGAAAGAGATTCTTGGCGAAGTTCTGGATGTTGGCCCCGGCAGCCGGAAGGTGGATACTTTGTACCGGCAACTGCTCGCTAAATTCGGGAGCGAACTGCACATCCTCCGCAGACTGCCGTTTGAACGCCTGGGAACAGAAGGTTTTTCCCCTCTTGCCGCGGCCATAAAACGAATGCGTAATGGAAATGTGCATATGGAACCGGGTTACGATGGGGAGTACGGAAAAATTTCTTTGATCTAAGCTGGGCGGATGAAATGGTAAACTATCCACTCAAATCGCAGGGATTCGGCTTTTTCAGAAATATTTTTGCAGCTTGTTTTGCAACCACAGAGCGGGGCGTGGCGCAGTTGGTAACATTGGTTGCCTACCGATTCGGGGCGTAGCGCAGTTGGTAGCGCGCCTGGTTTGGGACCAGGAGGTCCCGGGTTCAAATCCCGGCGCCCCGATTCGGCAGGCAGTGCGGTCGCCAGACTTCTGGCGACAGGTCGCCAGTTCAAATCTGGCCGCCCCGAGATTTTGGGCGCCCGTAGCTCAATGGATAGAGCATCTGCCTTCTAAGCAGGTGGTTGCAGGTT
>CAZSAL010000052.1:0-18645 GCA_964604825.1 uncultured Elusimicrobia bacterium
GACAAAAATAGATCTTCTCGAAATCCTGGTCCCTTACTTCAAGGCCGGGCTGGAAAATAACGAATACTGCATGTGGGTTACGGCGGAAAATCTCGGCGTGGACGAAGCCAGTGAAGCCCTGAAAAAAGCCGTTCCTGATCTTGATGATTATTTCAAGAAAGGACAGATAGAGATCTTCCCTTATACGGAGTGGTACATCAGGAATGGCAGATTCAACGCGAAAAAGGTTCTGGCCGGTTGGGTGGAGAGACATGACAGCGCGCTAAAAAAAGGTTTTTACGGGCTGCGGCTTACCGGCAATACTTTCTGGATTGAAAAGCACGACTGGCAGGCCTTTGCGGAATATGAATCTGCAGTTCACGGCGTGATCGGCGGCTACAAAATGATCGGCCTCTGCGCCTATTCGCTGGAAAAATGCGGCGTCCCGGAAATCCTGGACGTTGTCAAAAATCACGAGTTCGCGCTGGTTCTGAATAAGGGAACCTGGCAGACGGTTTCCATGCCGTCCTCTGTACGCCATAATTAGATCAGGCATTACCCGGCGCGGGAAAACAACAGATTAAACTGATGTTTATCGACAGGAAATCGGGCATATCCTTAATAGGCGACCTGCCGTGGGGCAGTCATTTCTGCCAGTTATACCAGACCAAAAATGATCTGCTGGACATCCTCGTGCCTTATTTCAAAGCAGGATTGGAAAACAACGAGCTTTGCATATGGACCTGTTCCGCCCCATTGGACGAAAATGAAGCTAAAACCGCATTGAAAAAAGCCGTGCCGCATTTCAAGAAGTATGCGGCCAGCGGGCAGATCGAAGTAATTTCTTTCAATCAGCCGCCTGCCGGCGGCGAAACAATCCACGAAACCATCAATTCAAAACTTGATAAAGCCATCCAATGCGGCCTCGACGGTATGCGGGTCGCGGTCAACGGTATTGAGAACGCCGCTCTAAGCAGGCACCGTATGATCGCGGTTTCCGCATATCCCCGCGACTCGCTCAATGCGGCGCGGCTTATGGATGTCGTCAAGAAACACAGGTTCGCGCTGATCCAGAATGCCGGCAAATGGGAGGTCATCGAAAGCTCCGAAGCGCATCTCGCCAGGCAGGCCCTGAGAAGAAGCGAAGAAAAATTCATTTCCCTTTTCAACAACATGTCCGAAGGCTTTGCCTATCACCGGATAGTGCTGGATGCCGAAGGTAAGCCCTGCGATTATGTCTTTCTTGAGATCAACAAAGCGTTCGAAAAGTTGACCGGCATGAAAAAAGAAAACGTAATCGGCAAAAAGGTGACTGAAGTCCTTCCGGGCATTGAAAAAGACCCGGCAGACTGGATAGGAAAATATGGGAAAGTCGCGCTTACCGGGAAGCCTCTGCGTTTTGAGAACTATTCAGAAGGCATTAAAAAGTTCGTTTCAGTTTCCGCCTTCAGCCCGTACAAAGGTTATTTTGCCGTAACTTTCAGTGATATCACTGAGCGCAAGCGTGCGGAAGAGGCGCTTAGGGAAAGCGAGTCGCGGCTGTCCGAAATTAACAAAAATCTCGAGAAGGAAGTCGGCAAACGGGTGGAAGAACTTCGCCGTAAGGATCTTGAACTGGAGCAAATGCGGAGGCTGGAAGCGGTTGGTCGTCTAGCAGGAGGGGTGGCGCACGACTTCAATAATCTTCTTACGGGCATAGTCGGCGTAGTTCAGGAAGCGCATGGCCAACTGCCGGCAGGTGATCCCCTGCGGGAAGACCTGAATATGGCGCTTAACGCCGCGCAGCGCGCTTTTTCTTTGACCCGCCAGCTTCTTACCTTCAGCCGCCGCCAGATTGCGGTACCTCAAGTGCTGGACATGAGTGTCCATATTGCCGAATTTCAAAAGATGCTGAACCGCCTGATCGGCGAGGATGTAACCCTTCACGCAAATCTTCAGCCCGGTATCGGGCATGTCCGGATCGATCCGGGACAACTCGAGCAGATCGTCATAAACCTGGCGGTCAACGCGCGCGATGCCATGCCGAAAGGCGGCGATCTGTTTATCGAAACGGCAGAATATCGGGAGGAAAAAGGAACGTCTCCCGTGCACTACGTGCGGCTAACCGTGCGCGACACCGGGATCGGAATGGATCAGAAAACTCTTCATCATATATTTGATCCGTTCTTCACGACCAAAGGGAGCAAAGGAACCGGGCTCGGGCTTTCCACCGTGTTCGGGATCGTTCAGCAGAGCGGCGGGCATATTGACGTCCGAAGCAGGGAAGGCCAGGGCACAACGTTTGACGTGTTTTTTCCCAATCTCGGCACGGATCACCCCGAAGCGCCGCAGGAGCGCAAGAATGACGCCGATCACGGCCGCGAGACGGTCCTTGTGGTTGAGGACGAACAGCTCGTGCGCCGCGTGACCTGCGGGAAACTGCGGCGGCAGGGCTACAACGTTCTGGAAGCGTCCACTGGCGCCGAAGCCCTTGAGCTGGCGGATAAGTTTCATGAGCAAATCCATCTCCTGCTGACGGACGTGGTCATGCCGGGCATGAACGGGCGCGAAGTGGCGGAGGCATTAGCCGGGAAACGCCCGGGACTGGCGGTCCTTTTCATGTCAGGATATACGCAGGACATTCTTGATGGCAAAGGCATTGCTGACGGGGAAACCAGATTTATTGAAAAAACCACCCTGAACACCGACTTGTTGCGCAAAGTCCGCGAAATCCTGGACAAGCCGAAAATCTCCTGAATGATTACAAAAGGAAGCGCGCACCTTAGCAAGCCCGCTTGCTAAGGCGCTCTTCCCGCATAAGAGGGGTATTATTCGAACCCTATGTTATATCAGTAGCCGCCCGGTGTAGGGCTGGGAGTGGTTCCTGTTGATTTCCACTGCTGGTTCGAGCCTTGACCTTTCATTGTTGACGATGAATACGTCATCGGGTCGTTGGCGGACATCGGATCTTTGGTATTTGCAGCCACATCCATTTTACTTGTATCAGAAGACGTCATAGCGCCCATATTAACCGTATTGGACGACGTCATGGCTCCCATATTAATGGTGTCAGACGACGTCATGGCGCCCATATTAACGGTATTGGACGACGTCATTGCCGCTACGTTCACGGTATCCGATGACGTCATGGCTGCCTCATCAGTCCGGATCGTGTCAGACGACGACATCGCTGCGAATGCAAACGTGCCGGCGGCCATCACGGCGGTCAGAGATGCGATAACAATTCGTTTCATAATACCTCCAGTTCGTTATTCCTCTTCGACTGGACTTGCGGTGATGAACTCAACCGCCGCATGTCCTCGAAAATATTCTTTCTTACCAAATAAGACACGTGATTCCGAAAAACGGTTGCTTCAAAGTATTTTCTACTTGCCTGTAACCGCCCTCCTCCGGCAGCAGTCAAATTTGTAAGGAGATTCAAATGCAAACCTTAGATATGCAACACCATGGATTCCGGGGCGACCGGGTACACATCAATACTGATCCGGACATTAATCGCCGGCTGCTTGAAATAATGCAGTCTCATATCCAGAGGCATGCCACCGGCGACCCCCGGATCATCGACGGGCGCGCGGAATTCCTCAATTATGAATGGGACATCGAACGCATGCTGGAGCTCGGGCTTTCGGGCGCGGCATTCATCGGTCTCATCCTTGGAATTTTTTCCAGCAGAAAATGGCTTATGCTTCCTTTTGTGTCGCTCCCATATCTGATTCAGCATGCGGTATTCGGCCAGTGCGTTCCGGGCCGGCTTCTGCGAAGACTGGGCGCGAGAACCCAGAGGGAAATCGAAGCCGAGCGTTATGCTCTCAAATCGCTGCAGAAGGAACGTACAAACCACCCCTCCGGCCAGCCTGCCGTTGCAGCGCCGGCAGCCGGAGCCCGCTGATTTCCGATATATCCGCCGGAACATTCTCCACAGTACATGCGCAGGCGGATGGAACCCCCGGTATTCAAGGTTGTTATTAAAATTGATGGGAAAGGAGTAAGTTTATGGAAAATATCGTAAAAGAAAGGCCGAGTGCGGAACTGGAACGGCGTGCTGTTCCATCGTTTCTGGCTCCCGGCATTTTGCGCCGCGTATCATGGGGCGCCGTGTTCGCAGGGAGTTTCGTTGCCTTTGCAGCAGGCATCTCATTGGAAATTCTAAATGAAGGCGTTATTTTGAATCAGGTTCCCGTACCCGGTTACGGACTGGGCAGCGGCATCTGGTTCTGCATCGTTACTATCCTGGCGCTTTTTGCCGGCGGATTGGCTTCCGGACGGCTGGCGGGCGTACCAAGGGATGTGGATGGCGCGCTTCATGGCGTTCTGACATACAGCCTGGTCACAATGGCGTCGTTCTTCCTGTTGTCTACGACATCCATCGCGAGATACTTCGGCCCCAGGAGTATTATCGGGCAAGACCTGCTGATCGGCATTCATTTCCCCGCAGCCGCGGTATGGACGTTTGTGGCTCTGGTTCTCGGAGTCATAGCGGCGGCGTTTGGGGGCATGCTGGGCAGCCCGATCGATCCGCGTCAGAAGAAGACCGGCTTATAAGAATTGCTCCATCTTTAAAGCTCCGCGCACGCGACCCATTGTGTCGCGTGCCTGTTGTCCGGCTTTAACGGTGCCATCCCGGAGAATTTCCAGGACTGAAGGAATATGCCGTTCCCATTCTTTCCGTTTAGCGCGGAGGGGAAAAAGGAAATCGTTCAGGACAGCTATCAGCCGCTTTTTTACGGCGACGTCTCCGGTCTTGCCGGAAATATATCGTTCCTTAAGTCCGGCAAGGCCCTCCTGGTCCGGATCGAAAGCGTCCAGATAAGAGAAAACGACGTTCCCTTCAACATGTCCCGGATCGGAGGCATGGATCTTCAAAGGATCGGTGTACATTCTCATCACCTGCCGTTCCACAAAACCCGGGTCGGAGTGCAGCGGTATGGTATTGCCCAGCGACTTGCTCATTTTTGATCTGCCTTCTATGCCCGGGAGGCGCGGCACGCGCGAGAGCAGGGCCCGAGGTTCTACCAGCGTGTCGCCGTAGGTTCGATTAAATGTCCGTACAATTTCTCTTGTCTGTTCAATCATGGGCAGTTGATCCTCGCCAACCGGAACCAGCGCCGCTCCGAACACAGTGATGTCCGCGGCCTGATGCACCGGATAGGTCAGAAAACCGGCCGGAATGTCTGCGCCGATTTTTTTCTGCTTCATTTCATCCTTGACTGTGGGATTTCTCTGCAGGCGGGCCAGGGTAATCAGGTTCAAAAAGTAAACGAAAAGCTCGGAAATTTCCGGGATTTGGGACTGCAGGACGAAGGTCGTTTTCGCCGGATCCAATCCGACCGACAGGTAATCCAGCATAATCTCCCGCACCTGCCGCGCCAGGAATTCCGGCTGATTGAAATAATCCGTCATCGCCTGCACATCAGCGATTAAAACGTACTGGCGGTATTTATTCTGGAGTTGAAGCCGCTGTTCCAGCGAACCGGCATAATGACCGAGATGCAAAGGCCCGGTTGGCCGGTCGCCGGTCAGGACAACAGGCGATGTTTCGAGGGTATCCAAATCGGCTCCAACAGGATTAACGCCGGGATTAACGGATTAACGGTGGCGTTAATCCTCATATTTCTGATTATGCTTAAGGCTGCGTAATCTTGATTGCGAATACCGGGCAGACCGCTTCGCAGGCGGTGCAGAAAATGCAGTCTTTTTCCCGCGTAGGATCGGCCTTTTTTGATGAAGCGGGGTGCCCGGGCGTTTCAAACCAGTCGAAAACATTTACGGGACACGCCGGCAGACAAGAACCATCCGCTATGCAAATATCAAAATCAACCGCCACCGCCGTGCCATGAATCCCGAGCTTGTTCGGGGCCTCAACAGGTCCCCAGACATCATGATCAAAGTGTTTTTCGGGAATTTTAGTCCGGTGCTGCACGAACTCCTGATCAATTTGCGTTGTTGGCACGATTCACCCCTTTCTTCCTCTAAATATTCGAAACCCGAGAATGCGTCGAAGTTACTGACAATTTGATGAATCCGCCCGGGAAGGCCGTTGAACCCGATTCAGATTTCCTATTTGGGAAGGACGGCGGTTGTTACCGGCGCGGTTGATGCTACGGGGGGAGATTCCATGTTATGCGGCCAGGGCAGTTGTGTCGTATCCCATCCACCGCCAATTGCGCGGATCAGAGTCACGGCTGCGGTCATGCGCCGTCCGAGGATTTGAGCCGAAGCGCGTTCATTGGTCAATGCGATGTTCTGAGCGGTAATGACATCGAGATAAGAAGCCGTGCCCGCCTTGTATCGCGCCAAAACCAGCTGAAGGGAATCTTCCGCGGCTTTGGTTGCGGAATCCGTCTGAGCCGCTTCCTGCTCCAGCAGTCTTTGCGCGGCCAGATTATCTTCCACCTCCTGAAACGCCGCCAGCACTGTCTGGCGGTATGCCGCGACCTGGGCATCGTAAAGGGCATAGGCCTGCTGGCTGACGGCCCGGCGGCGGCCAAAATCAAGGATCGTTTCCGTAGCGGTGGCGCCCAATGACCAGAAGCGGCTGGGCCAGGTCAATAAATTGGACAGGTTGATGCTCTCATATCCGCCCGATGCCGAGAGCGATAAAGCCGGGAAATACGCCGCCCTGGCAAGCCCGATCTGCCCGTTGGCGGCAACGATCAGGCGCTCCGCAGAGGCGACATCCGGGCGCCTTTCCAGCAGCTGCGAAGGCAGCAGCATCGGAACCTTGCGGGGAGCGTTTTGAATCCGTCCGGCAGGCAGCGAAAATGTGGACGGCGCCTGGCCGATCAAAACGGCAATGGCGTGTTCCGTCTGCGCGCGGGTGATGTTCAGGTCCGTAGCCTGGGCGCGCGTCTGATCCAGTTGCGCCTGCGACTGAGCTATATCCGCCTGCGAAGCTACGCCGCTTGCGAATCGCGCCTGCGTCAGTTTAAGCGCCTCTTCATAAGATTTGACCGCAGCGTCCAGAGTAGACAACTGCATGTCCGTGCTTTGCAGAGTGAAATAATCCGCAGCCAGTTCCGCCTGCATGCTGAGAAGCATTCCCTGCAGTTGCGCTGCGCTCGCCTGCGCCGCGGCCTTTTCCGTCCGCACGGCAAACGCCACCGCTCCCCACAGGTCCGGCTCCCAGGAAGCGGCAAGCGGTAATTCATACTGATTCGTAGTGCCCGCATTGCTCCGGGAAAAACTGATGTTATTCGGGCCGAAGCTGCGTATGGCCGAAGGCTGAGCCGACAGAGTCGGGAACCAGGCGGCCTGCGCCTGCCGGACCAGCGCCTGCGCTTCCCGGTACTGGGCCTCGGCCTGCTTCACGTTCTGGTTGGACACCGCGACTTTCAGCTCCAGTTGATTCAGCTGCGAATCGCCGAAGAATTCCCACCACGCCCCGCGCGGGAAAGCGTCGCCCGGTTTTGCCGTCTTCCATTCGACACCCGTTGCGGCCGCGGAGGAGGGCGAAACCGCGGCGGCCTGTTCCTTAAAGGCGGGCGGCGTTTCAACGTCCGGCCTTTTATATTTGGGAGCAAGAAAACATCCCGGAAGAAAAAGTGCGCCAGCTAAAAAGGCAAAAATAAAATTACGATTAGCCATAAATAAAAGTCCTTCTTTATTCGTCACCCCGGCTAACGGAATGCCGGGACGACGTCTTTCTACTTCATCCAAAAATCTCCGCAGTCTGCAGCCGTATCCACTGTTTCAGCCGCCCGCGATGGTGCTCAAACCAGATCCGCAGGCGGTCCATAAATAAATAAACGATCGGAGTCGTAAAAAGTGTGAGCATCTGGCTCACAATCAACCCGCCTATGATGGAGATGCCCAGCGGTCTGCGCAACTCCGATCCAGTGCCCCGCCCCAGCGCCAGCGGCAGAGCGCCCAGAAGTGCGGCCATCGTGGTCATCATAATGGGGCGGAAGCGCAAAAGACAAGCTTCGTAGATCGCGTCTTCGGAATTTTTACCTTCCTTGCGTTCCGCTTCGAGCGCAAAGTCTATCATCAGAATCGCGTTCTTCTTGACCAGGCCGATCAACAGGATGATGCCGATCAACGCGATGATGTTCAGGTCGTTATGCGTGATCAACATGGCCAGGAGGGCTCCGACTCCCGCGGAGGGCAAAGTCGAGAGAATCGTCACCGGATGGATATAGCTTTCATAGAGCATTCCCAGCACGATGTAAACCGCGATCAGCGCCGTAAGAATCAGGATCGGTTCATTGGCCAGCGAATCCTGGAAGGCCTGCGCCGTTCCGGAAAACCGGCTCTGAAGCGCGGCCGGGGCCCTTATATCGGTCATGGCCTGATGAATGGCGTCTACCGCCTGGCCCAGGGCGATCCCCGGAGGCAAATTAAAAGAAAACGTGACTGACGGGAATTGCCCCTGGTGATTGACCACAAGCGGGGTGTTCGTCTGCGACCAGCGCGCGAAAGCGGAAAAAGGGACCTGCCGCCCGGATGGCGTCGCCGCGTAAAGCGTCCGCAGAATCTGCGGGTTCTGCCAGTATTCCGGCGCCACTTCCATGACTACATGGTACTGGTTCATCGTAGTGTACATGGTCGAGACCTGCCTCTGGCCGAAAGCGTCGTAGAGCGCATCGTCGACATTCTGCGCCGTCAACCCCAGACGGGAAGCGGTATCGCGGTCGATCACGATCGAACTGGACAGGCCGTTATTCTGCTGATCGGTGTTCAGATCAACGAGCTGGCGGACCGTTTTCAACTTCTGCATCACTTTAGGAGCCCATTCATTAAGGAGATTTAAATCCTGGCTCTGCAGCGTGAACTGATACTGCGCATTCGCGGAGCGACCGCCGATGCGGATATCCTGAACGGCCTGCAGGAAAAGCATGGCGCCCGGAACGCTGACGGACGCTTTGCGGATACGGCCTATAACCTGATCTATAGTTTCCTTACGTTTATCCGGATCCGTCAGCGAAACAAACATGCGCCCGGCGTTGGTGCCCGTAGTGCTGCCGGTAAACGCCACCATGTTGGTTACGGCGGGGTCCGCCATCACGATCTTGACGAAGGCGTTGAGCTTTTCATTCATCAACTGGAAAGAAATATTCTGTTCCGCCTGTATGCCTCCCACCAGCCGTCCTGTGTCCTGCTGGGGGAAAAAGCCCTTCGGGATAATGCCGAACAGAAAGACGTTCAAGGCTATGGTAGCAGCCAGAACTGCCAGCGTCTTTCCCGGATGCCCAAGAATAACGCGCAGCGAGGTGGCATAAGCTTTCAATATCCGGTCGAACGCGCGCTCGCTCCACTGATAAATTCTGCCGCGCTTTTCCGAAGGTTCGTGTTTCAGAAAACGCGCGCACATCATCGGCGTAGCCGTGAGAGAAACGACCATTGAAACGGCAATGGCCGTTGAAAGCGTTACGGCAAACTCGCGGAAAAGCCTGCCGACAATGCCGGTCATCATCAGGATTGGAATAAAAACCGCAACCAGCGATGTGCTCATGGTCACGACAGTGAACCCGATTTCCTTGGAACCTTTTAAAGCGGCGTCAAAGGAATGCATGCCTTTTTCAAGGTACCGCGTAATGTTTTCTATGACCACGATGGCGTCGTCTACCACGAACCCGGTGGAGATCGTAAGCGCCATGAGCGACAGGTTGTCCAGGCTGTAGTGCAGCAGGTACATGACGCCGAAGGTGCCGATCAATGAAAGCGGCACAACGACGCTGGGGATGAACGTAGCCATCGCGTTGCGCAGGAAAACAAAAACGACCAGCACCACCAGCACAATCGAAATTATCAGCGAACGCTCGACGTCCTTAACCGAAGCGCGGATCGTGGTAGTCCGGTCAACCACGGTGCCGATATGCATGCCGGGAGGAATGGAAGCCTGAAGCTGAGGCAGCACCGCGTAGCAGCTGTCCACCGTTTCAATGATATTTGCCCCCGGCTGGCGGAAGATAATAAGGAAGACCGCAGGCTTGCCGTTCACTACGCCCGCGGTACGTATATCTTCTACGGAGTCCGTCACCGTGCCCAGATCCGATACGCGCACGGGCGCCCCGTTGCGGTATCCAACGATAAGCGGCTTGTATAAGTCGGCCTTTAGAAGCTGATCGTTCGCATAAAGAGTCATGGCCGTATGCGCATCCGCCAGTTCGCCTTTGGGTATGTTGGCGTTAAAAGCCGCAAGTCTGGACCGGATCGACGCCATGCCGACTCCGTATTGACTGACCACGTGAGGATTAAGTTCCACCCGCACTGCAGGAAGGGAACTTCCCCCGGTGAAAACCTGGCCCACGCCGTTTACCTGGGCGATCTTCTGCTGCAGGATGGTTGAAGCGGCGTCATACATCTGCGCCTGGTTATAGATATCGGAAGTGACTGAAAGGATCAGGATCGGCGCGTCTGCGGGATTCACCTTCCTGTAGGTCGGGTTACTGGGTAAATTGGCCGGGAGGTTGCCGAGCGCCGCGTTGATCGCGGCCTGAACGTCACGGGCGGCGGCGTCGATATTGCGGCTTAAGTCAAACTGAAGGACGATCGTGGTCGAGCCAAGATTGCTCGAGGAAGTCATCTCGCTGACTCCGGCTATGTGCCCGAACTGACGTTCAAGCGGCGTAGCCACGGACGAGGCCATTGTTTCCGGGCTTGCCCCGGGCAGGGAAGCGGAAACCTGGATGGTGGGGAAATCCACCTGGGGCAGCGGAGAAACCGGAAGGAGGCGGAACGCAACCATGCCGGAAAGAGCGATGGCTATCGTCAGCAGAGAGGTGGCTACAGGCCGACGGATAAAAGGTTCGGAGATGCTCACCGGCTTCTCCGCGCCAGCAACCACTTACTGAGCCTGTCAAACTGGAGATAAATTACCGGAGTCGTAAACAACGTCAAAACCTGGCTGATTAGAAGTCCGCCGATGATCGTGATGCCCAGAGGACGCCTGAGTTCGGACCCGGTACCGGAGCCAAGCGCAAGAGGAACTGCGCCCAGAAGCGCGGCCATCGTGGTCATCATGATGGGCCGGAAGCGCAGCATGGAAGCCTGGTAAATCGCCTCGGCCGGAGTTTTCCCTTCGCCTCGTTCCGCTTCAAGAGCAAAATCGATCATCATGATGGCGTTTTTCTTAACGATACCAATCAGAAGAATGATGCCGATGAGCGCGATCACGCCCATATCCTGACGGAATAAAATCAGCGCGAGAATCGCGCCGACGCCCGCGGAAGGCAGCGTGGAAAGAATGGTGATGGGATGAATATAACTTTCGTAAAGTACGCCCAGCACGATATAAACGGTGATGATGGCCGCAAGAATCAAAGGGAATTCATTGGATAGAGACGCCACGAAAGCCTGAGCCGTTCCCTGGAAGTTCGCTTCAATGCTGCGCGGCAAATGCAGTTCCTTCGTCGCTTTGCGGATAATGTCAACCGCATGCCCCAGAGACACGTGAGGAGCCAGGTTAAAAGAAAGCGTGACGGAGGGGAACTGTCCCTGGCGATTGATGGCGAGCGGCGAAGAAATGGTTTCCGTGCGGACCATCGTATTCAGAGGCGCCTGCGTTCCGTATACCGTTGGGACGTAAAGGCCGCGAAGGGAATTAACGTCCTGCTGCCAGTCCGGACGCGCTTCCAGTACGACATGATATTGATTCAACTGCGTGAACATGATCGAGACCTGGCGCTGGCCGAAGGCGTCATAAAGAACGTTATCTATCACGCCGGGGGTAATTCCCAGGCGCGAAGCCGTATCGCGATCGATCGTGAGCTTCAATCCCAATCCATCGTTCTGCTGGTCGCTGGCGACATCGCGTAAATCTTTCAACGATCTGAGCTTGTCCAGAAGCCGCGGAGCCCACCGGTTAAGCTCCACCGAATCCGGCCCTTCAATGGTGTACTGATACTGCGTCCGGCTGACGCGGTTCTCCACCGTAAGGTCCTGCACCGGCTGCATATAAAGAGTGATGCCCGGGATCTGCGCGAGCTTTGGCTGGAGCCGGCGTATCACTTCCGAAGCGTTGGCGTCACGCTCTTCCAGCGGCTTGAGCGTGATCTGAATGCGGCCGCTGTTTGGCGTTGTGTTTGTCCCGTCAACGCCGATAAACGACGACAGGTTCTCTACCGCGGGGTCCTGAAGGATAACTTTGGCAAGCTGCTGCTGGCGATCGGACATCTGTGCGAAAGAAACCGATTGCGGCGCGTCCGAGACGCCAAGAATCACGCCGGTATCCTGTACCGGGAAAA
The DNA here is from genome assembly GCA_964604825.1 of uncultured Elusimicrobia bacterium. Taxonomy (GTDB): domain Bacteria; phylum Elusimicrobiota; class Elusimicrobia; order 2-01-FULL-59-12; family 2-01-FULL-59-12; genus CAZSAL01. The sequence goes on from CAZSAL010000052.1 coordinate 12,165, forward strand.
ATCCCTTGGGAACAATTAAGAACATCAATACCGTAAGGAGAAGCGTCCCGATCGCTATCCACGTCGTTTCCTTCTGGTGCCTCAGCACAAACTTCAGCGACTCTCCGTACCAGTGGATTACCCGGTCGAAATAATTTTCGAAAAGCTTATAAAAACGGCTCTGTTCGCTTTCCGGAGTGTGATGCAATATTTTGGACGCCATCATGGGAGTAAGCGTAAGAGAAACGATCGCCGAAATGATAATAGTCACAGCCAGAGTCACGGCGAATTCGCGGAAGAGCCGGCCTACGATGTCTCCCATGAAAAGCAGCGGGATCAGCACCGCGATCAGAGATACGGTCAGGGACACGATCGTGAACCCTATTTCCGCCGATCCTTTCAGCGCCGCCTGCAGAGGCTTGTCTCCTTTTTCGATGTAGCGCGCGATGTTTTCGACCATAACGATAGCGTCATCCACCACAAAACCGGTGGAGATGGTCAATGCCATCAGCGACAGGTTGTCGAGACTGTAGCCCAGCAGGTACATTACGGCGAACGTCCCGATCAGGGACAGAGGCACCGCGATGCCCGGGATGATGGTTGCCGGAAGGTTCCTCAGGAAAACGAAAATAACCGCGACTACCAGGAACACGGTAAGCATGAGCTCGAATTCCACGTCATGCACCGAGGCGCGGATGGTAGTGGTCCGGTCCGAAATGATCTGCACGTGGATGGAAGACGGCAGGGAATTCGTCAGCTGCGGAAGAACTTTCTGGATGCGGTCTACCAGCCCGATGATGTTCGTGCCGGGCTGTCGCTGGATGTTCAGCAGCACCGTCGGCGTAGTGTTCACCCAGGCGGCCTGCTTGACGTTTTCCGCGCTGTCAACGACCGTGGCCACATCGGACAGGCGGACCGGCGCGCCGTTACGATAGGCGATGATAAGCGGCGAATACTGCGAGCCGATAAGGATCTGATCGTTGGCGCCGATAGTCCAGGACTGCCGGGGACCGTCGAACGTTCCCTTGGCCTGATCTACGTTGGCCTGGCTGAGCGCCGTCCGCAGGTCTTCCAGGCTCAGCCCGTAGGAGGCCAGAGCCGTGGGATTGGCCTGGACCCGCACGGCCGGGCGCTGTCCGCCAGATATGCTTACAAGACCCACCCCGGGCAATTGCGAAATCCTTTGCGCTAGACGCGTATCCGCGAGATCTTCGACCTGCGGCAGAGGAAGAGATTGGGATGTGAGCGCCAGGGTTAATATCGGGGAATCGGCGGGATTGGTCTTGCTGTAAATCGGCGGATTTGGAAGATCGCGCGGCAGATAGGTTGAGGCCGCGTTGATGGCAGCCTGCACCTGCTGCTCGGCGACATCGATGCTGAGATCAAGGCTGAACTGCATGGTGATGATCGAGCTGCCGAAAGAGCTTGCAGAAGTCATCTGCGTCAGTCCGGGAACCTGCCCGAACTGACGTTCAAGCGGGCTGGTGACCGATGACGCCATCACATCCGGGCTGGCGCCGGGATAAAAAGTCAGCACCTGAATAGTAGGGTAATCGACCTGCGGAAGAGCGGACACCGGCAGCTGCCGGAAAGCGGTGATCCCGACAAGAACCACCCCAGCCATCAGCAACGAAGTGGCGACAGGTCTAAGGATGAAAAGGCGTGATGGACTCAAGTGTGTGCCCCCGTCATCCCGGCAGGCCGTAGGCCGGGATCCATAGGAAGCAGGCTTTAATGAATGGGCCCCGGCTTACGGATTGCCGGGGCGACAACTTGTGTTTTTCAGTGGACATTGTTCTGCTGCACGGAAACGGGGCTTCCCGGCTGGAGCTTATCCGCGCCGTCGATGACTACGACCTCGCCGGCCTGCAGGCCGCTGTCGACGGATGCGTCGTTGCCTTCGATAACGCCGATCTTAATGAGACGCATTTCCGCAGTGTTGTCGGGCTTAACCACATATGCGAAGGTACCCTGCGACCCGCGTTGAATTGCAACCGGGGGAATAAGAACCTGGTTGTGCCGCGTTTCCAGCAGAAGACGGACGTTAACGAATTGATTCGGGAACAGCGTACCCTCGTCATTTTTGAAAATGGCCTTCAAGCGCAGCGTCCCCGTGTTGGGATCAATAAGATTATCGGGGGAAAGAAGCCGTCCCGATGCGAGTTTCTGGGATTTATCGCGGTTGTACGCTTCCGCAGCCAAAATCTGTCCCGCGTGAATTTTGGCAAGGACCGGGGGAAGGCTGTCTTCCGGAAGAGTGAAGATCACGGCGATCGGCTGCATCTGCGTGATGACCAGCAGTCCGGTCGTATCGGTAGCGTGCACTATGTTTCCGGGATCAACCAACCGCAGACCTATGCGGCCTGAGATCGGCGCCGTGATATGGGCATAAACGAGCTGCAGCCTCGCGGACTCAACGGCCGCCTCATCCGTTTTTACCACGCCTTCCAGCTGCTGCACGGTGGCCGCCTGGGTGTCCAGCTGCTGTTTCGGAATGGCTGATTGCTTAATAAGCTCCTGATACCGCTGGAGATCGAGTCTGGCGTTAGACAGCGTAGCCTGGTCTCTTTTCAACTGGCCTTCCGCCTGATCGAGCTGGGCCTGAAAAGGACGTGGATCTATCAACGCCAGTTCTTCTCCTTCCTGCACATATTGGCCCTCGTTAAAATTGACAGACATCAATTGCCCGTCCACGCGGCTGCGAACCGTAGCCGTATAAAACGCGGTCACGGATCCCAGCCCATCCAGATAAATAGGCATGTCGCTCCGGCGGCACGAGGCTACGGCGACAGGAACACCCATGGGCATCTTCGCCTTTTTCTCGTGTTTATGCGGATAGAAAATCAGAAATGCGAGGACGATTCCCAGACCGATAATAACTTTGCGCCAGCGGGGATGATTCCATAAACGGAACCATCTGGTCTTAATTTGAGCAAAAATATTTCTTATTTGAGGATTCAGCGTCATTTATTGTCTCCAGAATTATAAACGTGTACCATTTTAAAAAGTGTCATAAGAATATAGCAAAATGATTAAAACGACGGCGATTTGTCAGAGGGGCGCCGGTTCTGTTAAGGTTATTTGTATGAAAAACCTATCCGGCTTGAGGCAGGCGATCCGCATTGTGATTGTTTGTTTCATCATTTTCTACATGGTGGACTATTTGATCCTGCGGTATCGGGTATACCACCGTACGGGTTTTGGAGACGTTCAGGTTTCTCTTTACTATGCTGTTCTCGAGAAAAATAATCACGTCGAATATTTCTATGGCAATTCCCGGACCGATCAATGTGTCCACTCCATTTTTCCTCATATGGGCTGCGCTCCGTGCTGGCACACCGGATACAAAAGAGAAGAACGAATCGACGAGTGATTGCGGCAGAGACTATGTGACACTTTGTTGTCCCACAACCGTTAAGGTTTAATAAGGAATGTCATGCGAATAACGTATTCCTCTATTCCGTCGCGATTTACCCTCAGCTTTTTATTGGGAGGATTGCTTCTCTGTCTTCCCTCCTCCGGTTTCGCGCAGGAAGACCGCGGCGCTGACCGCACGCTACCTCTTGCTCTCGGCGAAGGACTGCTCCCGGCCACTAATGCCCTGGAATACAGTCTCACCGATATCCCCGGATCATCAGGCGGTGCGCCGGCTATAGTTGACCAAAGGGAATCCGGACGGTTCATCGTATCCAAAACCGCAAGCGACATCTGGAATGTCTCGGAACGGTTCAGTCACCTGGGCGTAGGGGATGATATCGTAATTCCTTCAGGCATGATGGTCCCCGGAGACCTTTGGTCCGTTGAAGGCGGAGGGGGGTACAACCATTATTTTAGTAACGGTCAATCCCTGGGCCTTAATTTGGATGCGGGCTCTGACAGCGATCACCCTTTTTATTCCATTCATGAAACAGTTTTCCGTGGCTCCATTACTTATAGGTTACCGTCCGCCACTGAGTCATCGGCGGACGCCCGCCAAGGATTCAGTGGCGGGCGGATTCCTTCCGGAGCACATAACGCCTGGCTTTTTTCGGTCAGTTATTCCAATAACCGTCACTTTGCAAATAACTTTCCTCTGCCTGGTGTTGGTTACTATTTCCTAGCTTTTAACAATCGTTTGGAGGGACTGGTTGGGTTCCCGTATATTGCCCTGCACTACAGACCGGCGCCGGGCTGGAACGCGCAATTCTCCATATTCGGACCAAGAAACGTCAATCTCGAGATTGGACGCAAACTCAATAAATTTTTAAGAGCCTATACCGCTTTCCAGTGGCAGTCTCAGGAATGGCTGATCGCCGATCGCCAAAATTACGACGATCGTCTTTTCTTTGACAAGAAGCGGGTCGCTCTGGGGCTGCGTTCTCCTCTGCCGCATAGAATGGCTATCGACTTGTCAGGCGGACGGCAGTTCGATCAGCGCTTCTTCGTGAATAACACTTCCTCTGTTCAGGATGTCTCGTTTGCAGGCCTTACCCCGGCTTGGTTTATGGAGATTAAGCTTTCGTACCGCTTCGTAGTTCCACAAGAAATAAAATAAGAAACCTGCCTTTTTACGAGAGCCTTACCGAAGAGAACCGGACACTTTCTCGCCACCTTTGCGTTAAATAATTTGGAACATTACCACTCGAAATTACGTCAAATTAATAATTAGTGAACAGCATATGCGAGAACGACTTATGTCAACTCAAACGAAAGAAGAACTACTCATTGCAACCATTCGCAACCAGGTAGAATCACTTAAAAACTTGTTACAGGAAATGGAATTTGAACACCTGAACTCCGATGCGCTGGCATGGAGGCTTCGTGCCGTTGAGCTTCAACTACGAAGAGCCAGGGAGTTAACTTAAATGGAACGAAATCGATCCATCAGATGCAGCACTCTTTTTCTGGGAGTTTTCGCGCTCACGGTAACTTTTATGTCCAAATATTCGTGGGCGCAGGATGTTTATTATCCTTACTATGTTCCTTATTACCCGGTGCCGGTTTACCATGCTCCAGCTTATGCCGCGCCGAATGCGGCGGCTCTTGGCCCTTGGAAGTGGAATCTTGACATTGGCGGGGGCCCTGCTCCGGTCGTTGGAGGGACTCAAAACCAGCTGAATACTGGTTGGAATTTTGTCATTGGCGGCGGGTATAACTTTACACCTCGGACAGGCTTTGTCCTCGAATTCATGAACGCTGGTTTCGGGCTGAGCGGCAGAGCTCTCCAGCAGAACAACGCCTTCTATGGAGACGCCAACGTTTGGTCAGTGACGCTTAATCCGATCTGGCGATTCCGTATTAGCGGTCCGATCGGGGGATACATAATAGGCGGCGGTGGATTTTATCAGCGTGAAACCAACCTGGATGAATCAGTACAGATATTTGTGCCTGCCCCCCGTGGCGGTTTTTATGCGCCAGGTACGCAGTACGTACATCAATACGATGACACGGGCGGCGTTAATATTGGAGCTGGACTTACCTGTAATCTGGGATGGGGAACTAAACTGTTTGTGGAAGCCCGATATCATTATCTGTTCACTTCAGGTTACGCAACACAGATAATCCCTGTGACCATAGGTCTCAGATGGTAAGAGGCGAATTTATGAACAATCGCAATATGTGGATAATGAATATTTCCGCCATATTGCTTACAGGCGCTCTTTCTCCTTCCTGGGCTTGGGTGCGCTTCGGTTTTCGAGGACCGGCAGTTGGTATATACGTCACTCCAGGTGATCCTTATTATTACGACCCGTATTATCCCTATTATCCAGCACCTTATGCCGTTCCACCAGTGGCTGCCTATTATTATCCGGCTCCCGCGCCAGCGCCGACATCTGTGCAGGCTCCAGATCCATCGGTAGCTTCCCAAACATCCGCATCAGTTCCGGATAATACACTTCGCGATTTGACGACTATAAACGATGAACTCGCGAACCAGCGTGCCCGTTTTGATCACGACCTTCTTGACGGCGATATAGCTAAAAGTGAATATGCCGCGAAAATGGGCGAACTTGCCCGAATAGAGCAAGAGGCGCGCACTGAATTCCAGACAAACGGGGGGTATATCACTACAGCTCAGGGAAGCGCGTTACTATACGAAATCCAGGGAGGTGGTTCGCTTACCAATCTGCCTGCCTATGGTTCTTACCCTATAGTGGCGTCGCCTTCAACAGAATTATCGCCGGCAACTGAGGCTTCTCCTGAGGACAATTCCCGGAGAGATGTAACGGTTTTTTCTGACCAAATGACGCGCCTGCGTTCCATCCTTGATAAAAAACTCGCCGACGGAGATATTACAAAGACTCAGCATGATGCCGAGGCCAGACACCTTATTCAGATTGACCAGCAGGCTCAATCTGAAGCCGCAGCCAATGGCGGCTATTTCACTACTGACCAGGAAAACACTCTGCTGAAGCAGCTACGGAGAGAAGAAACTAACATCGATAATAATTTCATTACGAATTAAGATCCCAAAAGCTCCGATAATTTTTTGCGATAGACGATAGAAAAGATGAAGGCATTC
>CAZSAL010000053.1:0-17546 GCA_964604825.1 uncultured Elusimicrobia bacterium
CTGGTCTTCGGGTACGGGGGTGGGGCCTGGAACAGGGGTCTGTTCGTCCGCCATGGGCCATCACTTACATAATCGAGACATCCGGGGTCAACCCCGTCCCGTGATCTGTAATTCAGCCGCAGAGCGGCTGGCAAACGCGAAGCGTTTGAACAGATCATAGGGTCGGGGTCAAGACGCGGGAAGCTCGACATCACCCATTCCTACCCTCACCCTCGGCTCTCCCTGGGGTCGGCCTCTCCCTCTCCCGCCTCAGGCGGGAGAGGGAGTAGAAATTTGTTCCCCCATCTCCGAAGCCCTAGCCCCCAATGAGCAGCGCGGCTACTTCTGACATCGCCTGCAATATACTGTGCCTCTGCCGCCGATACGTTTTTCAATCAAGGCTGTTCCGCAGCGCAGGCAGGATTTTCCCCCTCTACGATATACTTTATGAAGCGTTTGCGCCCGGCCATGCCTGCCCAAAGCGTCACGGTAATCCCTGCTCGTAGATCCGCGGTGCCGTATGGCTGTGATCAGTATTTGGCGGAGCGATACATAAAGCTTTTCCGCTTCGCCGGCGCTCAGCCTGCCTGCCCTGCGACCGGGATTAATTCCTGAGGCAAAAAGGGCTTCCTGAGCATAAATGTTTCCCACTCCGCTGATGATATGCTGATCCATTATTAATGGTTTGATCCGCGCGGTTTTGTGCTCCAGAATTTTAACAAACTGTTCACAGGTTAATTGATTCAGCGGATCGGGGCCAAGCCTTGCCACAGATTGGTGTTCGCTCCCCGGCGCGTGTAATGACACTTCCCCGAAACGCCGTTGATCGCAGAAAAACAGCTGATACCCATTATCGAAAACGATTTTCATGCGATATTTAAAATTAATTCCCTCCCCCCCAGTGGGGGAGGGCGGGGGTATGGGGGCCGATGACCTTGGACGACTCCCCCCATCCTGCACCTTCCCCCTCAAGGGGGGAAGGGTTAATATGAGCTGGCCTGTCATGCGCAGATGAAAAACAATCCGCCAGCCGCCGGCCAGGGTGATGATTAAATATTTTCCCTTCCGCTCAATCGCCCGCCAGCGCCGTTTAAGAACCATTTTTTTAAATAGTCCGGCCGCCGCGCCGGAAAGGAGGCGGGAATCAGTGATTTCTATTTCGGATGCGCGGCGGCCTGTAAGATAGGGCTTGAGTCCGCGGCGAATGGTCTCAACTTCGGGCAATTCAGGCATAAATTTAGATAGTGCGGAATGCGGAACATAGAATGCGGAAGAAGGTATTTCTTATTAAAACTACCTTCTTCCGAACTCCGCACCCCGAATTTCGCATTTTAATGTTTCAGGGAAGAATAGCGTTCCATTATTTCTTTCTCGCGTTTTGAAAGGCTGTTCACTCCCTTTTTTAAAATTTTATCCAGGATGCTATCCACTTCTTTAGCCAAATCATCGGATAGCTCATGAAATTCCACAGGACGCCTACGTATAGGAAAAAATCTTTTAAAACTTATTTTCCATTCCCACCCGTAGCGGATATAGATGTACCCCGTCAGCATGCCTCCCAGGTGGGCAAAACGTGCGATCCCCGCGCCGCCGCCTTCCAAACCCGCGAACAATTCAATCACAGCGAAAAGCAGGGCCGCCTGCCAGGCCTTCACAGGGATCAGGAAATAAAGGTAAATCACCGCCTCGGGAAAAACCATGGCAAAGGCCACCAGCACGCCGAATACCGCGCCGGAAGCGCCCATTGTCGGCACAATTGAGCGTGGAGAAAGGAGCAGGACGCAGGCTGCGGCCCCAATCCCTGTGACGAAAAAATACTTTAGGAAAGTTAATGTTCCCCACCGGACTTCCAGCTCCCTGCCGAACATCCATAGGATGAACATATTAAAGAACCAGTGGAAAAACCCGCCGTGCAGGAACATGTAAGTCACAACCTGCCATACCCAGTAACGATGCAGCACCAGAACCGGCGTCAGACCGAGATAATAAAGAAGAAAACTACCTGCGAACTGCTGGGCAAGCAGCATCAATCCGGAAATAATCAGGATCCATTTAATGGCGCCCCGGAAACCGGCGGCGCTCAATGGCCGATGAAGATCCTCAAACGCCATAAACAACAGGTAAGTGCGGAATTTGGAATTCGGAGTTCGGAAGAAGGAATTCCTTCAAGAAACAACCTTCCTCCGCATTCATATTTTATACGTACTCATGTCGGCCCAGTTGCTGCCGGTTTTGAGGTCTACAACAACGGGAATTGAAAGCGAAAGGGCGTTTTCCATCAGATCTTTCACCTTCGCTGCCGTTGCCTTTAATGAACTTTGCGGCACTTCGAACAACAGTTCATCGTGTACCTGTACGAGCATCCGGCCATCCCATAAATTATCCCTGCCGGCCTTATCAAGGTGAATCATGGCCAGCTTGATGATGTCCGCGCTGGTCCCCTGAATCGGAGTATTCATTGCGGTGCGTTCCGCGAATCCCCGTATCGCGCTGTTCTTCGACATTATCTCAGGCAGGTAGCGGATCCGGCCCAAAAGCGTTGTGACGTACCCTTTTCCACGCGCATCCTTAAGAGTGGCGTCGATCCACGTCCGGACTCCGGGGTAGCGTTCAAAATATCTGTCGATATGGCCCCTGGCTTCTTCCGGCGATATCTGGAGCTGCTGCGACAAGCCGTAGGCAGATATGCCGTAAACGATGCCAAAGTTAATCGACTTGGCTATGCGGCGGTAATCAGGCGTCATATCGCAGGGGTGAATGCCGAAAATTTCACAGGCAGTTTTGACGTGAATGTCCTCCCCCTTACGGAAGGCCTCGCATAATGTCGGATCCTGGGAGATATGGGCAAGCATTCGCAGGTCGATCTGCGAATAATCCGCGGACAAAAATACGGCCCCTTCGTCAGGAACGAATGCCCTGCGGATCTGCCGCCCAATTTCGCTGCGGATCGGTATATTCTGGAGGTTAGGGTTGCTGGAAGACAGGCGGCCTGTCGCCGTTACGGCCTGATTAAAATTAGTATGAATGCGTTCCGCACCGTCCGTCAGGCCGGCCTGCAGCCCTTCGGCATAAGTTGACAGCATTTTCTGCAGTTCGCGATATTCAATCAGAGTCATCGGCAGTTCATGCGATGCGGCGAGCGTTCGCAGAACCTCTTCATCCGTGGATATGCCGGTTTTGGTGCGGCGGATAACCGGCAGCTTTAATTTCTCGAAAAGTATCACGGACAGTTGTTTTGGAGAATTGATATTGAAAGTCTCCCCGGCAATGGCAAAAATCTTTTGTTCGAGGAGCCGGCAGCGTTCCTTGAAATCCTTGCCAAGATTGTTCAGATAAGTTCGATCAATGCGGATTCCGGCTTCCTCCATTTCCGCCAGGACCGGGACCAGCGGCAGTTCCATTTCATAGTAAAGCTTGCCCAGATTCTTTTCTTTTATCTGCGCTTCCAGTTTTTCCGCAAGGCGAAGGGTCATGTCGGCGTTGGCGCAGGAAAATGCCGCAGCCTGTTCCACCGGAGCCTGGTCCATCGAAATTTGTTTTGACCCTTTACCCAGGAGTTGCTCCAGGCTTGTCATGCGTTCGTTCAATATTTCGAGCACAAGGTCTTTCAAATCATGGCTGTTCCGCGAGGGGTTAAGAACGTATGAGGCGATCATGGTATCGCCTGCAATCGATACCGGCATGCCGTGCCGCTTCAACGCAATCAAATCAAACTTCAAATTATGGCCATAAACGGCAGGTTTATTTTTGATCAGCAGCGGACCGAGAAGTTGACGTACCGTATCAATGGATAATTGACCGCCAAAGGCGAGCCCGCTGTGCGCTACCGGAATATAGAAGGCGCTGTTCGGCGCAAAGGAAATGCCGATTCCGACTATAGCGGCTTTCACCGGGTCTGTGCCTGCCGTTTCCACCGTGATGGCAAGGCGATCTTCGGATACCGCTTTTTCAACACAGGCTTTTAAGGAATCTTCGGATGATATCGTCTTATAATTCCGGGTCTCCAGCGCACTGGCAGAGTCCCATTGAGGGAGAAGATCGTTCAGTAGGCTGAAAAACTCCATGCGCTGGAGAAACGGCGACAAAACCTCTGTTTTCGGCTGATGCAGGGCCAGCGCATCCCAATTAATGGCTAAAGGCACTTCATGATGCAGCCGCACAAGCTCCCTGCTCCGCCTGGCAGAATCCGCGCCGGCAAGCAGCAGTTGACTGGTTTTCCCCTTCAATGTACCAGCCGAATTTAAAAGGTTTTCCAGGCTGCCGTATTCTTGAATAAGTTTTGTCGCAGTCTTTTCGCCGATCCCCCGGATCCCGGGGATATTGTCGCTGGTATCGCCTATCAGGGCGAACAGATCAGGGATCTGCCGCGGCTCTACGCTCCATCGCGCGCGAACTTCTTCCCGGCGCATCATCATGTTTTTGGGCTCATTCAAAACGGATACGCCTTCACCGACAAGCTGCAGAGCATCTTTGTCTCCCGAAACGATCACAACTTCCAGATTCCGGATTCGAGCTTCCCGGGTCAAATGCGCCAACAGGTCATCGGCCTCATAACCATCCAGCTCAAAGGAAGCGAGGTTAAGCGCCTTAACCGCCTCCCGCGCCATGGGAAACTGGGCGATCAGAGCGGGGTCGGCTTCTTTCCGCGTTCCCTTGTAATCGCTGTATATCTTATGCCGGAACGTCGGAGCGGCAGTGTCAAAACAAACGGCAATATAATCAGGTTTTTCCTGACGGATAATTTTCAGAAGCATCCGCAAAAGGCCGTATATGGCGTTAACCGGCTCACCGCGGGAATTGTTCAGGGGAGGCAGGGCGTGATAAGCCCTGTGAATATACGCGTGCCCGTCAATCAGATATAGTCTGGCCATAAAAAGGGAGGAACTTCTAACGGGATGTGTTTTTCAGTTTCTGAAACTCAGTTTCCCATGCGTCGCTGATCGCATAACTGAATCCCTCATAGCGTGCGGCAATGCGGCCCTGGGAGTCGACAAACACGAATGCCGGGATTCCTTCAACTTCATATTCGGCAGGCGCATTTGATGCGCCGCCTAAAAGCACCGGATAAGTCATACCAAAACGTCTTACGAATTCAGGAACGTGAGCGGGATTTTCATCTATGTTAATACCCAGCACCTGAAGCCCCTCGTCCTTGTGTTTTTCATAAAACTTAATGACCAGAGGTATTGACATGCGGCAGGGGCCGCACCAGGTTGCCCAGAAATCCAGCAGAACGGGATGGCCTCTTAAACTGCTAAGCGATACAGACCGTCCATTCAGGTCGTTTAATCTGAATTCCGGAGCAACGGTCGCTGAAGCCGTTTTCCTGGAAACGCAACCTGCCAATAATGCACAAACGGTTAAGAAGAAACAGAATCTGTGAATAATGAGTTTGGAGGTCATCCTATAGAAGGGCGTCCAGGCGTTTTTTAATCTCAGGCTTGGGATGAACGCCAACGAGCTGGTCTACGAGTTTTCCCCCTTTGAAAAAAAACAGGGTGGGAATGGCGGAAATTTTATACTGCGTGGCGACCTGCGTGTTATCGTCCGTATTCAATTTTCCGACTTTGATTTTGCCTTCGTATTCCGTTGATAATTCTTCAACCAGCGGAGCAAGCATACGGCAGGGACCGCACCAGGGCGCCCAGAAATCAACAAGAACAGGCTTATCGGACTTGATCACTTCCGTCTCAAAATTAGCGTCAGAAAACTGAATGCCACCCATTTAAAATCTCCTTAACAATCGAATTGGAATTTTTAAAAAGAACTTCACCGGCCACAATTGAATGATATCACTTTGCCGAAACATAAAAAAGCCCCGATCCCATACGAGACCGGGGCTTTTTGTCTGCAATGTCTTGTTTAGGCGTCGAAATACAACTGGAACTCGGCCGGATGCGGTCGCAGCCGGACGTAGTCAATTTCCTTGCTCTTTTTGTAGTTGACGTATGTTTCCAGCAGGTCCTTCGTGAATACGTTCCCGCGCAGCAGGAAGTCGTGATCCTTTTCCAGAGCAGCCAGAGCGCCCGGCAGAGAATCCGGCACGGTTTTGATCTTCGCCAGTTCTTCGGGGCTTGCCTCGAAGACGTCGAAGTCGGCCGGTTCGCCCGGATCGATTTTGTTAACAATCCCGTCGATACCTGCCATCATCATGGCGGCGAAGGCCAGATAAGGATTGCAGGTGGCGTCAGGCGCGCGGAATTCCACGCGTTTCGCTTTTGGATCGTCCGAATAAGTCGGGATCCTGCAAACCGCTGACCGGTTGCGGGCCGAGTAGCAGAGGTTCACCGGCGCCTCAAACCCAGGCACCAGGCGGCGGTATGAATTGGTGGTAGGAGAAGTGATCGCCAGCAGGGCCGGCGCGTGCTTCAAAAGACCACCGATGTACCACATGCCAAGCTGTGAAACGTGAGCATACTTGCCTTTCTTATCGAAGAAAAGCGGCACGCCGTCTTTCCACAGGCTCTGGTGGCAGTGCATGCCGTTGCCGTTATCCTGAAACACCGGCTTGGGCATGAACGTTACCACCTTGAAATGTTCGCGCGCAATATTTTTCAGCACGTATTTATAGAGCGTGATCTGATCCGCGGCCTTGGTGAGAGTTTTGATGCCAACGCCCATTTCACCCTGGCCGGCAGTCGCCACTTCGTGGTGATGCAACTCAATATCTACGCCCATTTCGCGCATTCGCAGCATCGCCTGGTTGCGGAATTCCTGCAGGCTGTCGGTCGGAGGGCAGGGGAAGTAACCTTCCTTGTAGCGCGGCTTGTAGCCAAGGTTCGGCTTTTCGTCGCGCCCAGAGTTCCATACACCTTCGTTAGATTCGATGTAGTAATAGCCCGAATGCTGGTTCTGATCGAAGCGAATTCCATCAAAAACGAAGAATTCCGCTTCGGGTCCAAAAAAGCACTGCGTGGCAATCCCGGATTCGATCAGGAATTTTTCCGCCTTTTGCGCGACATAGCGGGAATCGCGAGAATATGACTTGCGATTGATCGGATCTTCAATGTTGCAGAACATGCTCAGCGTAGGAGTTTTGCAACACGGATCAACAACAGCTGTTTCCAGATCCGGGATAAGAAGCATATCCGACTCGTTAATCGCCTGAAATCCGCGAATAGACGAACCATCAAAACCGATTCCGTTTTCAAAGCTGCTTTCCTTCAGTTTATCGATGTGATAAGTAAGGTGCTGCAGGGTGCCCGGCAGGTCCATAAACTTGTAATCAACGACCTGGACGCCAAGCTCCCTGGCCATTTCAATAACTTCTTTGGGTGATTTGGCCTTCCTGGTCTTTTTCCCTTCAAGTGTCTCCATTAGAACGACCTCCTGTTCGAAATGTACTTATAAAAAAAACGTCCTCAAACGGATAAACCATTCGAGAACGCCATTGTTCGTCGATTGCAATTGGGAATGAATCCTAATATGAGGGCGGCTTTCGAGATGAAAAATAGCATTCCCGAACCCGTCCTGTCAACGTGCCTTCAAACAGCATCTCCTCCCCTTTCTCCCGTGCGGATGCGTATTACGTCCCGCAGCTCAGTTACGAAGATCTTTCCATCGCCCGGCTGGCCGGTCTGCGCCGCTTTTGAGACCGCCTGGATCGTCGGCTCCAAATCGGATTCGGCAATCACAACTTCAACCCGCATTTTAGGAAGCAGTTCCAGCCTGAACGATCCACCGGCGCCGGTCTGACTGAGGCCCTTCTGGTTTCCGTGACCTTCCGCCTGGGATACGGTTAATCCGCTGTATCCCGCCGCAGTCAGGGCTTTTTTTACCGCATCGAGCTTACCCGGCTTAATGATGATTTCGAGCTTTACCGCTGTCGCAGCCTTAGACTTCGTCAGCAATGTTTCAGACATAGTATTCTCCTGTATTTTATTTTCAGAATTTCTTCTATATGGCAAAAACGCCCTTTTCTCCTGTGCGGACCCTCATAGTGCTGGCGGCGTCGAAAACGACGATCTTGCCGTCACCGACGGATCCTGTTCGCACCGCATTTGCGATTACGTCCATGGTCCGGTTAACATCCCAGTCCCGCACAAGGATCTCCATTTTCAACTTGGGCAGAAAACGGATAGTGTCATCCGTAACAGCGCCGTCGCCATCCGTTTCCCCCCTTTGTCTGCCAAACCCCCGGACATCCATGACGGTCATGCCCATGACAAGGTTTGCCTGCTTCAGCGCAGAGGTGACCTCTCCAAGTTGTTCCGGTCTGATTACGCACGTGACCATCCGGACGCTGTAAGTCTTGCTTACTGTTGTCAGGACTACATAAAGAATGCTGACAGCAGCCCATCCGCCGGCAATCCAGAAGCAGATATGCGCTTCCGCCTGCGAATCCGCATTGCCGATGATGTACAGGTAAACAATAGCGCCCGCCATAATTACGTTGGTGATCACGCCAAGCACCGGGATGATTCCGTGCTTCAGGATATTGAAATCCTTCCGGCCTTTAAACGCGATAACAGTCCAGACGCAGGTGAGTCCATAAAGGATAAAGGTTCCCAGGTTGGAAGCCAGGGTTATTCCTGTTAATCCCACGACAGACCGCACACCGATCGCCGCGATGACGGAAGAAACGGCAACCAGTGTCCACATGGCCATATGCGGCGTGCTGAATTTTCCATGCATGAAACCGAGCATGTCCGGTAGTTCCCTGTCTTCAGCCATGCCGCAGGTGACCCGGATAGCCGTATTCATGCAGCTCAGCGTCGTACCTACAATGGCGATGGCGACGGTAACGGCCATCGTAATCATCAGGCCAAACCCTACGCCATTAAGGAGACTGTCGCCAATCAGCTTTGACATGTCGCCGATCGGGGCGCTGGAGGCGGCCGCAGCAGCCATTCCGCTTACCGTGGTAGTCGCTGCTCCGGCAGTTGCGGCAACTGTCAGCTTGTCGCTGATCATAAGACCCGCGGCGAAATATTCCAGGAGATAGGCAATCAACCCCTGAATTACCAGAGACAAGATGATTGCTTTGGGGATCGTAGTCTCCGGATTTTTGGTTTCAGCCGCAAGCGAGGTGCAGCTTTCAAAGCCGACCAGAATCAATATCGCTATAGTGGACTGAACAAGCACGCCCTGAAGCGAATGGAACTTAAGAACATCCATCGCCCCGCTGAAAGCCCACTGGCTGGCATGTTGTGGATTGGCCAGACGGTAATAAATCGCCAGACCGCTGAAAACCACCAGAGTTGTCAGCTGGATTACGTTAATCCAGAGCGATGTTTTGGTCGAACCAGTCACTCCACGATAACCTATGTAACCGGTTACGAACGCAAACGCGATCCCGATCAGTGTCAGTTCCGTGTTTGACAGGCTTTTGCCTGTGAAGGCGTTGTAGATATAGCCAATCATCGTTGCCATCATGGCGACCATAATGCCGGGGTACACCCAATAGAACAGGTGCGCAGCCCAACCTGTGGCCAGCTTAGCGAAACGAGCCAGAGATGCAGGCGTCGAATGCTTTTCGCCTCGGCTGTCCAGAAACGCTTTTTCTGCGAAGTAAACACAGCTAGCAAAACCAGCCTCAGGGTAGATCTTTGCAAGCTGAGAGTAAGACAACGCTGTAAGGAAGCATACGCCCAATGCCACCAGGATTCCGCTCCATATATCGCTGGCTACGGAAGCTCCGTTTGGCGCGGTAGCCGCAGCCTGGAGCTGATAAGTTATCCACAGAAAAGCCCCAGGCGCTATAAGGGCCATTGCATTGACAGTCGCCCCCAAAAGCCCCAGGGTTGGGACAATTCTTGGTTTTAAAACAGCTTCTACTTCGCTTGATTTAGCCATTTTCATTCTCCTTGATTTCTTATTTCCCCTTTAAAATTCAATCAGAAACAAAAAAAAAGGCGTTCTCCAATCCATCACAGGATTTGAGAACGCCTTCGTTCAGAGGCTTGCCGTCAAGGCGCGCCTGAATACCTATTTAAAAAGAAAAAGCCTTGGCTTCCACATCAAACCAAGGCCGCTTCGCCATCTTCCAAAATGACCCCGTCCTTCCTTGGACGGTACTTAATTAGTATAACACGAATTCAAAAATTTGTCAAGGGGACCGAATAAATTTTTACAACAAATCTTCCTTATATTCTGATGTGTCCCATACGATGCGTATTCGCAAAGGATGGCCATCACGCGGACGCACCGCACCCCAGGCTATGGCTATCTTTTCCATTTGGATTTCCGGCGGATATTTCTCGGATTTCCCAACAATCAGCTCCTGAGCTCTCATATCGTAAGCTACTCTGGCCATAGCATAGAAAGGATCATTTGAAGGAAC
Source organism: uncultured Elusimicrobia bacterium (assembly GCA_964604825.1). Taxonomy (GTDB): domain Bacteria; phylum Elusimicrobiota; class Elusimicrobia; order 2-01-FULL-59-12; family 2-01-FULL-59-12; genus CAZSAL01. The sequence goes on from CAZSAL010000053.1 coordinate 10,262, forward strand.
CAGCATAGGAACTACGGTGCGGCCTACTTTTTCCGCAACAGCTATGATTTGCGTAAAAAGTAGGTCCTCATCGGGCGTGGATTCAGTCAAATTTCCTTCCAGTTGAAGACCTTTTGCCACTTTTGAGCACATCACAAGAACATCTGTAGATTCGGGATCGACTTCGTGCAATAGCTTTTTCAGATGAATCAGGTTATGCGGATCGCGGACGGCAACAAGTTCTCGTTTCTGCTTTGTAACACTGCAATCTTCCGCGGTCAGAACATCGACTCTTCTTAGATTAACCTTGTCGATATGACCGTCATGCCTGACCAGATGTCGTTCATTCGCTTTGCGGATGTTGATCTTTTCAGAGATTTCAAAAACAATAAAGAAGACGAGCGTAAACAATGCCCCGGAAATAGTTGCTACCCGCTTGGTAAGCAGATTTACGCAGGCCGTTACAAAAAGAACCAGGAAAATGAAGGTGAGACCGAACGGTAATTCAATTCCGGCGATCGTCAGATTTCCCGGCACCTTCCATTCGCGGTGCGTCTTGTCTCTGTAGCGAAGAACTAAAACGGCCAGGGCTTTAAAGACAAAACTCCAAATTACACCGAAAGCGTAAGCTTCGCCAAGAAGATAAATATCACCTCTGCAAAGGACTATTGTCAAAATCTGCAGGCCGACGGTAAGATTGATCAGCCTGTAGGTTGTTCCATACTTCCGGTGCGGAACACGCAGCCAGTCGGTCAATACGCCATCCTCTCCAACACGATTCAATACTCCGTTTGAACCGACAATGGCAGTATTGACTGCTCCCGATAGGATCAAAAATCCGACTATTACCACAAAACCCTGAAAAATGAGCCGTGCCGCCAGCGGTCCGGAAAGGTACATCGTCAGGCCGCTTATCAGGTTGTCCGAGTAACGACCGATGCGCACCGCATCAGGGATGATCATGACGGCGAAAAAACTGACGAGCGAAGTCAGAAGCATGCTGTAAAGGAAAATAACGAATCCGGTCTTCTCCAGATTTTTAAGCTTGGGCGCCTCGATTTCCCGGTAAACCTGGGCAAGAGACTCCTCCCCGCTCATTGCCAGAAGCGTATGTCCAAACGCCATGACAATACCGATAAAACCTAAGGGCCGGACAGAGTTACGGAACCCATAAAGCCATCCCCAGGCATCGCTGCTGAAATGCGGGATAAACGGCGGCAATGTAAAACCTTTTTTGATCAAGGTATAAACGCTCCAGGCTATCATGATGGCTGCCATCACTGTAGTGATGACCATGATTTTTAGCGCCTTATCGCTCGATTCCTCCACCCCCTTGATGTTCTGCCACCAGAAATAAAGGGTCACACCTATGGCAAAGAGCACCGCGAACAGGTTGGGCTGCAGATGCCAATGGACATGTGCGCGTGGAAGTATCGTATTCAAGAGGCCAACAAGATATTGGCCTGCAGAAACTGCGCTGATCGGTCCGGTGAGAACATAATCGAACATCAGTGCGGAAACGGACAGTTTCGCGAGCGTGCCACCCATCGCTTCTTTGACTACCTTGTAAACACCCCCGCGGACGAACATGCTGCAAGACTCTATATAGAGCGCGCGCACGGTATAAGAAAAAAGCATCACGCCAAGGATAAACCAGGGAGCCGCCTTTCCTATGGCATGTTCCGCAATCCCACCGATATAGTAGGAGGTGGAAGCAAGGTCGCAAAGCACAATAGCCGAAGCCCGCCAGAAGCTTATAAAGCTCAGCATAGCGGTTGTCACCACAATTACATTTCGTGCGGTTTTTACAGAAGTCTGGTTTGGCATGCCTTACAGGCCCGCTTCGACATCCTTGATTTTTTTAAGAACGTCAGATGGGGTGGCCAACAGGAAGAGAGAATCGATTAATCCTTCTATTTGAAACAGGGAAGATACCCCGGCAAGGAAAGCCAGGTGCTCGCGCATGTTCTCAGAAGGGCCCAGGAAAAGGATGAAGATTCTAACTGGACCACTGGGGGAACTCGGGTCCTCAACTCCCGATGGGCACAACCCTATGGCAGCCCGGATTTTCGTAATTCCTGGGATCCTTGCGTGGGGAAGCGCGATCCCGGGAGCAATAACTGTTGTTCCGGCTTCCTCTCGGGCCATGATAGCCTGCATAACAGAAGAAGGGTCAGGCAGATTCAATAAGCTGATTAACTGTCCAAACACCTGCTGCTTTGACGGTCCGGCCGGGAAAAATGAAATGTTCTTTTCAGACAAGAAATCAGAAACTTTAAGGACCTTGGCTGGCGCAGCCGAAGCTTTCTCTTCAACGACAGGCTTTCTCTTGAAAATATCCCATAAACCCATATTAAATCACCTTCTTCTTTCTATTTGAGAAACACATCACAATAGTCCAAAAACCCCAGATCCATAAAACCCATGAAACTGCCTGCGCAGGCTGCAGCAGCCGCACATATATAACCAGAGCTCCCAAAGGCGCGGCAACGTATTGCCAGCGCGTTTGCGGTTCGTAACGCACCCTTTCCAGAACCTGCACGGCGTCGGGACCGCGATCTTTGAGGGTTTTAATGACGACCGGCTCGATTTGCTCCGGAGATAACTGCCGCCATCCCGGAAGCGCCATTGCGTTCCATGCCGCAGTAGCGTACCCGTAACCGTGGTTATCGGATATCCCTGTCATACAAAGATGATGGGTACGGCAAAGATCGACTATGCGCCTGCGATACTCCAAAGGAAAATCCAGAGCCTTCGGCGCGCTGTTGATGATTTCAAAACCGTCCATACCCCATGCTGCGAAGTCATCAATGGTACCCAGCCGGGAACCATCCCAGTGATAAAACCAATACTCGGGCAGGGAAGCTATCACTGGCAGCCCTTTTTCATGCATATCCCTTATAAACGATGGAATTTTTGAAGCGTCAGAGTCATACAGACGATTGTCAATCTTATCGCCATTGCCAAGGATTACAAGATGTGTTTTAAAAAGGCTTACTTCTTCTCCCTGCAGAGAACGATAACCGTTATCCTTCCATTCCGTCTCGGATAAGGCTTTGGCCTGCTGCGCGGCTTCCACCCTGTTATGGTCAGTGATGAATGCAGCGTCGTATCCCTGCGCCATATGCCACTGCATGTTTTTCAGCGGAGTAAAGTTTTTACGGCCGTCGTGCGAATACTGCGAATGAGAATGGAAATCAATGAGCAGTACGTCAGGATCCCGGGTAACCAGGCGTCCCATGGGACGAGGCACAAGCGCGCCCCATGCGATAAAAGCGATAAAACCGGCCGCGCCTAACCAGGCTTTGCGCCGCAGGCAGACAAGACTGAGGATGAAGGCATATGCGACCAGCACGAAGTCTTCTTTCATGCTGAAGTTTGTCACCAGATCCGCCAGCCCCATGAAAGGAGAAAAAACAATATGCCAGAAAGGATAATGCAGCCGGAAGGCGGGCGCCCACGCCAGTGTAGCAGCGTCGCGAACGGGTGAAGGCATAGGGAATCCGAGCCCTATCAGAATCAAGCCCGTAAGGAACATCGGTGTGCGCCAGCTTTTGAATTTAATCATTTTACTAATTCTCCCTTGGAACTCCTCCGCGATTTAACAAATTCAATAAATGCAGGCAGAACCGAAAGAAAAATAATAATAAATATCAGTTCATGTATATGCTTGTCGATATGCGGCACAGAGCGTCCAAGATAAAATCCAACCATAATCATGGAAAAAACCCAGGCGACAACTCCGCAAGAGTCAAACAACAAAAACTTCCGATATGTCATGTCTCCGACGCCGGCCACTACCGGAGCAAAGGTGCGGACTATAGGAACGAACTTGGCGATAATAACCGTCTTTGCTCCGTATTTCTCATAGAAATGCCTGGTACGTATAAGATGATCCTTTTGAAACAACAGCGATTTCTCACGGATAAATATCTTCGGCCCCAGCTTTCGCCCTACGAAATAATTCAAAGAATCGCCAAGAGCCGCCGCCAGAAGCAATTCAGCGATAAGCTGGACAATACCGAGTTTCCCCGCTGCCGCGAACAGGCCTGCCGTCACAAGAAGCGAATCGCCTGGCAGGAAGAATCCAGCCATTAATCCGGTTTCCGAAAAAACTATGGTGATCAGTACCAGATGTCCGCCCCAGCGGATAAGTTCGTCAAAATGATAAAGCCGCTGGAAAAATTCAACCAATGTATGCATTCAGGTTTTTCAGCTGTTATTTTTGGTTTTCTGGATATCTTCGGAGAGAATAACGGCTTCGGCGATTTCCTTCATGGATTTGCGCCGATCCATGGCCTGGCGCTGAAGCAGGCGGAAGGCGGAATCCTCCGACAGGCCCTGCCGGCGCATGATAATACCCTTGGCGCGTTCGATGATTTTGCGGCTTTCCAGAGCCTCCTGCGCTTCCATGGCTTTTTCGATGGCCTGGGTATGTTCGATAGCGATTGCCGCCTGGTTTGCCACAGCCTGTATCAATTCCACTTCTCCAGGCGTGAAGTCATGGGTTCTGGACGTATAACAGTTGATGACGCCAATAGGTTTTTCCTTGGTTATCATTGGCACGATCAGCATGGACTTCAAATTTTCTTTCCGGGCGATATCCGGATACATATACTGGGGATCAATAGTAACATCACGAACAACCACCGGTTTACGGGTTAAAATTGCACGTCCGGAAACGCTCCCGGTAACTTTTACAGGCGGTTTTGACCGGTATGTATCGCTCAGGCTCTGCGTAGCTTCGATCTTAAGTTCCTGGCCTTTCTTATCAAGAAGCATGAGCGAACATATCTGCGACTCCATCATCTCCGCGGTCATTTTAACGATCAGCTGAAGAATTTCCTGCAGGTAAATTCCCTGCGCGATGGACTGGGACATCCGCGCCAGGGCGCCTATCTGCAAAGACTGCTTTCGCGTCTGATCAAATAATTGCGCATGCTCAATGGCCCCGGCAATCTCGTTTGCGATTGTTCTGGCCAGCGCCAGCTCCGTCTCATCATGGACGTGCGCCTTCCGGTGCTGGACATTCAAGACACCGATAAGTTTGTCTTTGGCGGCAATTGGAACCGAAAGAAAAGCCTCGTATCGGTCTTCTTCAAGTTTGTTGAAGAATTTAAATCGAGGGTCCCTGAATGCGTTTTTGGAAATTGCCACAGGCTGCATCTTTTCTGCAACCCATCCCGTAATGCCTTCGCCGACTTTAAGAGTAATCTGGCCAAGCTGCCGAGGATGAGGGTTATGCGATCCGCAAAGCACCAGATTTTCACCGGCCTGATCATGAAGATAAATCAGCGTAGAATCGGCTTCCAGTTCCCTCACGATCATGTCGCTGAATTTCTGCAGCAAATCCTCCAGATCGCGTGTTTCAACGACGATCCGGCTGATCGCATGAAGCAATTCGATCTGCCGGTCTTTTTCTTTTAACTGTTCCTTAAATGATAATTTAGCCATGAGCGCAATTGATAGGATACAAGGGTTTCGCCCGGATAATCAAATTTTAGGTCTCCGTCGCTGAGTCTTAGGTATGCTGAATGTGAATAGATGCCGAATTAGTTCACCCATGTCCGTCGCCTAGCCGTCCTTCGGGAGGCAGGACGTTCGGGCAAGGTGTGGCACGACAGAAGCAACAGATTACACATTAGGGTCAGACCCGTTAGATGATCTGAATATTTTCCGGTTAGCTGCCTCTAACAGTACAGGAGGCGTTATATGAATCTATTTATACCGTCGAAAAAGATCACGGAAAGGATTATTTTAATTCGCGAGGAGCGGGTCATGCTGGACATGGACCTTGCGGAACTTTACGGTGTGACAACTAAAGCGTTGAACCAGACAGCGAAACGAAACCAAAAACGTTTTCCGATTGATTTCATGTTTCAATTGACTCCTGAGGAGAAAAAGGAGGTGGTAACAAATTGTGACCACCTCCGGAAGCTGCGCTTTTCTCCCGTCCTTCCTTATGCTTTTACGGAGCATGGAGCTGTAATGCTCGCAAGCGTTCTTCGTTCAGAAAGAGCGGTGCAAATGAGCGTGTTTGTAGTCCGGGCATTTATTCAGCTAAAGTCTGTCGCGATCTCATATCAGGATATATTGATTAAACTCGAGGAACTGGAAAAGGCCGTCGGAGTGCATGACATTCAGCTTCGCAGTGTTATCCAAATGATCCGCGATTTGATTCCACAAATCCAGCGCAAGCGAAAAATAGGATTTTATGTAACAACCCCGTTGAGAAAATAACTTCGGCTCGGGAGGCAGGACGTTCGGGCAAGGTGTGCAGTTTTCAGATCAGGGCCGGATGCCCATCAGCAATTGGGCATCCGGTACTTTCTCCTTTTATAACAGGTTAAAGTGTCAGACCCCGTAGATGTGTGCTGTTCTTTATCGGTGGGGCAAAAGCGACAGCAGGAACAAGGCGATCAAAATGATCGCGACTGCAAGGATCCACAACCTCGGCTTCTGTGGCGGAGGTTCGCCACCATTACCCTCCGGCCGCTGCATGTAGTCACGATCTTGAAGTCCCATAAATGTGGATAAAAGTGACTGTCACTAATCTCGCAGAAGATTGTTTGCATGACATCTTATTCATCGACAAAATGCCTTTACACGATGGCTGAACCGAATCCGCCAGCAACTGATAATCCAGAACATTGTTCTCATGCGCGACATAAATCTTATAGGTATAACCTGGTCCCAGATCATCCCAGCGGGCATATACTTCGTGGTCAGGATAGATTATAACCCTGATGCCGGTTGGAACACGGGTATCGGGAGTCAGTAATTCTTCCAACTTGCATCCGGCATGATAAATGCCGCGGCACCCCTAGATAACGACTTTGCCGGCACCATAGATCAGCAGTAATGAAAACAGACACCCCAGCAGTTTTTCCCCGGAAGGCGCCCGCCCACGTTCCGCTACCACTTCATTGTTGACTGGATTCTGTACTGGCATGGTGAGGTTCAATATATCGCCAACTACTTTTTCCATGGTTTCGATGCCATGGGCTTCCCAGCGTTCTACTACCTCTTCCTACAGTTCCTCGGTAGGAAGACTGTTTGCAGCTTGCGCGATTTCCTCAGTAAGAACTCTTTCTTCTACCATCATTTGGAGGTAAGGCGACAAAGCGCTCATGACGTAAGCCATAGGCTTATTGAGGAATGACAACTTCGGTAGGACTAAATTAATTCCGCCGCGCGCCTCACAACTGGACACAAACTGCCGTTGATTTCTGTACATTTAAAGACCGTGGTTAACCCAACTTCGCCAGTTGTCAGATAAAATTCACGATATTCCTGCCGAAAACGG
>CAZSAL010000054.1:0-17275 GCA_964604825.1 uncultured Elusimicrobia bacterium
TGTCCGTTTTCGGCAGGAATATCGTGAATTTTATCTGACAACTGGCGAAGTTGGGCTAACATAGGTCGCAAGGTAACAGATAGCTGCTGGACAGAAAGAGAGGCTTCCCATGGAACTTGCAAATATTGAGCAACGGATTTTTCTAATCCGTGGACAGAGAGTAATGATCGATAGCGACCTGGCCGGACTTTATGATGTTGAAACGAAAGCGTTTAACCGCGCTGTTCGAAGGCAAATCTTTCGATTCCCGCCGGATTTCATGTTTCAGCTGACTTCAGCTGAATGGGACAACTTGAGATCGCAAAATGCGATATCAAGTTGGGGCGGCCGTCGGTACCTGCCGCTTGCCTTTACGGAACAGGGTGTGGCGATGCTGTCCAGCGTTCTAAGCAGCGAGCGCGCAATTGAGGTCAACATCGCCATAATGCGGGCTTTCGTAAAGCTCAGGCATGCGTTGACTGTACGCCATGACCTGACTATTAAAGTTGAGCGGCTGGAAGGCAAAATAAACTTGATCGAAACGGTACTGTCCCCAATATAAATATTTAGTCAGTACCGTCCCGTCTATAAAAACATCAACAGGAGGTCGGGACGGATGTGCGCGCTGTCCGCGAAGATGTTCAGAAGCTGAAAAACAAACCAGAGATTACCGGCCCAAAAATAAAAGGCTTCAACCTTTAATCCAAAAATTGGCGGGGGGTGCCTTGCCGACTATTTGTTTATGGAGGCTAGGCCATCCTCCTTAAACGCACTGGAATGATGGAGGGGCAAAACCCCTTAAGGAACACCGTGCCGAACAGTGAACCTCTTGAGGCACGGCGTCTGTGGCGCCATGCGTAATTGGCTCCACGTGCCACTACCTTCGAAAATTGGATATGGTGCAGGCCGACGGATGGAGGCTGCGACAGAGGGAAGGTTTCAGCGGGAGAGTTTTTTCTTAAGGATCTGGTTGACGAGCTGGGGGTTGGCTTTGCCCTGCGACTTTTTCATAACCAGGCCTACGATCGAGCCTATGGCGCGCTCCTTGCCGCCGTGATATTCTTCAACAGCCTTTGGCATTTCCTTGATCGCTTCTTCACACCATTTTTCAATGGTTGCAGTGTCGCCCACCTGGCGCAGCCCCTTCTTTTCGACGATCTCATCCGGAGATGCGCCGGTTTCGAACATTTCCGTGAAAACGTCCTTGGCAGTTTTGCCGGAAATGGTTCCCTTAAGGATAAGTCCTATCAGCCCGGCCAGGTTTTCCGGAGATACCGGCGAATCGCTGATGGATTTTTTGGCGGCATTCAGCCTCCCAAGGAGCTCGGTGGTCAGCCAGTTGCATAATGGTTTTGCCGCTGCGGCATCGGATTTTTTTAGGGCTGATTCAAAATAACCGGCCAGCGTTTTGTCCCCGACAAGCACATTGGCGTCATAATCGGACAGACCGTAATCCGCAACAAGGCGTTTTTTCCTTGCCTGAGGCAATTCCGGCAGACTTTTCCCAATGCCTTCTATGAAATCTTTCGACAAATTGAGTGGAACGAGGTCCGGCTCGGGGAAATACCTGTAGTCGTGCGCCTCTTCCTTGGAACGCATGCTTTCCGTAACGCCGCGGTTGTCGTCCCACAGCCTGGTTTCCTGAATGATCCGGCCTCCCGAATTTAAGACTTCGGTCTGGCGGCTGATTTCATGCTGCAGGGCCTCCTTTACGGCCTTGAAAGAATTCAGATTTTTAATTTCAGCCTTGGTACCCAGCGCCTCCTGGCCTGCGGGGCGAAGGGAAATGTTGGCGTCGCAGCGCAGCGAGCCTTTTTCCATGTCGCAATCGGATATTTCCAGATACTGAAAAACGGCTTTGAGCTGCGTGAGATAGGCGTATGCCTCATCCGGAGAACTTATTTCCGGCTCCGATACGCATTCCATGAGCGGTATGCCGGCGCGGTTCAGATCAACAAGCGAATATGGCAGTTCCCTGGACCCAATCATGTGCAGGAGCTTGCCAGCGTCTTCCTCAAGGTGAATCCGGTGAATGCGTATGCGTTTTGTGCCGCTTCCGGACACCGGGATCTCAATGCCGCCTCCGGTGCATACTGGAAGATCGTATTGCGATATCTGGTAGGCCTTGGGAAGGTCAGGGTAGAAGTATTGCTTGCGGGAAAAAACGGAATGCGGCGCGATCGAACAGCCGAGACCGAGGCCGGCCTTGACAATAAACTCCACCGCTTTGCGGTTCAAAACAGGCAGGACGCCTGGATGGCCGCAGCATATGGGACAAATATGAGTGTTGGGATCGGCCCCAAAAGTCGTTTCACAGCGGCAAAACAGTTTTGATTCTGTTTTCAGCTGAACGTGAACTTCCAGGCCGATAACGGTTTCGAAGGTCATGCCATTCCTATACTACCTCTCCCTCGAGTGGAGAGGTCGAGGCCGACCGTAGGGAAAGCCGAGGGTGAGGGTGAGACTTCGATGAGGAATCTACCCCTCACCCCCACCCTCTCCCTCAAGGGGCGAGGGAGTTCCTTTGTTGATGTTTGATTGTATTGTAATGACAGCTTCATTTCAGTTTAGAGAGCAGTTTCAAATCCGATTTATAGGTCGCGCGTTTCCGGGTCTCTTCCAGGCTTACCCATTCTGTCTCGATAATTTCTTCCGTATCGTGCGTTCCTGTCTTGTTCACGGGTTTCATCAGGAACCACGTGACCGTTTTCTTGACCAATATACTGCCGCGCCGGAACCAGTACTGGACTTTTTCAAAAGGTTTTACGATTTCGCATTTATAGCCGGTCTCTTCCTCTACTTCGCGCACGGCCGCGTCCTTGGAGGTTTCGCCTTTTTCGATGTGGCCTTTGGGAAAGGTCCACACGACTTTCCCTTCAAGGTTTTCCACCTTTACCATCAGCAGGCGGTCTTTCTCTCGGACAATCCCGCCTGCGGAAAATTCAAGCTGGAACGCCGAGCTTTGGGATCTGTTTGTGCCAGGATGTCTTTTTTCCATACTGATGCGCGACGCGTAAAATTGTCTCCTCGTTGAATGGTTTGCCCAGCAGCTGCATACCGATCGGCAACCGGCTGCCGCTCAACCCGCAGGGCAGGCTCAATCCCGGCAGCCCAGCAAGATTGCAGGAAATCGTAAAAATATCGGATAGATACATCTGCAGCGGATCGCTGACCTTCTCTCCGATGCGAAACGCCGGCGTAGGAGTGGTAGGAGTGACGATGATGTCCACTGTCTTAAAAGCCTCGTCGAAATCATGCTTGACGAGAGTCCGCACCTTCTGCGCCTTGGCGTAATAGGCCTCATAATACCCGGCGGAAAGCGCATAGGTCCCGAGCATGATGCGCCGTTTCACTTCCGGGCCGAATCCTTCGCCCCGGCTGCGTTCGTAAAGCTCGAGGAGATTCCCGGCGTCCGCGGCGCGCCTGCCGTAGCGCACCCCGTCAAAACGGGAAAGATTGGCGCTGGCTTCCGAGGGGGCAAGGATATAGTAGACGGCAAGCGAGTATTCGGTGTGCGGAAGCGATATCTCCTGCACGGTTGCGCCCAGCCCCTGCAGAACCTTGATCGCTTCCTGAACCGCTTTCTTGACGTCCGCATCCAGCCCTTCAATGAAATATTCCTTGGGTAGTCCTATGCGCAACCCCTGCAGATCCTCATCCAGAGCTGCAGAGTAGTCCGGCACCGGATGGTTAACGCTTGTGGAGTCATTCTCGTCGTACCCCGCAATCGCCTGCAGCAGAATGGCCATGTCGCGCGCGTTGGTCGCAAAGGGGCCGATCTGATCCAGAGAAGAAGCGAAAGCCACAAGACCAAACCGGGAAACGCGCCCGTAAGTAGGTTTGAAGCCGTTAACGCCGCAGAGAGCGGCGGGCTGGCGGATGGAGCCGCCTGTATCCGAGCCCAGAGCCAGAGGCGCAAGACGCGCGGCAACCGAGGCCGCGCTGCCTCCGGACGACCCTCCCGGGATACACTGAAAATCCCAGGGATTGCGCGTAGTACGCAGGGCGGAATTCTCCGTAGAGGAGCCCATGGCGAATTCGTCGAGATTGGTCCTGCCCAGAAAAACAGTTCCGGCAGCGCGGAGCCTGCGTATCACATAAGCGTCATAAGTGGCGCGGAAACCGGTGAGGATGTTTGATGAACAGGTGCACAGCTCCCCGCGGATAAGCATATTATCCTTGATGGCGATGGGAACTCCGGCCAGAGGGCCGACCTGCTCTTTTTTTGAAATCTTTGTATCGATTTCTTTTGCCTGGGCGAGCGCGTGGTCGGAGAAAACTTCGTTGAAAGCCTTGATTTCCGGATCAAACCTGCGAATGCGCTCAAGAAAAGCCGCAGTGACCTCCTCGGAGGTCAGTTCGCGGGAGCGGATTTTGGAGGCGATTTCAGAGGCTGTAAGAGAAAGGAGATCCATTATTCAATAACCTTTTTGACTTTGAAAAACGGACCTTCGCGTTCCGGCGCATTTGCCAGAAGATCTTCCGTCGACCCAAGGTGTTTCTGATCGGCCCGGTCTTCACGCCAGACATTGGATATGGGCAGAACATGAGCCGTGGGCGGGACGTTCGTGGTGTCCAGCTCGTTCAGCTTTTCTATATAGCTCAGAATGGATTCAAGCTGAGCGGTATAGCGTTCTTTTTCTTCGTTCGTCAGCGTCAGGCGTGCTAGGCGCGCCACATGGTCCACGTCTTTTTTGGTTATAGACATGCCTTTTGTTCCGTCATTCCCGAGGTCTTAATCGGCCCTCCACTACTTCCTGGCGGGCCGTCCGCCGAAGCCTCAGTGGAGGACGGGAATCCAGCCTTTCTGTTGATGTATCCCCGCTGACTTCATGCGGGGATGACAAACGGCGTCAGATTCTTTCCAGGTTTGCGTATTTTACTAAAAGTTTTTTCCATTGCCCCGTATCGAATAGGACAACTACTTTCAACTGGTCGCCTGTGCCGGTTTTTTCGATGACCTTCCCCGGGCCAAACTCCGCGTGCCGCACGCGTGTGCCAACCGAAAAGGCGGTCATGAGTTCAGAGTTCTGAGTGCCGAGGAAGTGGCTTGGAGGTTGTGATGGTTCATGGTATTTCAACTCAGGACTTGGAACTTTTGACTCGGAACTGGCTGTTTTTATTCCCGCTTCCTCGATAAACCGGGAGGGGGCGTTCCACCGCGAATGGCCGAAAAGTCTTCTTGACGCGGCCCAGGTAAGATAAAGATACTGCTTCGCCCGGGTCATTCCTACGTAGCAGAGCCGGCGTTCTTCCTCCAGTTCTTCCTGCGAAAAGTCCGATTCGCCTATAGGGAAAAGACCTTCTTCCAGTCCGGTCAGGAACACGAAGGGGAACTCAAGGCCCTTGGCCAGATGCACGGTCATCAGGGTTACGTAATTCGGACCGCTTTCGATGTCGTCGGCATCGGAAACAAGCGAGACCTGTTCCAGGAACCCTGCAGTGGATTTGTCGTCCGAGCGTTCTTCGTATTCCTGGATGGCGTTAAGAAATTCACGGATGTTCTGCGCACGGTCCTGGGATTCGGCGTCGTCGTCAGTTTCCAGGCCCTTGAGATAGCCGGTCGCTTCCAGGACGGCGTCGGTCATTTCCCGTGCGGTAGCTTTTTCGGCCCTTCCCTGCAGCGTGGTCATGAGCGTGAAGAAATCAACTGCCGCATTTTTGGCGCGCTGTGTCAGGCCGGGAACATCTGCGGCGCGAGAAAGCGCGGTGAAAAGTGAAATCCGCTGCTCCAAAGCGAAGCGCTCAAGGGCTTCCACAGTGGTTTTCCCGAGAGCGCGTGCCGGGATATTTATGATGCGCTTCAGGCTCAGGGTGTCGGCGGGGTTGATGAGTACGCGCAGATAGGCGATGACATTTTTTACTTCCGTCCGGTCGTAAAACCGTACTGCGCCGATTATTTTATAAGGGATTTCCATACGCCTCAAGGCGTCTTCCAGAACGCGGGACTGGGCGTTAATGCGGTAAAACACGGCGAAATCGGCCAGCCGGAATCCATCGGACCGCGTTTTTTCCTTTATAGTCGCAGCCACGGCCAGGGCCTCTTCTCGCTCGTCCGAGAACTCGTCTGCCGTGACCGGATCTCCGGATGAATGTTCCGTCCAGAGTTTCTTATCCTTGCGGAACTGGTTGTGTTTTACTACTTGCCATGCAGAGTCAAGGATCTGCGGAGTAGAACGGTAGTTTTGCTCGAGCTTCACTACTTTGGCTTCCGGGTATTCCTTTTCGAATTCCATAATGTTGCGGATATCCGCGCCGCGCCAGACGTAAACGCACTGGTCATCGTCGCCGACCACGCAGAGGTTGCGGTGTTTCGCCGCGAGGGTCTTGGTAAGAACGTACTGCGCGCGGTTGGTGTCCTGATATTCATCTACAAGTATGTAGCGGAAGCGTTCCTGGAATTTTTCGCGTATTGCAGGCTGGTCGCGCAGCAGCTCGACAGACTTCATGATCAGATCGCCGAAATCCAGCGCGCTGGCTGCGATGAGCTTCTTCTGGTAAAGGGAATAAATTGTCGAAACCATCTGCCGGAAGGGATCCGGAGAAGTCAGCGCATGAATCTCATAGGATTTAGCGTCGATTAATTCGTCTTTGGAGCGTGAGATCAAAGACACCAGCACGCCCGGCTTGAATTTCTTTTCATCGAGGTTAAGTTCCGTAAGGCAATCTTTGATCAGTTCTTTCTGATCATGTTCGTCGTATATCACGTAGTGCGGCGAAAGATTTATCGCCGTGCCTTCGTGCCGCAGCATCTGGGCGCAGAACCTGTGGAAGGTGGAAATAATCACCCCATGACCCTGTCCGCCGGTCATCTCGTCGATGCGGTTCCGCATTTCTTCCGCAGCCTTGTTGGTGAATGTCACCGCGAGAATATGCCAGGGTGGAATACCCTTTTGGACAAGGTGAGCTACCCGCGTGGTGATAACCCGGGTTTTGCCGCTTCCGGCTCCGGCCAGAACCAGCAGAGGACCCTCGGTATGCAGCACAGCCTCGCGTTGAGGGGGGTTAAGTTTTTCCAGCCATGAGTCTAATGTCACAGTGACTCCTTATCTCGACAAGATGTCATTCCGAGCGGTAGCTAAGTTGTATTGGCTACCGCGTGGGAATCTCAGCCATGGACACGCCTGAGATTGCCGCGTCGGTCGCCAATACGGCAGGGCGATCTCCTCGCAATGACAGCATTGATTCATATGAATTGCAGATCCTTCAGGATTTTTTGATATTCCAGACACATCGTTCGAAATAAACCGCTGTCCGCATCAAAACTGAACAGCCAGTTTCCCTTGGGCGTTGCCACCAGGAGATCCTCAGCGATAATATAGCGCTCACCTTTTGGCCCTTCATAAGTTACCTGAAGGGCTGGAAAACCATGGAAAGAAAACTCTTGGTCGGTATCGATCTTGTAGCCTTTGCGGTGAATCGCCTTGCGCAGCGCTTTTTTGTCATTGGAGGAAATGCGCGCGGTCTTTGCAGGCGTACCATCCCAGGACGCAGTCAGATTGCTTTGGTCGTTTCCCTGAACTATAACGGCGCCAAGGGTGTGGTCGTCCGATACTCCTATCAGCCAGGCTTCGGGCAAAATCACTTTAAGCCCGCCGGTTTGATGGATCCAAAGCCCTCCGTGCGCCGGAACGTTCAGCGCTCCAGATTCCCTGCGGGAGAGAATCTGTATGGACTTAAGCCAGTTATGAAAATCGGGCGACAGCCATCGGAAGGCCGCCGAATCAGCCTTCAGGTTTACGGCATATATTCTGTCTTCGATAAAGAAATAAACAGATTCATTCCGCAGGGAATCATCACCGTCCCAGATGATTTCATAGGCACGGTGACCGGAAATGCTTTTTTCAACTTCCGCCACAGGTGTGAATCCCGGCTGATGCGACTCCAGCTCCTTTCGCGCCAGGTCCTTCAACATGCCGGCGGGGATGTCCGCAGCCAGGTGAGTCTGTGACAAAGGCGCCGATATGGCGCAGCTGATCACTGCTTCGCGCCCGCTTTTTGTCGGCTTTGCGAAAAGCGGACCGTACGGGAATCCGGGCTGGAGCCTCCAATGAGCCGGGAAAATAAAACTCAGCTTCGCGTCGCTGAAAAACAAGCGGCTTGGAGCCGGCGCTTCAGAGGCAAGAGCCATTTTTGCTGTCATTGCGAGGAGGCCTGCCGCAATAAATATAAGAAAAGGCCGACGCGGCAATCCCCGACTTTGTTTTAAGGACGGTTGAGATCGCCACGCCCGCAAGACGACCGGAGGGCTCGCGATGACATCAAGTTGAAATTTATTCATCGGTGTTCCAGGGTGACTACTGTTTCGACATGCGGTGTGTGCGGAAACAAATCAACCGCCTGCATGGTTTTTATTTTATAAAAAGGGTTAAGCGCCTGTAAGTCGCGTGCGAGGGTTTCCGGATTACAGGAAACATAGGCCAGGTGCGGAGGATTTAAATTTATCAGGGATTCCAGCGCCCGTGCGTGCAGCCCCGGGCGCGGCGGGTCGACGGTGACTGCGCACAATTGCACGGCGAATTTGGATGCTGGGAGTTTCTTAAGAAAATCTACGGCGTCTTCTGCGACAAACTCCGCGTTCGTGATGCCGTTTAGCCGGCTGTTGCAGGCGGCGTCTTTGATCGCCTCAGTATTGGAATCCACACCGATCATCCGGTCGAACCTGTCCGCCACAGAAAGGCCGATTCCTCCTGAGCCGCAGTACATGTCGAGAAGAGTGCCACTTCTTCCTCCCCCCTTGTGGGGGAGGACTGAGGTGGGAGGGATATTATCAGGCATGTGCCACCCCCCATCCCAGCCTTCCCCCTCAAGGGGAGAAGGTGTTTTTGAAAGGTTGGTTGCCCATTCCCGCAGCAGACTGTAAAGGCGCTCCGTGCCGTGCGGGTTCGTCTGGAAAAATGAATACGGTGAAATGCGGAATATCCGGCCATTCAGGCGTTCCTGTATAGAGCCTTCTCCCCAGAGCAGGCGCATGTCCTCGGCACGCGCAACATCGCTTTTGGAATCGGTGACGCCGACCCAGAAGGTCGAGAGTAATGGGCGGATTTCCTCTTCGAGAGAAATGAAGGCCTCAGGATTGGAAAGGACCGGACTGCCGGATGAAATCAAAAGGATCGCCATTCTCTGACCTGTATTTTTCCCTTCACGGATGACCAGATAGCGCATATCTCCGGTCTGCCGTCTGCGATGAAAGCCGCTGAGGTTATTGGCCTTTGCCCATGAGCGTATTTTCTTGAGCAGTTCAAAACTTTCCGGAGACATCAACAGGCAGTTTTCCAGGTCGATCACCCGGTCATAACGTCCGGCCTCGCGAAGTCCAAGGACTAATCCTCCTCCCTTCTCGGGAGAAGGCGGTCGTACGCCGGATGAGGAACCCTCACCCCCACCCTCTCCCGAGGTGGGAGAGGGGGAAGTGAATGGTTGCGCAAAGGCGTACTCCATCTTGTTGCGGTAATACCAGATGTCCGGAGCAGGCAGGATGGGAAGCCGTTCTACTATGTCGAAATCCTTCAGAAGGTCGCCAACGAAACGTTCTTTAGCGGAAAGCTGCTCTGCGTAAGGCGGAGGAGCCGCCCGCTTGAGGGCCAGCGAACATCCGCCGCAGGCTCCGAAATGAGGACAAATAATGCCTGATGCATTCATCACGCTATCATCGCATTTTGGATTCACAGCACCCAAATTGTCCGGGAATTCTTTCCTGGCGGATGCCATTGGTCTGGATTACTGCGGTACATGTTTCAATCGGAGCGTTGATCCTTGCATCTTCCGTTGTCCTTACCGTCCAAAGCTATGGAAAATGGGCTTGCTTCTAAGAAAAATTAAAACCCCTCGCTAGTTAACCAAGCTTCCGGTCACAGGATTTTCGGTTTTAGCAGCATTGCTTCGAGAACACGATTAATATTTAATAATTCTTGGGATGGGCGTAGTACGGAAATATATTTGAGGAATCCGCTACAGGCGAGATGCGTTGTTCTGCATAAACCGCTTTGATCAATTCCAGCTCTGCCTCCCTGATCTGAGAAAATGACGGCGTACGGGTGGACTGAATTTCTTCCCTGACAAATTGAATGGTGGATGGGCTGGCATTTACAGCTAACATGCTCATAAGGGTTTGCCCGATAGACCGGGGATAAGCTGTTAAGAGTCGGGCAATCACGGTAGCTGGCAATTTCGGGATAACTTTTCTTAAGACGTTTTCTGACAGGCCCATAATGTTGTACATACAGGCGTCCATGGTAAGTTAAGTTTTACAGGAGAATGCTTTTACGTCAACGGCCGAAAGTCCCATTATGAAAGAATTTACAAGTGTGTAAAATCTTCCTTTTTGACCTGGATTGGACCCTTATTTATACCGGAGGAGCGGGTGTTCGTGCTTTGAACCATGCTTTTGAGCGGTTTTTTGGCATTGCCGGGGGCATGAAGGGTGTCAGTCCTGATGGTAAAACTGACCCGGCCATTGTCCGCGAAATGATCCGGGTTCACTTGAACCGGGATCCGGGCAAAGACGAAATTGATACTGTTTGCCGCTATTATGTGGAACGCCTTGAATATGAGGTTAATACGGGTGCGGGCTACATAGTAATGTCTGGCATCCCGGAGTTACTTGAAACACTTTCCAAGCGAAGTGATGTAGTTATGGGTTTGGGCACCGGCAATTTAAGGGAGGGAGCTGTTATAAAGCTTTCCCGCCCCAATCTGATGAAATATTTCCGGTTTGGGGGTTATTCATCCGATTCTGAGGATCGCCCAACACTGCTTAAAACCGCTGCTGACCGGGGTAGGGCCCTGATTGGCAGCCCTGTAGAGAAAAAAGATGTGTTTGTGATAGGAGATAATAAGCGTGATGTTTTGTCCGGTAAAGCTATAGGAGCTACCACGGTAGCCGTTGCTTCAGGGAATATGGGACTGGAAGAACTTCGTAAAACTGAGCCAGATTTCCTGTTCAAGGATTTTTCCGATACGAACAACGTTATTCGAACTCTGTTGGGATAAATAGAAAACCCTGCCATTGGCAGGGTTTTCTGATTTTACAGCCTGAAACAGGGGGATGTTCAGGGCTGTTTGAGTCGTACCATTCCGATGAGTTGATGGATGGTACGTACCGCCTCAATAAAAGAACTGGATGCGGTACGCGTCAGGTTAACAGGAGTTCGCGATCCTTTCAATGCTTTTCTGGGAAAAGTTGATTATTTTCCGAAACGAAAAGATACTGAAACCTGATGCTGACCCCCTCCCCCATCGAATGGGATCCAGCCATAATTAAAGTCCGCCCGTTCAAAATGAAATACAAATCCATAGATCATCCCGCCGAGCGCATTGCCGGATTCATGGGCTCCTTCCGGCTGGTACCCTGCTCTTAACCACAGGTGCGGAACAGGGCGCACCTTCATTTCAAAACCGTCCCGCATACGACCGAAACCGGTGATTTTGGTCGTCCCATCCAGTGAGATCGAAGTTGTGTTGTCCGGTAGGTAGTAAATTCCCGGGTAACCCTTCAGCGGGAAGGCATTATTATGGATAAAGCGTAATAAGTCTGAATCCGCAATAAGAGCGGATGTCCGCAGCAGGAGCACAACAAACATAGCTATGGCGCAGTTCGTTCTCATACCTAATGAGGATATACGGCATATTTCCACAAAATGGCTGCGCAGTTATTTTTTCCAAAAAAAACCCGGCCCTGATGAGGACCGGGGTTTTGAGGAGAAGAAGAAACTATTCTTTGCGGACTAAGTTGCGGATGATATCTCCGGCAACATCCTTGGAGCCCAGCCCAAATGCCAGAGCTGCAGCAAGGCCTATACTGCCAAGGATGATCTGAAGAGTCGAGGTTGTCACAGTGTAGGCTATTCCGATCTGTTCAAGCGCCATGAACACGGAAAAAGCAATGACAATTCCGCGTGACAATTTTGCAAGGGTTGCGCCGCCCTTGATGTGGTTGGCGACACAGGCGTTGTGGACAATCTCTTTAATCACTGAGCTGATGTACACGCCCACTGCCAGCACAAATACGGCGCTGATCAGTTTAGGCATAAACATTATGAAACGGTTCAGCATTTCCGAAACTATCGTGAGGTTTAGCGAATCTGCCGCGGCCATGAAAAAGATCAGGAATACAAACCACCAGATCAGAACGCCTATGATCTTTACGACGGAATGGCCAAGCCCAAGGCGTTCCAGAAGCGTTCCCAGTCCGGCTTTTTCACTCCAGATGTCAAGCTTTCCAAGACGCAGAACCTTTTCGGCGGCTGTTCGCAGCAATTTCGCAATGATTATGCCGATTCCAAGAAGCAAAAGCGCCCAGATTATGGAGGGTAACAGATTTGCAAGACGCACCAGAATTGCTTGAGCGGGATTTAAAACCGCGGTTTGAATAAGCGTTGGCATGGGACGGGCCTCCTGTTTGAGAAGATTTTTGCACCGTTCAGGTAATAGCGTAGAAATCTTTTTCAAGCATGTAAACAACTTTGGAGGCCCTGGGCAGGCGCGAGTGCTGCGACCGCCAAGACCAAGATCAGCAGGTTCATACTTAGGTTTCTCATGAGTTATCCTGAGGCGATTGCTCGACGACGTGGCCGTCCGCCAGGTGAATCTGGCGTCCTGCCAGTGCGGCAAAGTCGGGATCGTGGGTGACCATGATAAGGGTGGTGCCCAGTTTCGTATTGGCTTCACGCAGGATCTGCATCACGGACTCACCGCTCGCAGAGTCAAGGGCTCCGGTTGGTTCATCTGCGAATAGATATTGGGGCTCCATGATTAGCGCGCGGGCGATGGCTACGCGTTGTTGTTCGCCCCCAGAAAGCTGGCGGGGAAGACGATCATGTTTGTTGTCGAGTCCGAAGGCGTCAAGCAGTTCCTTCGCGCGCTGTTTGCGAACCTCTCCCTGGCCTGACCTGCGGGCGGGAAACAGGACATTCTCGAATGCGGTGAGTTCGGCGATCAGGTAATGGAATTGAAAGACAAATCCCATTTTCTCATTGCGAAATCGGTTCAACTCCTCCGGCCTGATCTGGCTGAGATCCTGGCCGGAGAGTTCGACCACCCCGGATGATACGGAATCCAGGCTGCTCAGCAGATAAAGCAGCGTACTTTTTCCAGAACCGGAACGGCCCGTCAGGGAAACAAACTCACCATCTCGAATCTCTAAAGAGACATTATCGATGATGCGGACCGGGGGCTCCCCCACATGCTTAAAGACCCCGCGTGCGATGATTCCCATGTCAGTCTCCCGCCCGGATAATTTCAATCGGCGTCAATTCCCCGGCTGCATGTGCAGGCAGGAAACTGGCAATTGAGGAAGAAAGGATCGCCAGGATGGACCCCTGCAGATAGATCGACCAGCTCAAAGCAATATGCAGGTGGTCCATTTTTGTACTGCCCGGAGGCCCCGCGAAGGGTATGGTCTGAAGGTATTTGCAAACAATGAAGCCGCATAGCAGTCCCAACATAGCGCCAGCCAGCCCCAGAAGCATTCCCTGGGACAGGAACAACCAGATGATCTCTGTGGTCCCATAACCCATAGAACGCAGGATCGCAATATCGCGGCGTTTTTGATTGACCGTCATCATCAGCACGTTGTAGATCCCGAAACCGGCCACAATCATCACGGTCGCAATAATGACCGCACGCATCGTGTTTTGCATCGCAAACATCGAAAACGCCGTCGCATTCTGCTGATCCCAGCTTTCGGTTTTCTCTGGAAAAAGTTTAGACCAGAACGTGGCCATGGCAGCCGCTTCGTTGTAGTTTTTGATTTTTACCCCGATCTCGTTGATCACATTTGGCGTCCTATTAAGTTTCTGCACATCCGTCAGCGAACCGTAGGCCTGGAGGTCAGTCGCTTTATTGCCCGAACTGAAGACCCCGACGATTTTAAGGGGTGCGGGGGAATTCGTTCCGACCGAGACAAGCACATTTTGAGACACGCGCATGCCCAGCTCATTAAGCAATTCGCGGCCGACGACAATGCGGTTGCCGCCCGAACTGATGTCGGAAAAATTGCCTTCAACCATGTTATCGAGGATGTTCGTGACTTTGGATTGTTTGAGGGGGTCGCAGCCGATCAACGTGGCGGAAACCGAGGTTTTGGATTTTGTAAAAAGCGCCGAGGCTGTCAGTTGCGGAGAATAGGCTACCACACGAGGATCGGCATTCAGGCGGGCATACCAGCCTTGTGGATTTTCAATACGCGCATTATCCTCGCGCCCAGCGGGTTGAGCATCCCATAGCACCTGTGGCTTATCGCCGTAAAATACCTTGTCCAGACCGTGTGCCGTCAGGTAATCATCACGCTGCTGGATGTGGATGTGCGCACTATTGTCGACCATCTGCTGGATCAGATAATTTTGGAAGCCGATAAAAAACCCCGAAATGACCACATACCCTGCCGTTCCAAAGAAAATGCCGAGCAACGTCAGGATGGTCTGGCGCCGCCGGGACATCAAATAACGGAAAGCAAGGGGAATCATCCGCTTTTCTTTCCTGAGAGGAGCAGGCGGTCTCCCTCCCGCAGATCCCCGTCGGTCACCTCGGCCATTGCTCCATCGATAATCCCGGTATTCACAGATACTTTGAAAGGCGTTGAGCGGCCTCGTTTAACCCAAACTCCGTCTGCACTTAATGCTGCGATCGGAATGGCCAGCGCATTCTTTTTTTCCTGGATTGAAATGGCGACATCCGCCGTCATTCCGGGAAGAACCTTGACCGGAAGGTTGTCGACGCCGATCCGCGCCAGGAAGTCGGAGCCGCTTGAATATACCGCTTCTACTTTTCCGGTGAAGACCTGATCGCGCATGCTGTCGATGTTGATCCGCACGGGCAGTCCACGGGTTACCCGAAGCGCGGCCTGTTGTTCAAGAGAAACAGACACATATCGATCAGAAAGATTCGTTACGGTCATCACAATGCTCTGAGAAAACACCGTTTCACCCACTTTGTAGGACAAAGAGGTCACGATCCCGTCGAATGGCGCCCGGAGAATGCCGATGCCGTCCAGATCGACAAGGGGCGCCCCCCTTTTAACATCATCTCCCTCCCGAACAAACAAACGAAGGACCGTGCTGGTAACGCCGGTTTTCATCTGGTAGCTGCGATTTGCTTCGACAGTCCCGATACCGTAAACGGACTCCTGGATCGTTCCTCGGTGAAGGGGTTCAGACAGGAGTGCGTCAAAAGAAACCATGGTCCGGTGAAGTCGTGCGCCCAGAAAGCATGCCGCCAGGACAACAAAGAGAATGATGGATTGCTTTGTCTTTTTGCTCAATGAGGCCATGAGTTCCCCCTCGTCGCTTTTTCAAGGATTTCTGCATCGGCGGCAGCAATCCGCAGTCGGATGTAGTCATAGTTTGAACTGAGTCGTGCCCGATCAAAGGAACGGCGCGTCTGTTCGGCAGTCGCCAGGGCGAGTAGGACGTCGACATTCGTCGCGATCCCGGCCTGATTATCTTTCAAAAGGAGAGCGTAGTAGCGATCATATAGTTGGGAGGCATCGGCAAGCCTGGAGACTTGGTTGATTTCATCCCGCACGGTTCTATAAGTGGAACGAATGGCTTCCGTTGCTGACCGGCGAGCCAGATTGTAGGCGGCTTCATTTGACGTGCGAATGGAAATCGCTTTCCTGACTAGGGATTGTGTCTGGCCTCCGGCATAGATTGGAAGGTTCAGGCTGAGCTGGGCATCCCAATGGACGTCAGAATAAGCGCCCGGCCGGGTCAAGTAGTAGTCCCCTGTAAAGCTTGCTGTCGGAAGATGGGCCCCCAAGGCGGATGCTACCGCGTAATCTGAGGCCTCCCAGTTCTGGCGTGCTTCCTGAACGTCGGGCCGCTGGTCAACTTTCCGGAGCCAGTCATCGAGTGGGGTGGAGAGGGCTGGGGTTGTGTCTACGTCGACGAGCGTGATATCTGGATCCAGCCCCGTCAAAAAAGCCAATGTTGCGCGGTCCGCACCAAGCGTTCCATGGGCCGCCGCAATCGAAGCTTCAACGTTGGCGATGGACGCCTTTATCGAGACGACATCCGCTTCCCGCGCGCGGCCGAAACGCTGCATTCCAGTTAATTGCTGATGGCGGTGTTGGTCGGTGGTCAGCTCACGGGCGTAGTTGTTCAAATCATGCTCGTCTTCCAGGATGGCAAAGTAAGCCTGAGACGTGTCCTGATACAGCTGAAGGTACGCCTGTGTCCAAGCGGAAGAGGAAGCGGCCTTTAAAGATTTCTTCTGCCGGAGTGTGGCGAGATCCTGCAATCCTTTAAACAACGACTGTGATAGAGTGAACTGTGATGTGTTTTGCGAAGCAGGGAACAAGCTTTGGCCGACTCCGGCCTGCGGCGCCTCCTGGCGGATCAGATTCGCGCTCAGATTGGCGGTGGGAAGAAAATTCGCGCGGGTCTGACGAATGCCTTCTTCAGCCTGGCGGATCGATTCCAAATTCTCCATCAACGTGTCGCTTCGTGCCAAGGCCAGTCGGAAACAGTCATCGAGCGAGTAGCGGGTTTCCGCCTGAGCGGTGGAAATGACTAAAACAGCAGACATCAGAATGAACGCGATAAACTTCATCGCCTGCCGACCTCCCGGAAAGTTTCGATAATGAAACGATGAGAATCGATCAGACGGAGACGTTTTTTCTCAGGTAAAGACGTAAAGACTGATTCGAAGAAGGAAATCTCCTTGCTGCGCCGGGTTATGAACATCCGTTTGGTCTTTGGGGCTGTTTGAAGATGAACCCCACGCTCGTCCTTATCATCAGGGATTTTGACGAGGTGCCCCATCCGGACCAAGCGCTTCACGTTAATCGAAAGCGTCGATGGACTGATGCCAAGAAGCTGCGCAAGATCATTCATGCGCATCCGCCCACCTGACGTCTCGAGAATCGCCAAGAGGTGAGCTTGCCGGTGCGTTAACATGGAATACCGGAAATCGGGAGGGCGGATAGAACGTTTCAGGCGAGATTCCATGGCGGTGATCGACAGGAACATCTGGTGCAGAAGGGTTACCATCTCTTCTGCTAAATGATGGGGGCTAACGTTTTTTTGCTGCTTCATGAGATATTTTTATCATCAAATAGTTTGATTGTCAATATATAATTTCGAATGTGCTAGATTATCCATGGAGTTTTACTCTGGTTTGGAACGAGACAGAAACTCCCGGGCCATGAAAACCTTGGTAAAATCCCACTCGCTAATGGGTTGGTAAAAAACAACTTTCGGAGACACTGCAATTTCTACTTTGTTGCAACAAATTGGATTCGGACACGACCTCACCCACTTTTTAAAGAGTAGTTTATAGGCAAAAAAGTTGCCTGGTT
>CAZSAL010000055.1:0-17085 GCA_964604825.1 uncultured Elusimicrobia bacterium
CACCACCCCCCATCCCAACCTTCCCCCGCAAGGGGGGAAGGAGTCCTCTTTTCAGGCGCAACGCCGCTTCCCTCGTCACAGCGGCGACGCTGTAGGCAACGGGGTTTGACCCAAAACTCGAATATATCTCACCCTTTGGGTGTGACCCGCAGCTGAGATTGCCACAGTCGCCAATACGGCTGGGCGACCTCGCAATGACAACACGACTTCATCTCCTCGGAATGACAAGCAAATGGGTTCCGCTTTCAGTGGAGGGGAACCTGATTCAACGCATGTAGCGGGGCCCGTAAAATTCTGGGCCTGTTGGTCCTCAATTTTTAGCCTTTAGGCATATTCTTTTAATCCCTGCTTTCAGTCATAATTTCCGTTGATGTTCGCAGGTTTTTCGCGAACCGAATGCCCATGCATAGAACACTCATCAGAATCGTAGCCCTGGCGCTTGTCCCCTGCCTTCTGGCTGATCCGTTAACCGCTGCCGGCCTGGCCGCAACACCAACGACAACGACGATCCGGAGATCCGGAGAGCCGGGGAAACATCATTTCTACAGTTCGCCAGTTTATCCGTTCGACGATCAGGCTCTGCAGGCGGAACTCGTTCAGGCTTACACGCCCACAGAATCAGCCGCCCATCAAGATGCCTGCCGCCTCCGCCGGGAAGAAGGCATAGCGTCACCGCATGTCCCGTTGGCAGCCGGCGCGGCGAGTCATCCCTCCAAATCGGTGAAAACTATCATTTTGAAGGCGGCGGGCGGATGGTTTTATCTCAAGGCGGTGGAGATGGCTTTTTACGGTTTGAGTGGACACGCTTTGGTACATGGTGGGTTTTACTTCCATATCGTCTGGTTCATCCTGATCGCTATAGAAACAGTTGCAGCACAAATATATGAAGACGGCCAACACCGTATTGGATGGATCCTCGAAGGGCATATCGGAACGTCCACAGGCTTTAGATCTCCGGTCCCCGCCCCTATACAGGCCTACGCGCGCGCACATGAGCAGCGCGTACATCAAAGCGCACCGGGCCGATGGATGGACCGCTACAGTTCGACGATGGCGGATATGTTTCTGGCTCCAATTTTGGATTTTGTTGCCCTGTATGATGCCTGGCGTACCTGCCGGCTGCCGCATGAGCCACCTCATCGGCTTATCCACGAACTGGAAGAAGTTCTCCGGATGGCCGACCTAACCGTCGCAGCAGAACAAAAAGTTAAAACTCAAAGGCAACAAATTCTTGCATCTCCTCTTGTAAGGGTACCCTCTCGTAAATCAACAGATCTTCTGAATGAAACAGTCGCCTCAATCTATGGGGATATTTTCTTAGAACTGAGTCAGGAAAGACAAATGTGGCGGGATGTTTGGCTGATGGAAGGGCCGTCGCCTTTTCTTAAACAACTGCTTAAGTCTCCCAAAGAACAGGATTCCTACACCGCCGATCAATGGGTGCAGCATTTTGAGACCAGGTTGAACTCCACCACAGCGGATGGCTATGACGACATCAGGGACAAGCTCGTATCTGCATTCCGTCTCATCGTCG
The DNA here is from genome assembly GCA_964604825.1 of uncultured Elusimicrobia bacterium. GTDB lineage: Bacteria > Elusimicrobiota > Elusimicrobia > 2-01-FULL-59-12 > 2-01-FULL-59-12 > CAZSAL01. The sequence goes on from CAZSAL010000055.1 coordinate 1,535, forward strand.
AGCGAAGCCCCGAAGCGGCTCCATGGATTAACGCCGTTATCCAAGGCGGACTGGTTTTTGAGAATATCGACGGCGAAGCTGACCCGATGGCGATGAAGGCTCACCCTGATGCGGGCACCGTCACCATTAACACCGGAGAAGTGAGTTGCCGTCATTGGTCCATCGAGCAAACGGCGGGCTATTTTATGCAGCACCCTGTAAGCGGGCTGCTCCTGGATGCGGGAATGGGCGATTTTACAGGCGCCAAGAGCGCCGTTCCCTCCTTTATGTCCTATCTGACTTTTCTGAAATGCCAGGCCATCATTGCCCAATTGGCGGAAGAAGAAAATTCGAGCGCAGTCAGACCGGCGCTCAGCCTGCTGCTTCCTCGTCAGGATCAGCGCGCGGCCCGGTGGATAATGAAATCGCTGGCCGAAGCCCTGGCAGAGCGCGGGGTCGATATCCGGACCTTTACAGAAGATCACCTGCCGGATGATCTCGCGCGCCCTGTATCACCTGCCAGTGCGGCGGTTAATAAGGATCTCATGTCGCCTGATCCCGGAAATTCTTCGGCATTCAGCAGTTTGTCCGACGACGAATTTATTCAGATGTTTTTAACAGAAACGCCTACTGACGTCACCTTCGATCGGGAGGTGAAATCTCGATCGTCGCGGCGTGAATTCGTTGATATGCTGGCGAAAAATACAGCCCGGCGCCTCAGGGAAAATTTGCATAAGGAGCAACCCCATCTGGAGCCGGGCATTCCATTACGTGAACAACCGGAAATCTACGCTGCTATCTCTATACTTGTTACAGATTTTCCCGCAATACGCACAGCCTTGGTTCAGAACAAAGTTCCGGAGATATTGATCGATACGCTCGCCAAAACAGAACCTTGCCAGGAAATGTATCTCCGGAGCATCTGTGTCGTCACAGCTCTTTCCGCTTTCGATGACATGGAAGATTCTAAAGCGGCAGTACGCGATGCCATACGGGATTACAGTTCAGACGCCGGCCAAAGGTTCCGGCTGGTAAATTCGCTTCGGTTTATCTTCACAAGACTTGCCGAAGAAATTGAATTCTGCGCTGCTAGGGGAATTCCAACTGTGCTCCTGGACACATATTCCGATTTGCGCGATCATGTCAGTGACTGGTGGGAAATTGCCTGGAGCAGCCTCCCGGAAACTCAGACTCCCAAATCGGACGTATGGAGAACTACAGGCAAAACGCAATTGGGCAACATCCCAAGCAAAGAGGCCCTCAGGCAAACCGCACGTCATCCCGCCAAGCGATCCCAGAGCGCTCCTGCAGATGCGATCAAGAACGCCGTCCCTCTAATGGAAGTCTTACAGAGAACGCCGCCTGATTCCATTAATTCCGCTTGGGCCGATTCCGTAAAAGAGAAAACCAGTTCCGTGCCAATATTCATGTTGTCGGGCGCTCTCCTTTTGGTGGGAGGCATTGGGGTTCTAATCAGCGCCCATTTCACCCACATCTCGCATTTCACCGGAGCCGGATATTTTGCCGCCTTGGCAGGAGCCGTCCAACTCATCGTGGGGGGAATCACCATGCTCCGAAAACATCCCCTCGAACGCCAAACCGGAGACAGGGAAGAAACCCTCTCTTCTAATGGCGTTCCTGTCTCCATAGGTATAACTGAGAAAGCGACAAACTCCGCGCACACAACCTATTCGCATAGCCGGACCTTCAAATACCCTGCCGGCAATTGTGAAATCACGGTGAGCAACCCGAATCACAATTACGTCAAAACATCGGCGGGAGCGGTATCTGTAGGGATGTCAATGCTTACGCGTTCCTTGTTCCCGGACGCGGCGGATTATCCTTCCATCGTCGTCGCCCCGCACGGCAGTTGGACCGGAGCGGACGGCTCAAATTTGATGCAGACCTATTTCGCTATCGCCGCCAGCAGCGCATTTTATCAGCGCAGAATGATAATTGTGGCCACGCCAGAACAGCAGGAGCGAATCAGGCGCTACCTTAAACTGGGGAATCCTTATGAATTTGTCAATAAGGGCGGTTACGATCGCGCGACTCGCACCCAGATGCGCCGTGAAGTCGTCGCCGCTGCTGACCGCATGTTGGTGAATGACTCTTTACAGATGGTAGCGTCGCCTTCGGGGTACATGGTCCAGTTCGTTTCGCTCGAAAACAACGTGGCTCGGGTGGGCGATGTGACCATTACCGACAACGAGGACGGGACGTTTACCTTTGTCGATGAGAATCCTCCGGACGGGACAACCCGCACGACCACCCTCGATGGCAATTTCATGCGTGAGATGAACGTGCGATTTGAAGGCCTGAAGCCCATGGGGAATATCCCTGAATTCGGAATCACTTTTCTGGGGACGAGCAGCGGCATGGATCCCGACGGCATGCCCAGCAGCCATGTGGTCTGGGCCAAGGGACATGGCATTCTGGTGGACGCCGGGGCCCCTACCCGCGCCGCTATAGAAGCCCTCGGCATCCGCCCGACCGATATCACCGAACTAGTCCTCACACACCTGCATGAAGATCATGTGGCGGACGCGCTCGCATTTTTCAAATGGCGCCACGACCAGACACGCGCGCAACGGCTAGACCTGGTCATGGAGCCGGGAATTTACGACCTGTTCTGCGAACAGGCGGAACTCCTGCTGGGCAGGCCATTACGAGAAGCTTACCCGGAAATCCATCCAGTCAGTCTGCCGTTCGGCAGTTCCATGGAACTTTCCGGCGGAGTTCTCATCGAGGCGGAACGCGCCTGGCACGGCACCTGGACGCCTATGCTCCGGATTTCCTGTGATGTCGACAGCCGGAGACGTATGATCAGCCTTTCCGGCGATACCATATGGGATCCATACAGGTTTGAACGGATCCTGGCCAACGATATCCCGGATCACATTCGTAGAGATCTGAATTGGGTATTGGGCGACCGCGAAGGTGGCAAACCAATACTGGATGAAGCAAGGATTAATGTGCTGCAGAACTGGCTTTACAACCGGGACAAGGATCCCGACGCTCCACTGCCCGACATGGTAGTGCTTGAAGGAGGCAATGCCGCCGCAACCGGGGAAAACACCAGCAACCACACGACCCCCTTATCGATGGCGGAATACCTGGCGCCTGAACAACAGTCCGTGACATGGGTCAACCACACCAAGGGACTGCCGGAAGGCATAAAAGGCGCCATGAGGCACGCGCCGGCGATGACAACAATCGATCTGCGGCAAACGCAGAGCGAATTCACTAAAGCAGCAGGAACAACCAATTCACGACCGCCGCGCAGCCCGCGTTCCGCGAAGATTCCTGCGTCATTGTTGTTGATATTAACAGCTCCCTTCCTGGTTGGCGGAGGATATTTCGCCATGGCGACCGCCACTTCCCCAATTTTCGCCCAATGGGGTCTTGTCGCCATTCTGGCGGGAGTCGCTTCTCTGATCGTCGGCGGAATCGTCGCCTACCGAAGCCGTCCTATCCCCCGCGTTGCATATGAGCAGATAATCGCGCAGATTGCGGAAAACCCCGGCAAAACGGTATATGCGGCCCAAAATTTGGTCTCCCAATTGAGATCCTCCTTCGACCAGCATAAAATAGATCTCTTAGCCCGGGGGATTTTGATTGCCGCCGATGCATCAAAAGATATGGCCGCTGAATTGGTTTTAAGGGGCGCGCCGGATGCGCTTGTACAGGCGCTCACCAGGATTGTAATATCGGGGCTTGAATCGGTCCAAACGGTTAATTATGTTCTCTTCGCTCTTGCCGCTATTGAGGATCAAGGACTCGGCCATGATGAAACACAGGCGGCATACGAAAAATATGCGGTGGAATTAAGACGTGATGTACTTCCTCATTTATGCGTCGAGCTGGCAAAGCATTCTCCCTCCCAGGAGCCTCCTGCTATTATCACAATCGCCATAGATGCAATTGAGAAAGCGACAAACTCCGCGCGTGAAACCGGTCCAGCCTCAGTTGAGGGGACTTCTTCTCCAACCCCGCCCGCGAATTCGGAGTTGCGCGCGGCCGCTTGATTTCCCGGCCTGCCCGTTTTCTTGACGAAAAGTCGTCCATATACGATAATAATCTGAAAATAGACCGCTAAGGCGACCAGCTTTAGCGATCTTTTTTTTAGCCCGCAATAAGGTTCCAGCGGCAGATCAGGGTTCACATATAAAAGGGAGAACGATGCATCAGGTAACGCTTATTCCCGGTGACGGCACCGGACCGGAACTCTGCGAAGTCGTAAAGAAGGTGGTCGCAGCAACCGGAGTTAAAATAAACTGGGACGTCCAGGAAGCAGGCGCGGACGTTATCCAAAAATACGGCACGCCGCTTCTGGACAATGTGCTGAAATCTGTCCGGAAAACCCATGTCGCTTTGAAAGGCCCGATCACCACGCCCATAGGCTCAGGGTTCCGGAGCGTCAACGTAGCTCTGCGCAGGGAGCTGGATCTTTTTGCCTGCGTGCGCCCCTGCCGCACTTATCCCGGAGTCAAATCCAAATATCAGAACATAGACCTGGTCGTAGTACGCGAAAATACGGAAGACCTTTACGCAGGCGTCGAGTTCCCGGCCGGGTCAAAAGAAGCGCAGCAGATCATCGGGCTTGGCGCGGGGAAAATCCATGCGGAATCCGCCATATCAATCAAACCGATTTCCAGACAGGGTACGGAAAGAATCGTGCGATACGCTTTTGAATACGCGCTGAAGCACAAGCGCAAAAAAGTCACAGCAGTCACCAAAGCCAATATCATGAAATGCACGGACGGCCTGTTCCTTGAGGCCGCGCGGAGCGTTGCTAAGCAATACGATGGCAGGATCGAATACGAGGAACGCCTCATAGACAACATGTGCATGCAACTGGTCCTGAAACCGGAACTGTACGACGTGCTGGTACTGCCGAACCTTTATGGAGACATCATTTCAGATCTCTGCGCCGGGCTGATCGGCGGGCTGGGAGTCGCGCCGGGAGCAAATATCGGAGACTCTGTAGCCCTCTTTGAGGCAGTTCACGGTTCCGCACCCAAATATAAAGGAATGAACAAGGTCAATCCTGCGGCAATGCTTCTTTCCGCCAAACTGATGCTTGATCATCTGGGAGAACATGCCGCCGCGCAGAACCTGGAAAAGGCGGTTTCTGCGGTGATCAGCGAGGGCAAGACCGTCACTTACGATCTGGGCGGCAAAGCGGGCACGCGGGAAATGGGCGACGCTATAATTGATAAGCTTTCAAAATGATTGAACGAACCTGCATCCTTATCAAACCGGACGCCGTGTGCAAGAAACATGCCGGCGATGTCATTGGCCGCCTGGAAAAGGCGGGACTGCAGCTTCTGGCTTTGCGGATGCTCCGCGTAACACGCGCCCATGCGGAAGATTTTTACCAGGAGCATAAGGGAAAAGAGTTTTATGAAAGGCTGATACGGTTCATGACCTCGGCGCCTATTGTGGCTACCGCGTGGCAGGGGGAAAACGCCGTTGCCGTTTCCCGGAAGCTGATCGGGGCCACGGATTCCCGGCAGGCCGCGCCCGGAACGATCCGGCGTGATTTCGGCACAGACAACCGCCGTAATGTAGTACATGGTTCGGATTCTGTAAAATCAGCTGAGAGGGAAATCTCCTTCTTTTTTAAACCCGGTGAGATTTTGACTTATAATGTCTCGGACTGGCAGGATGAACCTGTCCAGAACTTAACAGGAAAGAAATAACGCCATGGCAAACCCAAAGAAACATCATACAGCGGCACGCCGCGACAAACGCCGCGCAAACTGGAAACGCCTGGAACTTCCCGGCCTTTCAAAATGCGCGCAGTGCGGCACGCTGCACATCCCGCACCGCGTCTGTCCGGGCTGCGGTTTTTATAACGGACAGCTCATCGTCGCGGTTGAAGAGAAAAAAGGCAAGTCTGAAGAGGGACACGCCTAAATGCGCATTGCCGTCGACGCGATGGGGGGAGATCTCGCCCCGCAGGCCGTCGTTGAAGGAGCCGTCCAGGCATTCAGGCAGTACGGCCATCAGATTATCCTGGTAGGCGATCCTTTATCCATTAATGAACAGCTCGTCCGGCTGGACGCATCCGGCCTTGGCCTGAAAATCGAGCAAAGCGACAGCATCGTCGGCATGGATGAGAGTCCCGCGCAGGCCTGCAGGCAAAAACCTAATTCCTCAATCATGGTCTCCGCGAGGCTGGTTGCCGAGGGCAAGGCCGATGCCTTCGTTTCCGCAGGCAACTCCGGAGCGAGCATGGCCGCGGCGCTCTGGCATTTTCACCGCCTGCCCGGCGTATCGCGCCCGGCTATAACCGTGCTTTTCCCCACGTTGAATGGATTCTGCGTCATGGCCGACGCCGGAGCGAATGTGGACTGCAAACCGAAACATCTGCTGCAATTTGCAGTCATGGGCAGCGTTTACATGAAATGTATTTTGAACCGCCCGAATCCGCGCATAGGCCTGCTTTCGATTGGAGAAGAACCTTCCAAGGGAAACGAACTGACTCTTGCCGCGGCAGAGCTGCTTAAAAATTATGTCCCCAATTTTATCGGCAACGTAGAAGGGCGGGACATTCCCAAAGGAATGGCCGACGTGGTGGTATGCGACGGGTTCGTCGGGAATGTTGTGCTGAAGTTCGCCGAAGGCCTTGCCGAATCCATTATTCTGCTGGTTAAAGAGGGAGTAAAAGAGCGTCCCGTAGCCAAACTCGGCGGGCTTTTCCTTCAAGGGCTGATGAAAGATCTTAAAAAGAAGCTGGATTACGCCGAATACGGCGGCGCGCCGCTTTTAGGAGTAAACGGCGCCTGCATTATCTCTCATGGCAAATCCAATCCCAAGGCCATCCGCAACGCCATCCGCGCCGCGGCCGAATTTGTCGAGAAAAAAACCAACGACCACATCCGTTCCGAACTCCAGCACATCCATCCCGATATCGCTATAAAACCTCCCAGCAGGCATGCGACATTGACCGCATAATGGCAGACTTAATACACATTATTGGTACGGGTTCTTATGTGCCCGCGAAAGCGCTTACCAACGCCGATCTGGAGAAGATGGTGGAAACTTCAGACGAATGGATAACCACGCGCACCGGCATCAAGGAACGCCACATAGCCGCCCCCGAAGAAGCGACATCCGATATGGCCATAAACGCCGCGCGGCTGGCGCTCGCGGACGCCGGAGTTGATGCTCTAGATATTGACCTGATTATTGTTGCTACGACCACGCCTGACATGTTTCTGCCGTCAACCGCGTGTTTCGTGCAGAAGGCTCTGGGCGCGAAGAATGCCGCGGCCTTCGACATTTCCGCAGCCTGCAGCGGGTTCATTTATACCCTGGAAACGGCGCGTGCGCTTCTTACGGCCGGCACATTCAAAAGAGCTCTCGTCATCGGCGCGGAAAAGATTTCCGCAATAACCAACTGGAAGGATCGTTCCACCTGCGTTTTGTTCGGCGATGGCGCGGGAGCGGCTGTTCTTCAAAAAACAAAAGGAAAAGGGATTTTGTCCACCTGTCTGCGTTCGGATGGGAATCTGACCGACATACTTTCCGTTCCAGCTGGAGGGTCCCGCAGGCCTGTCGACAGACAGGTCCTTGAACAATCGCTCAACACAATTCACATGCAGGGCAAGGAAGTTTTCAAGCTCGCAGTAACGCGCATGGTGGAAGCGGCCAAAAAAGCGCTCGAACTGGCCGGAAAAAACGAGTCGGACCTGAATCTGCTGATTCCGCATCAGGCCAACCTGCGCATTATCGAAGCTATTGCCGAAAGGGTCCAGGTGAAACGGGAACGCATTTTTGTAAACCTGCATAAATACGGCAACATGTCAGCGGCCACAACCATTGTGGCTCTCGACGAAGCCCGGCGCTCCGGACAGGTCAAACCGGGAGATCTGATTGAACTTGTGGCTTTTGGCGCAGGGCTCACCTGGGGCGCGGCAGTCATTCAATTTTGACGCAGTTTGTCATACCCGCATGTCGTTGGCGGGGATCCAGTAGTTAGAAAAATCTAGATTACCGTCCCGGAACATGGGACGGTCCCTTCCATTAGATTTAAAAGGATTGGGACCGACTACTACCTCGGGAATGACGGAGAAGCATGTCAAAACTGGCTTTCATTTTTCCCGGGCAGGGATCGCAGTCGATCGGCATGGGCGCCGGCCTGTCCGAACGGTTTCCGGAATCCCGTTCCTTATATAAGGAAGCATCCGCTATCCTCGGATGGGATCTTCTGCATATCTGCAGGGAAGGACCGGAAGAAAAGCTCAGGGAAACCGATATAACACAGCCCGCGCTTTATGTGACAGGCATCGCCGCCGCCACCGTATTAATGAACAGAGGGATAAATCCTGAGGCAGCGGCAGGCCACAGCATCGGCGAATACGCCGCTCTGGCCGCAGCAGGAGTATTTTCTTTCGCCGAAGGGCTTAAACTGGTTGAACAACGGAGCCGGCTGATGAAGGATGCCGCCCGGCGGCATCCCGGCGGTATGGCTGCAATTTTGGGATTGAATTCCGAGCAGACCGTGGCGGTATGCAGTCAGGCTTCCAGCCGGGGTGTCTGCGTGGCGGTTAATTTCAACAGTCCTGAACAGGTTGTAATCGCCGGAGAAACGGCCGCATTGGCCGAGGCGTCGAAACTGGCGCTGGCAAACGGGGCAAAACGCGTTATTCCATTGAACGTATCAGGGGCGTTTCATTCGCCCTTGATGAAGGAAGCAGCGCTTGCGATGAAAGCCCTTCTTGAGAAAGCGCCTTTTCGCGAACCGCGTTTTCCGGTAGCCATGAATGCCGACGGTCGGCTGCACTCAACTGCGGCGGAAATCCGCGCCCAGTTGGCGCTTCAGCTGGATCATCCCGTGCGCTGGGTGGATAGCATACGTTCTCTCTCAGGAGGCGGGTTTTCTTCTTTCATTGAATGCGGCTCAGGCCGCGTTTTGGCCGGCCTGCTTAAACGGATTGAAAAGTCGCTTGAGGTTAGGACCACCGAATCGGCGGAAGCGCTTGAACAGATAACGGCAAAACAAAGCACTGCGGGAAAGGAATAAATATGACACTTAAAGATAAAGTCGCCATTATTACAGGAGGCGCGCAGGGTATCGGTAAGGCAATCGGTCTGAGGCTGGCGGGCGAGGGGGCGAATCTGGTGCTTTCCGATGTTATGGAAGACTCCGTAAAGGCCACGGCGGCGGAAATCGCACAGCAGAAAAACGTCCAGGCCATCGGCGTAAAAGGGAACGTATCGCAGTTCACGGACTGCGAAAAGCTCGTCGATGCGTCGCTTGACAAATTTGGAAGAATAGATATACTCATCAACAACGCGGGAATCACACGCGACAATCTGCTCATGCGAATGAGCGATGAAGAATGGGACGCGGTTCTTTCAGTCAATCTAAAAGGCGTTTTTAACTGCACCAAAGCCGTTGTGCGGCCGATGATGAAGCAGCGCAGCGGGCGCATAGTGAATATTGCGTCTGTAGTAGGGTTGATGGGAAACGCAGGCCAGGCTAATTACTCCGCTTCCAAAGGCGGCGTTATCGCCCTTACCAAAACCTGCGCGCGCGAGTTCGCTTCCCGAAATATTTTGGTCAACGCTGTTGCGCCGGGGTTTATTCGCACACGAATGACCGACGCGCTGTCCGATGAACAAAAAAAGAAGTTGACGGAGTTGATTCCTCTGGGTCGCCTTGGCGAACCGGAGGATGTCGCAAAAGTAGTTCTTTTCCTGTGTTCGGAAGATTCTTCCTATATTACAGGACATGTAGTTTCCGTAAACGGAGGAATGTATCTATAGGACGGAAATCTCCGTCAATAAATCAAGGAGGATTAGCATGGCTCAGGTACAAGATATTGAAGGACGCGTAAAAGAAATTATCATCGAACAGCTTGGCGTGGATGCCTCGGAAGTGAATCCGACGGCCTCTTTCGTCAACGATCTTGGCGCGGACTCACTGGACACCGTGGAACTGGTCATGGCTCTGGAAGAAGAATTCGACATTGAAATTCCCGACGAAGAAGCTGAGAAAATTCAAACCGTTGGCCAGGCCGTCGACTATATCAAATCCCATTCCAAGAAATAGGCCCGCCTTTGTTCGCCAGTCTGCGGTTCCGTCCGGCCCGTCCCCGTTCCTGGGGCGGGAGGCGGGAATCTTCCCTGCATTGAACGGACAATAATCAAATGAAACGTCGCGTGGTCATAACCGGCATGGGAGTCGTCTCCCCGATCGGCATTGGAAAAGAAGAATACTGGGACGGCCTGAAAAACGGCCGTTCCGGCGTCGGGTACGTATCATTTTTTGATACGACCGACTATCCCTCAAAAATCGATGCGGAAGTTAAGAACTTCGATCCGGAAAAATACATTGATAAAAAGACCATTCGCCGTATGGACCGCTTCGCGCAGTTTGCCTGCGCCGCAGCCGATATGGCCGTTCGGGATGCGGGGCTGGACACGGCAAATATACCCAAGGACCGCATCGGCGTTATCGTCGGATCGGGAATCGGCGGCATGTCCACCATTGAAGAAGAACATGACGTGCTGCGCAAGCGCGGGCCCAGGCGCGTCAGCCCGTTTCTCATTCCTAAACTGATTTCCAACATAGCTCCGGGTGAAATCGCCATTCGCTGGGGATTCACCGGCCCCAATTATTCTGTTTCCAGCGCCTGCGCCACATCAAACCATGCCATTGGGGACGCTTTAAGGCTCTTGCGCTACGGCGACGCCGACGTTATAGTCGCCGGCGGCACGGAAGCGGCAATCACGGAACTGGGTTACGGGGGATTCTGCTCGGCAAGAACGCTTTCTACGCGCAACGACGCACCGGAAAAGGCCTCCCGACCCTTCGACAAAAACCGGGACGGATTTATCATGGGCGAGGGGTCTGGAATCGTTATCATGGAAACTCTGGAGCACGCGCAGGCGCGCGGCGCCCATATTTATGCGGAACTGGCCGGTTACGGGGCTACGGATGACGCCTATCATATCACCGCACCGGACCCGAGCGGCGCTTCGGCGGTAAAGGCCATGCAGGCGGCCCTGAAGGATGCCGAACTCAATCCCGCCGATATTCAGTATGTCAATGCCCATGGCACTTCAACCCTGCTTAATGATAAAACGGAAACCAAGGCCCTTAAAGAAGTATTCGGGGCGCATGCCGCCAGGCTTGCCATATCTTCGACAAAATCCATGACCGGCCATCTGCTGGGAGCCGCCGGAGCCGCGGAGCTTATCGCCACCATTTTGTGCATTCAGAATAATATCGTCCATCCGACGGTTAATTACGAAACACCGGACCCGGAATGCGACCTGGATTATGTACCGAACATAGCGCGGCCCCTGGAAATCAACAGCGCGCTTTCCAATTCACTGGGCTTTGGCGGCCACAACGCTGTGCTTGTCGTCAAAAGATATGTCTCGTAGCAAAGCGGTAACTCCGCCTCCTACAACGGGTTCGCCAACGGCCAAGCTTCAGCGCGTGCTTGGCATTAAATTCAAAAACATGGCGCTGCTTGAAGAAGCGCTGACGCACAAGTCTTTTGCCATGGAACGCGCGCCGGGCGAGATCCCCTTCAACGAACGCCTGGAATTTCTGGGCGACAGCGTGCTGTCAACGGCCGTCGCGCATTATCTTTTTGCCCGGTACCCGGAAGCGGATGAAGGAAAGCTTTCCCAGATCAAATCGATGCTGGTTTCCCGTCCCAGCCTGACTATATGGGGCCGCGAGATCGGGCTGGGACAGTACATGCGCCTGAGCGAAGGCGAAGCGTCAACCGGCGGGCGGGAGCGGGATTCAATTCTGGGCAATGCCATGGAAGCCGTGCTGGGCGCCATGTATCTGGAAGCGGGTTTTGAAGCGGTAAAGAAATTCGTCGACAAGCTGTTGGCCAAAAAAAAGCGCATGGTCACGTCCGATTACAAAAGCAGGCTTCAGGAATGGGCCCAGAAAAAGTATAAAGTGCCGCCGTCCTACACCCTGCGAAGAAGTTTTGGGCCGGACCACGCGAAGACGTTCGAGATCGACGTTTCCGTAGATCAGGAGCTGCTGGGGTCCGGAGCGGGGAAAAGCAAGAAAGAAGCGGAACAGGCGGCCGCTCGAAACGCTTTAAAGAAATTAAAGTGCGTATAGCCGGGGGGAAATTATAATGGATTATTTTCTAACTGAAGAACAGCAGGCCATAGTCGAAACTGCGCGGGACATCGCCCAGAAAAAGATAAAAAAAGTGCGCGAGCATTATGATCGCACGGAAGAATATCCGTGGGAAATCATTGAAGAGCTGCGCAGGGCGGATCTTTTCGGCGTATACATTCCTGCCGAATACGGCGGGTTGGGCGGCGGTTGCTTTGAACTCGTGCTGGTCACCGAGGAGCTTTCCAAAGCCTGCGGCGGTATTGCGCTGTCCGTAGCCGGAACCGCGCTCGGGACATATCCGATTATTCTTTTTGGCAATGAGGAACAAAAGAAAAAATATCTTCCCGACCTGGCCAGCGGCAAGCGGCTGGGCGCATTCACGATCACGGAAGCGGAAGCGGGATCCGACGCCACCGCGACCAAAGCCACGGCGCGCCTTGAAGGCGATCATTACGTCCTGAACGGGACAAAAGTTTTCTGCACCAATGGGAACGCTGCGGAAATTTATTCATTATTTTTCTCAACCAACCCTGCGCGCGGACCGCGCGGCGTTTCAGCATTTATCGTAGAGAAAGGGACGCCGGGGTTCAGCTTCGGCAAAAAAGAGGAGAAAATGGGCATCCGCGCCTCGCCCACCTACGAGCTCGTTTTTGACAACTGCAAAATTCCCAAAGAAAACCTCCTCGGCAAGGAAGGCCACGGCTTGATGGTGGCGCAGGCTACTTTCGACGTTTCCCGTCCCGGCGTCGCGGCCCAGGCGCTGGGAATTGCGACGGGCGCGATGGAAGAAGCGTTCGCTTACGCGCGCGTCCGCAAGCAGTTCGGCCAACCCGTAATCAGCTTCCAGTCCATGCAGCACAAACTGGCGAACATGGCCATGGAGATCGAGGCGTGCCGCGCTCTCCTTTATCAGGTGGCCCGCGCGGTAGACAAAGGCGGCCGTAGGTTTACAAAAGAATCAGCCATGGTAAAATGTCTGTGTTCGGACGTTGCGATGCGCGTCACGACTGAAGCGGTTCAGATGTGCGGCGGCATCGGTTACATGCGCGACTTCCCCATCGAGAAATTCATGCGCGACGCAAAAATCACGCAGATATACGAAGGTACCAACGAGATCCAGCGCAACGAAATAGCCATGATGATGATCAAGGAAGCCGCGCGCCAGGGATTAGGTAAGAAATAAATGCATATTATTGTCTGCATAAAGCAAACTCCGGCTACAGCCAATATTCAGATTGACCCCAAAACCGGCACACTCAAACGCGAAGGCATGGCTGCGGCGATCAATCCTTTCGATGAGTACGGGATCGAAGAAGCGGTCCGCATCAAGGAGCGGGTTCCCAATTCAACGATATCGGTCGTTACCATGGGCCCGCCTCAGGCGGAAAACGCCCTCCGCGATGCGATCTCCCGAGGATGCGACGACGCCTATCTCGTAACCGACCGCGCCTTCGCCGGAGCCGACACCTGGGCGACTTCTTACACGCTACAGACGGCCATCAAGAAAATCGCCGAAATTAAAAAACCCTACGACATCATTATTTGCGGCAAACAGACCAACGACGGCGATACCGGGCACGTGGGTCCGGGCATTGCGGCCTGGCTCGATATCCCGAACGTCGCTTACGTATGCAAAATTGATGAAGTGAAAGAGGGGCACCTCCGCGTGCGCCGCCTGATGGAAGACGGCACTGACGTGATCGATCTTCCCACGCCCTGCCTGATTTCCGTCATAAAAGAGATAAACGAACCGCGCCTTCCTTCGCTGAAAGGCAAGCTGGCCTCCAAAAAAGCGGTTATCGCCAAATGGAATGCCGAAGACATCAAAGCCGACAAGGCCAAAATCGGTCTGGGCGGTTCGCCTACGGTTGTAGCCCGCAGCTTCAACCCGCCGCCGCGCAAGGGCGGAGAACGCATTGAAGGCGCCACAGCGGAAGAAAAAGCCAAAAAACTGATCGCGCGTCTGCGCGAAATGAAAATAATTTAATTCTATGAGCAATCGAATATTTGTTCTCCAGGATCGCTGTACAGGCTGCACCGCCTGCGTCAAAGCATGTCCCGTATCTTGCATCGACATGGTTCCCCGGCCCGCCGAGGATAAGGCCAGGGGCGTTAAATGGCCCAAACTGGCAGTTATCGACGAGGATAAATGCATTTTCTGCGGTGCCTGCGTAGACGTCTGCAATAAGCTTGGAGAAAAGACGCATAAAGACGATCTCTTCTATGCCATTGTCATGGAAAAGGAGACCGTTACGCCTGCGGCAGGAACAGCTATCGATCCCGCACTCTATAAAGGCGTATGGTGCTTCGCCGAACAGCGCCACGGCAAAATCGTGCCCACCATTTACGAACTTCTGCATGTCGGCGGGAAAATGGCCAAAGATTTGAACGAGGAACTTTGCGCCGTATTAATCGGACACAACATTTCCGACGCTGCGCAGGATATTATCGACCACGGTGCGGACAAGGTTTACGTTGTAGACGACCCGCTGTTCCACAATTTCCTGGATGAAGCTTACGCCATAGCCATGACTGAGCTTATCCTGAAGGAAAAACCGAACAAGCTGCTGATGCCGGCGTCTACCATCGGCAGATCATTCGCTTCACGCGTTGCCATCATGGCAAACACCGGTCTTACGGCAGACGCGACCGGCCTGGAAATCGATCCCAAAACCCGCCTGCTGAACGCAACTCGCCCCTCTTTCGGCGGCAATCTGATGGCTACCATTCTCTGCGAAAAACAGCGGCCGGAAATGGCAACTGTCCGCCCGATGTCTTTCCCGCGGACTCCTAAAACACCGGGGCGCCAGGGGAAAATCATCAAGTTTCAGATCGACCCATCCAAATACAAAATCCGCGCCAAATTCGTGGAATTTGTTCCAGAGAAGGACCAACAACAGGATATCAGTTCCGCAGAAGTAATCATTTCCGGCGGCAGAGGCCTGGGTAAATCCGAAGGCTTCAAACTGATTGAAGAACTTTCCCGGCTGCTGAACGGCGCCGTAGGAGCAAGCCGCGCCGTAGTAGACGCCGGATGGATCCCCTACCGTCACCAGATCGGCCTTACAGGGCGCACCGTGCGCCCCAAGGTTTATTGGGCCTTTGGCATATCCGGCGCTATCCAGCACCTGGCAGGCATGAGTTCTTCCGAATTCATCGTATGCATAAACAGGGATCCCCAAGCACCCCTGATGCAGCTGGCCAATCTTTCCATAGAGGGAGACCTCTACGAAATGATTCCGGCCATTATCAACGAAATTAAATCCCTTCAAGGGTAATTACGCCGTTATCCCGGCCTGCGGATCACCGGGGCAATATATTACAACCTGTGGTGTGGTTAAAATCCAATTGCCACAACGGGTTGTGGTTAATGCTTGCAAACCTCTCATAAAATTGATAATCTTTCCCGACTTTGACAGCAAAACGGTTTTCGTGAGTTTCCTACCGACGATGTCCT
>CAZSAL010000056.1:0-16638 GCA_964604825.1 uncultured Elusimicrobia bacterium
GGAGGCCTGCTTGATACCGTAATCCCGACGCGAAAAAACAGCGGTACAGGATTTGTTTTTCAGCAGTCTACGACAGCCGACTTTTTCCATGAAATTCAAAAAGCCGTTGTTGCCTATGGAAACTCCGCATACTGGCTGAGGCTTCAGAAGCGCGCAATGAGCACAAACTTTTCATGGGAAGCTTCCTCGCAGGCATACCTGGACATCTATCAGCGTGGCCACAGGCACGGACCTGTCCGCCATTGATATGAAGATCAGGCGCGCGATCTGGCCTGTTACGGTTTTTTCAGTTATCTGCTGCCTCCCGTCGATTTCCCGCCGCTGTCATGAAGAGTCCCGCGATAATCTTGTTACTCTGGCTGTAGACTGGAATGAATTCCGCGACCTTGCAGCCCGGGAAAACAGGACGATCCAGGAAAGGCTGGCGGACCTGCGAGTGCACGGCGCTACGAGCCTTGTTCTTGCCCCTTTGACTATCGGAGATCTTTTTTTGGAGCACAGAATCACTTCCGCGGCGCAGGGTCTTGACGCCTCAGTAATAGAACCGGAGCCATTGCTGGGTTTTCAGATCGCCACGGAACTGGAACGGCGAGGCGTCGCCGATGTCCGCTGGGATGGACGCCGGCTTATCCGCACGCAGGGAACTTTCCTGGCGCTGAAAGATATTGACGTTGGATTCGACCAGGAACTTGCGCGGGATGCTCGCCAGGCGGGATTTAAAACAGTTTGCCGAATATACCGCGACCCTTGGATGCAGCCGGAAAAGGCGCGTGGTTTTCTTGCTGAAAACGGGCTTTCCGGTGCGGATGGCGTTATTTTTATTTCAGACGAATTGCCGGGGGGCGTGATTTGCCAGCCGGAATGGACGCTATGGCTTTTACGTTCCGGGGCGATGCAGTTCCTTCTTGAGTTCAAGCCTTCCAAAGCCGCTCTGCAGATGGCCCGCGTTCTTCCTGCGTTAACGAAACGGGCGCATACCATCCCGGTAAATGAATTAAAGGATCTGTCTCCGGAAGATCAGATGGCGCGCTGGACGCGCGCCGTGCAGGAACGCATGTGCCGGCTCCTTCTGGTTCATGCGTCTCCAACGGATTCTGCGCCTTCTTTTTTAGATAACCTTTCCCAGTTGTCCGGAAAACTTCGGTCGTTAGGATACATTCTGCGATTTCCAGAACGTTCTTCTACACTGAACGCCGGTAGAACGCCCCCGCGCGCGGACGCAGTTCGTTCCTGGCTGGCATTCCTTCTCGGTCTTGTCGCCCCCCTGATCGGCTTTTTTGTCTGGCATTCAGGAGATGGAAAAACAAACTCCTTTATCGTTTTTATTCAGATCAGCCTTTTGACTGTAGTATGGGCGCTGGTAGCGTCCGTTGCGGCTGACAATCCTTTGACCAGGCTTGAAATTGTTCCCTTTCACGGGATTAAACTAATGTTTATTTTTTCCTGGGTGTGCGCGGTTTTTCTTCTCTATCGGATCGATGAAATCCGCGAATTCGCTGAGGGGTTGGTTCGCCGCTGGGAGATCCTGGCGCTTATTTTCGTGACAGCACTTGTGGCCTACGTAATGATTCGTTCCGGGAACGCCGCAGCGGAGTGGAAGCCCGCCTGGGAACAGCCCGTACGGAACACCCTGGAACGATGGCTCATAGCGCGGCCGCGCTTCAAAGAGTTTTTGTTCGGGCATCCTCTTTTGATCCTTGGACTGAGTCGTTTCCGGATTGATCCATCCGGATGGCTGCCGCGGGCTTTGATTATTTTGGGGTTTGTGGGCCAGATTTCGATAATGAACACTTTTTGCCATCTGCATTCGCCGCTTGCCATGGAGCTGTGGCGCACGGCTAACGGATTGGTGTTCGGGCTCCTGATTGGCTGGATCGTTGTCAAAATCAGCGATCACCTGTTCCAGACAAAATGACCCGCAGCGGGCTGGTCATCGCAGGATATTACGGTTTTGGAAACGCGGGCGATGAGCTTATCTTAAGCGCCCTTGTCCGGGAATATAAGGATAAATACCCTCCGCAGAAGATTACTGTACTCTCCTCTAATCCGTCTGAGACCCGCAGGTTCTTTGCCGTCCAGGCGGTAAACCGCTGGAACATGCTCATGTGGCTGAAGCCTATGCTGCGCGCGGAATTGTTCGTCCTGGGTGGCGGCGGTCTGCTTCAGGAATCCTCCGGGCCTTTGAACCATCTTTACTATCTTTCCACGATAGCTGTCGCAAAAATCCTTGGATGCCGCACAGAAACGCGCGCTCTTGGGATCGATCCTGCGGGATCTGTATTTAACCGCCTGCTGACCCGGCTGGTTTTTGGAAAATCAGTCGATTCCATTTCCGTGCGCGACAGGCATTCCGCCGAAGCTCTGCGCGAGGCCGGCGTCATGCAGCCGGTACGCATCGAACCGGATCCTGTGCTGTCGCTGAAACAATCGGTTCTGGAAGCCCCATCTTTACAACCTGCCAGGATTGGACTCGCAGTTTCTCCCGGGCATAGCTGCAGGCTTTCCGCTGCGAATGTGGGGGATATAGTCAGGCGTTTGTCAAAACTGGCGCCCGTTGATCTGTTGGTGTTTTTCCCGAAGGAAGATGCCGCATTCGCCGCAGAGGTCAGGAGACTTTCCGGAGTCAATCCTGAGATCCGCAACTGGACAATACCTGATGAATGCCTTGACTGGATGCATGACTACGCCCTTGTAGCAGGCACGCGCTTTCATGCTCTGGCGTTGGCTGCTGCAGCAGAACGCTCTTTCGTTGGCTGGGGGGGCGAACAGAAGATCCAAGCTCTCTGTGAGCAGTTCGGTCAGCCCCTCTGGCTGCTAAAGAACCCTTGGAATACGGAGAGCGTGCTGAAGCAGCTTATGAATGCCTGGGAGGACAGGCATAACCTTGCGGAAAAATATCCGCCTCACATCGGCAATTAAAGCCTTATATGTTTAACCCGTAAACAGCAAAAGCAAGTTAAAATTGTTAAAGGTGAGGAAGTGTGAAAATCAACATGAAAACTGCATTTATTACAGGGGCGAACAAGGGTCTCGGTTTTGAAACGGCGCGGCAGCTGGCGCGTAAAGGCTTTCTGGTTTTATTGGGTGTGCGTTCTGGCAATGCCGTAAACAACGTTTCGCCGGGATGGGTCCGCACGGACATGAGCGGGCCGCAGGCGCCGCGCTCTCCGGAAGAAGGCGTACGCGGCATCGTCGTATGGCTTGCCACTGAAGCTCCGCACTCGCTTACCGGCAAATTCCTTCAGGATGGGAACGGAATCCCTTGGGAACAACCTTCGTTCGGTAACATTTTCGATGATTGGATTCGAACAAAAGACTTATTCAGCGAGAACTAGTATACTCTGGGCTAAAGTGGCTGATTTTTCCTACCCTAACAAACTCCATAGATTTTGGACCGTCAGTGCGCTGGCTTTTTCCCTGGGATTGATCAGTCTGATGG
The DNA here is from genome assembly GCA_964604825.1 of uncultured Elusimicrobia bacterium. GTDB lineage: Bacteria > Elusimicrobiota > Elusimicrobia > 2-01-FULL-59-12 > 2-01-FULL-59-12 > CAZSAL01. The sequence goes on from CAZSAL010000056.1 coordinate 3,440, forward strand.
TTCAGGGGGTTTTCGACGCTCTTTCCAGAGCGGAATCGGGCTGTTCTTTGACGGCAGCGGTTTTTTTGAAGCCCTCCGTTACTGATGGCGAAGCTAAAAATTTCGCGCAGACGCTTCGTGCGCTTGCTCCCGGAATCGGAAAAATAGACTATCATTCGCGGGACGAGGCTCTCCTTGAAGCGCAGAATGATCCAACACTGGCCGGGGCGCTTGCGCTGATAAAAGGGAATCCGCTCCCTGCGTATTATGTTCTGCAGTGGCGGGGAATCTCCTTCTTACGTAACGGCACCATAACGCAAATTAGCAGCCAGCCTTCGGTTCAGGAGGTCCGTTGGAATCCGGACAATTTGGCGCTTGCGGGAAAACTACGCAGCATGCGCGTGGCGTTTTTGCGGATTTCTTTGATCATTGGAATATGTTTTTTCGTATGGATATCAACAAGGGTTCTTTGTATTTTAAAGCAGAAAACCGGGTATCAGACGGTTCTTCGATCGATGGGTTATGGGCTTCTGGGCGGAGCGACGGCTTTAATTGTCTGGATGGTTATCGCGCATAGACTGCCTGGAGAGGCCGCGCCATTTATTCCCGGTGTTTTTCATTGGAGCCCCCTTTTCGTTGGCGCGCTTTCCGGCCTGGGTGTTTTCTTATGATGCATTCCGGACTTCGGGTAGCCGCAATACTGGTTATTTTTGTGCCGATGGTGTCCCGGGCTGACAGTTACGATGCGCTTTTGCAGCGCTATGAGCGGGAAATCAGTTCGCAGGAATCGCAGGTGAATTCTTTAAAAGCCAGTCTTGCTGAAAAGCAACGTTCGGCAAAGCATTGGGAAGAACAGGCGACTGCGGCCAGGGAAAGGTGGAAAGCCGCAGGCGATGCTATGCACCAGACGCAAAAGATACTTGACCGCGTTCGAGAAAAATGGCGTCGAGCCCACGGCATGGCTGAAGCCGCAGATTGGTCGGCTCACGAACGGACACGTTTTGCTACTGCTGCAAATCATCAGATTTCGCTTCTCGTTGATGAGTTGTATAGAAACCGCGTCGTTCCGGGGACGGATGCCGTAGGTAGGGGCGTAATTCCGGAAGGCGCAGGTGAAGTTTTGATGGCCAGGACGGTTTCGGCTCTGCTGAACCTGTCCAGGTCGGCTACCGGACAGGCTCACGAGGCTCTTGAACAGGAACGCGCCTTGCGCCAGGAAGAATCGCGCTGGCAGGGCGAACAGAAGTCCCGCAGACATGAGCTTGATCAGGCGCAGGCGGAACAGGAATCTCACTGGAAGCGTTTTAAGGAAGCGGAACGCAGGCAGCGGCATCTGGAAGAAGAAAAAGTCCAGCTTGAACAGTCGGAAAAAGCGCTTCGCGTAATGCTTAAGGAGCTGTACGCGCACCGCGATCAGACTGCCGCGGCAAAGCAGCAGTATCTTGCCGAGCGTAAAGGTTTTTCAGCGCTGCGCGGCAAGCTGCCCTGGCCGGTAGACGGCAAAGTCGTACAGACTTTTGGCAAACAATATTCAAAGGATCTTCAGCAGCTGGTGGTATCAAACGGAATCAAGATTCAGGGACAGGCGGTACAGCCTGTCCGCGCCGTTCAGTCCGGCAAGGTGCTGTTTGCCGACGCATTCAGACAATATGGCCGGCTTGTGATCGTTGAGCATCACGGTGGACTGACGTCAATTTATGGCGGACTGGGGAAAACTGAAGTCAAAGAAGGCCAGCAGTTGATCGCTCTCCAGAAAATCGGCGAGACGGACGCAGGCGGCTCATTTTATTTTGAACTTCGCCGCGACGAGGAACCGATCGACCCGGCAGTCTGGTTGACGTTAAAACCCCAGTGACGTCATTCCCGGGTTTGTAGTCGGGAATCCAGATGTTATATTAAAGGCTGTATCCGCCAGACGTCTGGCGGATGACGATTTTTAAGGAGGAATAAGGAAATGAATCGAAGGTGTGTAAAAATCTCAATTGCCATAACGGCGGTTTTGTTATTGTTCTGCGACCCGGTGGTGCGCTCCGCCGCCGATACCACTTATGAAGACGTCAAAATGCTGGTGGAAATTATGAATTTGATCAAGGATAATTATGTGACAGAAGTTGATTCGCATAAGCTGGTTTATGGCGCGGCGGCAGGAATGGTGCGCGGCCTGGACCCTTTCTCCCAGTTCCTTGAGCCTGAAGCGCATAAAGAAATGAAAACCGAGACGGAAGGTGAGTTCGGCGGTCTCGGCATTCGCATTGCGATACGGGACAACTTTCTTACCGTCATCACTCCTCTTCCTGGCACGCCTGCCTACAAAGCGGGCATTCTGCCGGGCGATAAAATCATCAAAATCGGCGGCGACACCACGCAGGACATTACGATTGAAGACGCCGTGAAAAAACTGCGCGGCGTTCCAGGGTCCAAAGTGACGATTACGATCGGCCGCGAAGGCGAAAATGAGCTGAAGGATTTCGCCATGACTCGCGAGGTTATTAAGGTCGAAAGCATCACGGCCAGGATGTACAAGGACGATATCGGCTACGTGCGAATGACGGAATTTACCCAGCAGTCTGCGCAGGATTTCGAAAAAGCGCTGAAGGGCCTGAAAACCGAGGGCATGAAAAACCTTATAGTCGACCTGCGAAATAATCCCGGCGGGCTGCTGAATGTCGCAGTTGACAGCTGCCGTCTGTTCATCGGCCAAAACAAGCTTATCGTTTACACGGAAGGACGCCGCCAGCCCCGCCAGGAATACCATGCGGATGAGAAAGCTCCTTTTGAGTCCCTGCCTATGGTTGTGCTGGTCAACCGAGGATCGGCATCCGGAAGCGAGATTTTCGCCGGATGCATGCAGGATCATCACCGCGGTCTTATCGTGGGAATGGAAACCTTCGGCAAGGGCAGCGTGCAGTCTGTTATTCCTCTGGGAGACGGCAGCGGCCTGCGCCTGACTACCGCTAAATACTATACCCCTGTGGGACGCACCTTCCACCGTGATGAGAAGACCGGGAAGGGCGGCATTATTCCTGATATCATCATCGATGTCCCGCGCGAAGTGGAAGTCAAACTGCAGCAGCAGGAGGAACAGCTTGTGGGCATAAAGCCCAAGGAAGCCAAACAGGAAAAGATCCAGGATGAAACCCTGGAACGGGCGGCTGATCTGCTGAAGGCACGGGAAATCCTGTCGCAGATGAAAGGCTGAAATTGAAAAAACAAAGTGGCGGGAAAATATTCCGCCGTTTAATAGTTCTTTTATTGATAGGAACAGGTGTATGGCTTTTTTGGATCAGGAGCCATCCTGTCGATGAACGTCCTTTGACCGGGAAACTGGAGGCGTCGGTAAACGAAATCTTAAACGGGTCCGGTGTTACGGACTCCCAGATTACCGGACAATTCCGAAAGGAACATGAAGCCTGGGGTATACGCTGGATTGAATCTTCCCGGCGCGTTGTTTTATCCGCCGGGCAGGATCGCGAAACTATAATCTCGCGGTTAAGCAATCTTGCCAAAAAAAAGGGATTCGTCGTATCAATGCGGTCCATGGCGGATGGCGCGACCGTGCTGGATATGTCAACGGTGCGACATCTTCTTGAACGCCTTATTTTCGCTCAGGGGCCGAAAATATCCGCGCATCCACAGGTGGCAATCGTAATCGACGACGTCGCCTACGATCTCAGGCCGATGGATCGTTACAAGTCTCTGGGAGTGCCTCTGACGTTCGCCATCCTTCCCCGCGACAGGAGATGCGCGGCGCTTGCATTAAAGGCGAAACGTTTGGGATTTGGGGTGCTTCTGCATCTGCCCATGGAACCTTTTGATCTTGCGCATAATAATCCGGGGAATGCTGCGCTTTATCTTAAGATGACTCCGGAGCAGCTTCATCAGCAGTTTGAGGCGGATATCGCCAGCGTTCCGGGGATCGACGGCATCAATAACCATATGGGATCGGCTTTCACCAGCGATATGGCGAAGATGGAATTGGTTATGCGCTGGACAAAGGAAAAAAATCTCTTTTTTCTTGATTCGCGGACCGCGCCTCATTCGGTAGCGCTGGCCGCGGCCAGACGGCACAAAGTCCCCTGCCTGGCAAACGAAACTTTTCTGGATAATGCCGATAATGTCGGTTCGATCCAGCATCAGCTTGACGGTGTGCTTGTGTTGGCATTGAAATACGGGCGCACTATAGCCATCGGGCATTACCGCAGGAAATATCTGGCGGATGCCCTGTCCAAAGAAATTCCAAAATTCCGCGCACACGGAGTAGAGTTCGTAACGCTTTCCACCTTATATAAGTAACAACAGGGCCGAGTAACTACAGCAACTGCAGTTCCTGTCGTTGCTAGGCCCTGTAGTTACTATAGTTTCTGTTAAATGATGAATATTCTTGGCATTGAAACCTCATGCGATGAGACTGCGGCTGCGGTTGTTGCGGATGGCCGGAGGCTTCTTTCCAGTTCCGTGGCTTCCCAGCTTGCCGTGCACCGGCCTTTCAGGGGAGTGGTTCCGGAACTGGCAAGCCGCGCCCACGCGGAAAGAATCAATGAAATCATCGACCGCGCTCTGGAAGAAGCCGGAGTTCCGATTCATGGTGTTGCCGTAACAGTCGGGCCGGGGCTGATCGGATCTCTTCTTGTGGGAGTAGTGACCGCGCGTACGCTGGGGTGGGTTCGCCGTATTCCGGTTATAGGTGTCAATCACCTGGAAGGTCATTTATTTGCCGGGCTGGTCGAACATCCAAAACTTAAACCACCCTTCTTAGGGTTAATCGTTTCCGGAGGACATACGGAACTTGTTATTTTCAAAGGATATGGCAGGTACGAAAGGCTCGGACGCACGCGCGACGACGCCGCAGGCGAGGCATTCGACAAAGTCGCCAATCTTATGGGATTGTCGTTTCCCGGAGGTCCTTCGATCCACCGGATGGCCATGAAAGGGAATCCCACAGCCATATCGTTCCCTCGCGCCTGGATGCCGGGTACTCATGACTTTTCGTTCAGCGGCATTAAGACCGCTGTGGCCAATTATCTGAATGCTAATACGGGATGGGAACGGCGGATTCCCGATATCTGCGCATCCTTCCAGGAAGCCGTGGTTGAAGTGATTGTGAAAAAGACCATGAATGCGGCGCGTCTGCATCGGCTGAATTCGGTTGTTGTGGGCGGAGGAGTCGCCGCTAATTCGCGGCTCCGACGGGTTTTCGAAGAAGCGACAGTCGAAAACCACTTGCGTCTTTATCTTTCTCATCCTGCCTTTTGTACGGATAACGCTGCCATGATCGCGGCGGCCGGGTACTATCGTTTAAAGCACGGGAAACAGTCGAACCTCGCTCTTAAAGCAGATGCCAATCTGCTGGTGAAATGCTGGTAACGCTTCGGTACGGCGTAAACCCAAAAATCTATTGAAAAGAGAAGATAATTCATATAAAAAGGGGAAAGTTCCGCAGTATAGACAGGAATAAATACCTATAGTAGGATGGTTACCGTGAACGCATTCTCGCACCGATTGTGCCCCGTATTGTTTGCTCTGGCTTTCCTTACCGTATCCTGCCGCAAGAAACAATTCACCCTGCCGCCGCCCGACGTTGGCGTGCTGGAACTGGTCCCCCGCGACGTGGATGTCTATGTGGAATGGGTCGCCACGCTTGACGCCAACGTGAATGCTCAGATCCGCGCGCAGGTAAGCGGTTATCTGCTTGCCCAGAATTACAAGGAAGGGGAAAAGGTTAAAAAAGGCGCTCTTCTTTTCCAGATCGATCCGCGCCAATTTCAGGCCGCCTACGACCAGGTCAAGGCCAAATATGACCAGACAGCATCGGATGTCAAGCGCTACACGCCACTGGCAGCAACAGACGCCATCAGCAAGCAGGAGCTTGACCAGGCAGTGTCCTCCAATCTGGCTGCCAGGGCTGAACTTGACCGTGCGCAACTTGACCTGGATTTCACCCGTGTCGTCGCTCCTGTAGACGGTGTAGCCGGACTTTCAAACGTGCACATAGGAGACCTTATTGGGCCTTCCACGGTTCTGACTACCGTTACACAGATCGATCCTGCCAAGGCAAATATTAGCGTTAGCGAGCAGCAGTACCTTAACTATATCAGGCAGTATACCACCAACGCCTCGCGTGAGCGCTTTATCAAGGATGCCCGCTTCGATCTGGTTCTCGGAGACGGATCCGTTTACGCGCGTAAGGGGCGCTGCTATTCTTTTAATAACCAGGAAGATCCTAATACCGGTACTTTCCAGGTGGTTCTGGCCTTCCCGAACCCGGATTACATTTTGCGACCCGGACAGTTCGCCCGCGTGCGTCTGCCGGAAACTGTCAAAGGCGCGCTGGTGGTTCCCGCCTCAGCAGTCATGGAAATGCAGGGCTCCCGGCAGGTCGCGGTCATCGATGCGTCCGGTGTAGTCCACATGCGCAGCGTAACCACCGGGGACTTGTCAGCCACGGGCGTCGTAATCGCCGGCGGACTGAAGGCAGGCGAGCGCGTGGTGGCCGAAGGAATAATGAAGGTGCATGACAACGAGATCGTGCACTGTCTTCCTTATAAAGATGCAGGGCTCCTCGCTTCGGGTAAAACCAGTCACTGATGGCTAAGTATTTCATCCGCCATCCGATAATTGCCATAGTCATCGCGATAATAACCGTAATCATCGGCCTGATCTGCATGATCAGCCTGCCGGTGGCGCAGTATCCGGACATCGTGCCTCCGGAAGTGCGCGTCCAGGCCGCGTATCCCGGAGCAGATGCCCTGACAGTGGAGCAGGCAGTTGCCACGCCGATCGAGCAGCAGATGAGCGGCGTGGACAACATGAACTATATGGAGTCTTTGAGCGCCAACGACGGATCGCTCACCACCACGGTTGATTTCGGCGTAAAAACCGATCCCAACACAGACCAGATTCTCTCTCAGATGCGCGAAGCCCAGGCGGAACCGCGCCTGCCCCCGGATGTCCGCGCACTGGGCGTTACCGTGCAGAAATCACAGTCGTCGCCGCTGCTGGTTTTCGCGCTTTACTCCCCCAACGGCACACGGGATTCCGCTTTCCTTGCCAATTATGCCTATATCAACCTGAATGACCAGCTCACGCGCGTGAAGGGAATAGCGAGCGTCACCGTATTCGGCGCCGGCCAGTATGCCATGCGCTGCTGGGTAAGGCCTGATCTTCTGGCGAAGCTCAATCTCACCATAGTAGACATAGTCACAGCTATTCAGAAACAGAACACAGTCAATCCTGCTGGACAGATCGGCGGCGAACCAGCGCCGCCAGGACAGGAAAACACCTATTCAGTGCGCGCCCAGGGGCGCCTGGAAACTCCGGAGGAATTTCAAAAGATCGTGGTCCGGGCAAATCCTGACGGTTCTCTGGTGCGGCTTGGCGACGTGTCGCGCCTGGAACTGGGAGTTCAGGATTACAGCATAATGGGGCATTTCAACGGCAAGCCCGCGGCCCTGCTTCTTCTTTATCAGTTGCCTGGAACCAACGCTTTGGATGCCGCAAAAGGCGCCAAACGGCTTATGGAAGAAGCGTCCCATTCATTCCCTACTGATCTGAAGTATGAAACCGCGCTCGACACCACTCTGCCGGTAACCGAAGGCATCACTGAAATAGCCTGGACTCTTCTTGAAGCAATGGGGCTGGTTATTCTTGTGGTCTTCCTGTTCCTGCAGGGCTGGCGCGCAACCTTGATTCCCATGATCGCGGTCCCGGTTTCCCTTATCGGAACTTTTGCCTTTTTTCCGCTTCTGCACTTTTCCATCAACCCGATCGCGCTCATGGGAATGGTCGTAGCCATAGGCCTGGTTGTGGACGACGCTATCGTAGTTGTGGAAGCCGTGGAACATCATATTGAGGCGGGACTTTCTCCGAAGGATGCGTCTTTCAAGGCAATGGAGGAAGTCTCCGGCCCGGTGGTGGCCATTGCCCTTGTGCTTGCGGCAGTTTTCCTTCCGACAGTTTTTATTCCGGGAATAACCGGCAGGCTTTATCAGCAGTTTGCGGTTACGATCGCGGTTTCCGTACTTCTCTCCGCATTTAACGCTCTTACGTTAAGTCCCGCGCTGGCAGCCATGATGCTCCGGCCGAAAGGCGCGGCATCCGGCCCGCTGGGAAAATTTTACGCGGCCTTTAACAGCGCCTTCCGCCGCGCCACTGACGGATACGTAGGCATATGCCGGACAATGATCCGCAAAATCGCTCTCGGAATCGGAATCCTGGCGGCCCTCTCTGTGGCCGCGGCCATACTTGGCTGGCGCCTGCCATCCGGATTTTTGCCGGAAGAGGATGAAGGCTATTTGTTCGGTTCCCTTCAACTGCCGGACGCCTCTTCTCTGCAGAAAACAGACCAGGCCGCTCTTGAGATTGAAAAAATGATCAGAGAAATGCCGGGAGTAAAAAGCTGCACTACCGCGGCAGGCTACAGCCTGCTGAGCCAGGTAAAGCAGACCTACACCGCGCTTTTCTTCGTTCAGTTAGAGGAATGGTCCAGGCGGGATAAACTGGCGGAGAAAGCCGCGGCCATCAGCGCCCAGCTGAACCTGAAGTTTTATCCGTACATGCGCGGTACAGCTTTCCTTTTTTCGCCGCCGGCAATTCCCGGAGTGGGCAATTCCGGAGGCGTAACTTTCCTGCTTGAAGACCGCACAGGACAGGACATCTCCTTCCTTGCGGACAATACCCAAAAATTTATGCAGGCCGCGCAGAAGCGTCCCGAGATTGAGCGGGTAATGACCGTGTTCCTGCCGCATGTGCCGCAGGTATTTGTGGACGTTGACCGCGACCGGGCCATGGCGCAGGGAGTGGACCTTTCCCAGGTGTACGGGACCCTGCAGGCGTTCATGGGCGGGGCTTTCGTCAATTATTTCAACCGCTTCGGACGCCAGTGGCAGGTCTATGTGGAAGCCGAAGGAGATTACCGGAAGGATGCTTCCCAGCTGGGGCGGTTTTATGTGCGCAACAGGAACGGAAACGCCATACCTCTTTCCGCCCTGGCGCGCGTTGAGCAGCGCACAGGCCCGGAATTTACAATGCGTCACAATATGTACCGCTGCGCGCAGATCAATGCCACGGCAGCGCCGGGGTATTCGAGCGAACAGGCTGTCCGCGCTTTGGAGGAAGTCTTTGCGCAGACCATGCCGCAGGGCATGGGCTTTGACTACAGCGGAATGTCGTACCAGGAGCAGCAGGCGCGCCACGGCGTTCCCGCTTCGGTGATTTTCGCCCTCTCCTTTATATTCGTATTCCTGATTCTGGCCGCGCTTTACGAAAGCTGGTCGCTGCCTTTCAGCGTTTTGCTCGGCACGCCTGTAGCAGTGTTCGGCGCGTTTGGCGCGCTGTACCTGCGGCGCTTCTGCTCGGGACTGGTCCTTCCTTCTTTTCTTGTGAATATTGAAAACAATATTTACGCGCAGATCGGCCTGATCGTTCTAATCGGGCTGGCCGCGAAAAACGCCATACTGATCGTGGAATTTGCCAAGTCCGAGCACGAAAAGGGCAGGGAGCTGATGGAAGCCGCGCTTGAGGGCGCGCGCCTGCGCCTGCGGCCGATTTTGATGACGTCGCTGGCCTTTATCCTCGGATGCCTGCCTCTGGCAATGGCAGGCGGCGCAGGAGCCATAGCCAGACGGGTAATGGGCACCAGCGTAATAGGCGGGATGCTTGCGGCCACAGCAATTGCTATAGTTCTGATCCCGATGCTTTTCTATGTGATTGAAAAAATATCCGGAAAACGGACGACGGCAGAGGCGGGGAAATGAACAGGGCCAGACGGATTTTGTGCGTGGTCTTATCACTGTTGACTGCGGGCTGTGCTGTGGGCCCGAATTACCACAGGCAAGCTCCGGAAATTCCTGCGGCATTCCGCGCCCAGGCAGCGGCAGAAAACGCCTCGCTTGCAGACCTTGCCTGGTATGACCTGTTCAAGGACGATACGCTCAAAGACCTGGTGCGCACCGCGCTGGAGAACAACTATGACCTGCGCATCGCAACCGCACGTCTCGAGCAGGCCGCGGCCATTGCCCAGCAGGCCCGCTCCGCATTAATCCCGCAGATCGGATATCAGGGCATCGCTGCCCGGGGGAAAAATTCCTTTCTTGGAAGCCCAAGCCCGAACCTGGGAACTACCAACAACGCTTATTTTGCAGCCTTCACTGCTTCCTGGGAAGTTGACCTGTGGGGCAAGCTGCGGCGCCTTGACGAATCAGCGCGCGCGCAGTATCTGGCCAGCGAAGAAGGCCGCCGCGCGGTAGCGATCACTCTGGTGAGCGCTGTAGCGCAGAGCTATTTTCAATTGCTTGCTCTGGACGAGGATCTGGTGATTGCCAAACGTACGCAGGATTCTTTCCAGAAGAGCCTGGATATCTTCACCCAGCGCCTGGAACGGGGCATAGCATCAAGGCTAGAGACTTCGCGCGGGCAGGCGGCTCTATCCGAAGTAGCGGCGCAAGTGCCTGATATAGAAGGACAAATACAGATCCAGGAAAACGAAATCAATATACTGCTTGGCCGCGCTCCCGGGCCGGTCCCGCGAAAATCCACTCTGATTCAGCAGACAATGCCTGAGCAGGTGCCTGCAGGGCTTCCTTCCGCTCTTTTGGAACGCCGTCCGGACATACGCCAGGCTGAAGAGTTTGTCCGCGCGGCAAACGCCAATGTGGGAGCTACGATCGGCAATTTCCTTCCCAACATCAGCCTGACTTCTCTTTTCGGCGGCGTCAGCCCGGAGCTTTCCAAACTTACGGCGCAGGATAATCAGGACTGGTCTGTTGCCAGCACCCTTTCCGGTCCGATATTTACAGGAGGACTTCTCACCGGAGAACTCCGTCAATCCCATGCAGCCTGGGACGAGGCGAAGCTGAACTACCAGCAGACGGCACTGAACGCTTTCCAGGACGTCTCTAACGCGTTGATTTCGCGGGTAAAGCTGGCAGAATCTCTCAAGGAGCAGTCCAAATCCGTAAAAGCCTACGAAGATGCCGTTGAGGTGTCTCTTGAGCGCTATGTGGCGGGCAAGGCCAGCTACTTTGAAGTGCTGGAAGCACAGCAGCAGCTTTACCCCGCGGAAAACACCCTCGTTCAAATTCAGCTCAACCAGCTGCTGAACATCGTCCAGCTCTATAAGGCGCTCGGCGGCGGCTGGAAAATCCCTATCGCCGGTTAGCTGAATGAAAAAACGCTGGCGGTCGTTGTCCCATCCCATCATGCTGGGTTCCCTGCGGCTGGATCACAATATCATCCTGTCTCCCATGGCGGGCGTGACTGATGCTCCATTCTTAAAACTTTGCGCTCAGGGCGGGTCGGCGCTGATGAGTGGAGAAATGGTTTCCGCTCTGGCTATTAAGCATCAGAACGCAAAGACCCTGCGGATGTTGCGGTTTTCCGCCGACACGCATCCGGTCTCTTGGCAAATTTTTGGCGCAGATCCGGAAACCATGGCAGAAGCTGCGAAGAAAATTGATGATCTTGGCGCGGACCTGATTGATATTAACGCGGGATGCCCGGCGCCGAAGATCACTAAAACTCATTCAGGCGCGGCGCTTTTGAAAGATGAAAAGCGTTTCGCGGATATCCTGAGCGCCGTGGTGCGATCAGTCAAAATCCCGGTGACCGTCAAGATCCGCATCGGCCTGCGTGAGAATGAGCGGCTGGCTCCTGCTCTCGCCAGGCTTGCAGAAAATTGCGGTATTGCCGGAGTTATAGTGCACGCGAGACCGGCCTCGCGGCGCCATTTCGGCTGTCCGGACTGGGAAGGCTTGTCGCAAGTGGTTGAATCCGTAAAGATTCCCGTCATAGGCAACGGCGGGGTGACTGCCCCGGAAGATGCGGAAACTTTCCTTAAGATTTCAAAATGCTCCGGCGTTTCCATCGGGCGGGGAGCGATCGGCGATCCGGGGATTTTTAAAAGGATCCGGCATTACCTCAAAACCGGTAAAAGGCTTCCGGCCCCGGGTTTTTCCGAAAAGCTGGAAACTCTGCGCCGCCATGTTCTCCTGGCTGCGGAACATTACGGGGAACGTGCGGGGCTGCTGCGCCTGAGAAAAATCGTGCCGTACTATGTGAAAGGCCTTCCGAATGCCGCGGCTTTTCGCGCCCGCGCGAATAAGATCTCCCGAGTCGCCGATTGGACTCAGCTTCTGGATGAAACCCACGGAATCTCTTTAGTTGAGCGGCGAGATTGACGGAACCCGTTAACTGCCTCGCCCCAGCCCTCTCCCCACAGACGTCTTGGGGGAGAGGGAGTTCTCAGCCGTACAACTAAAGAGATTCGGAAGCGGAAGGCCTGAATACGCTGGCAAAGCTTGATCCCGGCTACTGGACCCAGGACCAGATAGCCAAAATTACAGGAAAATCAAAAAGTCACGTTTCAGAAACGATGCGTCTTTTAGAGCTTTCTGAAAAAATAAAGGAAAATATCCGCCGGCGGATAATCACTCCGGAACACGCTGCAGAACTGCTCCGTCTACCCACGCAGGAACTTCAGGATAATGTGGCAGACCATATCGTGAAGAAAGGCCCGACACGCGATAAGACCCGCAACCTCGTAAACTCAATCCTCCAGCACAAAACCGCCCCCTACCCTGCACCCTCCCCCTCGAGGGGGGAGGGAGGGGGTGGGGGTGGAAGTATTCCCGACCCATTGGCCTCTTTCTGGCCTTCCTTAATGTCAAAGGCTCAGCCAGGAATGGGAGTCTGGGAGCCTGAGTACGGTAATCATAAGTTTGGACAAGGTAATGGACCCCAGTTCCCTTCATGGTCGTTTCACATAGCTGACAAGGGGCAAGGGAAAACGGCTTTAAGCCAGTGGTTCAGGCAAATGGCAGAGGCTATGGCCGATAACTCCGTCGCCCCGACTACAGGCGGTCATACCCCAGGGTCATCTCTTGCCTCACCTGGTCTTCGACCACCCTCTCCCCAAGGGAGAGGGGAGGGTGAGGCGGGTCAGGGTGAAGGGAACCTCGACAAGCAGTCCCGGGTCATGCGCGCCTTTGGGTTTGCGCCGCAAGGCCAGCCCATTCCTAGACCTGATACTTTCGATCACCAGGAAAACGCCCGCATTCCGGCCAATTCGCAGGAGCGCAAGGAACTGGAAGCTCTGGCTCCGCAGGGGCCTGCTGCCGTATTCCGCTGGCTTTACGGGCCGCAAAGCAAATCGGCAAAATGGCTGGAATGTTAACCCAACTTCGCCAGTTGTGACTCCAAAACCATTGATAATAAAGGATCTGGGG
>CAZSAL010000057.1:0-15647 GCA_964604825.1 uncultured Elusimicrobia bacterium
TCTAAATCCAAATTTGTAGACCAATACGTTGATCCTGTGGGAAAAAGCGGAACTTGCTGTTCAACTTCCAGAAGTTAAAATTTCCAAGGATCCGGATGACAACAAATTCATCGCTACGGCGATTGCCGGTAGCGCTCATCTTCTTGTCACCGGAGACGCAGCGGATCTTCTGCCAATCAAATCCTACGAAAACATACACATAGTTACGCCTGCCGAATTTTTGGCTCTTCTGCGGACCAGTACAACCCAATAAATGAGTGCGCTATTGGGGTTTGATCCCAAAGCTCACAAATCTCAAATATAACGCATCGCACGGGTGTGACCCAACTGAGCAAACTAGGCGGTTATTTCCCGGATGGCTTCTGTAACAGCGCGGATGACGATCTGGAGTTCCTTGGCGGATATGGCTAGCGGCGGCATGATGACTATAACATCGCCCAGAGGACGCAGCCATACGCCTTTTTGCAGGGCAGCGTCGCAAACCGCCATACCCATGCGCTTCCCCGGTTCGTAAGGAATTCCCCTTTTTTTATCCTTAATCAATTCGATTCCTGCCATAAGCCCGACCTGTCTGATTTCCTTCACATGAGGATGGGCTTTCAACGGTTCCAGGCCCGCAGCAAGCTCCTTCGTACGCTGCCGTATTTTATGCAGCAGCTTTTCTTTCCGGTATAGCTCAAGATTCGCCAGCGCAACAGCGCAGGCAAGAGGATTGGCAGTATAGGTATGGCCATGAAAGAAGTGCTTGAATTCGTCAAACTTCCCCAGGAAAGCACGGTATATCTTTTCGCTTGTAAGCGTGGCAGCAAGAGGCAGGTACCCTCCGGTGACGCTTTTGGCTATGCAGAGCAAATCCGGGGAAACCCCTTCCTGCTCACAGGCGAACATTGTGCCTGTGCGGCCAAATCCTGTTGCCACTTCATCAACGATCAACAGAACGTTGTATTTCCGGCAGAGGCGAGCCACATGCCTGAGATAGCCTTTGGGCATGACCAGCATTCCGGAAGCTCCCTGTATGAGCGGTTCCATGACAACAGCGGCGATTTCACGGTGATGATTCTTTAAAACCTTCTCAATTTCCCGGGAATCCCCCGGCTTGACCTGAAACCCCTTGAATAGAAGTCCGCGGAAACGCTCATGGAACATGTCGACTCCGCCGACGGAAACCGAACCCAGAGTATCTCCGTGATATCCTTCTTTCAGGGAAACGAATTTTGACTTATACGCCTTCCCCCCTTGAGGGGGAAGGATGGGATGGGGGGTTCGTGTTTTCATACTTACATCCCCCCCACCTCCATCCTCCCCCTCCAGGGGGGAGGAAATTAATTGCAGTTGCCAGTACTGATAAGCCATCTTGAGCGCCACTTCCACCGCAGTGGAGCCGTTATCCGAATAAAAAACGCGGGTCAATCCTCTGGGCGCAATTTCAAGGAGACGTCTGGCAAGCAGTATGGCGGGCTCATGTGAAAGCCCCAGGAAGGTGCAGTGGGAAATCTTTTTCAGCTGGCGGATAATCGCCTGATCCAGTTCTTTGCGATGGTGTCCCCAGACATTGACCCAGAGCGAGGAAACACCGTCTATTACCCTGCGGCCATTCTGATCCCTGATCCATACGCCGTCGCCTGATTCGACGACGAACGGCTCGCGACTTTCCCACTCTGTATGCTGTGTGAAGGGATGCCATATGTGGCGCTTGTCCCAACGGGCTAAACGCGAGCCGGAGAACCGGTTCATAGTCCTGTCAATCTTCTCAAATCTTTTATTAACCGCGGCAGTTTTTTAAGCGCTGAGGCGGCGGCAGACGGCTCGATAGAGCGGAGCTTCTTTAGCTCGCCTAGAAGCGGAACGGAAAGATGATCTTCGAGCGCTTCGGGGTTGCTCAGTTCTGCCGTGCCCCGCGGTCCGAAACCGTTAATCAGAACGCCCATGACTTCCACTTTGGATTTATCCAGAGCATCCAGAGTCAGCAGCGTGTGGTTCAGCATTCCCAGACGATTAGCAGCCACAATAATGGTCGGCAGGCGCAGGGCGTGAATTAAATCAACGACATAAGTGGATTCACCGAGCGGGACCTTAACGCCGCCTATGCCTTCTACAACGACCATGTCGTAATGTTTCTGGAGATACCAGTAAGCGCTGTAGATCTTGTCCATTTCCACGCGCCTGCGCTCAAGAGCGGCGGCCACAGAAGGGGCAAGAGGCGCTTTAAAGTGCATCGGATTAATAACGCTCAGCGATTCTTTGATTCCAGCGGCTTGAAGCAGAATCCCGGCGTCATTGCGGTCGCCTGAAGCCAGCGGCTTCATGGGCGCAACTTTCACGCCCCAGGATTTAAGAAGCGCTATGATCCCGCCCGCGACTACGGTTTTCCCAACGCCTGTATCGGTACCTGTGATGAAAAGTCCTTTAGTCATCTGACCTCCTCCCTCCTTGATGGGGAAGATGGAGGCGGGGGATTACCCCCCATCCCACCCTTCCCCCTCAAGGGGGGAAGGGGTTTATCGAGAACTTCCATCAATCGATACACATCAGCCTCCGTATGATCCGCGGTAACAGAGAACCTTATCCGGCATTCGCCTGAATGCACGGTGGGCGGCCGGATTGCCGGTGCATAAATTCCCGCCTGCATCAGTCTTTCCGCAGTTTCCAGAGTTTTACCGGTCTCCCCGATAAGCACTGGAATAATCTGGCTTTCTGAACCGAGCATATTCCATCCCCGCTTTTTCAGGCCGTTGCGCAAAATCATAGATAATTCCTTCACCCGTTCACGGGGTCCGGCATCTTCCTGAATCAGGCTAAGCGCCTGCAGCGCAGCGGCAACACAGAGCGGGGAAAGTCCCGTGGAAAATATAAAAGGCCTGGCGCGGTTCACGAGCAGATCGATCACGGGGCTCGAAGCGCACACAAATCCTCCCTGGGAACCAAGCGCTTTGGATAATGTTCCGACAAGCAGCCATTCAGTATCCAATAATGAAGCTACTCCCCGTCCTTCGTCTCCCCATATTCCCAGCGCGTGAGCGTCATCAACCATCCCTACAGCATCATAACGGCGGCACAGGCTCGAAAGTTCTTTCAGGGGCGCGAAATCACCGTCCATGGAAAAAAGGCCGTCTGTCATCAGCAGGCGCCGCCTGTAGGACCTGGCACGGATCAGCGCTTTTTCCGCAGAAACCGGATCGCTGTGTTCATAAACGAAAAGGCGCGCGCCGGAAAGCCGCACTGCATCAATCAGAGAGGCGTGGTTCAGACGGTCCGCTATGACTGCATCTCCCTGCCCGGCAAGCGAGGTTACCACGCTCAGGTTCGCCATATACCCGCTGGGGAAAAGCAGCGCCGCTTCTTTTTTAAGAAAACCTGCCAGCGCGCGTTCCAGCCTGGAATGAATCGCTGTTGATCCGCTGATCAGCCGCGAGGCCGTGGCTCCCGCCCCCCAGATAACCGCAGCTTCGCGTACGGCTTCGATGACTTTCGGGTGCGTGGCCAGCCCCAGATAATTGTTTGAAGAAAAGTTAACGTAAGTTTTGCCGGAAATAATAAGGCGGGCCTTGTCGATTTTATCGATGCAGCGCAGCTCGCGGCGCAGGGACCGCGCGGAAAGATCCGTCAACTCTCTTTTAATCCAGGTCATATTAAACTTCCTCCCCCCTTGAGGGGGAGGATGGAGGTGGGGGGTTTAATGCTTCAACAATTTTTTCCTTTACTCCTTCGATGTTTTCAAAAATCTCATTATTCCAGAACCTTTTGACGTTATAACCACGTTCTCTAAGCCATTGATCTCGATCTTGATCACAAATCGATTCAGCATGTTGCCCACCATCAAGTTCGATAATAAGTTTCTTTTCCAAACAGACAAAGTCCACAATGTACCTGCCGATTGGATGCTGTCTACGAAAGCGGAGCCCAAGCATTTGATGCATTCGGAGTTCCTGCCACAAACGTTTTTCAGCGTCAGTAAGATTTCGTCTTAACTGTCTGGCAAAAGTTTTCATTCACCCCCCATCCCCACCTTCCCCCTCAAGGGGGGGAAGGAGTCTAAATAGGATCATCCTCTGCTTACCACCAGCGAAGCAATGGGGCCGCCGAAGCCGAAGGAAAGCGACAATGCGTGATCGAATTTTGCCCTGTGGCCCTCAAGCGGCGTGTAATCCAGCGGGCAATCGGGATCCACATGGCTGAGATGGAGCGTCGGCGGTATGAACTGACTGCGCAGAGCCAGCACCGTATATATAAATTCCACGCTCCCGGCAGCGCCCAGCATGTGCCCTGTGCTCGATTTTGTTGCCGAAATCATCAGTTTTTGAGCGTGGCTGCCGAATGCCTTCATCAGCGCCTGAGTCTCAATACGGTCATTCAGCCTGGTAGCCGTCCCGTGCGCGTTAACATGTCCTACCATCCTCGCTGAAAGCGACCTGTGTCCCAGTGATTTCTGGATAACATCCGCTATAAACTGCCCGCTGGAATTAAAAGCGATGGCATTATTGGGATCTGTTCCAAGCCCCCAGCCGGAAAGAAGCGCAAGCGGCTCCTGACCACGCGCACGGGCGTTTTCCACAGTTTCAAGCACAATCGCCCCCGCCCCTTCGCCGAAAACAAACCCTGACCGCCTGCTGTCAAAGGGACGCATCCATGATTCTTTGGTCAAAACACCCATCTGTTGAAAACCCGCCTGGATGAGAGCATTTGGATACGGTTCTACGGATCCGGCGACCACGGCATCGCACAAGCCCTGCTCGAGCCATGAGGCGGCCATTGCCACCGAATAAGCTCCGGTGGCGCACGCTGCGATCACATTGCGCGACTCACCGGAGAAACCGAATTGCTCTTTAATCCATTGGTTGATGGCATCAGGCGGGACCACCCTTCCATCCGGACCTTCCACAGATAAAAATAAGGGTTTGGAAGCGCTGAAGGTACAGCCAAAACGCTGGGGATCAACCCCCCTGAGCTTTTCCCCATCCAACAGTCCCGCGCCGGCCAGAGCTTCTTTAACCGCTTTCAAAGAAAGTTCCTGGGTGCGCGGCCAGCCGGCAATTATTTCCTGAGACCTTTCATGACTTTCCGCCTGACGCAGAGCCTTCCAGTTGGCTTCTATGCCGTCGCCCAGAAGCGAACAGACTCCCATCCCGGTTATGGCGATCTCTACGGACATCAAAAAATCCTCGAATCCGCACTCAGTATCTGTCCGGATATACTCTGGTTTTCCGCTACCTGACGCACGAACGCCGCCAGATCTTCGTAGCGGGTGAAATGTCCCATTACGTGTTCGGCAATTACCTTTTCTTTCAGTTCCCGGGGCATCGCCGCGGACATATCCGTCTCGTGAAACCCGGGAAGTACCGCGTTCACGCGGATGCCCAGCCGCCCCAGTTCTCTGGCCGCTCCCTTGGTCAGACCTATGAGCCCCGCCTTGGCCGCGGCGTAATTGGCATTGCCAACACCGCCGCGGATTCCGACAATCGATGCGATGTTTATGATGGCTCCGGATTTTTGTTCCACCATGACCCGGGACGCCTCGCGCAGGCACCAGAATGCTCCGGAAAGATTAACGTCGACTACGTCGTTCCATTCCCCGTTTGTCATTTTGAGGATCGTCCGGTCCCGGTTTATGCCCGCGTTATTGATCAGCACATCCAGCCGCTTCCAGCGCTGGATGAAAGCGTCCATCATCTGCCGGACTTTGAGTGAATCACGGACGTCGGCCTGGAATACGGCAGTTTCCTTGTTCCCCACGGAATTGATCGCTTTCTCGACGGCTCTTGCCTGATCAATTTGCTCCCGGCAGTTAATCCCCACGGCATAACCCGCAGTTCCGAAAGCTTTGGCCAGTTCGGCGCCTATCCCCCGCGAACTTCCGGTGATAAGAACAGTTTTCATGACTTGGAATCTCCTTCGATTTCAAATCCCAGATCACGGATCATGGCCAAATCCGCTTCCACAGGCTGCCCTTTTGCAGTCAGGTAATCACCTATAAAAATGGAATTCGCCACGTACAGCGCCATTGCCTGAAGCGAACGAAGATGGATTTCACGCCCTCCGGCAATGCGCAGGGACGCTTCCGGATTTAAAAAGCGATATAGGCACAAAATATTCAGGCATCGCGTGGGGCTAAGTCCGTCCCTGCCGGCAAGCGGCGTGCCGTCCACTGGCATAAGAAAGTTCACGGGAAGGGATTCCACCTTCATTTCGCGCAGGGCATAAGCCAGATCGATGATATCCTCCTCGGTCTCCCCCATGCCGAGAAGCGCCCCGCAGCACACGGACAGCCCGGCGGCATGAAGCCTGCGCACGGTGGCTGCGCGGTCCGCATAAGTGTGCGTAGCGCATATCTGCTTATGGAAACGCTCGCTTGTGTTCAGATTGTGATTTACTGCATGGACGCCGGCATGCTTCAGGGCCTCCGCCTGGTCCGGTTCCAGCAGCCCCAGAGAACAGCAGATCTCGAGACGCGGATATTTTTTCCGAACAGCTTTAACGCATCCGAGAATATGCGTCAATTCCGCCGCGTTCGGTTTGCGCCCGGACGCAGCAATGCAGAATCTCCCTGCATGGAGCGCTATGGCGCGTTCAGCCATGGCAATCATTTCCTGCGACGTTATCCATGGATACTTATTTATAGACGCTTTTGAGGACCTGGATTGCGAACAATAATGACAGTCTTCCCGGCAATTACCGCTTTTGGCATTGACCAGGTAATTGAGCTTAATCCGGTTGCCGAAATATTTATGACGCACCCTGTACGCTGCCGCGACCAGGGAAGCAGTTTCCGAAGGAGAAGATCCCAGAACCAGACTGGATTCTTCCCGGCTCAAAACCGTCCCTTTTAGGGCTTTATCCGCAAATCGATTCCAGCTCGCGCTTTTCATCTGATGTACCCATTATAAGGATAAAAATTTCACTTGCCAAAACGACATTTCCAAGCTAGCTTATGTCGTATGCTGGGATTAAAAGATACCTTTAAACGGCTGAGCCAGACATTGAGAACCCCGATTTATTCCGCAGACTCGGCAGCGCTGATCTGGCTGCGCTGGCTGGTCTGCATGAATCTGCTGTTTTTCAGCCTGTACATTCCTGAAACCGGCAAGTGGGGACAAATGTTCTTCCCTCTGGCCATGACCGGCCTTTACGCGCTTTCCAATGTTGCCCTGACAATATACCCGAAAATCCGCTGGAGGGCCGGTATATTTCTCTTTGATCTGGTCATCGTCGGCATTATTCTCTATGGGTCCGTAGGACTGGATTCAAATCTTTTCCTGACCTGTTTTTCCATTGTCTACCTTGCCACGCTCAGCAAACGCGTTAAAGATACCTTCGTTATCGCTTTTTTCAGCAGCATCCTTTATACCGTGCTGACCCTCCACCGGAATCGCATGGATCTGACGGATTCAAGGCTGCTTTTGCGCTTCCCCTTCTTTTTCATTCTCGCCCTTCTAACCAGCTATCTTGCTGAGGAAACCGAGAAGACACGCCAGAAAGTTCAAACTCTTACGCGAAGCGCCACTCGCCTTATGGCAGAACGCGATGAGGCCGTGATTGAACTGAGGAAGAAAGAGGAGGATCTGATTCAGGCCGAAAAAATGAGCGCCATGGGGCACCTCTCCGGCGCGCTCGCTCATGAAATCAGAAACCCGTTATGCGTGGTGGTTGGCTATACCGGAGAAATTATCGCTTCGCTGAAAGAAGACGATCCCCTCAAGCCCATTATGCAGACTATTCTGCGCTGCGGAAACCGCTGCAACGAACTTGTAGATAACCTGCTGCGCTTCTCGCGAATACCGAAAAACGAGGAAGTCTTTCACATTAATGAAGTTATTGAAGACGCTATGGTGCTTGCCAAACTCGCAGCTCAGAAAACCCCTGTTAAGATGCTGTCGGATTTCCATGACGATCTCTTTTTCCAGGGGCATCGCAGTGAGATCCAGCAGATCATCCTGAACCTCTGCACGAATGCCATCGACGCCATGCCGGGCGGCGGCATCATCACCATACGTACCGCCGCAGAAAACGTGGCTAACAAAGACTGGATCTGCATTTCCGTTCAGGATACGGGAGCAGGCATTCCCCCCGAAATCCAGGAAAAAATATTTAATCCCTTTTTCACCACCAAGGAACCCGGGAAGGGCACCGGCCTCGGCTTGAGCATTATCAGTGACATCGTGCGGAAATATGACGGCACTATTGAAGTCAAATCCGAGGTAGGACTTGGAACCAAATTTATTATTCGCCTGCCTGTAGCAAAATCCCCCGAACCAGTAGAAGCCTGATATCCCAATTCGTCATCCCCGCGTGTCGTAAGCGGGGATCCATCAATGGAGGACCTCTTTATTAACTGGATTCCCGATTACGGATTTCGGGAATGACACCCACTTTACATGCTTTCCGGGGCAGATACTCCGAGCAGGGCAAGGCCGCTTCGCAGCACTTCACGGACAGCGGCGATAAGCGCAAGACGGGCAAGAGTGAGAGTTCTTTCTTCTCCCAGCACCCGGTGATGATCGTAGAAGTGATGAAACTGGCGGCAAAGGTCCAGGAGATACGTCGCCAGGGGATGCGGAGAATCTTCCCGGATACACACCCGCAGAACAGACTCAAAAGAACTCAACCGGCGCATCAGATCGCGCTCTTCCTTTTCCTGCAGCCTGCCCAGATCGGCTTCCAGCACGCTGCCGGCTGCGTCCGGCTGCCGGAAGATCGAACATATGCGGGCGTGCGCATACTGCAGGTAATAAACCGGGTTATCGTTAGAATGCTTCTTCGCAAGTTCGAGATCGAAGTCCATAGTTGTGTTCGGACCGCGCAGCGCGAAGAAAAAGCGGCAGGCGTCTTTCCCCACCTCATCAAGGACTTCCCGGAGAGTAATAAAATCACCCGATCGTTTTGACATGGAAACGGGAACGCCGTTACGGGAAAGCGAAACAAGCTGATAGAGCAAAATATGCAGTCTGCCGGGATCAAACCCAAGCGCCTGAACGGATCCTTTGACGCGGGGAACGTAGCCGTGATGATCGGCGCCCCATATATCGATCAGCCGGTCAAAACCGCGCTCAAATTTGTCCGCGTGATAGGCAATGTCTGTCGCGAAATAGGTCCACCTTCCGTCCCGGCGTTTAAGGACGCGATCCTTATCTGGCTGCCCTTTTTTAGTGGCGGCCAGACCATCCTCCTTGGACGCACTGGAGGGATGGTCACGCTGCTCTTCGTGTTCAGCGGGATTAACGAACCAAACCGCATCCTCATATTCTTCGACAAACCCTTTCTCTTTCAAAAGCGCCACATACTTGTCTACCAGGCCCTTCTGGACGACGCTGGCCTCGCTGAACCAGGAATCAAACCGGACGCCAAAGTCCTGTAAGTCCCTGTCAATCTCCTGCTGCAGATGGCGCAGAGCGAAAGAAATGATCGTCCCAGGATCATCCACTCCCTGAGGATGCTGGGCCAGATACGTTTTGGCCACATCGCGGACATAGTCTCCGTGATAGCCTTCCTCCGGCAATTGAGTCGGTTTCCCTTCCAGCTCCCGGCACCGGGCCTGAACGGATTCGCCCAGCAACTGTACCTGGTTTCCTGCGTCATTGATGTAGTATTCGCGCGTAACGGCATAACCGCGATGCGCCAGGATCAGCGCCAGGGAGTCTCCAAGCGCCGCGCCCCGCCCGTGTCCGACATGCAGCGGGCCCGTCGGATTTGCGGAAACAAATTCGATCAAAACTTTTTTTCCGGCGCCTTCTGCCGATCGACCGTACGTTTCCTTCTGCTGGAGGATGGCGCGGATCTCTCCCTGCCAGGCCTGCAGACTGACTTTAAAATTCAAAAAACCCGCGCCGGCAATCGCGACTGATTCGAACAGATTTTTATCCGACGACAGGATATTCTGCAGTTCAGCAGCGACGATTTTGGGCGATTTCTTCAGCGATTTAGACAGGATGAGAGGAAGATTGGAAGCCAGGTCTGCTTCAATGCCCGGCGGCGGGTCATCCAGAGAATAAGCAGGCACGGCGACAGACTGCTTTGCCGCCCACGGTTCCAGCAAGACATCGATGCGATGACGGATGGAATCGAGGATCATAATAAAGCTGTCATCGCAACAGATGTCATTGCGAGCGGGCAAAGCGAGTGCGGCAATCTCCGCAGTTTTGTAAAAAGGCTGAGATTACCACGTCGGCCATCCTTATTAATATCAGTGGAAAGCCTCCTTGTAATGACAGCAAAGTCGCTCGCAACGATCCCCATGATTATTTTGTTCCCTTTTTCCGAGATTCTTCCCAATGCACGGCTTTACCGCCCTCCCAGAGGTTTTCCAGGCGATAAAATTGCCGCGCGGGCGGCAGCAGGATATGCACTACAACACCGCCATAATCAATAGCCAGCCAGCGCTCGGTGAAGCGGCCATCCTGATGAAGTGGGCGCAACCCCAGGCTTTCCAGAGATTCACAAATTCCTTCGTAGATCGCACGCATCTGAGGGGATGATTCCGCGCCCACGATCACCATGTAGTCGGCGACATCTGTCAAACGGCGGATGTCGAGAACAACGATATCCATCGCCTTCTTGGCTTCTGCGGCGCGCGCGATTATTTTGGCTGTTCTCCGAAAATCACGAATCATATAGTTCTCTATTGAACAGGATAATCATTCCCCAGAATCACAGAAACGTCCACCTGGCGTGAGGTGTCGATCCGGCAGACCACCTCCGAATTTGCGGATTGAAGGGCCGCAGCTACAGCCTGCGCCGGGCGGAAACGTCCGGAACGGTCAATAATAAGCGTCCGCTGCTGCCGCGTAGAGAAATTGCCGAAAATCACGACATCAAAACCTTTTTCCCTCAATTGCTGCGTCACCTCGCGCGCCAGATTCGAGCGATTGGAAGCGTTCCAAACCTCGACGGTCGCCGGGGCGCGCGCCCCGGCCGCAACCGGAGAAGGCAGGGAAAGCGACTGTCCGGCGCCATGCACAGCAGGCGTCTGCATCAGGCTCACGATCTGCCGCGTCATATCAGGATTAACTTTCCAAAGATTGCCCATAGGCGAACCCGGCAGCGAAAACAGCCGGATGTTCGAAGCTTTCATGCGCCGCCCTTCCAGGGCGATCATGATCAGGTCCCATTTCGAAAAATTAGTATGGAAGCTCTCAAGCAGTTTACCCGCGTATCGCGGCAAACGGAATAAAACAAGCGGGCTTTCAAACCGCCGCAGGATTTCTTTGACAAAAATCTGCTGGCGGAGCTGCCTGCCCTGATCCGCGTTATTCCCCCGGAAACGGACATATTCCAGGGCCTCACTTCCATTCATCAGATAGGTCCCGGGGTTAAAATGAATATGCAGATGCCCCCAGTTATCGTCATAATGCATCGGCTCCGTAACCCGGATGCGTATCCCTCCCATAGCGTTTATTAAATTACGGAAACCGCCGTAATCGATTGTGAAGTAGTAGGGGATTTCGAAAGCGCCGGCAGTGCCTGAAGAAAGAATGGTTTCCACCATGCCTTTGACCGCCTGCGAAGCCGCATCAAAACTTTTCCCTGAACGGCGAAAGTTATAAGCAAATATTTCGTTAATCCTGATTATCCGCGGCGCCCCGGGGACTACGACATTGGTGTCGCGCGGAATGGAAAGAACGTCAAGATAACGGTTTTTGGGATCATAGGAAACAACCATTATCGTGTCGGAATGACGGGCATTATCTTCGTAGTCGCTTCCCAGCACAATACCGGTGACAGGCCTGCCTTTTACCAGCGCGCGGCCTACGGGACTGTGCCAGACGATGGCCATGGCTGCGACCGAGCAGAATAAACAGAACCCGCCGACCATCCATTCAAACCAAAGAGTACGTTTCATGTTAAGGCCGATCGATACAATTTATGTTTATATATATATTTTTCGACAGTTTCCGGCACCTGGTAGCGGATTGAACGTTTTTGAGCCACACGTCTACGCACATCGCAGCTGGCATAAGGCACAGGAGCACCGGGCACCAGGCGCGCTTTCCGGCGAAGGGATGCAGGCAGGCTTTTCCATGAGCAGTCCGGCCTTTCCGCCACCAAAAACCGGCACTCATCTAGAAGGCGGCGGCCGCCAAGCCAGGAATCAATACCGCGAAAAGAATCCGAACCAGTAAGAAAATAGATTCCTTTTCCATATATCTGGTGGAAATGGCCGATAGCCTCCATGGAATAAACAATCCTGCGCTGGCGGATTTCCCAATCATCTACCGTGAAACAGCCGTTTGATGCAATTGCCCTGCGGATCATTGCCAGACGATGGCAGTTGTCAATCAGCGCGGGAGACTTATGCGGCGGGATTCCTGTAGGAAGAAAAATAATGCGGTCGATGTGAAACGCTTCGCGGGCGGACTCAGCCATGAGGAGATGTCCAAAATGAATCGGGTTGAATGCCCCCCCGAAAAGCGCAACTCTCATTCCCGTATCTGGCCTGTTCCGTACACGACGTATTTTGTCGTCGTGAGTTCGCGCGCGCCCATGGTGCCGCGGGCGTGCAGTTTGCGGGTGGAAATGCCGATTTCCGCTCCGAGGCCAAAGACGCTTCCGTCGTGCAGCCGCGTCGAAGCGTTATGGAAAACTGCGGCAGAATCAACCGCCGCGAGAAATTGCCGGGCGTGTTCCTTGTCGTCCGTAACGATAGAGTCCGAATGCCCTGAGCCGTATTTATTGATGTGATCAATCGCTTCACCAAGTGATTTAACCACGCGGATGGAAATAATCAAATCAAGGTATTCGGTTTTCCAGTCGTTTTCCGTCGCCGGTATCGCATCCGTAATAACACGGCGAACAGCCTCATCGCCGCGTATCTCCACCTTCGCTTTCCTGTAAAGCTGGGCGATGCGTGGCAGGAAAGACCCGGCAACCTTTTCATGGACGAGCAGGGTTTCCATTGCGTTGCATACCCCCGGGCGCTGGACTTTCGCGTTATAGGCGATTTTTTCCGCCATGTCGAGATTGGCGGCTTCATCGACATACACGTGGCAAACACCTTTCCCGTGCCCAAGCACCGGCACTGTAGCCTGCTTCATAACCGCATCGATCATTTCCTCGGAACCACGGGCGATGATCAAATCGACAATATTATTGAGGCGGGTCAATTCATAGATGCTTTCGCGGGAGCTGTCTTCCAGAAGCTGTACAGATCCTTCGGGCATGCCCGCCTTGATGCCCGCTTCAACGATTACCTTAACAAGGGCGCGATTGGAATTAACCGCTTCTGACCCGCCCCGCAGAATTACCGCATTTCCCGCCTTGAGACAGAGCGCGGCAGCGTCCACCGTCACATTTGGGCGGGATTCGTACACCATTCCTATGACACCTAGTGGAACGCGAATTTTTTGGATGGAAATGCCGACAGGGCGCTGCCAGGTTTCTAGAACCTCGCCAACGGGGTCCTTCTGCAGGGCAATGTCGCGAACCCCCTGCGCCATTGCCATAATGCCTTTTTCCGTAAGGACCAGGCGTTCTACCAGGGCTCCGCTTTTCCCTGATTCCCGGGCGGCTTCAACATCGATTTCATTGTGAAAAAGTATTTCCTTTGATGCCGCAGCTACGGCCGCAGCCATGGCGTCAAGAACACCGGCTTTGACCGCTGGATTCCACTGGGCCAGAAGGCGGCTGGCCGCCTTGGCTTTCAGGGCCTGACGTGCGACCTGCTCCGATATCGTGGATTGCGTCATGCAAATTATTTTACACTTTTTCTTCAAACATCGCTTCCGCCATTCAGCTCAAAAATGATAAAACACATCTGGGGCCACTCACTAGCGATCCCCCGGAAATACATTTCAATTCATAGAAGGAGAGTTATGAAACCTTACGTTTACGCTTTTCTCTTAATTGCAGGTTTGAGCTTGTCCGTTTTCGCCGCTGACGCGCCTTCTGAACCGGCGATGGCCGTTTCTTCTAAAACCGCAGAGTCCGCCGTGAATGCCAGTTCATCCGTTCCTACTGTCATCGCGAAAGTCGGCACAACCACAATTACATCAGCAGATCTTGAACGCGGGTTATCGTTGAATCTCTATCAGGCTCAGAGCAACATCTACCAGATGGAAAAGAACTGGATCAACGAGCAGGCTAAAAACATTCTCTTCGATCGGGCCGCCGCTTCCGCCGGTTTATCCCGGAAAGACTGGGAAAAACGCGAAATTGACTCCAAAGTGACGCCTCCCACGCAGAAAGATCTGGATGAACTTTTTAAACGATTTCCCCAGCCCCAGCCGGTTTCCACGGATACTGTCAAACAGGCGACGGCATATCTGTCAAACCAGAAACACCAGCAGCGCGAAAACGAACTTTTCAGCGAACTGACGAAAGGAACAACTGTCGAAGTTTTTCTTGCCGAGCCAAAACCGCCGCATATGGATATGCACTTCTCCGCGGATGATCCGGTCAAAGGTCCGGCTGATGCGCCTGTCACAATCCTTGAGTTTACGGACTTCCAGTGTCCGTACTGCAAACAGGCCCAGAATACTTTGAAGCAGATTGAACAGGCCTACGAAGGAAAGGTCCGGATTATTGCAGAGCAATTCCCCCTTGCCATGCATCCCCGAGCACGCCCGGCTGCAGAGGCGGCGCTTTGCGCACAGGAACAGGGGAAATTCTGGGAATACCGCGACAAACTCTTCGACAAACAGCAGTTATCTGATGAAGACTTTAAGCGCTACGCCCGGGAGCTGGGTCTTAAAGAGAAAAAATTCGACAAATGCATGTCTTCTCATGCCGTAAACTCGCGGCTTGAAGCGGACATCTCACGCGGCCAGAGTTATGGCATCCATGGCACGCCCTTTTTCATCGTAAACGGCGTCCCTTTCCCCGGCGCCATGCCGTTTGAGCAGTTTAAACAGACGATAGACGAGGAACTCCAAAAGAAATAGGGCAAAATTAAATGGGTAAAGGGCAAAACGAGGTTGTCTTTTTATAAAGATAAACCATGTTTTGCCCTTTGCAATTTGCCCTTTTACCTGCGGTTAATACAACCGGCGGGCGCCGGCGTAATGGATCTGGAAGTAGGGATCTGATAGCGAGGAAACCGTAACTCCGAATTTCCGGTTTCGGGCGTGAATGAATTTGTCGTTGCCGGTATAAATCCCTACGTGAGAGATGCCGGGTTTGTAGGTGTTTTTGAAAAAGACCAGGTCTCCGGCGCGCAAATCATTTAATTTGACCGGATGACCGTGTTTGTACAGCGCCGCACTCGAACGAGGGACCTTCCCTAACTTTAAATCGTTATACACCCTCGTAACCAGCCCTGAACAGTCAAGCCCTTTGCGTGTTGTCCCTCCGAACTTATACTTGATCCCTTTGTATTTATAAGCATCGTGTACAAGCTTGCTGCCATCAGAAGATCTGACGTGTCTGGATGACACCTCTAGAACGGGTGCGGAAGTTGTTGAACCCCGCATCAACCAGGGATGATGATGCGCACGGGCCTGCGCAAAACCAGGAGATGAGATAAGGATAATCAGACCGAAAAATATTTTTGCAAGCTTTACCGTTTCCGGACAACCGGGAGATGTGAGCATGGTTGCTAGTATTTAATGGGATTTCAAACTAATTGCAAGGAAACTTCTTGCAAAGTACCTGAATACCTTCACGACGTGGCCCCCCCCC
The DNA here is from genome assembly GCA_964604825.1 of uncultured Elusimicrobia bacterium. Taxonomy (GTDB): domain Bacteria; phylum Elusimicrobiota; class Elusimicrobia; order 2-01-FULL-59-12; family 2-01-FULL-59-12; genus CAZSAL01. The sequence goes on from CAZSAL010000057.1 coordinate 15,604, forward strand.
CGCCGTCATCCTCCGCGGTCGTCAGCGGGGGATCCATCGTGGTT
>CAZSAL010000058.1:0-15313 GCA_964604825.1 uncultured Elusimicrobia bacterium
TTTAGGGCTAGGACTACCAGGGTATCTAATCCTGTTTGCTCCCCTAGCTTTCGCAGCTCAGCGTCAGTGATGGCCCAGTAGCCTGCTTTCGCCATAGGTATTCCTCCCGATATCTACGCATTTCACCGCTACACCGGGAATTCCAGCTACCTCTACCACACTCTAGCCTGACAGTTTCCGTTGGCCTCTCCCAGTTAAGCCGGGAGCTTTCACAACAGACTTGCCAAACCGCCTACCTGCGCTTTACGCCTAGTGATTCCGAGTAACGCTTGCCACCTACGTATTACCGCGGCTGCTGGCACGTAGTTAGCCGTGGCTTATTCCGAGGGTACCGTCACACTGCGTTATTCACACAGCCATTCTTCCCCTCCAAAAGGAGTTTACAATCCGAAGACCTTCGTCCTCCACGCGGCGTCGCTGGATCAGGGTTGCCCCCATTGTCCAAAATTCCCCACTGCTGCCTCCCGTAGGAGTCTGGCCCGTGTCTCAGTGCCAGTGTGGCCGATCACCCTTTCAGGCCGGCTACCCGTCAAAGGCTTGGTGGGCCGTTACCCCGCCAACTACCGTGATAGGATTCGGGCTCCTCCTTGAGCGCCCCTTGCGGAGCTTTGACCCCTGCCCCATGCGGGGCCGTGGTCTTACGGGACATTAGCCCACCTTTCGGCAGGTTGTTTCCCTCTCAAGGGCAGATTGCCCAAGTATTACTCACCCGTCTGCCGCTAACCTCAACGATGCGCTGCTGAGATTCGCTCGACTTGCATGTGTTAAGCACGCCGCCAGCGTTCACTCTGAGCCAGGATCAAACTCTCCATTAAAACGACCGCTGAACAAGGGCTCTGAGTTACCCCTGAGCTTAATGTTCGAGCAAATACGTTATAGAGGTTTGCTATAAGGCTCTATTTCTGGTTCTGATCTTTAAGATCAGAATAAACACCAAAGTCACTTCGTGGCCCTGGTTGCCCCTTATCCTTTTGTCAGTTTCCTTCCATCAGGATGGGGCGTTTATCGACTTGCGCATATATAGACTGCTTTCAAAGAACAGAAAAAAATCTTCCGTACCCAAAGACATATTGGTTACAGTCGATGAGGACACTTACTACGATTAGTAATATACAAACTACTTTAAAAAGAGTCAAGAAAGAGATTGCTTAAAATTATTGACGGACAAACTGGATTAATGTTGCGGGACAGGTTTGGCGCGACGTTGCTGCCTCTGCGCAGCCTCCACCGCACGCAAACGGGCCAGGGCTCGACGCAATGCTGCTTCAGCCTGAGCCAGATCTGCATCCTGTCTTGCGGTGTGCATTGCTATTTTCGCTCTTTCCGCGGCCTGCCGCGCGCGCTCCAGATCGATCTCCTCAGCCATCTCTGCGGTCTCCGCAAAAATCGAGACGCGATTATTATCGACTTCAACATAGCCGCCGGAAACGGAGAAATACCGGATTTCTTCTCCGGTTCGCAGGCGAATTTGCCCCGGTGCAAGCTGCGCTAAAAGCGGGGCATGGTGAGGCAATATGCCCAATTCTCCATTTACAGCCGGAACAACCACCGAATCCGCAGATGTTTCGAGGACTCGACGTTCAGGAGTGACGATGTCAACAGGTATTCCAGCCATAAAGTTTTTACGCGCTTGCCTCTTCCATTTTTGCCGCCTTTTCCACAGCCTCGTCTATCGCACCGACCATGTAAAACGCCTGCTCCGGAAGATGATCATATTTACCATCGACAAGTTCACGGAAACTGCGGATGGTGTCCTTCAACGAGACGTAACGGCCTGCCGTCCCTGTGAAAGTTTCCGCGACGAAGAAAGGCTGCGACAGAAATTTCTGTATTTTCCGCGCGCGGGAGACAATCAGCTTGTCATCTTCGGAGAGCTCGTCAATCCCCAGGATGGCAATAATATCCTGCAAATCTTTATAACGCTGAAGGATTTTCTGCACATCGCGGGCAGTACGGTAATGCTCCTCACCCACAATACGAGGATCCAGAATACGCGACGTGGAATCAAGAGGATCAACAGCCGGATAAATGCCAAGTTCCACAATCTGGCGCGATAATACCGTTGTCGCATCCAGATGGGTGAATGTCGTAGCCACCCCTGGATCCGTCAGGTCATCTGCCGGGACATATACGGCCTGGATGGAGGTGATCGAACCTTTTTTAGTGGAAGTGATCCGCTCCTGAAGCGCACCCATTTCCGTCCCCAGCGTAGGCTGATAGCCTACAGCCGAGGGCATGCGGCCGAGCAGCGCCGACACCTCGGCGTTTGCCAGCACGAAACGAAAAACGTTGTCTATAAAAAGCAGCGTATCCGCCCCTTCCTTGTCGCGGAAATATTCCGCCTGCGCAAGAGCGGTCATCCCCACACGAGCGCGGGAGCCGGGTGGCTCGTTCATCTGCCCGTAAACAAGCACAGTTTTCGAAAGCACGGGCGAGCCGTCGGATAATTTTGATTCCTTCATATCCAGCCACAGGTCGTTCCCCTCGCGGCTGCGCTCCCCGACGCCGCCGAAAACCGACAGACCGCCATGCTGCTTTGCGACATTATTAATCAGCTCCATGATGATGACGGTTTTACCAACGCCGGCGCCGCCGAAAAGCCCCACCTTTCCACCTTTCATATACGGCGCGAGCAGGTCTACGACCTTGATGCCTGTTTCAAAAATCTGCAGTTTTGTCTCCTGATCGACAAAAGCGGGCGGCGGGCGGTGGATCGGGGCGAATTCTCCGGTTTCGATGGGACCGAGGTGATCCTGCGGTTGCCCCAGAACATCCATCAATCTGCCAAGACAGGCGCGTCCCACCGGAACTTTAATCGGTTCGCCGGTGTCCAATGCCTCCATTCCCCGCTGAAGCCCATCGGTGGGTCCGAGTGCGATACCCCGCACCTGGCTATCGCCAAGGTGCGACGACACTTCAACCGTCAGAAAATTCCCATTAGCTTCTTTATAAGGAATGTGCAGGGCATTAAATATTTTGGGAAGCTGACCGGGCTGAAATTCAACATCCACTACTGGACCAATAACCTGAATAATTTTGCCTTTGTTCATAAAAACTCCTGTTGTTGTCATTGCAAGGGTCCCCAGACGTTAGGGGACACGTGGCAATCTAATTAAATGAGATCCCCGCCTCGGCCTTTACAGGCCTACTCGGGATGACCCTTACGGGTTATTTAAGCGCCTCTGCCCCGCTTACCACTTCTAAAATTTCCTTTGTAATTGCCGCCTGACGCGTACGATTCAACGTCAGGGTCAGAGTCCCGATGAGATCGCTGGCATTGTTTGTGGCATTCTCCATGGCGCTCATCCGTGCGCCGAGCTCCGCAGCCGCCGATTCCAGAAGCACACGATAAAGCTGAGCCTTAATGAACCGCGGGATGATCGATTCAAGGATAGCTGTCTTACCGGGTTCGAAAATATAATCCGGGTAAGTGACTTCCTCCCCCCTTGAGGGGGAAGGGACCAATGGCAGCAATTGTTTGACTACAATTTTTTGCTGGATCACTGACTTGAATTCGTTGTAAATCATGTCCACCGCCGCATACGATCCCGCGAAGAAAGTTTCCATCAGATCATGCGCGATAATTTCAGCGTGGGCAAAGCTCACATTGTTGGCAATGTCCAGGTATTCCTTCGAAACCGGCGCCCGCATCCGGGTGAAATAATCTCGCCCCTTTTTCCCTACAATAAAAAGGTCCGTGTTCTGAATCCCGTACTGCCTGATATAGCTCAAAGCCTGACGAATCAGGTTAGCGTTGAACCCTCCGCACAATCCTTTGTCTGAAGTCATAAGAAGGAGCGCCCGCTTCGTCCCAGCCCCTGGCACGAACAGCCTGTGCGGCTTGTCCTGTTCCACCCGGAACAATAAATGCCGCATCATCTCCTCCATCTTGTTCGCGAAGGGACGCGCAGACAGAATCCGCGCCTGAGCGCGCCGCAAACGAGAGGCAGCCACCATTTTCATCGCTTTGGTGATCTGCTGGGTGGACTTAACCGATTTAATCTTTCGACGTATTTCTCGTAGAGATGCCATTGATTCCTTTTCTCAGTTTGTCCTTCCCGAAGTTGCTATCGGGAATCCCTCCTAAAGGCCTTTCATTTAGGGATCCCCGATTACGGATTTCGGGGATGACACCTTACCTATGCTTTAAACCCGCCCTTAAATTCCCTGATGGCGTTTTCGAGCTGCGGTTTGAGCGTTTCATCAATAACTCTTTTTTCGCGCAGATTCTTTAGAATCCCGGGGTGTCGCATTTCCAGAAAACTCAGCATTTCCTTTTCAAACCTGCGCACCTCAGGGACAGGAATGTCATCCAGAAAACCATTTACACCCGCATAAAGCGCGGCGATCTGCTTCTCTACAGGCATCGGCACATACTGATCCTGCTTCAGAAGCTCAACCATACGTTCTCCGCGAGAGAGCTGGGCCTGGGAAGATTTATCAAGCTCGCTGCCGAACTGGGCAAAAGCGGCCAGTTCGTTATACTGCGCCAAATCCAGTCGCAACCGTCCGGCCACCTGCCGCATCGCTTTTACCTGAGCTTTACCGCCAACGCGCGAAACGGAAAGTCCCACGTTTACAGCAGGACGCACGCCTGAATAGAAAAGCCCGGATTCGAGATAAATCTGCCCGTCCGTGATGGAAATAACATTCGTCGGTATATAGGCGGAAACATCGCCTGCCTGCGTTTCAATAATCGGAAGCGCGGTCAAAGAACCGCCCCCGTTTTTATCGGAAAGCTTGCAGGCTCTTTCCAGCAGCCGGGAATGCAGATAAAAGACATCTCCCGGGTACGCCTCGCGTCCCGGCGGGCGGCGCAGCAAAAGCGATAACTGCCTGTATGCCTGCGCGTGCTTGGACAAATCGTCATAGATACAGAGCACCGATTTTCCATTCCACATAAATTCTTCGCCAATGGTTACGCCTGCATAGGGAGCCAGGTACTGCAGCGGCGCAGGGTCTGAAGCCGTCGCATTAACTACTATGGTGTATTCCATGGCCCCCATATCCGTTAGCTTCTGAACAACCTGCGCTACGTTTGATTGCTTCTGGCCTATTGCCACATAAATGCAGACAGGACGCTTCTCAGGTGGCTCTGACTTTTGATTAATGATTGCATCTACGGCAATGGCCGTTTTGCCCGTCTGACGGTCTCCAATAATCAACTCGCGCTGACCGCGGCCGATCGGGATCATGGCATCGATCGCCTTTAGGCCGATCTGAAGTGGTTCAATTACGGGCTGCCGCTCAACGATCCCGGGGGCAATGACCTCCACAAGCCGGGTTTTCGCCGCCTTAATGGGACCTTTGCCGTCCACGGGCTGGCCCAGCGGATTCACCACCCTGCCGATCATTCCTTCTCCCACGGGGATTTCCACAACGCGGCCGGTGCGTTTCACCGGGTCGCCTTCCATGACCAACCGCTCATCGCCCAGCAGCATGACGCCGACCGTGTCCGTTTCCAGATTCATCACCATGCCAAAAAGGCCGTTCGGCAATTCGAGAAGCTCTCCGGCCATCGCCTGCTTCAAACCGTAAACGCGCGCGATTCCATCACCGACCTGGATAACAGATCCTACTTCCGAAAGCTCAAGCGCCGGCTTGAAACTCTCGATTTTCTTTTGAATGACACTGGTGATTTCTTCCGAACGAATTACCATAAAATGAAGCTCCTTGTTCTAAAATGTCATTCCCGAATGCCGTTAGCGGGAATCCATCAATCACGCAAATCAAAACATCTGAATCCCCGATCACGGCGCTCGGTTATGACGTATAAATTAACTGGTTATTACTGCCTGCAACTGCCGCAGTTCCGTTCGCAGGCTCTGGTCACACTCGCGATCGCGGGTCCGAACAATCAGGCCGCCAATAATCTCAGGAGCCACCCGCACTTCCATGCGCACATCGGCCTGCAACCAATTCTTCAATTTTTCCTGAAGCATTTTGCGCCTGGCTTCAGGCATGGGATAAGCGACCTTCACGGAAACAGGCTCTACATTTTGATGGCGGTCCAATTCTTCCTGAAATCTGTCTGCGATTTCGATAATGAGATTAAACCGGTGCGCCTCTATCAACAGCTGCAAAAACCGCTCCATGAGCGGAGTCAGCAGCGAACCGAAAATAGACCGGACCAGGCCGGTCTTTTCCGCCAGCGGGATAAAAGGATGCGTCAAACACCCGGCAAATGATCGATCCGTCTGGACAGCCCGGGATATCTCTTCCAGCATCTGGCTACAGGGATCTATCTGCTGTCCATGAACAGCCGCGCCGAATAAGGCTTTTGCATATCGCCTGGCAACAGAAGAATCTTTCATTTTCCCATGTCCTTGAAAAATTCCTCAAGCAATTCGTCCTGCACTCTCTGATTCATGGAATGTTTCATCAATTTTTCCGCCGCCTGGATGGAAATTTTCGATACCTGAGTCCGAAGATCACGCAGGGCATTGGTTTTTTCTTCTTCGATCTGGCTCTTCGCGTTTGCCATGATCTTAAGCGACTCTTCTTCCGCCTCTTTCAGGATTTTCTCCCGGAGTTTCTGCGCCTCAGCTTCAGTCTGCTTAAGGATCGCATAGGCTTTTTCCTGACTGGAGGCCAGCTCTTTTTCGTACTGGAGCTTCAACTGGTCGGCAGACTGTCGTGCGCTCATGGCATCTTCAATCGCCTTTCGAATGCCTTCTTCGCGATCCCTCAGCGCTGTCAAAAGCGGTTTCCAGGCCACTTTCCCCAGGATGAAAACAAGAACGATAAAAGTGACAATCGTCCAGATAATAAGGCCCTTCTCGGGCGTAAGCAGGTTTTCCATAAGAAGAAGTCCTTCCTACTCCCTCGCCCGCTTCAGCGGGAGAGGGGAGGGTGAGAGCAGAACCGACTGTGTGCCCTCATCCCTGCCTTCTCCCGACACTCCGGTCGGGAGAAGGTTGTGGTTTACGAATCTTATTTCGTTGCTCCGGCTCCCTGTTCTACCGGTACCCCGCCCTTGGGCAGAGAATTGTTCAACGCAAGGGCAACCAGCAGGCAAATGACCAAAGCAAAGAATGCGAGACCTTCAATCAGAGCCGCAGGGATCAGCATGGACGTCCGCAGATTCCCCGCCGCTTCCGGCTGACGCGCCGTACCTTCGAGCGCCGCGCTCGCCAGACGTGCGATGCCGCCTGCCGCTCCCAGCATAATGATGCCGGCGCCTATTCCCGCGCCTAAATAACCAAGACCTATATGAAGCATGTTTGTTCCTCCCATTTTCCATGATCACGAATGTCTAAACCATACAGACTTCGTGGCACAACCTCCCCGCCAGATGTCTGGCGTAGGTATGTTCCATTAATGCTGCGGATTCACCGCGCCTCCAACGAACACGGCGGTCAGCAACACGAAAATATAAGCCTGTAAAAAAGCCACGAAAATCTCAAGCAGTCCAATACCGACGGCTGCGAGCACGGAAACAGGCGCTATAAGAATATTCCGAAAAATGAAGATGAGGCTCAGGAAAGCAAGCATTACGATATGCCCGGCGATCATGTTCGCAAATAACCGGACGCAGAGCGCGAACGATTTAGTGATAAGACCCATGATTTCTATGACGAAAATAAAAGGGACAAGCCAGAATGGCAGCCCGTGCGGAACGATGGATTGCAGATAATGCCCCAACCCATGTTCTCTGATCCCCGACACATTGATCATTACAAACGACGTGAGCGCCATCGCGCCCGTCACAGAAATATTACCCGTAGCCGTAGCGCCCCACGGCACGAGGCCCAGCAGGTTGCAGGTCAGAATAAAGAAAAAAAGCGTCAAGAAATAGGACAAATAACGATCGCCTGCAGGGCCCAGATTCGGGCGTACTATTTCATCGCGGATATAAACAATGAAAACCTCAAGAAAATTGGCCAGTTTTGTGTCAACGCCATCTTTGATCTGCCTGCGTGCCGCTAGTCCAAGGATGATCAGCAGCGCTCCCGCTATCCACATCATCAGCCCATGAAGGGTCAGATCAACAGACAAGCCTCGGACGGTGAAGAGATGATCGATCCGACGGTTTAAAAGATGGTGTTCCAGAATCTCAACGAAGTCCATTAAGCCCGCCTGTAAAAAGGGATCTGACCAAGCGACAGAACAAAATACGCCATAACCAGCGAAAGCAGGGGAGTAGCAACAGGTTGTCTCAACGCATGCAATATCCACGCCGCAGCTCCTACAGACAGGAGCCGGAAGAGCGACCCGCCGAAATAAATCGAGTAGAAAAGCTTATCGCTGCGGGAAAAGGACCAACGAATAAGGCCCAGGGCAAGAAAGCTTTCCAACCCGGCCGCCAAAATGACAATAAAGACAGAAATCTGATGCAGGAATTTAACGGAGAATGCGATCGACAGAAGAGCGATCGTCATAACAAGAATAGAAACAAAACCAAAAAATGTTCTATCAAACATAAAGGAATTGATCCGAAATTAGCTGAGGAATTCTCGAAAGAAATTATACATCCCCACGCCGACACCAACCGCCACTCCTCCCAACGTTCCCCACGGACTTGAGTTGAAATGCCTGTCAACTCTGATCCCGGCGTAAATGCCAATCAGAACCGTCAACGCCAGAGTCGTTCCCGCATACACATGTTTCCAGATGTTCGGCGGAGGCGGAGGCTTATCCATAGCTGAAACTGCATGATATCAAAGACGAAACAACAGCGGCAATTTGATACGGCAACCAGGAATGCTTTTGTCTCAGATGAAAAACCCGTCCGCCAGGTTAGTGGAGGACGGGTTCTTGTGATTAATATTTATAAGTAACTTCGTTTACGCAGCTGCCAGTTGTGCCAGACGCGCCGCAGCAATCTGACGATCTTCTAATAATTGCCTTCCTTCGTTTACAACACCAATAGCGACCAACGCCTGATGAAATGATCCCGAGGCGTTCGTAAACAATGCGTTTACCTGCTCTGCTGTCCCGCTCTCTAAGGTCTTCGCTGCGCCGCTCAGTTGGGCCGCCAGACTATTTACCTCTTCCGGTCTGACCCCGTTAGTAAGCCTCTCTGCAATGGTTTTCATATCCAATGCCGGCATGTTGATGCCTCTTTCAGAAACCTTCGCATTGGGATCAAATGTTTCTGCAACTGAAGCGCAGAATTCCGTAATGGCCTCCTCGAACCTGTTATCAGCAACAAGCGCCGTTACAGCGTCCTCTCCATGACGATCACCCACAATTGTCATGACCGTTTCAACCAGTGAAGACAAAGGCGTAAAACCTGTACCTAATGTATCGGCCGCGAACTTGGCGGCCCGCAAAGTAAGCGGGATAGCTGTTTCTCCACCTCGAGCCAATGTTTTAACAAATTCCTTCATGGTAAATGCTTCCGCCTCGCCGTGATTCATTTTTTCAATTTCTCTCCAGTTGGCCACATTGATCAGAGCTTTCAGGACATGCATGTTTAGCGCTCTTCTGTCCATGCTCAGCAATGCGGGGTTGAGCCTGACCTCCAAATAACCGCCGCGCCGAGAGACCTTTTCCCCGTTAGGGAGAGAATCATCCCATCTAATGGCAACGCGCCATATTCCCTTGTTGTCACCTCCATACAAATACGCTTCCACACCAGCTTTATACAGGACATCGTGTATGGACATTCCCATAGCCCCTAAGGCCATGGCAATACTGTTATGGACCTGTCCCCCAATTCCTCCATTTCGATACATCACAGGAAAGCTAAGTTCATATTGTGTAAGCCCACGTTTTTTTTCCCAAATAAGATTCGGGAGAGTGGCATAACCTGAGCTATCAGTAGAATCGACCGGCATTCTATGCACTTCCAACACCTTTGAATCAGGATTTCCGTTCTTCCATGAAACCTGCAACAACGGATGTATTTTATCAGAGAGCTGGGACTCGTTAAGAACTTGCACCGTCACTCCTGCACTCGCCGCCGCATCTTGCAGTAATTTTAATCCATTTTGCTTCAACCCGGTCACTACGGAAGCTTCTTTAAGCTCCTCGATAACCGTATTCAAATAATCAACCGGGGACTTATAAGTTTCCTGAGAAGCGGGAACTGCTAACCGCAAAGGCATATTTACACCGCTGCCGCCACCCCCTTCGAAGGTTTCTTTAACAGGTCCTTCCAGTCGTTCTTCAACAGGTTCGGCAGTCGTATGCGCCGTGTGGATTGCCTGCGTTCTTGCCGCCGTGATTTCTTCGCCAGTCAGGTGATCGCCAAGGATCCGGCGCAGGTACAGAACCTCATCATTCATGGTGTGCGACCGCACAACCGGCGATATCACCACATAACTGAGGTTTTTCTGTCTGAATATATTCGTGACCCCCGCCGTATGGAAGCCCCCGAAGACCATCACCACCGGCACGGACGGATTCTGTCTGCTGAGTTCCATGACCTTCGCAGCCATAGGCCCATCCCGCACAATCGCCATGGCGTAATGGTCAATCGCAGACCGAAGCGCTTCCCGCCATTCGCCGATGTCCTGCCCGGGCATAAGGTCATTGACCAGCGCCAGGATTTCCGGCGTTTGTTTCGCCACATAACCCACTTCTTCCATGGTCAACTGCTGACGGAAAAGATTCGCCAGAAGGCGGAATCCCTGCTCCGCTTTGACAAGATTCGTCAGAAACGCGGCTTTCGAGCCAGCCTGCCCAGCCAGCTCTATTTTCTTCTTCAGCAGCATGGACTGGGCAGCGCCATAATTATCGATATGTGAGACTCCAAGTTCTCTGGCCAGTTCACTCAGATCCATATCCCCGCGATTAAAGGCCTCTTCCACTTTCCATAATTTCCTTAGAGACCTTGGCGCATCCCGTTTGGACTGCGCTATGACGGCATGCAGTTCATCCAGCCTATTGGCCAGCCTGAGCCTGATCCCGGCGGATTGCCTGATCACGTTCAGATTCACCAGATAGTCCGTCTTATCATCTATGCCGGCTAAACGCACGGGTTTATCCGAATTCATGGCGAAGTATTCCATACCTGTCATTTCCGCTTCCCTCATCAGGAAATCGCCCAGTTTTTCGCGTTCTGCCAGACTGTGATTCCTGGTGAAAGAAAGATTTTCGTCTTCCCAGGCGCCTTCCACACCAACGACCATGGCGCCCCGCACAGGAGTAGCCTGCGGCTGGAATATTTTCAGCATCCCTTCTATATTCTTCTGCACACCATAATTGGCGTGGAGGTCTTCGATAAGGATCACGGGCTTTTCCGTGCTTCCCTTATAGAACGAATCCACGTACCCCAGGCGTGAGGGAGGCGTGAACGCGCGCACGAAATCCGGAACGGCCGGCGCGGCCATAGGCGCGGCGAACGCGGGCTGGAACGTTGAAGCAAGCATCGCTCCGCTCAATAGGATTGACAGCGTTTTTTTCGTCGAATATGAATTCATAGAGATTCTCCTGGTTTCGTCTCTCCCGCATGTAGTAAGCTGGGGCCCATCGATAAAGTCTTCCCTCTTTTAGTAGATCCCCTATAACAGATTTCGGGGATGATGCTGTTTAGCAACAGCATCAGTTTACGCGAAACCACAAAGTTTTTAAATATGTCCAAAGGCTAAAAATAAGGGACTATTATACCCATCAGGTTTATGGGCCCAGAAAACACATTGATTTAACGATGCGTTTTTGGGATGGGCTAGAACGAATAGACTAGCGCCAGACCATCAGGCTGCGGGACGAACGCCCATTGACGGGATTGGTGGTGGCGGCGAAGAAAATGCGAGGCCGAATACCCCAGAAGAGCGCCTGCAAAAACGTCCGAGAGCCAGTGCTCGTTTGAATAAATACGGGAAAATCCTACGGCAGTGGCCACAGCGTAAGACGGAAGCTACTTCATTACATCTTCACTTCTTAACTACCTCACCTTTCCCCAGAAAATCCCGCAGAAAACGGTTAAAGACAGTGGGATTTTCCAGATTAGATAAATGGCCCGCCCCTGTGATCGCGTGAAGTTCTGCGCCGCGGATTTTTTCCTGCATGATCCGGGCTACAGGGACCGGCGTAACAACGTCTTTTTCTCCGACCAACAAAAGCGTTGGAACTGATATTTTCGCGAGGCTTGCCGCATAATCTGTACGCGCAGCCAGAGCGATCAATGTGCCTATGGCGCCCAGCGGCGGATTAGACTCGATGATACTGCGGATTTTCTGTACCGCCGCCTGATTGTTTAAAAAAGTATCTTCAGAAAAAATGCCTTTTACGAACGCTTCCGCATAAGCGGACATCCCTTCAGCCTTTATTTTTCTGACTGCCGCAGCGCGGGCGATCTTTGCGTCATTTGAATCCGCTTCCGCGCGCGTGTCGCATAAAACCATGGCTCTCACACGGTCAGGGTTGCGCTCCACAGTTCGCAGCGCAATATATCCTCCCATGGACAACCCCACAAGCGCCGCTTTCTGTATTTTTAAATGATCAAGAAGCGCTATAAGGTCATCGACAAAAATCTCCAGGAGGTATTGCCCGTCGCCTGCGCCAGTTAAGCCGTGGCCGCGCACATCATAAGTGATAACCCGATAATCTCTGCGAAAAGCCTCAACCTGTGGCTCCCACATCGCCTGGCTGAATGGGAAGCCATGAATAAACACTACTGGCGCTTTTGACTTATCGCCATAGTCTGAATAATGCATCCTGATGCCGTTAATTAGCGTGTCCACTTCAGTATTTTACTATTCATACAACAAAAAACCCGTCCGCCAGGTTAGTGGAGAACGGGTTTTTTCGGGTGATTGAGCGATCCAGATATTGAAGCTTAAGCTGCGGCGTTGAATCCTCTTTGTGTGGCTTCTTCCCGAAGTCTTGCTAGATTAGATTTCAGCTCTTTTTTCTGTGAATTCCCAAGATTTGGCATCATGCTGCTAAGCTCTGACACTAATTCCCGGGCTTTCGCATTAAATTCTTCTTGAGTCGTTTCTGATGCAGATTTTAACCATTCAGAGAACGAACTTATTGCGGTCAAATAAGCAGGTTCCGACATCGCCGGGGTTGCACGGACGTTCTGGTTTTCTGCATCCTGCGCCCAGAACCGTTCCACCACTCTGTTTGCGAATTTCTTCGCGTTTTTAAAATTGAGCGCTCCCGCTCCATCCACCACCCCTAACCCCAAATCATCCAGAGCTGCAAAGATGGCCATCTGAACAACGTTATCGGTCAATATCTTAGCGTCTGCACGATTCCCGTAAACAGGAAAACCAGTATCAGAGTCCATTGTTTCCTCGGTAAGCATACTTTGCTTTGCTAAAACATTCTTGATAAGTCTTTCTAAAGACTTTTTGGTTATATCTTCTTCCACCTGCTTCGCAGGACTTTTCAAATGTCTGATTTGTTGTGCCTCCTGGTAATTCATGAAATCAATAGACCAGGGGTTGGTTACAGCATTTGAAAAAGTTACATACAAAGTGCCATCCCTAACTTCCGTCTGGGCATCATATTTATGTTTCTGAACAGACACTACCACTTTATTAATCCCCAAACCGCTCAAATATTCTCGAAAATCCGGAGCGGCCTCGTAATCGCTGCGGTCGGATGGATAATACGGTTTCCAAAACGATTCTACATGTCTCCATACCTGGTACCATCTTTTTTCCGCTTCTGACAACGAACCAGTAAATTCACTTATTTTTATGTCTCGATTCATTTTCTTCATATCTTTTACATCGAATTCAAATGAAGAGGAAGCGAACGCTTCAGGCCTGTCTAATGCCATTCCCGGAGTCGCTCGCGGCGGCTCCTGGTCACCATTTTGTTTTCTCACTGCTTCTTCGGTCGTCTCAACGATACCCTGCACAGACTGCACTTCCGCTGCCGGGACATCTTTCATTCCCGTTGTTTCCACCGCACCCGTCACTCCGGCTGTTTGGGTTACCGCCATCTGGCGAATATCACCGACCAAAGTCTGGGGAGTCAGGTGATTCCCCATCATCCGGCTTATGTAAAGCGCTTCGTCATGCATGGTTTGCGACTGGACTATCGGGGAAATGACCACATAAGACATATTCTTACGGCGCAGAATATCCTTAATCCCGGCTGTGTGAAATCCTCCGGCCACCACAACAACTGAAGTATCGGGATTGCCCTGCGCCAATTCAAAGGCATGTTCCGCCAAAGGCTTATCACGCATTAAAGCGATCGCATAGTAATCCAGCGCCGCCTTGATCGCATCTTCCCATTCCGCCATGTTTATCTCAGGCTGGAACGCTTTGACGGCAGCCAGGATTTCCGGAAGTTTTGCCGTAACGAATTCGACTTCTTCCAAGGTAAGTTGCTGGCGGAAAAGCCGCGAGAGCAGTTCCATGTCCTGATCCGCCTTAACCAGAGCGACCAGGCCTGCGGCCTTGTCTCCGGCTTTCTGCGCTGCGCGTATTTTCACCCTATAAAGGAAGGCTTCCGCTTCGCCGTAATCGGCAATGGATTTGACGCCCAGATTACGCGCCAGTTCATTAAGATCCATATCGCCTTTCCTGAAAGCCTCTTCCAGCTTCCAGAGTTTCTTCAAATCTTTTGGCGCATCATTTTTCGCATAGGCTATTGAGGCCCGAAGCGAATCCACCTTATCCGCCAGTTTAAGCCTGGCTGCCATGGATCTGCGGATCAAATCCCGATGCAGCAGATAATCTTCTTTGCTGTCTACTCCCACCAGTTGAACCGGCTTCTCCGAAGTCACGGCAAAATGTTCTGTCGCCGAAATTTCCGCTTCTTTCAGGAAAATATCGCACATGGCTTTACGGACTTTGGGGGTTATATTGCGGAAATAGGAAGTATCTATCGGCCCCCATGCGGCTTCTGCTCCAAGTATCATGGGACGATCACCGGCAGTAACCCTTGGCTGAATGAAACTGAGCATGCCCATAATATTCTTCTGTACGCCGTAGTTGGCGTGGAGGTCTTCAATAAGGATCACGGGCTTTTCCGTGCTTCCCTTATAGAACGAATCCACGTACCCCAGGCGCACGGGCGGCGTGAACGCGCGGACAAAATCCGGAACGGCCGGCGCGGCCACAGGCGCGGCGAACGCGGGCTGGAGCGTCGAAGCAAGCATCGCTCCGCTCAATAGGATTGAAAGCGTTTTCTTCGTCGAGGATGCGTTCATAGGAATTCTCCGTTTTTCTGTCATTCGCCAGACGTCTGGCGAATCCAGTTTTTGAAAATCTTTTTAGATGGATGCCCGACTACGGCGCTCGAGCATGACATCTGTAAGACGCTTCATCAGTCTACGCCAAACCACAAAGTTTTTAAATATGTCCAAAGGCTAAAAATGCAGGACCTTTGGTCCCATGGAAAATGTGTGAATATCTACTTAACTCATTTTGTGTTAAACTACTGCCATGACAATGACCAA
>CAZSAL010000059.1:0-13612 GCA_964604825.1 uncultured Elusimicrobia bacterium
GCGCCCGTAGCTCAATGGATAGAGCATCTGCCTTCTAAGCAGGTGGTTGCAGGTTCGATTCCTGCCGGGCGCACCATTTGGTTTTAGGCGCCCTTAGCTCAATTGGATAGAGCATCTGCCTTCGGAGCAGAGGGTTGTGGGTTCGAGTCCCTCAGGGCGCAAGATTGTTTCATCGGGCCGCTAGCTCAATTGGTAGAGCATTCGCCTCTTAAGCGACAGGTTGCCGGTTCGATTCCGGCGCGGCCCATGTTTTGATTTGAAAAGTATCGGATCGGTGGCGGAATGGCAGACGCGTACCGTTCCTATGAATAAATAATAGGTACGTACCGTCCATTATGCTCGTGTCTGGACCGGTGGCGGAACGGCAGACGCGCTAGCCTTAGGAGCTAGTGGGGAAACCCGTGTAGGTTCGACTCCTATCCGGTCCAGCCACGAGCTAAAAATAGAACGGTACGCAAGGCTTAGGACCTTGTGTCCGCAAGGACGTGCGAGTTCGACTCTCGCCCGATCCATTTTGATAGTCCACTGGCAGACACATAAAGTTTCGGTATGCGTTAAAATAATTTAAGGGAAGCTCGCCTGATGTTCAGCGGCAAATCCTGTACCTGACTCTAATGAAAAGGAAACCAATGTAATGGACACTCTGGAAAAATCTCTCCCGGCGAAAATTAAAGTGCTCAAAGAGGAACCCTGTGAAATGACATTCTCCATCGAGCTGCCGAAAGAAGAAGTCGCCAAAGAAACGGAATCTGTTTTCGGCGATATTCAGCGACGGGCCGCTCTTCCCGGTTTTCGCGCGGGAAAAGCACCCATCGAATTAATCAAGCAGAATTTTGCCGAAAGAGCCCGTAAAACCGTTGTGGAAAATCTAGTCGGACGTCTTGCCGCCCAGGTCATCCGCGAGCGCAAAATTCAGACGATAGACACGCCGCGCATTGAGAAACTGGAATTCGAGCCAGGGAAACAACTTAACTTCCACATGAAGGTGGAAAAAGACCCGGACATCAAAGCCAAAGATTACAAAGGGATAAAAATCAGCAAGAAGGATTCCAAGGTTACGGACGAAATACTGAACAAAGCTATTGCCGAACTGCAGGAACGCAATGCCACTCTTGTCGCTTCTCAGGCATTGAAGGTGGAGAAAACTCATTTCGTGGTTATCGATTTTGAAGGTAAAATAGATGAAAAGACATTCCCGGGCGGGTCAGCCAAAAATTATCTTATTGACATGTCCACCCCCCAGACGATTCCAGGATTCAGCGATGGCATCCTGGGCGCAGCGGTAAATGAAAGCCGATCGGTAACGGTGACATTCCCTGCGGATTATCCCAAAAAGGAATTTTCGGGCAAACCGGCAGTTTTCGGCATAACAGTGAAGGAAATCAAGGAAAAAAAGCTGCCGGCGCTGGACGACGATTTTGCCAAAGATCTGGGATTAACCTCTTTTGCCGAACTTCAACAAAAGGTTCGGGAAAGCCTTTTGAGAGATCTCCAGGCAAAATCCGACAAGGATGTTGAAGACCAGATTTTCCAGGCGCTCCTAGAGCACAACAGCTTTTCAGTGCCGCACGCGCTGGTGGAAGACAGGGTCCGGACGCTGATACAGCGCGCCAAACAGTCCCTCCAGCGACAGGGACTCATGGCGCCGGACGATCCGAAAGCCGACGAAGTGCTTCATGAAAAGGTTCATCCTCAGGCGGAGAAAGACGTGCGGCTGTCCTATCTGCTGAAAGCGATCTCCTCGCAGGAAAAGCTTGATGCGTCAGAGGCGGACTTCGAGGAAATGAAGAAAAAGGCTCTCGCTGAGAGCAAGGATACCAAGACCGTTGAAAATTATTTCAACGAGCATTACCTGTCCATCAAGGCGTCGCTGACCGAAGGAAAGGTAATGGATTTTCTTAAAAACCAGGCGAAGATCAAAATGGTTGAAGCCTGAAAACTAGGAGGCAGCATGGTCTCGTTAGTCCCCACAATTATTGAGAGATGGAATCAGGGTGCGGCGGTCGGTTATGACATTTTCTCGCGGCTTCTCAAGGACCGCATCATCTTCGTCGGCGGATATGAAGGCACTGTAACTACGGACTCCGCCAACCTGATTATTGCGCAACTGTTGTTCCTGGAAGCGGAAGATCCTGAAAAGGAAATAAACCTCTACATCAATTCCCCCGGAGGCATGGTGACCGCGGGACTCGCCGTATACGACACCATGCAGTACATCCGCTGTCCAATCACAACAATCTGCATGGGCATGGCCATGTCCTTCGGCGCAGTGCTGCTTGCGGCAGGCAGCAAGGGAAAGCGCTTCGCGCTGCCCCATTCCAGAATCATGATCCATCAGCCCCTCATTCACGGAGAAGGGCTTTCCGGGCAGGCGACAGACATCGCAATTGAAGCGCGGGAAATCATCGACACAAAGAGGCGTCTCAACGAAATCATCGCCAAACATTCCGGACAGACGCTGGAAAAGGTTACTACCGATTCCGAACGGAATTTTTATCTTTCGGCGGATGAAGCCAAAACCTACGGCCTTATTGATGAGGTAATAGTGAGGAAAAAATGACCTCTTCCATACCAAAGGATCCTAAAGAACTGTTTCACTGCATCTTCTGCGGCAAGGGCAAACGCGAAGGGTTGCGTTTGATCGGCGGTCAAGGCACTTACGTTTGCGAGGAATGCATCCGCAATTCTTACCAGCTGCTCAATAAAATTACGGAAGAAGATGAACGCCGCTCTCCGCGAGCGGTGCCAAAGCCTGCGGAAATCAAAAAGGTTCTGGACGATTATGTCGTTGGCCAGGAGCATGCCAAACGCATATTGTCGGTAGCCGTTTACAACCACTACCGCCGGATGGAAATCGCCAGCATGCCCCAGGATGTGGAGCTTCAGAAATCCAACATTCTTCTCGTCGGCCCTACCGGAACGGGGAAAACTCTGCTGGCGCAGACACTGGCCAGGATGCTTCATGTTCCTTTCGCGATCGCCGACGCCACAACTCTCACTGAAGCAGGCTACGTGGGTGAAGATGTGGAAAATATCATCCTGCGCCTGCTGCAGAACGCAAATTTTGACGTCAAGCGCGCCGAGCGCGGCATTGTCTACATCGATGAGATAGACAAGATCTCTCGGAAAACGGATTCCCCCTCCATCACCCGCGACGTTTCGGGCGAAGGCGTTCAGCAGGCTCTTCTGAAGATCCTTGAAGGGACGGTCGCTTCCGTGCCGCCGCAGGGAGGGCGCAAGCATCCCCAGCAGGAATATATCCAGGTAAATACTACGCACATTCTGTTTATTTGCGGCGGAGCTTTTGAAAGCCTGCCGAAACTGATCGAAAACCGCATCGGCAAGGGCGGGCTCGGGTTCGGCGCGGAAGTCAAGCCCAAGCAGGAAAAACGTGTGGGAGATATTCTCAAGCACATTCAGCCGCAGGACCTGATCCGCAACGGGCTTATCCCGGAACTTGTCGGGCGCCTGCCGATCGTGGCCACATTGGATGATCTGGATGAAAAAACGCTGGTTCAGATACTCACCGGGCCCAGGAACGCTCTCGTCAAGCAGTTCAAGAAAATGTTTGAACTGGAAAGCGTGGAGCTGGCCATAACGCCGGAAGCGCTTCGCGCAATAGCGCGCCTGTCGCTCAAACGCGGTTCGGGCGCACGCGGTCTGCGGGCAATTCTCGAAGACGTGTTGCTTGACGTCATGTACGAACTGCCGGAACAGCCGAATCTCGAACGCTGCATCATCGACGAAAATGTCGTTCTCAAGACGTATCCGCCTATCCTCAGATTCAAGGAAGAGCAACAAATAGCCTGATGCTTCCCGAAAACACTCTCGCACGCCAGGCCCCCCTTTCCGGGGTTTTTCCGTTCCTCCCGGTCCGGGATATTGTGGTTTTCCCCCACATGGTGCTGCCGCTTTCCGTAGGCCGGGAAAAAAGCGTCAAAGCCCTGGAAAAGGCGATGGCAGCGCACCACATGGTATTCCTCGCCGCCCAGCGTAAAATTCAGACTGAAGATCCTCAAAAAGACGACATTTTCCCTATCGGCACTATCGCTGAAATTCTCCAGCTTCTCAAAATCCCCGACGGCACGCTGAAAATTCTGGTGGAGGGCCGGGCCCGCGGCCGCCTGCGCCATTTTTTCTCCCGGGAAGGAAACTTTGTCGAAGTTGAAGTTGAGCGTCTGGATGAAATTGCCCCTCCTACTCCGGAGATGAAGGCTCTCATGCGCCAGTGCGCGCAGCTTTTTGAACAGTACGTAAAGCTCAATCACCGCGTTCCCTTCGAGATAGCCGTTGCAGTGAATGCCATCGAAGAACCCGCCCGTCTCGCCGACACTGTTGCCGCCAATATGCTCATCAAAATCAGCGACAAACAATTTCTCCTGGAAATCGTTGATCCGAAAGAACGCATGGAGAGGCTGATTGAAGGCCTCAATTCGGAAATAGAAATCCTGAACATCGAGCGCAAGATACAGACGCGCGTACGCACCCAGATAGAAAAATCTCAAAAAGAATACTACCTCACCGAACAGATGAAGGCCATTCAGAAGGAACTGAAGCAGAAAGACGATTACGCCAAGGAACTCGACGAACTGCGGGAAAAAATCAAAACGGCAAAAATGTCTAAAGAAGCCACGGAAACCGCCGAAAAGGAAGTTTCCCGCCTGGAAAAGATGATGCCTTTTTCCCCCGAAGCTACGGTCGTCCGGACCTATCTTGACTGGATGTTGAGTCTGCCCTGGTCGGTCACGACAAAGGACAATCTCGATCTGGCCCGCGCCTCGAAGATTCTGGACGAGGACCATTACGGCCTGGAGAAGCCTAAAGAGCGCATGCTTGAATACCTGGCGGTATTGAAGCTGGTTAAAAAAATCAAAGGTCCGATTCTTTGCTTTGTCGGTCCTCCCGGCGTGGGAAAGACTTCGCTGGCGCGCTCGATTGCCCGGGCGCTTCAGCGCAATTTCGTTAAGTTGTCTCTCGGCGGCGTCCGGGACGAGGCGGAAATTCGCGGCCACCGGCGCACCTATATCGGATCGCTGCCAGGCCGCATCATCCAGTCGATGCGCAAGGCAAAGTCTAAAAACCCCGTTTTCCTGCTTGATGAAATCGATAAAATGGGCATGGACTGGCGCGGAGATCCTGCTGCCGCGCTTCTGGAAGTGCTTGATCCGGAGCAGAATTCTTCCTTCGTCGATCATTTCCTGGACATTGAATTTGACCTCTCGGAAGCGCTTTTCATCTGTACCGCCAATACACTGCACAATATTCCTCCATCGCTGGCCGACCGGCTGGAGGTAATCCGGTATTCCGGCTATACGGAAGAAGAAAAATTCCACATCGCTTCCAATTACCTGATCCCCAGGCAGATGAGCCAGCACGGCCTTACGGCGGACATGGTCGGCATGGACGAATCCGCCATTCGAGCCGTCATCCGCGATTACACGCGTGAGGCGGGCGTACGCAATCTGGAACGCCAGATCGCAATGCTTTGCCGCAAGACGGCCAAAATCCTGGTTTCCGACTCAAACGAAAAGGTGACTATAACGGAAAAAACCATAGGCAGTCTTCTGGGCGTTCCAGAATTTTCCCGGGAGAAGGCCGCGGAAAACGGCACGGGCGTGTCTACGGGCCTGGCCTGGACCGAGCATGGAGGCGAAATTCTTGCCATCGAAGTGGCGCGCATGCCCGGAAAAGGAAAACTTATGCTCACCGGGAAACTCGGCGAAGTTATGCAGGAGTCTGCGCAGGCGGCGATGTCATTCATCCGCGCGCATGCGAAACAGTGGGATCTGAAGGAATCCGCTCTTAAAAATCAGGACTATCACATTCACGTCCCGGAAGGCGCAACGCCAAAAGACGGTCCTTCTGCGGGCACCGCCATTACCGCCGCCCTTCTAAGTTCGATGACAAACCGGCCGGTGAAAAAAGGGATTGCCATGACAGGCGAAATCACCCTGCAGGGGCGGGTGCTTCCCATCGGCGGGCTGAAAGAAAAGGCTATAGCCGCCTACCGGGAAGAAATTCATACAATACTGTTCCCGCAGGGGAATATTAAAGATCTGGAAGAGATACCTAAAGACGTCAAAGACCACGTCAAAATGATTCCTGTGAAGCACATGGGCGAAATCCTGCCCCTCATATTCGGGAAAAACGGCAAAAACAGAAAGGAGCAGCCATGAAAAAACACTACCTCATCACCCCCGGACCTACTCCGATTCCACCGGAAGTTTCCGCCAAAGAGGGCCTGCCCATTCTTCATCACCGGACCAGCGAGTTTGGAACAATTTTTCTTGAAGTACTTGAAAATCTCAAATACGTCTTCCAAACGAAAAACGACGTTCTGCTTCTGACGGCATCCGGCACTGGTTCCATGGAAGCGTCCGCGGCAAATCTTGTTTCTCCCGGCGAAACCGCGATCGTCGCTTCAACGGGAAATTTTGGAGACCGCTGGGCCAAACTTCTTGATACTTATGGGGCAAAAGTGGTTCTGCTCCGGGAAATCGACGGGCAGTCCGTTGATATAGCCAAAGTGCAGGACGCTCTCAGGAAAAACCCGGACGCGAAAGCCGTTTTCACCCAGCACACGGAAACTTCCACGGGTGTCGTAAACGACATCAAAACGCTGGGCTCGATTATCTCGCAGAGCAATGCGCTGCTGGTGGTAGACGCGATTTCCGGGCTGGTCGGGCAGGAATTAAGGATGGACGACTGGAAGGTGGACGTGGTCGTTACAGGTTCTCAAAAAGGCCTGATGACCGCTCCCGGCCTGTCTTTCACCAGCCTTTCACCCCGGGCATGGGCTGCGGTGGAAGCGTCGAAAAGCCCGCGCTTTTATTTCGACTACCGCAGAATGAAAAAGGCCCTCGCTGACAAAGGCACGCCGTTTACACCCGGCGTTACCCTGATCGTAGCGCTTGCCGAGGCGCTGCGCCAGATCCGCCAGGAAGGCCTGGAAAACGTCTGGGCCAGGCACACCTGGCTGGCAAATGCCACCCGCGCCGGCGTCAAGGCCATGGGCCTGACGCTTTTCGCGAAAACTCCCTGCGACGTTCTCACTTCGATTACCGTTCCTGCAGGCATCGAAGGCAAAAAGATCGTAAAACGCATGCGCGAGGAGCACGGCGTTTCCATAGCCGGCGGCCAGGGCGAACTGGTAGGCAAGATTGTGCGCCTCGCACATATGGGCTACATGGACCGCTTCGACATCATCACCGCGCTTTCATCTCTGGAAATGATCCTGTCTGACATGGGCGCGAAAATCGAGCTTGGCAAAGGCGTTGGAGCGGCGCAACAGCTCCTCGTCAAAGGCCCGGCAGGGACCAGGTAATTATCATGGTTAAAATTCTCGTTGCAGACCCGATCAGCGATTCCGGACTGGAAGTACTCAAAAGTAACGGCGGGCATTTCACCATCGAAACCCGGCAGAAGATGTCTCCCGACGAGCTGAAAAAAGCCGTTGCCGATGCGGAAGCGGTTATCGTCCGCAGCGAGACGAAGATCACCGCCGACGTACTTGCCGCGGGAAAGAAAATTAAAATCGTCGGGCGCGCGGGCGTTGGAGTGGACAACATTGACGTGGCTGCGGCAAGCCGCCAGGGCGTTATTGTCGTCAACGTGCCGGGAGGAAATACCATTTCCGCCGCGGAACATACCATGGCCATGATGCTTTCCCTTTCCCGCAACGTACCGCAGGCCAACAACAGCCTGCACCTGGGAGAATGGAAACGCTCCCAGTTTACCGGGACCGAACTCCTCGGGAAGACGCTTGGGCTGATAGGTTTGGGCAGGATCGGACGGGAGGTTGCCAAGCGTGCGCAAAGTTTCGGCATGCACGTGCTGGGTTATGATCCCTTCGCTTCCGAAGAATATGCAAAGAACTTCAATATCACGCTGGCAAGCCTGGATGAAATCTACCAGCAGGCAGACTTTATCAGCGTGCACGTTCCGCTGAACGATTCCACAAGACATCTGTTTAACGCAGCTACGCTTGCAAAGCTCAAAAGCGGCGTCCGGCTGATCAATTGCGCCCGAGGCGGAATCATCGACGAAAAAGCGCTGTATGACGCGCTTAAAAACGGCCAGGTAAAAGGCGCCGCTCTGGATGTTTTTGAAGAAGAGCCGCCCAAAAAAGAGAATCCGCTTTTTTCGCTACCTAACGTCATCATCACTCCGCATCTGGGCGCGGCAACAGAAGAAGCGCAGGTCAAGGTCGCTTTCGAACTTGCGGAAAACATCAGGGACTTTTTCCTCTCTGGAACCGTGCGCAATGCCGTAAACCTCCCTTCCATCGATGCTGAAGAGTACCGTGAGCTGGAGCCCTACATCATGCTCTCAGAAAAACTGGGCAGGTTCATTACTCAGATGGCGCCCGGGCCGGTGAATGAACTCAAAATCGCCTTTGCCGGAGAAATCAGCGGCAAAAATACCACGCCGCTTACCCTTGCTGCGCTGCAGGGCTTTTTGTCGCCGATTCTTGCCGTCGAGGTGAATATGGTGAATGCTCCCCATCTCGCCAAGGAACGGGATCTGAAATGGTCCGAGGTCAAGGAGAGCGAGGCGGAAGATTACACCAGCCTCGTTACTCTGAGGATAGTCTCAGGCAAGACGAAACTTTCCGTGGCGGGAACGCTCCTGGCTAAAAATAACCCCCGCATAGTTTCCATAGACATGATGCCTGTCGACGTAGAACCGCAGGGAACCCTTATCGTATACACCAATCAGGACAAGCCCGGAGTCATTGGTCATGTCGGAACCGTTCTGGGAAAAAATCAGGTCAATATCGCCGCGATGAAAGTCGGCCGCAAATCTACCGGCGGCGAGGCGATTACGGTGGTCAACGTGGACAACACCGTTCCGGAAAACGTTCTGGAACAGATCCGCAGTTTTCCTGGCATAACCAAAGTTAAATGCGTGAGCCTGTAGCCGCTGAGCTGCAAAACGTCACAAAATTCTATCGCCGCCGGCATCTCGGCAGGCTTACGGTAACCCGCGGAGTTGAAGATATTTCTCTGCGGCTGGCCTCGGGAGAAATATTCGGCCTGCTGGGCTTGAATGGCGCAGGTAAAACAACCACGATCAAGCTCCTTTTAGGACTTCTGTTCCCCTCCGCCGGGACAGTGTCCGTCTTTGACACGCCGCTCCCTGACCGCCGGGTTCTCGCGCGGGTAGGATACCTGCCGGAACTTCCCACGCTGTACAAATACCTGACCATCACCGAACTGCTCAGGCTTTACGGACGCCTGTCGGATCTTTCCGAAAGCGCCATCGGCGAACGCGCACCGCAGGTTATCGAGCGCGTGGGGCTCGCGCCGCATGCCGGGAAACGTCTCGGAGAGTACTCCAAGGGTATGCTCCAACGCGCCGGCCTGGCGCAGACGCTGCTGCAT
This sequence comes from uncultured Elusimicrobia bacterium, assembly GCA_964604825.1. Classification (GTDB taxonomy): domain Bacteria; phylum Elusimicrobiota; class Elusimicrobia; order 2-01-FULL-59-12; family 2-01-FULL-59-12; genus CAZSAL01. The sequence continues at coordinate 9,384 of CAZSAL010000059.1, forward strand.
GATCCTGATCTTTTTCTGCTCGATGAACCGGTGACAGGCATTGATCCTCTGGGGCTCAAGGAGATGCGTCACCTGCTGCTGGACTTGAATCATAAAGGAAAAACCATCTTTTTTTCATCACACATCATCTCCGAGGCGGAAAAGCTATGCCACCGCGCCGGGATTATCCATGAAGGACGCCTGATCAGGATTCTGGAACGCAGGGAGTGGGAAGGGAGCGAAAACCGTCTGGAGCAGCTTTTCCTTGAAACCATAGGGATCCCCTCCAATGCGTAAGGTTTTCAGCATCGCCCGCTACACTTTCATTGAAATCTTCCGGAACAGGGCCTACTATGTCCTGCTGCTTTTCGCAATTCTCCTGATAGTTTCTTCCCTGCTCCTCGGCGCGCTTGGGGGCGAGCAGCGAAGCCGCATGATCATTGATCTGGGGCTGGCAGGCATAGAAACCTTTTCCTTTTTTGTCGCCGTCTTTGCCGCCGTGACCTTGATTCTCGCCGAAATGGAATCCCGCACGCTGTACCTGATCCTGACCCGGCCCGTGCTGCGCTACGAATTTATCGTCGGGAGGTTCCTGGGCCTGATCATGCTTGTTACCTTATCTTTTTTGCTGATGTCCATGGGGCATCTGATCCTTCTGGCCGCCGAACATATCCATGTAGGCGGGCACTACGCTTTAAGCCTCTTATACTCCTGGGAAAAAATAGTGGTGATTACAGGCGTGGGCATTCTCTTCTCCCTGTTTTCGACGTCTACAGTTTCCGCGCTCAGCTTTACTTCCTTTTTGTGGATCCTGGGACACTTCAGCCCGGAGATTCATTTCCTGGCGGGGAAATCGTCCGGACTTGCGTTAAAAATCATCTGTGATACTTTTTACTACCTCGCTCCAAATTTTTCCGTAATGAACCTGCGGGATTATCCGGCAGCTTCCCTGGCCGGGAGCGGCTGGCTGTGGCCCGCTGCCGGATACGGCATAACCTACACTGCGGTCTGTCTGGCGCTCGCCGCGCTGCTTTTCCGCAGGAAGGAATTCTAGTGCTGCGCGCCAAATCCGGCCGAACCGTATCCGGCCCGGCTCTTTGGATTCTTACACCTCTGCTTGCGTTTTTTATTTTTGAACTGGCTTCGCGCTACCACAACCCGTTTCCCCCGTTCACAACAAGCCTCTCCTCCAGACAGAGCGAGCTTTCGGATTTCGGCGGCGTGGTTCTTGGCCTGCGCCGCCTGGGCGCGGATATCGCCTGGATCCAGACTCTGCAGTATTACGGGACTCCCGAGCCGGATCAGACGGAATTCGAGTTTGAAAACGGCCTGGGCAAATATCCCGAATTCCTGGCCTACTGCGAACGCGTTATCCGCATAGACCCCTACTTCACTTACGCCTATTTTTACGGCGCGAGTGTTTTGGGATGGAATTTGAACCGCCTGGACGAGGCCGAAACCCTGCTTAAGGAAGGCGTCAACCGCAACCCGCACGAGTGGCGTTTCCAGCAGTATCTGGCTGCCCTGGCATATCAGAAAAACCACGATGTCGAAGGCCTTACCGCTTTTCTGGAGAGGTTTGCGCCCGATCCCGATTGTCCGAACATGCTGCGCGCGATGCTGGCCAACATATACAAAAAAGACAAACGATACGAAAAATCAGCGCAAATATGGACGATGGTTCTTGCCACAAAAGACCCGGATTATATCCGGCGCGCGGAATATCAGCTTAAAATTCTTGCCTACCTTTCCAGCCAGAGCAGACAGCCTCGTCTAAATTTGACAACGGGAAAATAGTCTGCTATTATATTGATGTATTTCGATAAATTGTCAGATGCCTGCAGCCGCGCGTTCAGACCGTGAGTTAAGCCGTATTCTGGAAGCGCTCTCCAACGAAACCCGATTACAAGTCCTTCGCCTGGTAGCTCAGGCTGGGAGCCTTTATTGCCGGGAATTATTGGGGCGTTTTTCCTTGAGTCAACCCACGATGTCGCATCATCTTAACCTCCTGGTAAGCGCAGGGGTTTTGCATGAGCATCGCGACGGTCTCCGGCGGTATTACACCGTTGATCGAGACCTGCTGAAACGGTTCGGTCTGAATATACTCGACTAATCGGAACATTTGCCCCTTAACGCTGTTATTAATAGAGAATTTTATTCTCTGGAAAAGGTGAACAATTATGGCTCGAGCGAAGAAAAGAAGCGTCAACATAGCAGCAGTGACCGATGACACTTTCTCCAAGGAAGTTCTTCATTCCAATATGCCCGTTCTGATCGGCTTCTGGGCGCCCTGGTGCGCACCGTGTCAGACGATCCCGCCGCTGCTCCATGAGCTTATCGACGACTATTTCGGGAAAGTTAAGGTGCTGCAGGCCAAGGTAGACGAAACTCCCGATCTTGCGGCGGAGTACCGGATCAGTTCCATTCCCACACTTCTCCTTTTTGAAAAAGGCAAGATGATTGGCAAACGCACGAGCGCAGACACGAAGGAAGACGTCGCCGAATGGCTGGATCGTCATATCGACGAACCGATCAGTTTTTATTGATATTTTTCACCGTAGAAATTCAGCGGAGGTGATTGACATGGGCCCAAAGAAACCCTGCGGTTGCTAATAAAATCATAAGACTTCTTCTCAAAAAAGAAGGTCCCCGTAACACGGCGACCTTCTTTTTATTTACGGTGATTATTTCGCGCCTTTGATCGTGTATTCGGGCGCAAGCGGCGGAGGAGCGGCCTTCTGCAGCAGTTCCCGCAGTTTGGGCATGACGTTGCAGGTGGAATGGTACAAGATCGCAGGATCGGGCCGGTCCGCGGGAATGACATACCGGACTTCCACTCCGCAAACCGCGCAGGGGCCCTCAACTTGATCAACCGCATTTGACCACGACACTCTAAATCGCTTCATAAAAATCTCCCGCTCATCATTCCTCAATAAAGATGCCTTCCGCCGTCGACGCGGATGGTCTCCCCGGTCACGAAATCCGTTTCGATCATGAAAAGGACCGCTTTAACTATTTCTTCAACGCCCCCCCACCGTCCCAGAGGCGTGGCTTTTTTCACAGCGTCGTATTCTGCGCGCGCAATTCCTTCCGGCGGCAGTATCGGCCCCGGCGCTATGGCGTTCACAAGTATTCGGGGAGCCAGCTCCAGGGCGAGCGCTTCAGCGATGCCTTTAACTGCCACTTTCGAAACATAATAGGCGGAATATTCCCTGTAGCGCGGACGCCCACTGGCGCTGGTCCAGTCGGAAATCAGGACGATGCGGCCCGCACGGTTCATCAAAGCCGCAGCAGCGCGCGAAACGCCGTAAGCGCCGCGGACATTTGCGTCAAGATGCCGGCCAAAAGATCCTTCGCGCCCGGACGTCTCGTAAATGGACGCCAGGTGCACAAGAATATCCAGCCGCCCAAACCCTTTAGAAATTTTCCGCATCAATGACATGACCTGGGCGTCCCGGCTCACGTCGCAGCGCCAGGCCGCGGCTTTACCTCCGGCCTTTCGCAGCGAAGCGGCCGTCTCTTCAGCCGCTTCAGGATGCGTCCTCCAGGTCAGCACGACCCCGCAGCCCCGCCCGGCAAGGGCTTCGGCTACGCCGCCACCCATTCTGGTACCGCCTGTGACCAATGCAATTTTGCCTGAAAGATTCACCTGGCCTCTTTGAATTTATTGTAACACAAATCATTTATTTCCGACGACAAATTGGCCCGGATAGCACAAAAAAGACCACCCGACAAAGGTGGTCTTTTATTCCATGACTAAGCCTGTTACGTTTAATCCTTGTCGTCTACAAAATAACGCGCGAGCAGATATCTGAACAATTCCGCTTTTGCCATATGCCGCTTGGCGGCTTCAGCGCTAAAATGATCAAACTCCACCTGAGACGCCCGGAAAATCAACGTTTTTGACCGCTTATGAATTTGCTCCTTTTTCTTTCTCATATTTTCGGGGTAAACCTCTCCTTCTTATAAGCTCTACTATTAGTAAACGAATTCCTCTAAAAAAGTTTCACGTCTCAAAAAATTTTTAAATATTATTGCATGAATGCCTTTTCCCTCGAAGATAAAACGTGCATTTCTAATCTGTATATTAATTTTTATAGGATTGATTTTACGGGGAATACGGCAGAGAAACAATCGGTCTTTCGGCTAAATTTTTCGGCCAATAGACCCAGCAATTTCTGGGCCCCCCTAATGTCAAAAAAAAAATAGCGCCCCCAACGGGAATCGAACCCGTGCTACCACCTTGAAAG
>CAZSAL010000060.1:0-13546 GCA_964604825.1 uncultured Elusimicrobia bacterium
TAAAGGAGTTCACTTTTGAGTTTTAAACAGTTCACTTTTCAGTTTTAGCTAACAGCCGATGAGTATAATAGGTGACCGCGATGAGCACTTATAACGAAGTTGATGTCGAATGCCCGCAGTGCGGCGAAGAATTCCGGGCCGTGGTCTGGACCGCTGTTCATGCGGGAGAGGACCCGGAACTGAAGGACGTTTTATTGGGTGGCGAGCTTAACATGGTCTGCTGCACTTTTTGCGGCCACGTTTTCTTTCGCGAGCAGTTCCTCTTATATCAGGACCCGGACGAAGAACTGGTCGCTTATGTTTACCGGGAGGACGAAAAAGACCGTGCCGCAGAGCTCCGCCCTATGATGCTCAAGGGTTTTGCCGAAGCGCAGGCTGCTTTTGAAGAAAAGGACAGGTTCAAGTATGAGCCTGTGCTGCTTTTCGGTCTCGAGTCTCTTGTGGAATTTCTGGAAGGGGAACAGGAACAGAAAGACCAGGCGGACGTTGCAGCTGCGATCTGCAGGGAACAGGATATTCCATTTCGCTCGATCTCTCCGGGCGCGGCGCGGAAGAAACGCCTGCCGCTTGTATTGCCTCTGGGAAATCCTTCGGAAAGACCCGCGCGCGACGAAGTTCTTGCGGGGCTTGGACGGCTGTTGAAGGAAAACCCTGCCCTGGACTTTTACCAAAAAACCCGCCAGGAAATAGAAAAAGACAAAGAGTGGAAGCTGTAGCATTTGTTGCCGTCATCCCGGCAGGTCGTAAGCCGGGATCCATCAAAAAGGCCTTTATTTGTGGACCCCGGCTAAACGTATTGCCGGGGCGACGACACACAGAATCTAAACCCCTATAGCCTTTAAGATGACCCTTTTGCGGCGCTGGCCGTCGAACTCCGCGTAAAAAACCTGCTCCCAAGGCCCCAGATCAAGCCTGCCTTTTGTGATCGGCAGGGTTATCTGGTGGTGAACCAGCATTCTTTTGAGGTGAGCGTCGCCGTTGTCTTCGCCTGTGCGGTGATGCTCATAGTCTGCGACTGGAGCCAGATGCTCCAGCCAGCGCATGATGTCGCGCTTGAGCCCGGATTCCTCGTCATTCACAAAAACGCCGGCAGTGATATGCATGGCTGACACCAGAATAAAACCGTCTTTTACCCCGCTTTTATCAACGGCATCGACGATATTGTCTGTGATGTTTACCAGCTCTTTGCGCTGTGTCGTGTTCATCCAGAGGTAATCTGTGTAGGTTTTCATCTATCCCTCCCGTTCGAACCATTCTAACAATTGATGCCGTCGTTAGAGACAGGTTCAATAAACGAATTTACAGGCTCACTGGGACCTGTCACCGGGAATGTATTAAAAGTTTTTATTTGGCCATGTTCCAGAACCATGTAACATTCATTTGCTTCCTAACTATCCGGCAATCTGCATGTTAATCCTTTCCGGGATATATAATTAACGAGAAATGAAAAAGCTGGCTAAGTTGGCTGCTGGAATCGTTTTCCTTGTGGGTACGGGCGCGCGGGCGGATAAACCTAAACCCTATTTTCCCGTCAGGCTTATCATCCGGGCGGATAACACCACCGCACCCCTGATGACGGACTGCATGACAAAAAACCTGGAAAAGCTTGAGGGTGTATTTGTCGTTCAGGATAAAGCAGCAGCGTGGAACATATATCTCAACGTAATGCCTATTCAGGACACGAAGGGTTTAAAAGGATACGTTGTCTCTACGGTGATCGCTGACGGGTATCCGGCCAATACTTTGGAAGCCCTGCCGGAAGAAGATTTTAAGAATGCGGACGTTGCGCAGACAGTCCGGCGCCTGGCTAAAGGCCAGGTCACGATCAATGACCATCTGGTGCAGACAGGCGCGCCGGAAGATCTTCCTAAAATATGCTCTCATCTTGTTTCCTATTTCGATGTGACGTATTTGATCCCGCCGAGGGAAGATATTCATGACTTTGACACGCGAGACCTCCTGAAATAGCGTTTCTCTCCACTCTTGATAAAGGGTCGTAGAAAATATCATCAAAACATCATTTTGTCTCCCTCAGGCATGGATAATGAGATTGTAAGTAGATGAGCGAAATGGCGCGGCTTCAACTGTGGGACATTACCGTTATCGCCTGCGTCAAAGGTCTTGTTGGACAAAAACCTTGATACACGAGGAGAAAATATTATGGATAGGCATGAGATGAAATTGCTGATCGCAGTTTTGGCTCTGGGAATCTTGATGTCATTCGCGCGGGCACAGAACTCTTCCTCTTCCGCGCCAAATGGCGGGCATTTGAATTCAGCCCGGCAGACCCGTTAATTCGCAGTTAAACGATAGATCGCAAGCCTGAAGCCCTGACCGGAAAATTCCGGCCAGGGTTTTTTTATAGCCTCCCGCTTGAAATCTTTGGAAATGAAATAGATACTTAACTACTAATATGTGGCGAAAAATTTCATCGTTGGGGCTGGCGTTGTCTGTTGTTTTCCTGCTGGGGCGGCGCGCTCTTGCTGAAAGATTGTATTCGCTCAAGGATACGCAGGACTGGATGTATTCCTATTATCAGCACCCCAAACCCGAGCTTGTCCCCAATGCGATAAGGATTTTGTTCGAGGAAAGCGACCCGATGAAGCCCGACGCCCTGCCGGGAAACATGGGATTTTACGGGCGAGTTCTGGCCGCAAACCCTGACCGGATCCCCGGTTGGATTCTGGAGATTGAAGGCCAGACCGAGGATCAATGGTTTTTTATGGCAAATGCTCTTTGGAATTGCGGGACAAAAAACTGTATCGATGCGCTGAGCAGGTTCTCGCGGGAAGGACCGCCGGAATTTGGACGGCTTGCCCAGCAGCTTTTGAACGACAAGAAACGCCCTGATCCTATGGTCTCTCCCGTAGTTCTAAGCCCCGAAAGTTCCGGTGCGACAATCGATATGATCTGGGGCGCCTTTTATGCGACAGGCGACAGGCGTTATGTGGAACGCATCATAGGGCTTGTTACGCATTCCGGAGACGAGGGCAAGGCGGCTCAGGCTACACTGGCGGCAAATGCGGCACAGCATCCAAAGGTTCTGAATATCTGCCGTCAGGCGGTGAATAATTCCACGGGCGGTAAAAAGAAAATCCTGAGGAATATTGTGGCTGAAGCGCGCCACCCGAAAACTCCTGAAAAGAGATGAGATGCGCGTATTAATCGCCGAAGACGACAGGCGGCAGGCTGATTTCGTGCGGCAGGCCCTGGTCCGGGAAGGATTTATAGTTGATTACGCAGGCAACGGCAAAGACGCGTTGGGGCTGGCTGTGGACCACGATTACGACGTGATACTGCTTGATGTCATGATGCCTAACGTGGACGGTATTTCTGTTTTAAAAAAACTGCGCGAAGACGGCGTGAAGTCCGCCATCATGATGGTAACCTGCCAGGCCGAGGAAAATGACAAGCTCGCGGCCTTCAATAACGGGGCAGACGACTATCTGGTAAAGCCGGTGATGCTTTCCGAGCTTATCGCCCGCATCCGCGCTCTGCTGCGACGAACCCAGGGACAGCCGCGTCAGGGCCGAAGACCGGCAGCGCTGGAATACGGGTGCCTGAAGCTGGATATGATGAAGCGCGAAGTCGAATGCCGCGGTAGGCCGCTGGAACTGACCAAAAAGGAATTTGAGCTGCTGGAATATTTCATTACCCATCCCGGCCGGGTATTGAGCCAGAGCCTGATCGCGCAGCATATATGGAACGTTGATTTTGACACGGAAACAAAGGTTGTTGAAGTCCATCTCGCCCACCTGCGCGCCAAGCTTAAGAAGGCAGGCGGCAGGGAAATAGTGCGTAATGTTTATGGCTGTGGCTATATCCTCGATGGCTGATTTTCTTAACCAAATCTTAAACATTTCTTAACCAAATCTTAAACATTCCTTAGGTAAATCTTAAACTTTGGGGCCTAGCATGTAGCTATGGCTTTGAAGCAATATCCTGCCTGCGACACCGCGTCAAATGTCCGGTTCCCTGAAGAAGAAGTGCGCGCGCTTGTGCGCCGTGCGCAAGCCGGGAATATCGCGGCCCGGAATGTGCTGGTGAAAGTATTTATGCCGCTGGTTGTTCATGTGGCAAGGCGGTTTTATCGTTTCGGCTGTTTTATGGAGATGGGCGATCTTGTCCAGCAGGGATGCCTGGGTCTTATCCACGCCATTGAGAAATTCGATATGGACAGATGTGTTGATGGGGAAAAGGTAAAGTTATCGACTTGTGCGACTCTGTGGATTGCCCATTCGATCCGGCGCGAATTTGAAACCCGGGGACGTATTATCCGCCTGCCGATAAGAGCTCAGCGCGAACATTCCTTAAGTCGGCGGCTGGCGCCGGATTTGGAACCGGCGCATGCGAAGCCAGGGGTTAACCAGTTCCGGCCAATGCCTTTTGATGTTGTCCGCTTTGAGGCAATGGATAAACCCATGGAAAGGCTGTTCCCAACGGAGAAGGAAAATCCCGAGCGGATCTGTGATGAAAATCACAGGGGCATGTTTATAGCGCATATGCTCTCGCGGCTTTCCAAGCGCGAACGTTACATCCTGGAACAGCGATATATGCGATCAGAAGGAAAAACGTTAAAGAAAATAGGCCGGGAACTCGGCATCAGCGGCGAGCGCGTCCGGCAATGTGAATCGAAAGCCATAAAAAGGCTCAGGGTGGACATGCGCCTGCCTTCCAGAGAAAACCTCCCGGTTTAATTCCCTCAAAAATCAGCTCGTCTAACATCTCACGCGCAGGTTGACCGGCTTCTATTCCGGTTCCTGCAGGAACTCATCTATCTTAAAGACGCAAAGCAGCTGCTTCTGCATCCGGAACAGATAATAATCCGCAATGACGGCAGCGTCCTGAACCTCGAAGCTTTATTGTGCGGTGAAGGCATTGAACCTTCGCGCCACGAGCAGGGAGTCGACGTCAAGGCGGTTACTCTGCATCGTTTTGAGGTCTGCAAAATTCCCGCAGGCTGGCGCGCCTTCATCGTGTTCGATATTTAGTGGGTGAGTTTCTTGTACCTGATTCTGTGGGGCTGGGCGCTTTCCCCGGTGCGCAGCTTATAGGCGGTCTCGTAATCCTGATAATTGCCTTCGTTCCAGGTGACCTTGCTGTCGCTTTCAAATGAAAGAATGTGGGTTGCTATGCGGTCCAGAAACCACCTGTCATGGCTGATCACCATGACGCATCCGGCAAATTCGAGTAGTGCGTCTTCCAGCGCGCGCAGAGTGTTCACGTCAAGGTCGTTGGTCGGCTCGTCCAGCAGCAGCACGTTGCCTCCCTCTTTCAGCATTTTCGCCAGATGAAGCCGGTTGCGTTCTCCCCCGGAAAGGGCGCCGACTTTTTTCTGCTGGTCCGTGCCGGAAAAGTTAAAGCGCGCGCAGTAGGCGCGTGAGTTGATTTCCTTTTTACCAAGAGCTACAAGGTCCAGACCGCCGGAAATTTCCTGCCAGACGGTCTTCGTGTTATCGAGATTCTCCCGCGACTGGTCCACATAGGCGAGCCTAACGCTGTCGCCCAGGCGCAGCGCGCCCTGATCGGGTTTTTCTTTCCCCGTGATCATCCGGAAGAGAGTAGTTTTTCCCGCGCCGTTAGGGCCGATCACTCCCACGATCGCTCCGGGGGGAATGCGGAAAGACAAATCGTCTATCAACATATTATCGCCGTAGCCTTTGAAAAGGTTCTGCGCCTCTATGACCAAATCTCCCAGTCTGGGGCCAGGAGGAATAAATATTTCGAGGTCATCCATTCTTTTCGCAGTGTCCTGATTAAGCAGTTCCATGTACTGGGAGATCCTTGCCTTGCTCTTGGACTGGCGGCCGCGCGGGCTCATTCGGATCCACTCCATTTCACGTTCCAGCGTCTTCTGGCGGGCGCTCTCCGTTTTCTGCTCGCGCCTCAGGCGTTCCTGCTTCTGATCCAGCCAGGCTGAATAATTTCCCTTGAAGGGAATTCCCTGCCCGTAATCAAGCTCGAGAATCCATTCCGCGATGTTGTCCAGGAAATACCGGTCATGCGTTACGGCGACTACCGTTCCTTTGTAATTTTTGAGGAAGTTTTCGAGCCAGGCCACGGACTCGGCGTCCAGGTGGTTGGTAGGCTCGTCGAGAAGAAGCAAATCCGGCGATTGAAGCAGAAGCCGGCAGAGGGCCACGCGGCGCTTTTCTCCTCCGGATAAACCCGCTACAGCGGAATCGCCCGGCGGGCAGCGCAGCGCATCCATGGCGATCTCCAGAGTCCGGTCCAACTCCCATCCGTTGCACTGTTCGATCTTTTCCTGAAGTTCGGCCTGCCGGTTCAGGGATTTTTCCATTTTTTCCGGGTCCATACCTTCCGTAAAGGAGCCACTGATCTTTTCGTATTCCGCGATCAGGTCTGTAACCTGCTTCATGCCCTGGGCGACATTCTCTTTGATGGACAATTTATCATCCAGCAGCGGTTCCTGCGGCAGGTATCCTATGGAAATGCCTTTGCCGGGAAATGCCTCGCCGTGAAAGTCGCGCTCGATGCCGGCCATGATTTTGAGCAGCGTGCTTTTGCCCGCGCCGTTAAGCCCGATGACGCCGATTTTAGCGCCGTAGTAGAAAGACAGATATATATCGCTGAGCACTTTCTTGCCGGGGCCGTAATTTTTACTCAGCCCCTTCATCGTAAAGACAAAATCTTTGGACATATGGGTTTTCCTCAGGTTTCCTTTCGCGGATTCGTCGAAGACAAGTCGATATTATATACTTAGCAGGCTGGGATGAAAAATTCAGATAATCTTATCTGGCTTGATCTGGAAATGACCGGTCTTGACCCGGATATTCATGCGATCATTGAAATAGGCTGCGCTGTTACGGACTCCAACCTGAAACTGATTAAAGAGGGGCCGGTATTCGTTATTCACCAGTCGCAGGAAACGCTGGATCTAATGGATCCCTGGTGCATCAAACAGCACGGCAAGTCGGGGTTGACGCGGAAAGTGCAGGAATCGAAGGTTTCGCTGCGGGAAGCCGAGGAAAAAACTCTGGCGTTCCTGATGGAATACTGTGAGGAAAAGGCCTCGCCCTTGTGCGGGAATTCAATTGGCCAGGACCGCCGCTTCCTCGACAAATATATGCCTAAGCTGAACGCTTTTTTCCATTACCGGAACGTCGATGTGAGCACGATCAAGGAACTGGTCAGGCGTTGGTATCCGCCGGAGTCCCAGGCTCCGGAAAAAACGAAAACACATCATGTCATGGACGATATCCGGGAGTCCATAGGCGAGCTTCAACATTACAGGCAAAAAATATTTAAATAATATGTGGATCGTCGCTTGGCATGCTGTTGTCTGGACCTTTTTGTTTCTGCCGAAAATCCTTTTCTGGGTTGGGCAGCGGCTTGCGGTATGGACGGGTACGGTTTTTCTTTTCCGCCAGGGAAAACATCACAAGATTTATTACTTCTTAAGCATTTTCCTTTATAGCGCTTCGTGGGGAGTGATCGTCTACCTGTGCTGGAGAACCCCGTCGCACCTTGGCCCATTCAGGAAGATTCTTCTTGCCGTGAGGTCACAGTCATAGTGTTAAGTCTTAAGTGAATAGGATGGAACCCCGCATCATAAAAAAAATGCGGTACACTCTTCCCCGGGATTTACGGAAGCTGCTCGAACCGATCCGGCTGCTCTCGGAGAAGGCTCATCTGCCGGTTTTCCTTGTTGGCGGCTGCGTTCGAGATATCGTGCTGGGGCGCCCACCGCTTGACGTCGACATAGTTGTGGAAGGGGATACGGCGGTGCTTGCCAGACAGGCGGCCAGGTTCTGTAAAGCCGAACTGGTCAGCCATCCGCAATTTTTGACGCATACCCTGCTTTTGGCGGGCGGCCGCCATGTCGATATTGCGCGCGCCCGCAGGGAATTTTATCCTGAACCTGCGGTTCTGCCTACCGTCGAACCGGCAAGCCTGCAGGACGATCTGATGCGGCGTGATTTTTCGATCAACGCGATGGCTATGTCTCTTAATCAGGATGATTTCTGCCATCTCTGGGATCCGTTTAACGGCCTGACCGACCTGCGTAATAAGAAGATCCGCATTCTCCATTCCGAAAGTTTCCGGGATGACCCGACGCGTATTTTCCGTGCGGCGCGCTTTGCCGGACGTTTTGATTACATGCTCGACTGGCGAACGCGGGAGTGCCTGGTCAACGCGGTTATTCAGCAGACTCCCGACCGGCTTTCCGGAGCCAGGCTGCGCGAAGAGTTGCTGCAGATTTTAATGGAAGAGGATCCGAGGCATGCTTTCCGCCTGCTGGACGAATGGGGGACGCTGCTTTTTCTTGTGCCGCATTTGAAATGGTCGAAGTCGCACGAACTTTTGTTCGCGCGGCTTCTTCGTGCCAGGCTGAAGGGGGATTCCGTGGCGCTGCGGCTGATGGGGCTTCTTCATTCGCTTCCGGTGCCGAACGCAACCGGCTGCATGGGGCATTTGATGTTTCCGCAAAGGACGATCGAGTCCGTGGGACAGGCGCTGATGATCCTGCACAAGCTTCGTGAAAACCATTTAACCGTTGAGGATGTGAAGAAGCTGGATGAGAAAAAACTTTCAACCGAAGGCCGGTTTTTCGTCGAACAGGCGATCCGGATGCCGTCATTGTTTTTCCGGAAAAAAGCGGCGGAAGCCTGGAAGCATCTGCAGGAAAGTAACCCCTGTCTTTCGGGAGAAGAACTGCGGAAGCTGGGCTATAAGCCCGGCCCGCTGTTTTCGAGAATACTGGACGCCCTGCGGCGGGCGCGCTGGGAAGGGAAACTGCGTACGCGGGAAGAAGAGATCCGTTTCGTCTGCAGCGTCTTTCCGCAGGGCAGCGTTTAAAAACATATGAGTTCTAATATCGATGTCGTTTTATCGGGTATGCGTCCCACGGGCAAACTGCATCTGGGCAACTATTTCGGAGCACTGCAGAACTGGATGCAGATTCAAGCCCGCTGCCGGTGTTTTTACATGATTGCCGACTGGCATGCGCTGACGTCGGATTATGCCGATACGTCGAAAATCGAGGACAATGTCTGGGAGATGGCTGCAGACTGGCTGGGCGCAGGGCTTGACCCGGCCAGATGCGTGATTTTCCGGCAGTCATGGGTGAAGGAACATGCCGAATTGCATCTGCTGCTCTCCATGCTGACGCCCGTTTCCTGGCTCGAACGGAACCCCACATATAAAGAACAGCTTCAGGAAATCAAAGACAGGGACCTGTCCACTTATGGATTTCTTGGATACCCCGTTCTTCAAGCCGCCGATATTCTTATTTACCGGGCCAACGGAGTGCCGGTGGGAGACGATCAGCTGCCTCATCTGGAATTGAGCCGTGAAATTGCCAGAAGGTTCAACTATTTTTATGGGCCTGTTTTCCCTGAACCGCAGGCGCTGCTTTCAAAGGCGCCGAAAGTGATGGGTGTGGATGCGCGCAAGATGTCAAAATCCTACGGCAATGCGGTGCTGTTGTCGGATTCAAAGCAGGAACTCGGTTCGAAGATCAAAACCATGTATACGGATCCCAAAAAAATCCGCATCGATGATAAAGGACATCCGGAAGGTTGTGTTGTGTTCAATATGCACAAGTTCTTTACGCCGGAAGTCCAGGATATCGAAAGTCGCTGCAAATCAGGCGCGCTTGGATGCGTAGCCTGTAAGGCAAGGCTGCTGGAAACAATGAATGCCGGTATTGAACCGGTGCGCGAAAGCCGTACGCGCTGGATATCGAAGAGAAAGGATCTGATTGACGTCGTTCGCGCCGGTTCCCAGAATGCGCGAAAGATCGCGCGGCAGACAATGGAAATGGTTTACAAGGCGATGCATCTGCAGGGGGAAATGTGATGGGCGATTCGAATATCGAATCACAGAATACTTCCGGGATCGACGTTCGGCTTGATAATTTTGAGGGGCCGCTGGATCTGCTGCTTTATCTGATCCGGAAAGACGATCTGGACATCTACGATATTCCCATCGCGCAGATTACTCAGGAATATTTGTCATATCTCGACATTATGAAGGAGTTGAATCTGGAATCTGTGGGGAGTTTTTTGGTTATGGCCAGCACGCTGATGCAGATCAAGGCGCAGATGCTGCTGCCGAGTCCGGAATCCGAGGAAAATGAGGGGCCTGATCCCAGGGCGGAATTGATCAACAAGCTTCTGGAATACCAGCGTTACAAGGAAGCCGCTTTAATTCTTGCCGGCTATGGAGAGAAGGAAAAGGATATTTTTTACCGGGCCGCAGGGCCGGAATTTGAAAACGACGATTTTTCGCTCACGGCTTCGGTTTTCGATCTTCTGAAATCATTCCAGCGCGTTCTTGATCAGGCACCGCGGGAGATCGGGAAGATTCTGCGGGAAGAAATTCCGCTCGAGGTGAAAATACGCGAGATTCTGGACAGGCTTGAGGAGAATGTTTCCATCGGCTTTGCTGAGTTGTTCACTCCCGGGATGTCCCGCAGAGAAATGATCGTTATTTTCCTGGCCCTTCTGGAATTGATACGTCTCAGACAGATTTCCGCGCGGCAGTCCGAAATGTTCGGGGAAATCCGCATTTTTCGGGAAGCCGTCGTTTTAGCTGAGACGTCTATTCCGGGCGAAGAACCGTCCCCGAATCCCCCAACGGAGGCTAACAGTTAATGGAACTGAACGATGTTAAAAAAATCCTGGAAGCGCTTCTTTTTGTTGCGGAACAGCCGCTGCCGGTTAAAGCCCTGGAAGAACTTTTTGAAAAGGAATTTTCAAAAGAGCAGATTGAAACGTTGCTGCAGGATATAGCGCGTGAGTACGAGATGCGCGGCAGCGCGCTCATTATGCGGGAAATAGCGGGCGGCTGGCAGTTTTCCAGCCGGCCAGAGTTCGGGCCGTGGATACGTAAACTTTTTAAGGAGCGCCTCACGTACAAGCTCAGTAATTCGGCTCTGGAAACGCTTTCCATTATCGCTTACAAACAACCTATAACGCGCGGCGAAATCGAAGAAATACGCGGCGTAGAGGTTTCCGCAGTGCTGGATACGCTGATGGAGCGCCGGCTTGTGAAGATAGCAGGAAGGAAGGAAACCATAGGCCGGCCGCTTCTCTATGGCACAACCGCCGAATTTTTGAAATCATTTGGATTGAAGCGTCTGGAGGACCTGCCTTCAGTCGAATCTCTCGTTCCTCCGGCGGGTATCGAAGATGAAGCGAAGACCGAAGAGCCGGCGAACGATTCTCTGGATAAAGATGCTGCGGAAGGTTCTAAAATAGAAGATATCGAACGTAACTAAACCCGCCACTGAGACTTAGGCGGGTTTATCCGCCAGCGGTTTAGTGGTGGATAAATAAAGGAGTTGTTTTTATGACAGAGCTGCGACGCGATCCTGTTGTTGGGCGTTGGGTAATCGTTTCCACCGAACGTGGGAAAAGGCCGTCTGATTTTGGGAAAGAAATTGAGACGGGAGTTGGTAAATTCTGCCCTTTCTGCCCGGGCAACGAAGATAAAACGCCCAGTGAAATCCTGGCCTATCATGAACCGACGCGGGAGAAAAACAAGCCGGGCTGGTGGGTGCGCGTTGTGCCGAATAAGTTCCCCGCGCTTCAGATCGAGGGAGCGCTTAACCGTCAGGGTGAAGGTATGTATGACAAGATGAACGGCATCGGTGCGCATGAAGTCGTAATTGAGAGCGCGGATCATTCCGTTGATTTCCCTGAACTGCAGCCCAAACGCGCGGAAGATGTAATCTGGGCTTTCCGCGACCGCATCATGGACCTGAAAAAAGACCCGAGGTTCGAATATATTCTGATTTTCAAAAATAAAGGAGGCGCTGCGGGGGCTTCGCTGAGTCATCCGCACTCTCAGTTGATCGCCACTCCCGTGATCCCGAAACACGCCAGGGAGCTTGTGAACGGAGCGAAGAATTACTTTGAATACAAGGAACGATGTGTTTTCTGCGACATGATCAAACAGGAACTTACTACGGGGCAGCGTGTGGTCGCCGAGAATGACGATTTCGTCTGTTTCGTGCCTTTCGCGGCTCAGTTTCCATTCGAAATGTGGATCTTGCCGAAGGTGCACGATTCCGACTTTGAGGACGTCCAGAAACATGAGGTTGTGAACCTGAGCAGGCTCATGCAGGTTGTCCTCAGGAAAATGAAAAATGTGCTTGATAACCCTCCCTACAACTTCATCCTCCTGAACTCGCCCCTGCGCGAATCCAAGCTCCCGCATTACCACTGGCATCTGGAAATTATTCCCAAGCTGACCAAGGTCGCGGGATTCGAATGGGGCTCCGGTTTCTACATCAATCCCACGCCGCCTGAGGAATCCGCCAAATTCCTGCGCGAAGCCGACTAAATAAGGTGAAGATCCTTTTCGTCGCTTCCGAGTGCGCGCCTTTCTGCAAGACTGGCGGTCTTGCAGACGTGGCCGCAGCGCTGCCCAAGGAGCTGAAAAAAAAGGGCCACGACGTGCGGATCATTCTTCCGAAATACAAGGCGGTACATGCCGAAAAATTCGGTCTCAGAGAAATGGGGGAAAAAGTCCGGGTGCCGATCGGCGCGCGCCGCGAGGAGGGCGATCTCTATTCCGCCTCTAACGGTAAAGGGCCGAAAGTTTACTTTGTCCAGAACGATAAATATTTCGGCCGCCCTGGCCTGTACCACGCTCCACACGGCGAATACCATGATAACGCCGAACGTTTTATCTTCTTTTCCCGCGCCGCTCTTGAAGCCTGCAAAGCCATAGATTTCCGTCCGGACATCGTTCATTGCCATGACTGGCAAACAGGCCTGGTTCCCGTTTATCTCAAACAGTTTAACGATACCGACGCTTTTTTTCAGCATGCGGCTTCGGTTTTTACCATCCATAACATGGCTTATCAGGGTATTTTTCCAAAGTCTGTAATGGATCTGGCAGGCCTTCCGTATTCTGAATTCGTTCCGGATAAACTCGAATTTTTCGGAGAAATGAATTTTCTCAAGGCAGGCATAATCTATTCGCGCTCATTGACCACCGTGAGTCCCACCTACGCTCGGCAGATCCAGACCGAAGCGTTCGGGCGCGGGCTGGAAGGCGTGCTCAGGAACCGTTCGCGGGATATTGTCGGCATTTTAAACGGCATTGACGTGGAAGAATGGGACCCGACGACGGACCGTTTACTGGTAAAGCGCTTCAGCGTAAAAGACATTGAGGCTCGAGGGGAATGCAAACTATCGCTGCAGCAGGAGCTTGACCTGCCGGTGAACCCGTGCGCCCCGCTTCTCGGAATGGTAGCCCGTATTGATTGGCAAAAGGGAGTAGACCTTCTTGCGGCCATTATCCCGGGGCTCGAATCTCTGGGGACGCAGCTGGTTGTGCTGGGCCACGGAGACCGCGAACTTCAGCACAGCCTGGAAAATTATGCGCACAGATATCCGC
Source organism: uncultured Elusimicrobia bacterium (assembly GCA_964604825.1). Taxonomy (GTDB): domain Bacteria; phylum Elusimicrobiota; class Elusimicrobia; order 2-01-FULL-59-12; family 2-01-FULL-59-12; genus CAZSAL01. The sequence continues at coordinate 13,375 of CAZSAL010000060.1, forward strand.
AGAATGTGCGGGTGATCACGGATTTCAACGAGCCGCTGGCGCATCAGATCTACGGCGGCAGCGATATGTTTTTAATGCCGTCACGCTTTGAGCCCTGCGGCCTGGGGCAAATGATAGCCATGCGCTATGGTTCCATACCTGTCGTCGCCGGCACCGGAGGCCTGCTTGATAC
>CAZSAL010000061.1:0-13158 GCA_964604825.1 uncultured Elusimicrobia bacterium
TTTATAAATATCCATCCTTATAGGGTTAGCAGATGAATGTTACAGGGAGATTACGCAAATAAAGGCAGCGGCGTCTTTTACAGCAGCTGCGAAGCCAGGGCGGCAAGCGTGCTGCGCTCGATCTTAGAAAACGTCATGTGACCGTAAATCGACTGGCCTTTGAAGCGTTCGACAAGATTGGCAAGACCGGTGGAAGAAGCGTCCAGATACGGGTTGTCAATCTGGAAAGGATCGCCCGTTAAAACGATCTTGGATCCTTCTCCCACCCTGGAAATAACGGTCTTGATTTCATGAGGAGTGAGGTTCTGGGCATCATCTATGACGATATATTGATTTGGCAGGCTGCGGCCGCGCAGAAAAGCCACCGCTTCCACGACGATTTTCCCGGATTCAAACAGTTCATCCACTTCGCTCGCCTCCGTGGTTTCGGGGCGGTCGGAGAGCAGTTCCAGGTTGTCATAGATCGCGCCCATCCAGGATGTCAGCTTTTCTTCCTTTGATCCGGGCAGGAATCCTATGTCGCGTCCTACGGGTATTACCGGCCGGGCCACAAGCATGCGCCGGTAAATTTTTTCTTCAAAAATCTGTTCCAGCCCCGCGGCCAGAGCAAGCAGGGTTTTTCCCGAACCCGGCACGCCGACCAGCGAAACCATTTTCACGTCCTTACGCATCAGCAGCTCAAGCGCGAACCGCTGCTCGGTGTTAAGAGGCTTCAATCCCCAGGGGTTCGCATTGCCGTAGATAAGCGGAAGGAATTCTTTGGACGCGGCATCGAACCGGCAAAGGGCGCTCTGCGATCCGCCCGCTTCGTCATGCAGAATCACCATCTCGTTGGCCTGCCATACATGGCCGTTGCCGCCGTTGCCCGGTGCCACGTCGCCAAGCTGCAGGCGTTTTTCCTTGAAAAATTTGTCGATCACCTCCGAAGAGACGCGTTTTTCATGCCATCCCAGATACAACTGGTCGGGATGCACCTTGGACTTTTCATAATCTTCCGCGATCAGACCGATCGCCTCGGCCTTTATGCGCAGGTTTATATCCTTCGTGATGAAAACAACCGTCTCGCCTTTCTTAAAAAGGCCGAGGGCCACTTCCAGCATCTGGTTATCCTTGCTGTCATAATGGAAACCTTCAGGCAGGGGCACTCTTGTCTGCACTTCAATCCGTAATTCCCCTCCGTGCTCCAGCGGCACCCCGTCCGAAAGCTTTCCGTGCCTGCGAAGCTCGTCCAGGTAACGATTAACGGCCCGGGCGCTTCGCCCGCGGTTATCGTCAAGACGCTTGAAGTTATCAAGCTCTTCGACGACGGCCAGCGGCAGGACGACCCTGCTTCCCTCGAAAGTAAACAGCGCTTCAGGATCGTGTATAAGAACGTTTGTATCCAGGACGAATGTTTTCATAATGGGGAGATTTTATTAAAGATTTTATGCTTCGTCATTTTTTATTAAAAATTTTTCCCTTGGAAACAGGGAAGACCCCCACTAACTGATCCACTCCCAGGCGGAGCGGTGAACGTGATGTTTCTCGACATAATCGAGAAACTGGCTGTAAAACGGATGGCGGCAGAGCGTGGCGGAATCGCCTATCACCACCAGAAGCCGGCGCGCCCGTGTCATGGCCACATTCATCCGGCGCGTGTCTCCGAGAAAACCCACTTCCCCCCGCTCGTTGCTGCGAACAAGGGAAAGGATTACCGCTTCTTTTTCCCTGCCCTGAAAACCGTCAATTGAGCTGATTTCCACGGAACGGTCCGGAGCCAGAGAGCGCAGGAGCCGCGCCTGGGCCACATAGGGCGTAAGCAGCGCGATCGAGTGAGCCGGGATTCCTCCGTCACGCAGCTGTTCATACAGCTGAAGCGCCAGCCTGGCTTCTCCCTCATTTTCGCGGCTTTCCAGAAGATCGTTCCACTGCTCTTCATAGCCGGCTCCGGCAGTATCAACATAAGCAAGCGGCGCCTGATTAAGGGAATCAGCCTTTACCTGCGGCAGCTGCGCGGCCGTGTGGCCGCGTACGCTCTCGTCGGCAAGCAGGGCGCCGCGATAGAACTGCTGCGAGGAAAATCCCATGATTGTTTCGTGCATGCGGTACTGGATTCTGAGCAGAGTCTGGGCCTCTTCCGGCAGCAGCTTCTGAAGCCGTTCGAAAAGCGTCACGCCCAGGCCCGCATCTCTGGCCTCTCCGGAATATATTGTTGGCGGCAACTGCAGCGGATCTCCTGCGAAGATAACTTTCCGAGCCTGCGTAATCGGTACCCAGGAAAGCGGCTCAGTAGACTGCGAGGCCTCATCCATGATCAACAGATCAAAGGGCTGCTTTATGATCGGTTTCGCAATGCCGCCGTGCGTGACCAGAACGACATCCGCTTCGCGCAGTATCTGCCTGCCCAGGCCGTATTCCAGATCGCGCGCCCGCTGCCAGAGAGACTGTATTTCCTTCTGCAGCGAATGGCGCTCGGTCCAGCCCAGACCACGTCCGCGGCTTTCCGCGCGAATGCGCTGCTTGACCAGGCGTTCCCGCTGCTGGTCAAGCTCGCGGATCGCGGACTGATCAAAGTGCTCGGCGACCTGCGCGGAAAGCGTGGCATGCCGCAGGGAATCAAGAATGCGCGCCGGGTGCCCCATGCGGACCACGCGCAAATCAGTGTCCAGCAGCTTCTCAAGCAGGTTGTCTACGGCGATATTGCTGGGAGCGGAGGCCAGTACGCGCGCTCCCTGCGCAACGGCCTGCCGTACGATTTCCACAAGCACGGTGGTCTTGCCCGTTCCGGGAGGGCCGTGAACCAGCGCCACCTCCTCCGCTGCCAGGGCCTTCTTCACAGCTTCCTGCTGAAATTGATTCAGACAATTGTTGAAAAATCCGATTCCCTCACCCCCACCCTCTCCCGCTGGCGTGAGCGGGAGAGGGAGCAAGGGTGAGGGGGTTTTTAATCCCATGAAAATATCACGCAGCTTCGCGATTTCCTTTTTCTCGGATTTCTGAACTGCGGTCAGCGCCTTTTTCATGCGCTTATAAGTCGCTTCGCTGCCGAGTATGTCGAGCTGGCATTTTCCCCGGGGCAGGGGCTCCGGAGGCGGGCCGTCAAGGGCCACCGTGATCTCGTACTGGTCAACGTCATAAAGCGTGCCGCGTATGCGCCTGGCATCCTTATCCTGAAAAGAAAGCGACACCAGATCGCCCTGGTTCAGCGCCTGGAAAGGAGAATATTCCTCACCGGCAGAGGGCCGGGACAGAACCCATAGGTAATGATTGCCAACCCCGAAATCCTCCCGGACAATTACCAGGCGCGTCACCGTCTTACCCAGGGCCTCGCGCGCCTGCACCGGGAGTTTTTCCAGTTTACGCTCGTTTTCAGACCGTTCGGCTTCGCGCTCGAGGTCGATCAACTGCAGGAATTTCTCAAAATGGGCCTGATGGTCGGTTTTTTCCTTCATATATACCGCTTAGAAATACAGTTCCTCTCTATTCACCGGCTGCTTTTCCCTCAAAATAAAGCTTGACGGGGGGGCTGAATGTAGTATTCTATATGTGGCCGCCTTATGGCAGCCCCCCAAAACACCGGGGATTATGATAACAGTTGAGGTAATTAATAACGTGAGTACAAAAGGTAAAGTGAAGTGGTTCAATGATGCAAAAGGTTTCGGTTTCATCACACCGGAAGATGGTTCTGCGGATGTGTTTGTTCATTTCTCCTCGATACAAGGAGAAGGTTTTAAGAGCCTGGCGGAAAATGACGTTGTAGAATTCGACGTCGTTCCTTCCGACAAAGGCCCTAAAGCCGCAAACGTTCGGAAAACCCAGTAGTACTTTCCACTTCATAATCGCCATTCAGGCGAAACCGCCGAACCCCGGCGGTATAAATCATTTAACCCCGATAACATCGGGGTTTTTGATTTTATAGCCACAAACCTTCCTCGCGAACCGAGTAAACCCAGGCTGCCACATGTCCGCGCACTGTTCTTGAACATCCCAGCACAATAAATACTCCGATCAGGGAAAGCCCTCCCAGCGCAAAGAAAACCTGCGCAGGGTTAAACAGAAAGACGCTTCCCAGCAGCCAGAGTATCGCGCTTGCCGCCAGAATGGCCACAAAGGAAAAAAAGTTCGCTGTCGCCATGACGCGCCCGCGCTCTCCCTGAGGGCTGCGCCACTGCACAAGCGCCGCGAGCGGGATATCATAAAAACCGCCGCTTAAACCCAGGAAAAACAAATCCAGCATGGCATGGACATAAGAACCTGACAGCCAGTAAAGATCGAGGCCAAAAATGCTCATTCCCAATGCGCCGATCGGAACCAAACCCAGCTCGACCCGCTTCTTCGATAATTTACCGGCAAGAAAACTACCCAGACCGATTCCCACGGCAACAGCGACCATAAGCAGGCCGGCGCGGCTCGGCGAAGCGTTCAGCATCTGTTTGGCATAGAGAAAAATATTCAGCTGAAGCACCGCGCCCATAAACCAGAAGTAATTTACGGCAACGATCCCCATTTTTAAGACCGGATCCTGCCGTATTATCTGCCAGTTCGACCGCAGGTCGCAAAGAGGATCCCAGCGAAGTTCCTCTCCCGGTTTGGCTGCCGGCAGCGGATTCATGAAGAAACTGGCGGCCAGACCAAAAGCGCTGGCCATAACCATGATGGCGATGGCGGCCACAGGCTTAAGCGCAAGAAAAGAGCCAATGATTGTCCCCAGGAGAATCGCCGTAAAAGTCCCCATATTAAGCCAGCCGTTAGCCCCGGAAAGTTCCGACTCGCCCATCAGTTCCGGCAGCACGCCGTATTTTGCCGGGCTGAAAAAAGCAGCCTGCATCGAAAGGAGAAACAGGGCAACCATCATGAAAGGAATGCTTTTCTCCAGAACGCTGACAACCGCTACGGCAATCACCAGAAGTTCCCAGAACTTGGTCGCTACTACGACTTTAGGTTTGCCCACGCGATCGGCGATGCGTCCGGCGATCATGGAGAAGATGAGGAAAGGCGCTACGAAAACCGCGCCGGAGAGATCAACAAGGTCCTGCCGCAGATGAATGTCGTGCACCCATTCAACGATGAGAATGCTGACAAGCACTTTCAGGACATTGTCGTTGAACGCGCCAAAAAACTGCGTAACCATCAGCGCCCAGAACGATTTATTTTGCTCCGGAAGCATCGTATACACCACTTTACTGAATTTTTTGGCCTTGAGCGAAGAGTTTCTACTCTTCGCGTTTTCTTCCCAAAGCGGAGCGGATTTTCTTGCGCAGGCGTATATTTTTCGGCGTGACTTCCACAAGCTCATCATCAGCGATAAATTCGATGGCCTGTTCCAGGGATAACGTCCGGTGTGGCGTGAGAACAATCGCATCGTCCGAGCCGGAAGCGCGCATGTTGCTCAATTGTTTTTTCTTGTTCGGATTAACTACGACGTCCGTTTCACGGGAATGCTCCCCAATAATCATTCCTTCATACACAGGGACAACTGCTCCCAAAAAAAGGATCCCGCGCTCCTGGAGATTTTCGAGCGCATAGGCGGTGGTTGACCCTTCCTCTTTAGCAATCATTACCCCGTTCAACCGGATGGCAACCGCCTCCTGCTTCGGGACATAACCATAAAAACTATGATGCATGATACCAGTGCCGCGCGTGCGGGTCAGAAGCTCGTTTTTAAAACCGATCAACGCCCGCGCGGTAATAATATATTCGAGGCGCAGCCGGTCGGTGCCTTCAATAACCATATTTTTCATCTCCGCGCCGCGCCGGCCAAGACTTTCCAGAACCGCCCCCTGGTAATCCTTATGCACGTCGAGAATCAGATATTCGGCAGGTTCGAGAACCCGGCCGCTTTCTTCCTTGTAAATAACTTCCGGCCGCGAAACCGCCAGCTCGAATCCTTCGCGCCGCATCGTTTCGATCAAAATGGACAGATGAAGTTCACCTCGGCCGGAAACTTTGAAAATTCCGGAATTGCCGATTTCGTCAATTCGCAGTCCGACATTCGTTTCCTTTTCCCGCTCCAGGCGCTCGCGCAGCTGGCGGGTCGTTAGAAAAACGCCGTCCTGCCCGGCAAAGGGGCTGTCATTGACAAGGAAATCCATGGAAAGCGTGGGTTCGTCGATGACAAGGGGAGGAAGCGCGCAGGGATTCTCAACTGCCGCGAAAGTCTGGCCCACGGTCACTTCCGCGCACCCGGCTATCGCCACGATATCGCCTGCCCCGGCGGTTTCTATATCGCGGCGCGACAAGCCGTAGAAACCATGCAGCTGGGTAATCCGGAAAGTAATATTGCCTTCCGGGCGAACAAGCACCACGGCCTGGCCTTTGGATATCCTTCCGCTGAAAATCCTGCCGATCCCGATGCGCCCGACAAAATCATTGTAATCAAGCATGGTAACCAGCATCTGAAAGGGCTCTTCGGCTCTGGTAAGCGGGCCCGGCACGTGCCTGACGATAGTTTCGAACAGAGATTTCATGTCTTTCGAAGGCTGCTTGAGGTCCGGCGTGGCCCAGCCCTCGCGTCCGGAAGCGTAGATAATCGGGAAATCAAGCTGGGGGTCGCTCGCGCCCAGCGATACGAACAGATCGAAAGTACGGTCCAGGGCGATATTGGGACGGGCGTTGGGCGCATCAACTTTATTAACAACTACGATCGGGCATAATCCCAACTCGAGCGACTTCTTGAGTACAAAACGCGTCTGCGGCATAGGCCCGTCCACCGCGTCAACCAGCAGCAGCACACCGTCAACCATTTTTAAAATCCGTTCCACTTCGCTTCCGAAATCAGCGTGGCCGGGAGTATCGACGATGTTCAGGGTAATGCCGTTAAAGGAAACCGACGTGCATTTGGCGAGAATCGTGATGCCGCGCTCCCGTTCCAGTTCATTGGAATCAAGAACGCACTCCTGCGCGGCGTCGGCTTTAACCTTGAATTCGCCGGTCTGCTGCAATAAGGCGTCGACCAGCGTAGTTTTCCCGTGGTCAACGTGGGCAATAATGGCAATGTTGCGGATATCGGCGCGTCGTTGTTCAATCATAAAAGTCCTTGAGATTCTACCGGCACAGCGGTTGGTTCGCCTGACGGGCGGAATATTACTATTCCATTATAACAGAAAGCCCGCCAAACTTACGGCGGGCTTTCGACGGTAAAGTTTTTATTTAACTTAGCGGAATTGAACTCTCAAACCAAGGTCGCCGCCAAGGTTCCTGGTGCCGGCATATTCTCCCTGGAGATCCAGTTTGACCACCCACATCGAAAATTCCAGCCCGGCCAGCGCGCGATAGTCCCAGCTGTTCGGCGTTGAAGAGGCGCCTCCCGTGACGGAAAAACTCTGCGCCGGAGAACCGGGGACCAGCACTGTCCCGTTAGACGTAATGTTTGTCGTCACATTGCCGAAGTTTTTGTTCGCGCTGGCGCCGATATACGGAGTGATAAAGGCGATCTGCTTATCCAGAATGGCCTGAACACCGACGCTTTTGGTGTCCCAGTCTGACCGGCCATTGGCCGTCGAGTTGCTTAATGTGACGCCGGATTGTTCGGTAGAAGTTATGGGCGTTGTAGTTGTTAGAGAACCTTTCGCCCGGGTGAAATTAAGGCCAAGGGTCAGGCCAAAAGGTTTCGCAATCCCCTCTTCGATAATCTTTTTGCGAAGATCAACTCCCCAGACTGTGTTGCCCGCATTAATATGAGTATCGCCGGTATTGATATCAGTTGAGGGCAGGCCGCCAAACCGGGCGCCCAGATCCAGCCCGAACGGCAGCCCTATTTTTGCCTGACCCAGGATCATCGGTACCGGTAGACGATTGAACATGTCAATCGTCTGCGTATTAACAATCGCTGTGGGAATGCTGCGAAACGCGTTCACATCCAGCCTGGTACTTGTACCGACGGCTTCGACTCCCAGATCAAAACCGAATAATTTGATCTGACTGGGCACGACATTGCCTGCGGTTGAATTGAACGGGATTGCTGATTTCAACTGGTCCGACGTCCAGGCGCTTACCAGCGCCGAATCTGACGCAATCTGGCTTATAGCCTGGTCAGGCGTCAATGCGTAAACCGAACTGCTGAGCATCCCAAGTGCAGCCAGCACGGCAATGTGTCGCTTCATGATTCCTCCCTTTATTTGTTGAGGTCCCAGATTAATCGCAATCCTTGAAGCGTCAGATCAGGCAGAATTTTCGAAATGGCTTTAACGCGCGGGCCGATCACCACCGATAACCCTCCGGTGGCGACAACTTTCGGTTGGCCGCCCATTTCCCGCTTTAATTGGATCAAAATTTTATCCACAAGGCCAACGTATCCCCAGAAAAGACCGCTTTCAATACTGTCCACAGTAGTTTTGCCCAGAGCCCTGGCCGGGATTTCGAAAGTTACTTTCGGAAGCTTGGCTGTGCGGGAGGCAAGAGCATCGGCAGCCATTTCCAGTCCTGGAGCGATTACTCCACCGAGATAATCTCCCCTTGAACTGACGCAGTCAAAGGTTGTCGCAGTTCCAAAATCTACTACGATCACCGCTGCCTTGAAAAGCGAATGCACGGCCACCGCGTTCACCAGCCTGTCAGCCCCCACTTCCTCAGGCTTCTTATAAAGATTCTTGATACCCAGTTTTATGCGCGAACTGACAACGAGCGGCTTTTTCCCCAGGTATTTCCGTACAGCTTCCCGCAGCGCGGCGTCCAGGGGAGGAACAACGCTGGCAATGACAACTCCGGATAATTGGCGCGGATCGAGACTCGCTGCAGCCAGAAGCTGTGCCAGCTGAATTCCGAGTTCATCGGCTGTGCGCTGGCGGTGGGTTTGCAGACGCCACGTATGCAGAAGTTTTCCAGATGAGAAAATCCCCAGCGTTATCTGGGTGTTGCCGACATCGATCGCCAGCAGGAGGGGCATTCTTATATTCCGGTTGTTTTCTGGAGTTCGCGCACGGCTTCGGCGGATTTGTTCAGGGCGCCCTGCTCATCGGCATTAAGTTTCAGCGGGACGATTTCTTCCATGCCCGCTGCCCCCAGCTTCACCGGGACGCCGATAAAAACATCCTTAAGGCCGAATTCCCCCTTTAAAAGAACAGAACAGGGAAGAATTTTTTTCCTGTCCAGAAGAATCGCTTCGGCCATTTCCACGGCAGCCGCGCTGGGCGCGTAAAAAGCTGATCCAGTTTTGAGCAGGCTTACGATTTCCGCGCCCCCATCCCGAGTGCGCTGAACGATGCGCTGGATTTTCTCCGCCGGAAGCACTTCCGTCAATGGAATCCCCGATACCGTGCAGTATCTGGGCAGCGGAACCATGGTATCGCCATGGCCGCCCAAAACAAAAGCTTCCACGTTTTCAACGGAGACTTTTAATTCCTGCGCTATAAAGGCGCGCATCCGCGCCGCGTCAAGCACCCCGGCCATGCCGATAACCCGCTCCCGTGGGAAACCTGTAGCGCGCTGCATCACATAACACATTGCATCGAGCGGATTAGAAACAACGATCACGATCGCATTTGGAGAAGTCTTCTTTATCTGTTCGGCCACAGACTTGATGATTCCGGTATTGGTCCGCAGCAGGTCATCACGGCTCATGCCCGGCTTGCGGGCGATGCCGGCAGTGACTACAAAGAGATCCGATCCCGCTGTCGGGGCATAATCGTTTGCGCCGGTGACGAGCGCGTCAGAACCGACCAGCGGCCCTGATTCCAGCAGGTCAAGCGCCTTGCCCTGCGGCAAGCCTTCTACAACATCCACCAGCACTATATCGGCGAGCCCCTTTTCCGCCAGGCGCTGCGCCGCAGTCGCGCCAACGTTGCCCGCCCCAACCACCGTAATTTTCTTGCGCACCTTGCTACCTATCCTTTCATGGGAGCTAGGCCATCGTCCATAAACACATTGGAACGATGGTAACGGTAAAGATTATATCAAGTGGTGATAACTTGAAAATTTAGAATCTGCAGACTTAACGGCGGGAAAGAACTATCACACCAACCGGGAAGGCTTAAGCTGCGCGCAGGAAGTCTGTCGACGTGGAATAAATATTTGCAGTTGTACCGAAAATCCGGGACACTTTGGCTATCGCCAACGCCGCGACGACAAGGGCTGCGGTATCCGCCCAGGGGGCCAGGAGAAAATCTGCCATAGCAGGACCGAATCGGCGGGCGAGCCAAAGGCCGGCGCCGTTTTCATGGGCAGAACGTTCATGGAACGCCACAAAGACCTTCGAAAAGCTGTTCAGGGTCGGATCGATGTACCCGGGCAAACCCACCACCGTACTGCCCTGGAGGCGACCGTGCCGCGCCAGCAGGACCATCTGGGTCCCGAAAAGAAGCGTCCAAAACGCAGCGGCTGTCAAAGCGACTTTCATACCCATGGCAGGATCCAGGATAGGAACCCCGATCGCCTGCAGGGTCGTTCCCGCCAGCATGACCGCTCCGCCGAGCGCGCACGCAGTAGCCCATCCGCCCATCATCCCCACGAAAGCCGTAGTCAGGGATTTTTGTCCTTCAACGACTGTGTTATCGCCTGTTGTTCGCCGTTCAGCAGTTGGTTCCCCAGAAGAATCCTGTGCCGCGCCGTCCCCGGCAGGTGGAGCAGAAACGGCGACCTTTACTCCGGGGACAAGGCCTCTCTCTGCCTGGTAACGAACAACTTCCGCCTTGGCTGCGATGGCTGCCCTGGCCTTTTCAATCATCTCCCGCAAGGCCTTAGTGGATTTATCCTCGAACTGGCCGAGAAATTGTGACAGCGCTTCCAGAATCCGGTAGTCTCTCTGTCCCCACGCCCATTCCTGCAAAGGCTTCCTAAGGAACGGGAGATTCTGAAACATCTCCCAAACTCTCCCCAGTTTTTCATTGTCCCACTTCATGTCCGGCTCGTATAGTTCGAGGTGGAAAATCGTCTCCAGCAGAGCTCTCGTTGGAGACGTGATCCATGGAATTATTCCGGGACGATAGGCACTCTCGGCAATGGCCACTACGTTCAAACGCCCTTCTGGGTTCAGGGCGTAATAACTTTGCGCCAGATCGCCCCAGGAATCGAAGCTCAGATTTTGATTTCCCAGCAATCGGCGCAATTTCACTGGAAGCCAAGAGATTACCACCTCAGGCACACTTGATCTATTGACGGTCGCAGGCCTCGACGCTTCCGGGGATTGAGTTCCGCGAGGAATCCCAGCGCGTCTTCCCTCGTAACGCGCCCGGAATTCTGTTGCGAACCGATGAAATGCCTGGACCTGGTACGGCACCGATCCCTCCTGACGGATCAATTCCGATTTTGCTTGTCGGAATTGCCGGAGAAGACCAGGCAGGGCCCTGACCTTCTCCGGAACCCAATCCTGGCGCCAAGCGTCCGTGTCAAGTTCGGTCGAATCGATAGATCCCTTGTATCCAAAGGCGGTTAACACCTCGCCGGCCTGTTCCTGAGGATCTTCGCTATCCCATATTTTATTCCAGCCGGTGCATATTCTTCTCGCCGACTCTCGCTGGAACAGAACCTCCGTTCGGACATTCTTGAGCGCGGGAATATAATCCCCAAATCGTTCCGGGATCAGCCTTACCGTTGGCACCATGAGCGCTAACCCCCCAATGCTGGCTGATACGCCAATAGCGCGACGATAACCTATTTTGCCTTTTCCCAATTGCTCAAAAGTAACATCTGAATAATACGGTTCAAGCACCTGAAGGAGCAATTGTTGGGCCTTTTGCACATCCGAATAATTGCCGTCCCATTGATCCAGGTATTCCGTATCTTCCCAATTGATGACGGCTAGTTGATTAGCCACAACGCCCGGGTCGGGAAATCCCGGGACAACGTGCTGCTGAATGAACGCCAGAGTTTCCTTCAATTCCTGGAGAGATCTCGAGAGATCTTCCTTCTCTGGGGCTTCCAGAAGGGTTATCAGTTCTTCTTCTGGAAGCGTCAGGGTTTCCAGCGCCCGTGCCCTGTCTTCTGGCGGTTGCGCGGCCAGCCAGCGCCTCAAAATGGCCTCGACATCGGCCGGTGATTCTTCATAAGCCCGAAGGAGTTTCCGCAAAACCCTCCCATGCTCGATCTTGTCGAAGGATTCGCCTCTCGGGAAGCAGTAATGAAGAAAAGTATTCCAAAAACCGAAATGGGTATAGGCTTGATAACGGAGACTGGAATACGTTAAACCGCCACCCACTAAGCCAAAAGAGAGTGAAGCTTCAAGTAGGAATCGAAATGGCAAGTGATATCCCGACATCGTCCCCATGAATCCCCAAAAAATTAATGCCAATCCGAAGGTCTTGAGATAACTAGAAATAGCGCAATAAGCGATCTTTTTATTAGCGAAACCTCTACAATACGGGGCCTGATCCATCGGCCATTTTTTTGAGTTGTCCAAATTACTAGCGACGACTCCTAATAGGGGTATAACGGCCAGAAGAGGCCATCCCGGCAAGGCGTTCGCCAGTAGGCCGTGGCCTGGAACACCCCCCAGATGAGCCGGTGCATCATGCGCGCCAAGAGCTCCCGCTGCCACGATTGCCGCCGCGAAACCAGCGATGGGATATATGACCCTCGGAAAAATCCGGGACACTTTGGCTACCGCTAACACCGCGACGACAAGGGCTACGGTATCCGCCCAGGGGGCGAGGAGGAAGTCTGCCGCAGCAGAACCGTAGCGGCGGGCGAGCCACATGCCGGCGCCGTTTTCATGGGCAGAACGTTCATGGAACGCCACAAAGACCTTCGAAAAGCTGTTCAGGGTCGGATCGACATACCCGGGCAAGCCCACCACCGTACTGCCCTGGAGGCGACCGTGCCGCGCCAGCAGGACAATCTGGGTTCCAAAAAGAAGCGTCCAGAACGCGGCAGACGCTAAAGCGACTTCCACCCCCATGGCAGGATCCAGGATAGGAACCCCGATCGCCTGCAGAGTCGCCCCCGCCAGCATGACCGCTCCGCCGAGCGCGCACGCAGTGGCCCAGCCTCCCATCATCCCTACGAAAGCCGTAATCAGGGATTTTTGTCCTTCAACGACTGTGTTATTGCCTGCTGTTCGCCGTTCAGCAGTTGGTTCGTCAGAAGGAGCCTGGACCGAACCATCCCCGGCAGGTGGAGCAGAAACCGCGACCACCTCTACTCCTGGGACGAGGCCTTCCTCCACCTGGCGGCCAACGACTTCCGCCTTGGCGGCGATGGCTGCCCTGGCCTTTTCAATCATCTCCCGCAAGGCCTTAGTGGATTTAT
>CAZSAL010000062.1:0-12842 GCA_964604825.1 uncultured Elusimicrobia bacterium
AAGAGAAATCAAACGGAAATGATGGATCCCCCGCTGACGACCGCGGAGGATGACGGCGGGGGGGGGCCCACGTCGTGAAGGTATTCAGGTACCTTGCAAATATGGGACTTTTGGGCATAAATTTTCACCCTTAACTCCCTTGTAATAATTGATTTTTAGACTTATATAAAACTTAGTATATAAACATGCTGAGCCAAGGACAGAAAAACAAGGCAGCTTGCAAGGGGCAATTTATACCGATAACAGCCATGATGGCAGTTGTCGGCGTGTTCGTGGCTGTTGCCAGTCTTAATCTATACCAGATAGCACGGGCCGAGCTTCAGGCGCAGAACATCGCCGATGCCGTAGCGCTCAATTTGACGGCAGCCGAAGGCCAGACGCTTAATCATCTGGCGATGAACATGGAAATCCAGAACTACCCTCCCTACAAATGGCCCACTTGGAACACCCCGACAAACGTCCTTGGTTCGATGTTTATTCCTGCAGTGAACAATCAGATCACGGACTATGAACAACCCGGGATCCCGCGGGAAAAATCCTGGGAAACCAGTTGGGAAAAGTTTTTCTATCATTCAGGGATCTGGCCGGCAGACGGCACGACGTGGTCAACCGGATGGTCAAACGGGTGGACGAACGCTTTCCTCACAAAAACGAATTTCGGATCATGGACAAATACGCAGCCCATGACAGGCGATTATATTGCGTACCTGCCACCTCCGCCTCTATCTTATGCCGAAAATAATACTGACATTACCGCTAACAACACCGCCCTGAACAATTACATTCACAGTTGCGGCGGATCTCCGGAGTTTTGCAGTGGGAAGGCCCCTTTGACAGATATTTTTAAGAGCAATTACGCCGCGAATTACGTTTTTTATAATACGGCTTACTTGAACGATTATGCCTTCACCATCAATGAGAATCTAGCCTGGGACAAATTCAGCATTGATCAGTACAACTCCAATTATTTTACGAATCAGTCTAATATGCAGAACATATTATCCAATGGAAGCATTTCTGAACTCGCCCCGGGCGCAAACAACGGCTATACCTTGATCGTATGGAACAGCGACGACCGAACTGCAGACGCCGTGAAACAAGCATCGGCGACTATTAACAATCTGAAGCAGAACCCTTCCATGGCGACAACGGTCACGACTTTAATGAATCCTCTGAAATTTCATATACATGGCATTAAAGTCCAATACCTCGTGACACAAAGCAATACATGCGTCAATGGAAACCCGTTCTCGGCAGTGGTGGGCAGCGGCATAAATTGCGTGAGAACGGGAATCAACGCGGGGAAAAACTGCATGTGTAATGGAACAGGTAATTTGTATTACCGGCCGACCTTGAATCCCTCAGGATCAGCGGATTTGAGCAACTTCCTGCTGTTGGGCGCCTATGACCCCTTTTCCGGCGGCGTCATACAGTGCAACAATCTGGATGCCGATAACCCGTGCGCGATCGGATGGCCCCAGATGTTTGATGAGTCCCGCAAACCTGTAACGCCCATGCTGACCGCGACAGTGGCGAACCAGACTCAACACTTAGTCGGCGTAGCGGTGTTCCTAGTCCGGAACCTGCAGGTTCCGGTTCTAGGCAACTGGACGATTACAGCAAAGGCTTTCGCCTATCTTGTCAACGGTTCAGGAGAACTGGCAGCAGAACGCCCGGATGAACAAGGCATCAACAGGCCCCATTTCAGCCCCACTTACTTCGTGGGATTGGGAGAGCCAAACACACTGCAAGGAATGCACTGATGGAAAGGAATTAATGTATAAAAAAAATGATCAGCGCGGGCAGGCGATGGTGGAAATGTCCGTCCTTTTGCCGACTTTGGTTCTTTTCACCCTGCCCCTAATTCTGCTGATATTTATCGAGTGGCGCGGCATCAAAAACCGCGAGGCCGTTAACATGGCCGCCCGAATATACGGCCAGCAATGTTACGGAAATAATTCCAGTTATATTTTTAACTTGGTTTTTGCGGAATCCTCAGATCCGCATAACGATACTTGCAATGGGATCGACTCGCCGCCTGCCTGGAGTCAGATTCCGGCGGGCGCATCGCCTTCAATCCAGGGCTATATAAATTCGGCGCAAATTAATAACATGGCCAATCAAGTCAGAGGATATCGCGCCGACAACAACACCATTTACGGGAAAATGATGGGAGCAGTCCATGCTTTTATCGGTTCCGCAAATGTCATAATCACGCCGCCGGTACCGGCGCCTGATTTGGCGCCGTACACGATTTGGTCCGGCGGCCGCGTAGACAATCAGCCCTCGCCTGGACAAGCCACGGTAAAAGTACAGATCATTCAGTTTTTTAATCTTCCAACGATTTTAAAAGGTTTGCCTGCGGGTTTTGTCTTTAACGATACTGCCTACAGCGGCGACGATACCGCCATCTATGGCTTCCTGCGTCAGGCCGCGTCATCGTGTTCAGACATGCCGCCATGGGTACAGGCGATACAGACCCGTACTCCGTACATTAATAAAACAAACGGCTGGCCGACTTAAAAATTCTCCAGCAACGAAAGTTTGGATACTTTATATTTTGCGGACCGTTTCTCCTATAAAACCTTCAACGGGCGGACGGGACGGAAAACACCAGCGCTTCACTGTCGGTTCTGTCAGGCGCGTCCGCTTTAACGGTTTCACCTTCGCGAATCTCGCCGGCGATGACCTTACGGGCCAACGGATCGAGCACCAGCCGCTGCAGCGCCCGTTTGAGCGGCCGCGCGCCGAAGCTCGGGTCGTAACCTTCCTTGGATATCAGCGCTTTTGCTCCTTTGGTCAGCTCCAGCGATATATGTTTATCGCTTAACCGCTTCAGCACCTGCGCCAGCTGGATGTCGATGATTTTGGAAAGATGTTCGGCATTCAGCCGATGGAAGATAACAATCTCGTCTATGCGGTTAAGAAATTCCGGACGGAAATGCGCGCGCAGCGCCTCCTGGACACGTTTACGCATCTCACCTTCATTTTTCTGCTCTTGAATCCAGTTCGAGGCTATGTTCGACGTCATGATGATGATGGTGTTCCGGAAATCAACGGTCCGGCCCTGGCCGTCCGTCAGGCGGCCGTCGTCAAGAATCTGCAGCAGCACGTTGAACACTTCGTGCGCCGCTTTCTCGATCTCGTCGAACAGAATCACGGAGTAAGGACGCCGCCGCACCGCTTCCGTAAGCTGGCCGCCTTCTTCGAATCCAACGTATCCAGGGGGCGCTCCGATCAGGCGCGCCACGGAGTGTTTCTCCATGTATTCGGACATGTCTATGCGCACCATGTTGCGCTCGTCATCAAAGAGATACTCTGCCAGCGCCTTTGCCAGTTCCGTTTTTCCCACCCCGGTAGGCCCCAGGAAAATAAAACTGCCTATGGGACGATTGGGATCAGCCAGCCCGGAACGCGCGCGGCGGATGGCGTTGGCCACAGCGTCAATCGCCTCGTCCTGCCCGACCACCCGGGCATGCAGGCGCTCCTCAATTTTTAAAAGCTTCTGCATTTCCGTTTCCAGCATCCGGGAAACCGGGATGCCCGTCCATTTCGATACCACCTGAGCGATATCTTCCTCGTCGACTTCTTCCTTTAGCATGCGGTTTTTCTTCTGGAGGCTCGAGAGCTTTTTGTTCCGCTCTTCCAGAGATTTCTGCAGGCCGGGAATTTTGCCGTAGCGGATCTCGGAAGCGGCGGCCAGATCTCCGGAGCGTTCCGCCTGCTGCTCCTGCGCTTTCAATGCTTCCAACCGCTCTTTGGCACCGCGGATGGAAGTAATAATTTCTTTTTCCTGCTGCCAGTGCGCCCGCATGCTCTTTGATTCTTCTTTGAGATCGGCCAGGTCTTTCTCAAGCCTGTTAAGGCGCTCCTTGCTGGCTTCATCTGTTTCCTTTCTCACCGCCTGCCGTTCGATTTCAAGCTGGCGCACCCGGCGCTCTATGACATCAAGTTCGACCGGCAGGGAATCTATTTCCATGCGCAGGCGGCTGGCGGCTTCGTCGATCAGATCAATGGCTTTATCCGGGAGAAAACGATCCGTGATGTAGCGGTTGGAAAGAACAGCGGCCGCGACCAGCGCCGTATCCTTTATGCGCACGCCGTGATGCACTTCGTAACGCTCTTTCAGCCCGCGCAGTATGGCGATTGTATCCTCAACCGAAGGCTGTCCCACATATACTGGCTGGAAGCGCCGCTCCAGCGCCGCATCCTTCTCGACATGCTTGCGGTATTCGCTGAGAGTTGTTGCGCCTACGCAGCGGAGCTCTCCGCGGGCGAGCATGGGCTTGAGCATATTTGCGGCATCTATGGCTCCTTCCGCCGCGCCGGCCCCCAGCAGGGTGTGCATCTCGTCAATGAAAAGAATGACCTGCCCCTGTGCGGAAGTGATCTCACTGAGCACCGCTTTCAGGCGCTCTTCGAACTCACCGCGGTATTTCGCCCCTGCGATAAGGGCTCCAAGATCCAGACCGATAACTTTTTTATTTTTCAGGGTTTCCGGAACGTCGCCGGCAACAATCCTCTGGGCAAGGCCTTCGACAATAGCGGTCTTGCCTACGCCCGGATCTCCGATCAGGACGGGGTTGTTTTTAGTGCGGCGCGCAAGCACCTGGATCACGCGACGGATTTCTTCATTCCTGCCGATGACCGGATCGAGCTTGTTCCGGCGCGCGAGCGCGGTAAGATCGCGTCCGTATTTCTCGAGCGCCTGATATTTGGATTCAGGCTCAGGATCTGTAACGCGCTGAGATCCACGGACCTCCGCGAGCGCTTTCAGTGCGCCCTCCGAGGTTACTCCGTAACGGCTTAAAAGTTTCTGCATTTCTGGCTCCGCAGACTTTATAATCGCCAGCAGTAAGTGTTCAGTTGAAATAAACTCGTCCCGCAGCCCTTTGGCGGCTGTTTCCGCCTGATCCAGGACCGCGCGCAGCTCGCGGCTCATATAAGGCTCGCCGCCGGAAACAGAGGGACGTTTAGCGAGAAGCTTATCAAGGTCGTGGTGTAACGCGGAAATATTCACGTTCATACGACTTAAAACGGCAGGGACAATTCCTTCCGGCTGGTCCAGAAGCGCCAGAAGAAGATGCTCGGGTTCGAGCGCCTGGTGTCCGCGCGCCTGCGCAGCCTGCTGCATCCCCTGCAGCGCTTCCTGAGCTTTGGTGGTAAGTTTGTTAAGGTTCATCAGAACACTCCTTCACATGCCGTCTTCCCGGCAGGCTGTAAGCCGGGACGCCACACTTCAGACGTCCGACTGCCTTGTGTCGTATTCATCAAAAAGATCTTTTTGGATGGGCCCCGGAGAACATATCTCCGGGGCGACGTTCAGGGTGAGCATTAGCACTCACTATACCTGTCTGCTAATTATAACCCAGAAAGACAGTTTCATCAAGAATGATCAGGGCGAGTGATCAGGAGTGCTGATGCTGCTGCGGAAAGTTTATGGGGATGGTATTGCAGCGAGGCCTTCCTTCAATTCACGGGAAAGACCGAGGCGGCAATCCGCCTGTTGACTCTGCAAGCAGGATCGCCACGGCAGCCATCGAATCCTGGCTGGTCCTCGCTACGACAGCTCTGCTTTCCCCCCCACCGGACAGGTGTATCAAGAGGTGTATCAGCAGGTGTATCAGTGTATCAGTCGCTGATACACCTGGCATTTTTCCGTCGATGACTTAGGTGTATCAGTCAGTGTATCATAGGTGTATCAGTGTATCAGTGTATCAGTGTATCAGTGTATCAGTGTATCAGTGTATCAGTAGGGAGTTCTTGAGAGAAACCCCGCCGTACAACTAAAGAGATTCAGAGAAACCTGCCGAGGGGTCAACCCACTTTCCGTGGGTTTTGATAAGCTCGACGAGCTTATCGACAGCCCGATCGGAAGGGATTCCTTTTTCGACGCAGTTCCTGCCGACGTACAGATTGATTTTCCCGGGCGCGCCGCCAACGTACCCGAAGTCCGAATCGGCCATCTCTCCCGGGCCATTCACGATGCAGCCCATGATGGCTATTTTTACGCCTTTCAAATGGCAGGTTTTGGACTTGATACGCTCAATGGTGGACTGTAGATCAAACAAGGTCCGGCCGCATGAAGGGCAGGAAATATATTCCGTTCTAGTGACGCGCGCTCCGGCGGCCTGCAGTATGCTGTACGCCAGTTCCAGCCCCTGCGCAGGATCAGGCATGCCGCCAACCTGAACCGAATCGCCAATTCCATCGCACAGCAGCGAACCGAACACGACCGAAGCGGCGTAAATTGAACTTCCTCCCCCCTTGCGGGGGAGGATTGAGGTGGGGGGTTCATTCTCCGCAATACGAGCCCCCCCATCCCCACCTTCCCCCTCCAGGGGGGAAGGAGCTTTGTCTTCCAGAACTTGCAGATGTATGGGATAATCCTTCCCCTGTTCCCGCAGCAGCGCCGCAGCCAGGCGAATATTCGCGATCAGCTCCTCCTGAGTCGGCAGTGTCCAGGTGAGAAGCAGTTTGTGATGCCCTTCTTTCTCGCACATTTCAATTCCGCGCAGCATATTACGCGCAGGCTCAAGGGGTCCCCTGTGGCAGCGACCGGATTCGAGCATGACAGAGACGTTTGCGGCTTTGGCGGCGCGGATAAATTCCTTGAAGTTCGCCGTCCGCTCTTCGGCAGAAACAAGCCGATCTGAAATCAGCGTTGTCGCATGAACCGAGTTCATACCTTCCCTGGCCAGATCGAGCGTCTGGAATCTTCCCAGGAACCCGCATCTGGCGGTATCGCCTCCGAACAACTTCCAGCACTCCTGAAGTTTATGCAGGTCAGCCTGGGACGCGACCGTCCAGACCAAAATCTCAGGCACAACATCCGTGCTGCTTTTAAAAAGCTTTTGAATACCGGCTCCATATTCCGTCACATCAACAAACACGCGCGGAACGTTTGTTCCCCCCAGCTTTACCGGGCCAATGGCAAGCACCTGAGCAGGACGACGGAAGTAACGGTAGAAGTTGTCGACATGAGCACCTACCTCCTCCCCCCTTGAGGGGGAAGGAATTTTCTTAGATTGGTACGGTTTCGCGATCTCCAACGCTACCGGAATTTCGCGTTCCGGGTCTTCGGTCAGAGAAACGCGTATGGTGTCGCCGATTCCGTCATTTAAAAGACTGCCTATGCCGATAGCAGATTTGATGCGGCCGTCTTCCCCTTCTCCGGCTTCGGTCACACCGAGATGGAACGGATAATCCATCCCTTCCGCAGACATGCGCGCGGCCAGAAGCCTGTAGGCAGCGATAACGACTTTGGGGTTCGAAGACTTCATGGAAAGGATCAGTTCGCGGTAGCCGTTTTTCTCACAGACGCGGACGAATTCAAGCGCTGATTCAACCATCCCCTCAGGGGTATCGCCGTAACGGTTTAATATCCGGTCTGAAAGCGACCCGTGATTGACACCGATACGCATGGACCGGTCCAGCTCTTTGCACTTCAGAACCAATGGAGTAAAACGTTCTTCGATGCGGGCCAGCTCCCCGGCATATTCGGCGTCCGTATACTCCTTAACTTTGAATGCTTTGGAATCGGCATAATTGCCCGGGTTTATGCGGATTTTCTCCACATGCTTTACTGCCTCCATGGCGCATTCCGGATTAAAATGGATGTCTGCGACCAGCGGGACGCGGATTCCCCTGGCAATAAGCTTCTTTTTGATATCACCGAGCGCCCTGGCGTCCGCCAGAGTGGGCGCGGTAATGCGCACGATTTCGCAGCCCGCCTTAACCAGCGAAATTGTTTGCGCTACTGTAGCGTCAACATCCGTGGTGGGCGTGGTGGTCATGGATTGAATACGGATGGGGTTATCCCCGCCAATACCGATATCCCCCACCATCACAACGCGGGTTTTTCTCCGATTGTATTGGAATAGATCAGGAACAAATGGCGGTAGTGGTGACATTGTTTTATTTGAAATCATAATAATTTTGATTTATTGCTTTGGCGGCACCGGCGACTGCGTCGGCACAAGGCCGCCGGGAGGATCGCAGCGCAGGAGATTCTTATAAATCACCCACTGATTTTTATCAATTTCGTCAACCCAGAAAACTGCGGCTTTCTTAGGCCCCAGATCCACGACCTGGGGAACGGACGGTTTTACCAGTCCTTCGGCCGCGGCCAATCCCTGATCGCCGCAAAGAAGATTCCCGTCAGGAGAGACTTCCTGCAAATAGACGCCGGCAGGACCAGAACGACCATCAATCCACGCGGCGAAAACCCCGTTAAGCCCATCGTAGGTCAGCGCAAGCCGGCCCTGGTCAGTGGGCAGCGCAGCCAGGGCGATATCAGGACCGCTGCGCGCCTCCTTATCAATGCGTACATAGCGCAGGTGCACTTGCCAGTATTGCTGGTTGCGGTAATCCTCCCAGCCTACCCATGTGCCACCACCGCCATCGCCGTACAAAACGGGGTTCCATTGCTCCCACTGGCCGATAGCCACTACTTCTCCGTTGGGATTCCATCGTAGTTCCCCGTTAGGCGTCATTGATTGAAGAAAAACCTCATTTGAACCCTGGGGCGCCGCAACCCATGCCAGGACTGACGAACCTCTTCCGGCGTCATCCATGTTGGGAACTTCCTTTCCAAGTCCTGCGGGCGCGGTAACGACCTGCCCCTCATTCCCCCACAAACGCATGCCCTGATAATCAATGCGCTGCGTCTGAAGCTGCGAAGCGCTTTCCCGCACATCATTCCAGGCTACAATGGCTCCCGCAGAACCATCAGGGATTACCCTGGGACGGCGCTGATCAGACGGCCTGAGCGATACGCGCACTCCTTCTTTTCCCCACAATGCGTAACCCTGAGCATTAATATGCTGAATCATTAACACGTCCCGGTCCGGGAACCGCCGCTCTGACCAGGCGATATAAGCTCCTCCGCCGCCGTCAGGCGCGCCCGTAGGAAGCAACTGTTTAAAATGCGAGTTGGAAAGGAAATTAACATCTTTAGACCAGAGCGGATGGCCTTCCGTATCATAGCGCTGAGCGCGGATACGATCATTCTCTTCCCAAGTCACAACGAATCCGCTGTGGCCGTCGCTGAAAGCGTCCCAATCCGTAGGAGAAATTGTCCCGGTGGTAAGGTACAGGCCGTAGTGAGGCCAAAGACGGTCCTTTTCGATGGATCCATGCTGCGCCAGAAGCGCCAGCGGATAACCTTCTTTCTGGTGTGGCCAGACAACGTAAAATCCGCCTTTGTCATCCTCGATAGCGCGAAAGCTGAAATGCTCGGCTGTTTCCAGCGAGAAAGGTTTCCTGTGCCCAGGAACCGGGCGTCCAGCCGCAGAGACCAACCAGGGAATCAACAGGAGAAGAAATAACGGTCTGGATTGCCGATACACGAGGTCCATTTTATCATTCATTTCCACATAGAGTTTGAATTCCGGGGTGTGGTCGGTTATACTTTCCTCATGTCAGATCACATTTACATCAGCCGCAAAACCTATCAGAAGATGCTGGCGGAAGTTGACGAGTTGAAGCAGCGCAAGCCTAAGATCGCCCAGGATATCAAGGAAGCGATGGAAAAAGGCGACTTGAAGGAAAACGCCGAATACCATGCAGCCAAGGAAAACCTGATGCATGTCCAGAGGCGCATTGCCGAGCTGGAAGGCAAGCTGTCTTCTGCACGGCTTCTGGAAGATCAGACCAACATTCCATCTGATAAGGCTTACATCGGCGCAAGCGTGCTGGTGAAGGATGAAACCGGGCAGGAATCGACTTACACGCTGGTAGATGCGACAGAGGCGAATCCGCTGGATGGACTTATTTCGGTTGCTTCTCCAATTGGTCAGGCTCTTCTCGGGCAGGGCGTAAACTCTACGGTAAAAGTCCCCATAGGCAAAGCCGGCTACAAACTGACAATCCTGAAGATCACTAGAGACTAGGGAAAAGTTTTTCCCTTTTCCCTTTACCCTTTGCCTTACGAAAATACTTTCTTAATTCGTTCGAACACTTCTTCAATCGTTCCCAACCCATCAATATCGCGAATCTTTCCTTTGGGCCGGTAGTACGCCAGGCATGGTTCGCTCTGATTCTTATAGGTATCGATCCGTTTCTGAACAACCTGCGGGCTGGCGTCATCCGCACGACCTTCGATTGTCGCACGTTTGGAAAGACGCAAACGTATTTCCTCGTCAGACACGGCGATATTAATCACGATATCGATGTCCCTGCCAAGGCTGCCTAGTATTTTGTCAAGCTCCTGCGCCTGCGGCAGGCTGCGCGGAAAGCCATCCAGCATAAAACCTGACCTGACATCGGTCTGCTTGAGGCGGTCTTCGACCATTGCGATCGTGACTTCATCCGGCACGAGCAGCCCTTTGCTCATGTACTCTTGAGCCTTTTTGCCAAGCGGCGTTCCACTCTTAAGATGATGCCGGAACATGTCGCCGGTTGAAATATGGGGCACTCCCAGAAAAGCTATCAATTTTGCCGCCTGCGTACCTTTTCCCGCTCCGGGAGGTCCAAAAAGAATTACATTCTTCAGCTTTGCCATATATTTCTCCTTATACCGGGCCGTGAATCGTTGGTCAGAAGTATTGCTGGAACAGTCAGTCGATTTTCTTGGCGGGATCTATCTTGACGCCCAGCCCCATGGTTGAAGCGAGCGTAATACTCATCAGGTACTGGCCTTTGGCAGACGCAGGCTTGGCGGTATTCAGCGCCCTCAGGACGGCTTTCGCATTTTCCGCGATCTTCGCCGGTTCAAAACTTGCCTTGCCAATCCCCACATGCATGATGGCCGTAGGGTCCAGCTTAAACTCAATCCGGCCGGCCTTCAGTTCCTTCACTGTCCGCGCGATATCGAAAGTAACGGTACCAGCTTTGGGATTCGGCATGAGGCCTTTGGGTCCCAGAACCTTACCGAGCCGGGTCAAATCCTTCATGGCATCCGGAGTAGCTACCAGCACGTCAAAATCGAGCCAGCCTTTGGAAATCTTTTCGATGACGTCCGCGTCTCCAGACAAATCAGCGCCGGCCGCTTCCGCTTCCTTGGTTTTCTCGCCTTTGGCTACAACAACCACGCGTTTGGACTTGCCTGTACCATTCGGGAGAGCCACCGTACCGCGCACATTCTGATCCGACTGTTTGGGATCGACCCCCAGGCGGACGTGCAGTTCGATCGTTTCATCGAATTTTGCAGTCGCGTTCTTCTTTACGAGCGCCGCAGCCTCATCGACCGTATAAAGCTTTGTACCATCAAAATCTTTTTCCAGTGCAGCCGTACGTTTACTCATATCAGGATCCTTATTTTTCGATTTCAATTCCCATGCTGCGCGCCGTGCCGCGAACCATCTCGACAGCGGCATCAAGGCTGTTGGCATTCAAATCCGGCATTTTTTGTTTGGCAACGTCTTCAGCCTGTTTTTTTGTGAGTTTTCCTACTTTTGTCCGGTTGGGTTCGCCCGAACCTTTCGCCAGCCCTGCAGCTTTTTTCAATAAAGCGGAAACAGGCGGCATCTTTGTAATAAAACTGAAGGAACGGTCCTCATAAACCGTAATGACGGCCGGGATAACCATTCCAGGCTCGTTGGATTTGGTCCGTTCATTAAACTGTTTGCAGAAATCCATTATATTCACGCCGTGCTGACCAAGGGCGGGACCTACCGGCGGCGCGGGGTTTGCCGCGCCCGCGGGGATCTGCAGCTTAATCTGTGTTTTTACTTTCTTTGGTGCCATAAAATTAACTCCTTACAGCTTTTCTACCTGCAGGAAATCCAGTTCGACAGGCGTTGGCCGTCCAAAAATGGAAACCATGACTTTTAGTTTACCACGCTCTTCGTTTACTTCCTCGACCACGCCTATAAAGTGGCGGAACGGGCCATCGATGATCCGGACGCTTTCTTCTTTGCTGAAAGTAACAGCCGGACGCGGCTTTGCCTGCGGCTGAGCGGTCGCAAGATCAAGCAGATTATTAATTTCAGCCTCAGGCAGGGGGATTGGCTTGTTTCCACCCAAAAATCCCGTCACTCCAGGGGTATTGCGGATAGTCCAGTATGTCTCGTTATCTACCTGCATCTCAACAATAACGTATCCCGGGAAAAATTTGCGCTTTTTTACCTGTTTCCGGTTACGCTTGATCTCCATAACTTCTTCTGTGGGAATCATGACCTTTTTGATTTTGCTCTGCAGGCCAAGATTCTCGATCGATTTTTCGAGCGAAGCTTTAACCCGGTCTTCATGACCGGAGTAAGTATGAATTACGTACCATCCGTTATCTGACATGCGATTGCCTTACCTTAATGGAATAGAATGCTGGCAAAGAAAAGCAGGATACGATCGATGATGCCTACGTAAGCGGCTATAATCAAAGTCAGAATCATCACAATGACTGTAGATCCTGCCATGGCCTTGCGTGAGAGCCAGCTGGAGAGCCTTAATTCCTGATAAGCTTCCCGGCAAAACTTTGTAAATTCCTCGATCATTACAACCTGCTTTTCGAAAATGGCGGGGGAAGAGGGACTCGAACCCCCAGTCAGGGTTTTGGAGACCCTTGGTTTACCAGTTAACCGATTCCCCCAGAGTCTTTGCCTTTAGACAATAAAAACGCCCCCCGTGCAACCCGAGAGGCAAAAATGATTTTACCTCTCTCTGGGGACGAATGTCAATTTTTCTTGACCTACGACGACTTGGTTTCTTTATGTACAGTCTGCTTGCCGCAGGCACGGCAGAACTTTTTCACTTCAACCTTATAGTCTTTCCGCTTGCCGCGGGAAAACGTATAGTTCTTGTTTTTGCAATCACTGCAGGCCAGTATATAAACGATTCTCTCAGCCACTATGCGATCACCTCGGTGACAACACCGGCGCCCACAGTGTGGCCGCCTTCCCGGA
>CAZSAL010000063.1:0-12768 GCA_964604825.1 uncultured Elusimicrobia bacterium
CCGCGCTCCCGCAATGCTGGCACATCCCCATTCCACCAAAAACCTTGCTTTTTCCCCCGGAATAGTGTACTTTTATCTCAGGAATCGGTAAAAATTACCGAAATATGCAAAAAATACGGTTCAATAGATCGGCTGCAAAATGACAAAACAGGATGGGAAACCGTTAAAAAACCGCTGGCGGCCCATTCAAAAGCTTACCCTCGCACGTCAGATTTTAAAGCTCCTGGATAAGGGTTTAACGCAAGAACGGGTCGCCGAAGAGCTTGGTATCGGTCACTCTACCGTGTCCCGATATGTGCGAGCAAATTTCCCCCGTTGGAACAATGATCTATGCGAGGATATTAAATCCCGGCGCGACGAGCATCTTGCCGAGCTGGACCTTGTAATCTCCGAGGCGTGGCACAACTATCAACGGTCGTGCGAGGACGCGGTGACTATCGTCACGAAAAGGATTGTCGTCCCCGTCGCCTCTGCCGTGGATGGCCAAGAGCCTGCCGAAGCCCTGCCGACCAGCATGCCAGCAGAGGAGACCCGAACCCTGAAGGGCCAATCCGGTGACGCTCGCTACCTTCAAATCATCAACGACTCCATCGAAAAGAAAAACAAAATTTTGGGGATCAACGCGCCGGAGAAACGGGAACACAGCGGGACTATAGGGATGGAATTGCATGACATCAGTGACGATGAGTTACAGCGCCGAAGAGCGGACATTGATCGTCGAAGAGCTGCGCTTGGAGCAAGAGCGGCAACGCCGCCTCTGCCTGAGTAGCTTTTACGACTTTTTCCGCCTTGCATGGCCATCGATATGGGGCGACACTACTCTTGTCGATAACTGGCATTTTGAGTACATTTGCAGGAAGATTCAGCGAGCGGCGGAACGGGTTATCCGCAACGAAAAGAGGGAAAAAGATCTTGTAATCTGCGTTCCCCCTGGAACTTCAAAATCAACCATAATATCAATATGCCTACCTGCCTGGGTATGGATCAAAGACCCGTCCCGGCGTTTCCTCACGACATCGTACTCTCCGGAGCTTGCCGCCGATCATGCGAAATCTACCCGGAAGCTTATTACCTCTGGCTGGTATCAATCCCTCTTTGGGTACATTTACCAATTGCGAGGAACGGCGGAAACCTTCTACGAAACGAACAAGGGCGGGCGGCGGATGATAACGTCGCCGGGGTCTTCCGTTGGTACCGGCTTCCATGCTGATTTTCTTATCTTTGATGATCCGGATTCAGCGCAATCAGTTTTCAGCCAGGCACGTCGGCAGGAAACAATGAGGTGGTTCGATGAGGTTATGCCCTCTCGCCTCGCAGACCCGCGCGTTGGGCTGAAAATAGTTGTCCAGCAACGCCTCCACATTCAGGATGTCACCGGACACGTGAAGGAATTGTACGCAGACAAGGCAACCGGACAATCGGATAAATGGGACTTTACGGTTTTGCCCGCCATTAAAAGCCGTGACATTCAGCCCGCAACGCTTGCGCCTTTTTACGATGCGGACGGGCTCCTTTTCCCCGGACGCCTCACAAAGGAAGTGCTCGACGGCTACCGGAAAAGTTTGAGGAACGGCTTTGCCGGACAACTCATGATGACCCCGCTCACCATTGGCGGAAATTTCTTCCGTGAATCATGGCCCCGATGGTTTTCAAAAGAGCAAATGCCGGTTTTCGATCAGATTATCCTTTCCGTAGATGCGAGTTTCAAGGATGAGGAAAACTCTTGCCCGGCATCGATACAAGCTTGGGGCATGAAGGCTCCCAATTATTACATGCTGTACGATCTTACGATCCGCATGGGTGCTATCGAGACCGGCACTGCCATTGAACGGGTGTTACAGGCGTATCCACATGGCACTGTAATTGTAATCGAACCAGCCGCCAACGGGTATTATCTTCTCGAACGACTCAAAAAGAAATATCCGGTCTACCCTTTTCCGGTTGCGCGTTTCGGCGGCAAGGAGAATCGCGCCGCAATCGCTTCTACGCTCTGGGAAACTGGCAATATTTATATTCTGGATACGCCACATAACCGCACGGTCTATATGCCGGAGATTCTGGCGTTTCCTAACAGCCAGTGGAAAGACCGGGTTGATGCAATGTCACAGGCAATAATCTATTACACCAAATGCAGGCCGGTAGGCGCCGCCTGGGCGACGGGAGCGGTAGCGGGATGACTACATCAATTTCCAGAGACCGGGACCTTTCTTACATTCTTGGCGTACCCATCAATGGCATTGACTTTGTGAGCAAAGGCCAATTACAAGCCGCATGCATTAACCTATCGCAACAGGCAAACCGGGCGGAGTTGGCGGCGTCCGAATGGATGCAAAAACTCTACGATGAAAAGCCGGATCATCCGGCATTTAAGGGATTTAACGCGGAAGTCATATCGAAACTGGAGACGGCACGGATAACCCGACAGGCTGCGAAGCAGCAAAAGGAAATAGCCGATGGATGATAATTATCCTTCCGTTTCAACGATGAATCCGTCCGGCATTAATGCCGTCGGTGTTTATGATCAGATAAACGACCCAGTATCGGCCAGCACAGGCGCAACTGTTCAGCCGGGTCAACAGTCCCTTTCCGGCTCCGATAAGAATACCCCGCCTGGTCCCCCCGTTTTCAAATGGAACAAATACGACTTTTGCTGGAATGCCTATTGGGGTACAGGTGGGTTTTACGACGGTACCGTACTGCGAAAGATGCTTGTCGAATTAGACGACCAATATCTTTTGCGCCGTGCACTGACCTTTTACCGGAACTTCTTTAGGCAGATTATAGATGCGACCTATAAGCCGGTTTTCAGCGAGGGAACTACCCGCACTGTTGATGTCAATGGCGTGATTGGGGATAATGTCGCACCGATATTTCAAGCGTTCTTAGATGATGCCGATTGTAAGCGTAACCCTCTTTCGCAGGTCGTTAAGCGTGCTGTTAAAAATGCTCGCATTCTCGGTGTGTGTTTTGTCGTAGTGGATAATTACGAAGAAGCGCCGGAACTTTTGAAAGATCAAATTAAAATGCGGCGTTTTCCGTATATCTATTTACGACTTCCACAACAGGTTGAAGAAAAGTTTGTAGAGCTGGACGAAGTAGGGAGGCTTCGCCAGATAGCCTTCAAGGAGCTTCCGGAAAGTTATTTGAATCCGAAGACTGGATTGAGTGAGGTTGAATCCCGCTGGAAAAAGTGGACTGCAAATTACTCTGTCAAGATGCGCTATAACAAAGAATCCACGGAATACGAAGAGATTCCCGGCACGATGGTTGAATACGGCCTTGGAGAAATTCCAGTCATTCCGATAATGTCCAGCGAATCCGAAGACAACACCGTGCTTCCTCACCCGACTTTCTACGATATCGCCCGGTGCAATTGGGCAATATTTAATTGGGATTCATTTAATACCAGGACAACCGCCGGATCGCTTTATCCGATTATGATGCTTCCCCGGCCGTCTGGTACCGAAGTTAGCAACCTGCAAGCAGTAGGCCCGCAACAGGGTATCTACGTTCCCCCCGCTGAAAATGGAGTTACCCCCGCTCAGCCGCAATGGCTGGACTATCCTACCGGCTGTCTTGAGGCAATACAAGGCATGGTGCAGGACTTGGTAGACGATATGTTTCGGCAGGCCGGACAGCAGGGTGTATCGGCTCAGGTCAAAAGTGGAGCGAAGCAGAGTGGCATTTCAAAGAGTTATGATTTTCACGGTCAACAGTTTGTCCTCAAAGAGTCGGCAAAAATGGCAAAGGATTGCGAGTCGGAAGTGGCTCGTATGTTCAAGCTCTATGTCAACGAAGCGTTTGATTTCGAGTGCCATTATGAGGAGGATTTCGAGCCGGATCAAGACCCGTCTGAAGATGTGACGCTCTACGGTGATTTTATTGCGCTCGATCCGGGGCCGAAGGGCAAGGCGCTTGCGCTGAAAATGTGCTCTCATTCCGTGTTCGGTGATGCGGACCCGGAAGATTTGGCGGCGGTTATCGCAGAGATTGACCAGCGCATGAAGGATGCGGAAAAGGATGATCGGGACATGCCGCCGGAAGACGTACCACCGGACGAGACACCCGAACAGAAGGCGGAGCGGGAACTGAAAGAGGCGGAGGACGCAAAGAACTCTACGAACTCTTCTGAAGAACCCGTCACCGATGATCCGGTGGCAAAAAAGAAGAATGTCAATAAGGCCGCAAAACGCGGATATTCACTTAAACGTAAAGGGGTAGTAGCATGAAAGCATTACGGGTCGTACTCGCAGTAGTGGTATTGTCGGTTGTTGGTCTTCTGTCTTCGGGTTGCACCAAAACAGTTTATGAGGTGGTACAACCAAAGGCGGATTCGACAAAGCAAACTGTCATTGTTATCACATGGTGGGAATCTTCCACGGCAAAAAGCGACTGCGACATATATGTTAACGGTGATATTTACGAGACGATATTTTTAGGGCAATACCTGGACACGATAATTGTTCCATCCGGGGCAACGATTGGGGCAAGGTTTTTGCTCTCGACATATAATCAACAGATGTGGGTTGGTGATACCGTTGTAAGTAAATTGGGGCTCTTTACCGAAAACAACGGCGACACGCTCAAGGGGCAAGATACCCTGTATTGGAGGTTCTGATGCGTAGCGGCTTTTCTCCTCTTCCTGAGTCGGCAAAGAAGGTAACTCCATGAAGCCCGCTAATCAGGTGGTAGCAATAGTTATCGATACCAGCGGGAACTGGGTTTCCCTGGCCGTTCGGCTTGCCACGGAATACAAGCGCGTCTACTACTGCAATCCGTCATGGGTAGACGCCTACCCCAATCCGAACAAGACACATATCGGGGAAGGGTTGGAAGGAATTGAGGTTATCAAGAGCCCCTATGACGTCTACGATGAAATAGACTTTTGGGTATTCCCCGACGTGTATTACGGCTCTTTCGCCGAATGGTTGAAATCTCAGGGTGAAATAGTCTGGGGCAGCGCCGCCGCCGAAGAGCTGGAATTGTTCCGAGAAATCCTTATGGAGCGGATGCCGGACCTTGGATTACCCGCCCCCAAAGGGGAGAAGGTTACCGGCATGACTGCTCTTCGCAAATACCTTCAGAGCAACAAAGGGAAATGGGTAAAGCTGGATGAATGGCGAGGGTTGATCGAGACTTTTTATAGTAAGAACTACGATCTCGTTAAGCCCGAGCTGGACGACATCGAATTCAACCGGGGCATCCTCGCAGAGAAGATTGATTTTATGTGCTGCGACCCGATTATTACCGACCTTGAAATGGGGTATGATGGTTACACTGTAGACGGGGAGTATCCTGCCGAATGGCTCTCTGGGATTGAGATAAAAGACAAGGTCTATGTCGGGCAATGGCGGGAGTATTCGGCTCTTCCAGGCGTGATCACGGATTTCAATACTAAGTTTGCAAAGGAGTTTAAAAGCTACCAGTACCGGGGCTTTTTCTCCCTCGAAAACCGCATCGTCGGCAAAAAGTCTTACATGACTGATTTCACGGCGCGCATGCCATGCCCGCCGGGTTCGCTCTATCAGGAGATGGTCCTCAATCTTGGTGAGGTTATGTGGTCTGGTGCAAACGGGGTGATTGTCCCCGGCAAGAATGCGGCGCGGTACGGCGTCGAACTGATTATGGATTCCCCGTGGGCGGCAAAGCATACCTGCAATATTTATTTCCCGAAAGAAATTTCGCAATTTGTAAAGCTTAAAAAGAACGCCATTGAGGGCGGGGTAAACCAGATTATCCCGCTACTTAATGCTTCGAGTGACATCGGTTCGATTATCGGCCTTGGAAATACGCTTGCGGAAGCTATTGACAAGGCAAAGGAGTATGCCGGGCAAGTAGAGGGAACGGAAATCATGGTACGTCCCGATTGCTTCGATGGCGCGGAAGAGCTGCTCACTGAATTTGAGTCACACACGTAAAATGGCCACGATCATTAAAAAGAGACTCTTCGTCCTGACAGAAGCGCAAAGCAGATGGATTGACGATGAAGTCGAACGCCGGGACCATGGAAACTATGCAACGGAGCGTTGTACCCGTAGCGCGGTAATCCGGGAACTGATCGATGTAGCCCAGAAGAAAGGTACTGAATGAAAGTCCTCCTCTCCTCTCATCTTGACCGCGTTATCCAGAATTACGACCTGTCCTTCTCACGCGGTGTTCACCGTGGGTTACTGGATAACTTCGTTGGCATTATGACCACGTACCTTGCCCTCTACGATGATCAAAACTTGATGGACTTGGAACGGTCGGGCCGCGTGATCGTCTGGCACAATAAGGGCGAGGAGTGGGGTGTATTGAAGAATCCGCCGAAGATGGACCCCGGAGATATCGCCGTAGTGATTGATGTTGCTTGCCGGAAGGGGAAAGACTTCTTCCTGTCCGGGATTCAGGGCATTCCGGATCAGAAGGTAAAAGACATTATTGAAGGCTTTAAATGGGAAGGTTTTAAATTTGGGTGGAAGAGGTTCGACGGCAACCCGGACGACGAGGACGAAACCTGGGCATGGAAAAAGAAGGGTATCGCAACTATAAGTTTTGAGATTCCGATAGAATGCCCAAATGATGGCTGGCACCGGGTTCAGCAGGATTCTACCGTTTCGGTCGAGCGTGTCCGGGCGGCGGTTCAGGGGTTAAAACGGCTACTTGTTTATCTTTTGACATAATAGGAATGTTTCATGTGGCACAATTTGAGAGCATATCGTAAATGACTCAGACGCAAGCTACCTACCGCTGTAAATGTGAAGAGCGGCAATGCGACCTCCAGATTGAGGCAAAGGGGAAACCGGTTCCGAATGCGAAGCCGCCAGTATGCCCTTACGGGAAGAATGTTGCTCACGTCCTTAAACCCCCTCCATGGGAACTGAAAAGGCAACGGCTGAAAAATGAAGAAGCGGCGGTCTAAATCCGAACTGATTGCACACAAAAAGGCTCTGACGAAAAGTCTTGAGGCTGAATTTGTGCGGGATATTCGGAAGGTTCTTACCCCGATGAAGGCGGCAATTCGCAAGCAGCTGGACTCCGGCAAAGCGCCGCATGATGCCGTCTCTCACGTCTTCCGGGAACACGATTTACGCGGGCACCTGAAACGGCTTATCCCGGCAGCCATGGTCAAGGCGGCAAAGCATGGCGGATGATAATGATGCCTTAACCGCATCCCTTGCTGTAGACGCATCCGGCGATCTTGCCATGCGTTCGCATTTCCTCAATCAGTATTTCCCCGATTCCCCGCTGAATCTCTCGCAACGAATTACCGCGCTGAAATGGCAGGATGATATTGCCGAAACAATCCGTCTCAACATGGAGGGTGGTACCAACTTGGTAGCTCTCACCAAGGGCCTATCAGAGTTCACAACGGGCGAGGGGTTGCCTCAGTACATGCTGGACATAGAGCGGCAAGCACGGCGCATTATCGGGGGCGATACGTCGGAATTTGCGGACTTTCAACGGCTTTGCCGATCTACCCGCGCGGATGTGGAAAGCATGATCCAGTCCAACGCTCCCTCAAAACTCGGCAAGGCATATGCAAAGATTATTGACGCAGCAGAGAATTTGAAGGAGACCGCTCTTGATGCTGCCATCGACAACGCCATTGATAAAAAAGCTCTGTCAAATGCTTTTCGGATTGCTACCACCGAAATAAACAGGGCGCTCAATTTGGGAGAGTACACGCGCGCGGTGAATGATCCTGACTGCGAGGCGATGGAGATTGAATTGTCTTCGGCGGGGAACAACTGCGAGGATTGTGTCGAATTGTCCGAAACTGATAATGGAGCCGGACCGGGTGTCTGGCCGTTGGATCAGGTACCCTCGACGCCATGCCATCCCCGCTGTAGGTGCTTACTTGTTCCGGTCTACGTTCTCCGAGAAGATGCAGACCCAGATTTCACGGCTTCCGATGATTACGACGGCGATTTCATGGGGGAGATGCCGGATAATTAAATGTGCGTATTTTATTCTTGTGCCGATATGTGCCAGAATAGTATATTTGTTTCAACAGGTAAAAATTACCGATTTCGGTAATAAATACCACCAACAATCAGGAGGGAATGAATATGGCAGTCCTTGGAACCGTAACGAAAAAGTATCTGGCAGGCGGCGGATCGCAGTTTGCAACGCAGGCCCTTGCGGAACAGTTTGCATCCAATTCCGTCCGGCCCGGTCAGACCATCGACATTGAGGAAATCGACTGCACGGTGGTTTCACAGGTTACGCTACCCCCGGCGGCCCCAACCATTGCCCGTGTTCCGGCGACTTCTCCGGCGGCGCCTGCAGCGACGGCCCCGGCGGCAACCATCCCCGGCACCCCGGCGGCATAATCCACTCTCACTTTCAAGGCAAAGAAAGGATCCATTATGTTCACGAAAAAGCATGCAGCGCAGGATACCAAGGGCAATAAAGCCATTGCCAAAGTCGCGGCGAAACACGCAAAAAAGACCGGCAAGCCTGCCGACAAGTCGCCAAGCCATACCGCATAAAATCTGTGTGCGGCAGTATCCGCACGGGTAACAGGGGCAATAGAGTACGGGCTTTATCGATACGGAGAGAATTTTCATGCCTTTGACAGCGGAACAGAAAAAACTGATTACCGATCCGGCAATCCTTCAGGAGATCGAAGACACCGAAAAGGAAGTTGCCCGGTTGAATTACGAAAACTCCGACAGGCGAACGAAATACGCGCAATCTGAGAAAGCGAAGAATGAAGCGGCGACAAAGCTCGATAAACTCCAGGCCGCGATGGAAAAAGTTGGCCTGAATGCCGATGAGGATATTGAGGAACAGTTCCCGCGTCTCATCGATAAGGTGACGAAGGAGAAGGGTTTTAAGCCCTCTTCTGAAGTCGAAGCGCTCTCCAAAAACCTTGAAAAGCTGACAAAAAAGCTTGAGGCGGCGGAAGCGCAGGCGGCGGCGGAAAAACGGGAAACAATGGTCATGCAGGCCGCAAGTCAGTTTGACCCGGCACTTACGGAGAGCTTCGGCAAGGCCGCTCCGATCATCCGGGACCTGCTGAGGTCAAGGGGCCGTTTTGCTATCAAAGATGGTGTTCCGGGGCTGCAAAATGGGGATGAGTTTATCCCCCTGAATGCGGAAAAAGGGAGCCAGTCTGCAATCGACCTTCTGAAAAAGGATTACGCCGACCTGGTTGTGACTAAGCAGAAGCCGGGAACCGGCGGAAGCGGCGTCACGAAAACCGGCGGAGGCAATAATGATAAGTTGATTTCTCGGGAAGAGTTCGATCAACTTCCCTTGCATAAGCGAAGCGAATTTTTTGCAAACGGCGGTCAGTTGGCGGAAAACCAGATCGAGTAACGGGTAGTATTGATTACGGGGCGGTAACGCAGTACAGGTAGAACATTTCGGGCAGGGCGGGTAATGCCGCAAGGGTAGTACGGATTGACGTTTTATTTCCCAAACAATTCTACTACACTTTCTCGAAAGGTTTTATCATGGCCAACAACGTGCTTACCGCCCTCATGCCGTCCTTTTACAAAGGACTCAACAAGGTTCAGCAGGAACAGACGGACGCTATCGACGCCGTCAACCAGAACGTCTCTCTCGAACAGGCCGCCCTCGGTCAGACGATCACCTTCCCGATTGCGCAACCCGCTTCCTTGATCGATACCCCGCAGAATGGAGTTTCCACAGCAGGGTACGGCGAAACTCCGGGAATCGGCACCCTTTCCATTTCCAAATCCAAATCGGGATTCTTCCAGTACAACGGTGAAGAGATTCACCAGTTGCAGCTTGGTGGAATCTATGGCGATTACTACGGCGATCAGCTTGCACAGCGTGTCCGCACCCTGCGAAAAGCCGTTGCCGCCGACATCGTTGCCGCCGCACTGGTCGGTGCGTGCCGTGGTACCGGTACGCCGGGTACCGTCCCCTTCGGGACCGCCGGAGTCCTCACGGACTTTTCAAATGCGGGCCTCATCCTGAACAACAATGGTGCGCCCGGATCGGATCGTCACATGATCCTTAGCCCGAACGCCGTATCGAACATTC
The DNA here is from genome assembly GCA_964604825.1 of uncultured Elusimicrobia bacterium. Classification (GTDB taxonomy): domain Bacteria; phylum Elusimicrobiota; class Elusimicrobia; order 2-01-FULL-59-12; family 2-01-FULL-59-12; genus CAZSAL01. Next base: position 10,000 of record CAZSAL010000063.1, read on the forward strand.
AGGGCAAGCAGAGTGTCCTTTTCAAGGCCAATGAAGCCGGAACCGACCGCCTGCTTCGCACCGGAACAATCGGATCGGTCGAAGGGTTCAACGTCGGCATGGATACGTCCATTGCCACGGTCTCTGCTTTCGGCAACAGTGTCGGCAACAAAAACACCGCTCCCGTTGCCGTCGGCGCGACGTCCTTCACGCTCGATTCTTCGGGAACCGGGGCACCGATTGCGGGCGACACGTTCTATTTCAGCGGGGACACCAATATTTATACGGTTGCCTCTGTTGCAAGTAAGGTCGTAACGATCAATGCTCCCGGCATCATGGCACCGATTACCGGCGAAGTGGTTGTTGTTTTTAACGCCACTCCTGGCCAGCCGAACCTGTTCTTCACCCGCGATGCAATCACACTGATTGCCCGGCAGCCGAAGATTGCAACCGGCAACAGCCCGACCGGTCAGCTCATGGACCTGACCACGATTCCCGATCCGCGTTGCGGCCTGATCTATCAGCTCGCAATGTGGCAGAGCGGTCGATCCATCGAAATCGAAGTTGCTCTCGCATGGGGAGTTGGGGTTACCAACCCGCAGGACCTCGGCATCCTCTGGGGCTAAGTTTCCCTGCTGCCTGATAGGGGCGCGGCTGTATCGGCCCGCCCCTGTTTATAAACCAGAGAGAGGAGAGCGAATCTTGTGAGTACATCATACCCATGGATGATCACATTTAGTGATTTGCAGGACCAGCTCATCATTAAAAAGGGGGAGACGTATTTAACGACGTACCCCTCTTCTGACAATAATTATTTCGATCTCACCGCCGCTAAATTTATCTCCTTCGTGAATTCGTTCAACATTGATGTTACGGTATTGAATGCTCTCAGCCGGGAACCCGGCGCGCCGAATCCGCCACACTACCTTGTTATACAGTGGCTTATAACGGCTTTGCAAGCCATGGTGTGCGAAAACAACGTCGGTCTTAATGACGTGGCCGATGGAGTTCAAAACGACGTTTACTATATAAAATACAAAATGTATGCTTCGAAGCTTGTGGATATTCAAAGTCAAATCCGATACGAAACCATTGTAACCGGGGCTCTGCAAATGAATCAGACGCGCGCGGGCGGAACCTTTCGGATCATGTTTTGAGGAATTCTATATGATGCAAATCAACTTTGACCTGAAGCCATTCCTCGGAGCAATGAAGGAAATACCTGAAGCGGTAAAGCGGGAATTGCGTAAGGAAATGAAGCAGCAAGGCGTAGAAATCCAGACATTGGCCCGTAATGTTCACCGGCATCAGACGCTCACAAACAGCCTGAATAACTCAATAGAGGAACGTTTTGACAATGAAACTTTAACGGAGACTGTCGGATTCAATCCTGGGGTTTCCGTTATTGGCAAGCCCGGTAAGAAAGTCAACTATGGAAAGTATGTGCATGAGGGACACGGAAAGTGGAAGCCCGACCGGTTCTTGTATGAGGCAATCCAAAAGCGCGAACCCTTGATCGTGGCAGCTCTTGAATCGGCGGTTAAGCGTGGAATAGAGGCGAGCGGGGTATGAGTGGTACACCAATTCTTGACACCATTGAAACCGCAATATCCGACCTTATCGCCGGGATGCTTGCCGCTGATGGCTATAATTACGACTGGAATATTGTCAATGAACCAGACGAAACGATAGGCGCTTTCCCGCGTTGCGTAATTAACCCGACGGATAATTTCGCCGATAAGGAAACGTGTCAGGATACAACGGCGGGATTAGGATCGGGCGATTATACCAACGAGGTAATTTATACTCTTTTGGCCAAAGGAGAGCTACCGGCATTCGACAGCAACCCGCTCTTTGCTATACGGTCAACGCTCCGCATGGCGCTGGATGATTTGAAAATGCTCTTTGGAAAAAATCGAAATTTAGGCGGGGCTTGCGATAATATTCTTTACATAGGTTCGCAGATAGAGCCGTTAGGTAATAACGATGGACAGAGACCGGCCCAATTACGGACGTTCTGGAAAGTAATTTACAGCCAAGATCGAACCACACCAACCCAATACGCGGGAAGTTGAACAATGAACCAGAAAATTTACTATTTTGCGCGGGAAATGGGATCGACAGCATACTACTTGTCGATAGCTTCAAGGGATATCCCGTGCAGCATCGAACTTGTTTCAAGCGAGGGTAATGGAATATCTCAGGTGATATGGGGCGCGGGAACGTGCTTCATTAATTACTATTCCAACGGGGGATCATATTCCATGTTGCAACTTGTCGAAGACGCTAACGCAGGCGGCTCCGATAATTGCAGTGTTACCGGGTACCGGCTCGGATGGCTTGGTGGAAATTTTGACGGGAACGAGGTCGGTGAATCGATCCCGCTCACAAACTACGGCGATTGCACATCGAGCAATAGTAGTTGTTCACGCCTCTATTTCCAGCCGGGGGAAATTCTTCCGGCAAATCAGGATTTTCGAGGCTTTGACGTTTACGAGTTTGAGTCATCGACTACAAGCTCCTTGTGTAAAACAGCACAAAACATCGTGGGGAGTGGATGGGTATGGTTCAATGCCGCACCCTCCCCCTGGACAGTCCTCGACATGACCCCGGTTCCCGGGCTCATCACGCTGCTTTCCATCCCCACCGGCATCGCGACGCTCGCCGATTTATACGCTTACGTTGCGACAATCAAGGGGAGCGCGGTTGCCGAGGGCGATATCATCCAGCTCAATGGAGCAGGGCCATTCAACGATACCGGAGCCGGGGACCTGCAGGCAGCGGGCGGTC
>CAZSAL010000064.1:0-11725 GCA_964604825.1 uncultured Elusimicrobia bacterium
CGTTTTCCGTCGGTGATTGTCGATCACCAGTTAAGTTAAGACTCAACCCCCGCAAGAAACCTGTTTGGAAATGCCTTGAACGGCAATCTCTGAACAGGTTTTTTGCGTCTGGGGAATCGGCCATAACATAACATGGGCCCGGGCATGTCCCGGATGAATATCGACTTCGATGCTTTGGATAAATTGCCGCAGATAGCTCCGTCGTTCTTCCGGCGCCGCATCCTGTTCCCACGTCTGATCGAATTCGGAAACGGAAGCCATGATCTCGGAAATATATTGCTGGGGGCTTTTCTGCGAACCAATGCGGGCCGCGAACGCCAAGCACTCCCGGCGCTGATCATCAATTGAAAGTTCTTGTTTGTCGGTGGATCTTCTATAAAACGCCCAGGCTTTTTCCGTCATGGTTGGCACCTCGATCTTTCAGAAAGGCATCGATCATCCAGTCGCAGTAGATGCGGACCGCTCTATCCCGGTTGCTCGCGTTTGTGGGCGCGTCCATCACCCGGATGCAGGTTTCAATTGTAAGCGCTTTGCCGTGCTTTGTCCAACCGCTCAAATGCGGGGAAAAAGAGCGCTCAGGATGAAAAGCCTTACCCAAGATTTTCCGCCTCTGAAATCTCTAAATGCCCCTGAATAGGTGGGTTATATTGCTCCGTTTGGCACGTTTGGCGTGACATTTCAAGGTCTCTGAATCGCCCGCGTTGTCTGCGCTTACGATCTGCTGCAAGGGTGCATTCTCGGGCTCCGGTGAGCGCCGATTCCCGTAGATCAAAGTTTGGTCCAGATTGAACGATCAAGTGAGGATGGCTGTCCACCACGACGCGGTAGGGGTGAACTTCCCAGCGGAGACCGTAACGGCTGAGCACTTCATTAACGACGCTCATCGTTCCATCTCCTCGTCACGGCTCAAACGATAAATTTCTCGAGGGTTCCTGATCCCCAGGTGTTTGCCTATTTTTTCCATCAAGATTTGACGGCGGCTTTTAGGGTGGGGCATTTCTCGGGAGAAGCGTTCCAAATCGGCGGCGGCCTTGCGGAACGATTCTTGTGTTTTCTGGTCTTTCGCGATGTTCTCCTGGGCGGCTGCGGCGCGGAGTCGTTGCGCTTCGCTAAGATAAGCCTTGCGTTCCCGTTCGTTGCGTTCGCGCATGGCTTGTTCCCAGACCTTCTCTTGCCAACTCCCGCGCTCAACCCCTTGGATCGCTTCCTCCACTGCCTGCTTGTCGACTTTGGGAACAATCCCTCTTCGGCGAAGATGATGGATGGCTTGCCGGGTTCCTTTTTGTCCGACCCCGCGAGCCGCGCGCGGCGAAGCTCCCAAATGCACGCCTTGTTCCCTGGCGGCTTCTGCAAAGGCTTCCCGCAACTGGTGAATCTCTGGCTGGTTGATCCGCAATTGCTTTCCTGTCTCCCGGCTCCGCATTTTTATAATGGTATGGGCATGGGGATAGGCGGTGTCCTTATGGATGGTAAAGACGGATTCGTGATCTTGGAAATTGGTACTCAAAACTTTTCGAACTGCTTTCCGCAGCGCTTCCGGATTCGACCCTTTCGGCATTGAGAAAGCGATATGAACACTGTCCCGGTTGTTCTTTCGCGTGCCGAAATCCCGTGACCAGTTTTGAACGAGGGCGTTCTGTTCTTCTCGCCCTTGGATGATGTCGCCTGACTCCGTTTCAAGCGGAAGTGTTCCCTCCCGGCTGATGTAGTCAATTGAACTTTTCACCCCCTTGGTCCCGTGGGCATAACTGAGGACTTTTACTACGGCCTGGGGCAATCGCTGTGCGGCCCGAAGTCGTTCAATCAGGGGAACCGGAAAAGTCAGACCATGGCCTTTGATGAGTCTGTACTTTTTGAAATCAAGGTCGCTCATATCCCGGGGACCCATCGGTTTCTGGATCGCTTGATGGCCTTGATCCATAATTCTTCGAGCCTTGTGACCCGCTCTTTAAGTTGTTCAATCAGCGCGATGTGTGCCGGTTCGCCCTGGAGTTGGCCGCTGTGCATGGCTCGGAGTTCCTGGTTCAGGTTGCGACCAACGGCTGCCAGTTGGTACACCCCTTCCGAAATAATTTTCATGTCCTGGGTGATTAAGTCCGGGCCCAGTTCCAAGGCTTCGCGAACCATTCCCCGGAACAGCCGGGCGCGGGTTGTTCCCAAGTTTTGAGCCAGGAGGAAATAACCCCGGTACTCGGTTTCTGAAAGTCGAATAATGATGCGTCTTGTTCTTGTCGATGATTTCTCTTCCACAACGAACCTCCTGAACTTCTCATTTCCTGGCCAATAGCCAGGGACTTCGATGCATAGAGCCAGAAGGTGCCAAAAAGTTTTAGAAATTTTTTGCGATGAAGAATTTTGAGTCTTCCGACCTAGGTCAGGGGAGTGGGAAGAATGGGGTAATGAGGGTGGAGGCAGGATACGCAATTTGTCAGACAAATTGCCGTCGCTGGCGCTCTGCCTCCACCCTGAACGGCGATTTTTGGTTGAAGGGAAAGTCTCAAACGGCGCTGGTATCCGCACTTCGCTCCATCCCCTTTCGGATGGCTGCTTCGTTTGGATGAACGACCAGTCTTATGTCTGGCCCGCTGATTTGGCGAGGCCTGAAAAAAAGTAAGTTCCTGAATTCGCAGTAACTTCAAGCGGGGGGTGTCTCGTAGAAACGAGAAGAGTGGTTGCCTGGATGTTAGCGCGTGGATCGGGAGGAATTTGACGCGGGGATTGGAATGCTGGAGAGTCCTCGCCGCTAGCGTTCGGCAGTTGTCTGTGGCTGTGGCCTACGGCGTTTCGGAGTCACACTGAGGTCAGGGGAAGGTCATGTGTGGTAAACAATTTGAAGCGCTTCATTCAACGCAGGTGTATCCGACAGGCGGGTGGTGAGAAGTTAGGCCGCCGCCTTCAATTCTGGCGTACTACAGATTGAAACATTATTAGCGGAAGCTAATTTATTCAATTGACGCAGGCATCGAACGATGTATCGCTTTAATGAAGGTTCCAACTGATTTGAATCTAAAACATGTTGATAAAGAACGATCTCTTGCATAACCCATCCATATGGATGGGTTAACGGGGCCAAGAGTTTAACTTCATTGCTATTCGTCGGTTCAAGGAAATCCTTAACCGGGTTGACCTTAAACAGATTGCGATTCTTAATAATTTCCAAGGCCAAGAAGTTTTCCCATATTAGTTTCACAATTTCATCCGATGCCCTGCGGTTCGAGGTCAAAGCATAAGCTTCCATTAGCTTGTCCTTGACTTCATCAGGTACTTTGAAGCTTTCAATAAAGACATCTAAAAAACCATTCCAGAAATGGGGCCGGAATCGTTCGTCCTCCGCTGGATGGTCCGATGTATGAAGTTGTTTGAATCTGGTAAGCGCTCGAGATTCAGCAATCGCCAGAAATGCCCGCATGAAATCAAACGCCCTCCGCTGTGTATAAAGATAAGTCACGCTCCCAGCATTTGCATATGCAGGTATCCCGCCAATATCATCCAGTAAATTTTCCAAGTTCATTGCTCGGTGCACGAGAGGACGTCGCTCAAGAAGCATTCCGGCAACGGCTTTCCCAAGATTTTGGGCTAGGTGTCCTTGCATTTCTTCGTCGGGTTGTTGCCCCCACCAGAATTGTCCCATACGGCGGTTCCCCGGAGATAAGCGTCCGATCAAGGATAAGCGCTGCCCTTCGATCATAAAGCTGACCACGAAGGCGACCCGGGACGATGAATGAAAGGCGGATTGTGATTCTAACCGCAATGATTCCAGTTGGTCTGCTTCTAAATATCCATAGTCATGATCCACATACCCCCGCGCCACCTCACTAATCGTCTTGGATGGGACTCCATCAAGCATTCCCCGAAGGATATTGCGCGTCCGCATTTGGAATGTGCCGTCATAGGGCCCGACACCTTTCATTTCCAACTGGTATTCTGCGCCTTGTTGATCCTCCCCAATAATAAGCCGATTATCTTGAAGCAAGATGCCCCCTCTGCCGGGAGCCACATCATGACTCCTGTTTGTCTCAAGCAGCAGAGAAAAATCGTCCAGCGGCTCTCCTGCCTTATAAGTCAAAGGTACTTTTTTTTCTTTAAAGAGGGCCAGCAGGGATTTCTGAACCGATCGAGGCAGCATTTCCCAGGCATCAAATAATTGATATTTGAAGTATTGGGGTGAATGGTACGCGTATAAATCCGTCTTTTCCGTGGCTCGGTTGAACTCTGGAATAAATTCTTCGAGATCCGGAACATTTCGAACATTGACACGCCCCGGATGGTCCCTGTCGGTCAGGAGGTGTAGGTGCTTTTTGTCGTCCCGTACGAGCATAACGGCCTCTTCGGTGTCGATTTCGGAATCCAAGTTTCTCTCTGTCACACTTCCAATTGGATGCGCCAACAGCCACGATCCGATCGCCGGATTAGCAGATGATTCACCTAAAGCAGCCTTAACCAGCAAGTTTTCCGGGAACAAATTGATGGCTTCCTGAACCAATTGCCTCTCTGGTTGAATAAGGGTCAAGAATACATTGATGCGACCGTCATCCCATTGATTCATAATAAAGTTCCAGAGAGCCAACCGGGAGAAGGGATCGGTCAACGCTACCATCCGACGAACTGACCAAGCCACCAAGTCCCGTACTTGCCCATAACCACATCTCAAATTATTGCGATAGCCCGTTCCTAGACGGGTATTCTTTTCAATTTCAGCTTTTCGCCCTCCCGCTGTGCTTTCTTCTCGACCATGCCAGTCCGTCCCGGTGCTGAAAAACCGATTTTGTTTGCGGAAATGATTCCTGAAAAATTTGCTCTCCAAGGTAGCACCATTATCGCCGTCGACAACCTGTATTTCGTTCACATCAAAGTAGGTGTATCCAATCTCTACCCCATCAAACGGTTTTCCATAGAGCACGTCTTGATAAAAACGGTTTGGCCAGTCGGCCTTCCTTTCCCAGGACTGAAACCCTGACTGCTCTGCATACAATCCGGGATGTGCCAAAACAGCAATGCCTCCGGCATGGTGAATAGCGTGGAGGACGCTGTCCAACGGAACTTTCCGGAGAATGATGTCCCCTGGATCGCTATTTATCCCGCGAGCACTTTCTTTCCGTTCTTCTCGTAAAAACTGGAAACGCCTGGCGTCGGCATTGTCAAACTGAACGATAGCCAGATCCGCCTTCTGGCGCAACGACTGAAGTTTTGCCGGATTAAAATCCTCTCCAAAAATATCCTGGAGTAACTGTCCGGCAGCAGTGCACTCTTTTTGATCCGCACGCTGCATTCGCAATATTTCGAGGAAATCAGTTGCAGTAACTAGATCGTTGGTCAAATAGGCGATCTTTGGGTCTCCTCCACGAATAAGCTCCAGGATTTTGCAGTCCTGGCTCGTCAGATCTGGCCCATCCCGGAGGTGATCGGCTGCCATAATGAGATGTTCATCAAAAAGGTTGTCCTGATCCAGTTCGGTCAGACGCTGGTTCAAGTCCTCGACCAATTCTTCCAATCCCATGTTTTGTGCTTTACGCCGGGAAAACCGAAGCATGCTTTTGAAGATGTTTTTAAAGGAGAGCGCAAAGGGAATGCCCAACTGCTTAGACAAAATTTGGATTCTTCGTCCATAGGCGATGGTCTTAAACAGCTGGTCATTTGTATGGGCATAGACCTTTGCCTTTCTCGCGACATCCATCAACTCGACGTTATTGGGATCAATGTTCAAGGCAACCACGTGAACCTCGTTCAGGCCATCCCGTGTCCTGACGGGGCAGGTTATTTCCATCCCTGGAATAACATGAATTCCCTTCTCTTCACCATACTTCCGCGCCTCTTGATATCCGGCTGTCGTATTATGGTCTGTGAGAGCGATCCATTTGACGCCTTCTCTGACCGCCGCGTCAATCAGCTCATGAATTGTTTTTCGGCCGTCAGAGACCTGTGTGTGGGTATGAAAATCGCTGTGCCCATATTCATCAGGGAGCCAGCGCAAATCATGCAGGTAATGCTCCAGGACCGTTCTATCACAAGGCGGCACATTCTCGGTTATGCGAGATGGAGAGAATCTGTGCAGTGAAACCACGGCATTCAATATCAATCCATAATCGGGAATCAAGCCTTTTCCTTCTTTATCATGTTCTCTCACAATGACATTTGTGAGAGCTTGCACTCCCCATGGTTTCTTTTCATTAAAGAGAAGATCGTTGTCAGCTTGTTGTCTCACGGATTTATGGGGATCATCCAAATTTCTCAACATTTGTACGATTTGCGGGTAGGCCCTCTCCGGAGCATCCCCTAAGGCTTTCAAAGCCTTTTGGAGGTCGTGCTCGCTAACGTCCTGCAGGAATGTTGCTTGTCCAATGGATGTAGGAACAACCAAATTAAAGTTTCCTCCCTGATGTTTCCGAGCTTCCTCTACCGCGGGGAAAAGAACCTGCGGAGTCATCATCTCATCGTATACGGGCAATCCGACATTTTCGATAAGCCGATAGAGACGATTTCGTGTCTCGAGAGGGGTTATCCCTTTTTGAAATCCGATTTCCGTCGCCAGCAACATTCCTAGAGCAACAGCTTCCCCATGGGCTAACCGCCCATGGGCGGCTGCTTCCAAACGATGGCCAAATTCATGTCCAAAATTTAGGATGCGCTTCAAACTCACCTCATAAAAATCTTTCTCTAATTCTTCCAGGTGGTTTCGCAATCCAATTTCAACAATTTGTTGTACGTCAGACGCCCCTGCGCCCGTATGATTGATTTTAAGGACATCTGGATAAGACTGTTCTAATCTCGCGAAGCCGGCCGTATCCCGTACGGCGGTGGCTTTGATCACTTCGGAAAGGCCTGAGGCCAACTGTCGTTGGGAAAGACTACACAGGAATTGGATATCGTTAATTACAGCTGCAGGTCCTACAAACGTTCCCACTAAATTTTTTATCCCTCCATAATTTATTCCTGTTTTTACACCTACACTCGCATCGACCTGACCAAGAAGTGTTGTCGGCACACGGATATAGGGAACTCCTCGTCGAAAAATAGAAGCTGTGAATCCAACAACATCCATTAAGGCTCCGCCTCCTATTGCGATGAAATAGGACCGCCGATCCAATCCGAAAGTTTCCGCATCATTTAGAAGACGGACTACTTCCTCCAGAGTCTTATTCTGTTCGCCTTCTTTAAGGAAAACAATCTTGGTGGGAATTTTCCAATGATCCGCATAAGCCTGAATAGCCGGTCCCAGGGATGCGACGGCTCTATCCAAAATGAAAAAAGCATGATGGGCCTCAACCAAATTTATTAGCGTTCGATTAGCCGGTTCAAAGAGATTCCGAGTAAAAATTATGCGCTGATCCATCTGGCGGGAAGCGTCAGCTCGTATCTGCAAATGGCCCGCTGCATCAGTCTGGTACCTTGAGGTAGGTTCTTGCCAGAAGGTGTAGCTGGCCATATTGGCGGCTCCCAGAAGGACATTGTCGTCATCATTGTGACCCAGAGTGATCCAGGATGATAGTGTTTCATCAGAGATGTGTTTATTTGTGCGTTTACGTAAGTTATGCAGGAGCGAATTCCGATAGGCGTCTCCCATGGCAAGGCCAAACCCACCAACAACGATATACTCATCCGCACCAACCGTCCCATTGACTAAAGCCACCGTCATAGCAAGGGGGTCCGTCACTTGGTCTAATAGCTCTAAAGCAAATGCATCCTTATGGTTGACAGCAAAAACAAGATCCTCATTAGTTAGTTTTGTGGGATCCTCCTGGCGATTGAACAAAACAGAGGCACGGAACTTATCCGGTTGTTTCTGCGCGGCGCAGCGCATAATCCTCTCGGCTCCTCGACCGCTTGCCAGGGCCCCCAGATGCCCTCGCCCTCCACAATCGCACAATAGGGCATCCGGCGCCGTATCCACCACTGTATGCCCCACTTCCCCGGCAATGATGGCATCCGGATCTTTCAGAATCTTTTCTGGATGGCGGCCATCCATCATACGAATGCCGACGCCTGAGCTAACGGTCAGAATTCCGAAACGCTTGTTCGGGCGACTTGGCAAATACCGGAAACCGGTTGCTGTCATGTCGTTAGCGATCACAAACTGAAGATCGGGCATACGGGTTTCCAGAACTGCGAGGAGGGGATAATTGCGACCTTTCTCCCCCCAGATCGTTGGAGCAAAGCGGACGAGTCCTTGTCGATCTATTGGACCCGCAAAACCGATACTCACATGTCGGAATTTGCGATCGGGATTTTGGGATCGAATAAATGCAATCTGATTCTGGATTTCATCGATTAGTTTTTTCTGAAGGACCTCTGATTGGGCGTCGGGATTATCCAGGAAATTAGGAGTTGGAAACCGCAGGACATTGCCTATGAATTTTCCATTTCCGTCGACTGCTCCCACTCGGAAGGAAGTCCCTCCGATATCCAAAACAATGACTGGGTCGGGGAGATGCCCCCGCATCGGTATCTCGATCGGAGTCCGGGTCAAGAGGAGATCCCCATTCGGAAAAATCATTTTAAGAAGTACATCAGAAGACAAAACCGAACGGGGCTCCAGTGCCAGCCGGTGGGGGGTAAGAAGACCGGATATTTCTTCAAAAGACAGCTCCGGGCAATCGGCTGTTCGGTAGATGTGCCGGGCCCGTTGGAGATGGCCGTCAAAAACATAAGTCAAGCTCGCGCCTCGCAATACATTGATCAAGGGACCCGTTTCCGTTTCTATCGCCTTTCTGATCGTTTCGCTGGTCACTTCATGCTCACGGAGATCCAATGTCTCAGTTAGCCGTTCCTCGATATACCGGCAGAGGCCCTCTTTGAGCGTAGTGAGTGGCTGCCTCAGAGCTGCTGAAAAATTCTCATTCAGGAGCGGGACATAAGGCGGTTGGTCTTGTCCTGAAATTCGAATAGCTTCACCAGGGAGTTCCTCTTCGATGAGACTCGCCAAAGCTGACGCATCGATTGCATTTTCGTCTCCTGAGGCCACGTTAATGACCGGGACGTCGGAGGGGCTCAGAATCAGATTTTCAATGAATTTCACTAAATCATCGTAATGAATAAAATCAAACCGGCCTTGCGGCATATTGCCGGGACGCCCCGCCAGCCGATCTCCCACGATCCGGGACAGAAGATGTGTGGACCGTTCGGAATTCCCGTAGGTCCGGCTGATTCGCAGGATAATCGATCCGGGAATCTGGGCCGTAAGTCTTTCCCCAACTATTTTGCTCAAGGCATACGCATCCGCCTGTGCGGGGACCGGATGCTCCGTTAAAAAGCTGATGGCCAATTGGGTCAGCGTTTCCTCGCCATCTTCCAAGGTGAGCAACCGAGACTGATTGGCCGTAAAAAGAGCAACGGCTGAATTAACCCAGGATTCTAATTCGGGACTTAACGGCAGAGCTGATTGATCGTCGCCGAGTCGGCTTCTCGATAAAGCATAGACGCGCTGAGTTGATGCCATCAGCACATGAACGGACTGTTCCCGGTGCGAATCTGTCACCACCGCCCACAAAAGTCCCGGCAAAAATCCGTTAGCGGTTAGTAGCGCGGCCGTATTTTCGGCGTCTTTCCCGCTTCCGGGAATGCCGGCAAAATTCAGAATCCACTGATTCCTTTGAACGCCAGCACGAAGGGCTGACAAATTGTAAGGTGAGATCCGGTAAACCTCGACATTGGGTGGATAGTCCCCGGCAGACCGCGTTATTGCAGCCACTGTATATCGTTCAGACAGCTGACGGATTGTTTCTTTCCCGATCGAGCCGCCTGCTCCGAGCACAACAACCCGAGGGTGTTCTGATTCAAGGGCGAGGATAGGAGTGGATTGAACGGCATATTGTTTGATGAGGCGGGCCATTTGAGGATTTTCTGTTTGCTTATTCCAAAGTTCAACTGCCTTTTTTAAATTTTTAAGGTTTTTGAAGCTAATATCTTCTTCTCCCTTTAAATGAATCGTGACTGAGAGAAGTTTCGGTATCGCGCACAGCATTCCCGTTACATATTGAGGAAAAACCAGCGGCTGATCTTCAAAAATTTTAAGCTTGAAATCGGGAGCTATTCCATAGTCACGCAATACGGATCGCAGTTTTTTCGGATCAAAACTATTGCTAAACCGATGCGAAGGAATCGCCTCTGTAATCGACTCGAAGAAGCGCTTGCTTTTCGGATCGGATACTCCTGTTGTATCTGGAAGGATGAAATGATGACCCTGCCACCCCGGTTTGGTGACAGCAAGAGGAATTCCTCCCTCGGTGTTGTCGAAGCTGCCAACAGTTCGAACAATGTAACCATGACCTCCTTTAATGAGCTCCCATTCTTTAGCCAAGTAGGGGATATCAAGGATGTCGGGTGTTAAATTTCTCAAATCATTAACACGATATTGATGACCCATCTTCACTCCAAAGTGGTCGATGACGAACTGGAGCGCATCCATATTTAAAGGCTCACGAATCCCTGCAATGTTCAGCCTGTAAGCCGCATGAGGCATCGCCATTTCCAGTTCAGACCATCCATGACTAAACACAACTGGCTCCTCAAGATGAGCTGGAACAAGGTTCCCGTCTGCGAAATCGAAGGGCTGAGCAGTCTGACTGGGACATATCACGATACGATCCTGGTTGAAACCATAAAAACCGTGATCATAAAGGTCGCGTTCCAGTCGCGCACTCCATTTTGAATTCGTATTGAAAATAAAACTCTGACTCTTAACGGCCTCGGCCGGCGAAATATGGAACTCGTCATAATATTCTTCTGCTATACGCTCGATCTGTAATCGCAACTGCAGGAGTTGACGTGGACCCCACATCAATGAACGCGGCTGATGAACCATATAGCCAATGTCTAGAAAATACATCGCCAGTTCATCGTCGGATGGAATTTGGATGTCCGCGAACTGATGAACGTCTTCTTTCAGTCGATTGGCTTCTCCTCCCATTAGCAACTGGTGGACAAACTCGCCACGAAGTAACAGGCCAGCAAATTCACTTTTTGCTTGCGCCGTTACTTCCTCGGGGGAAAAAACTATGTCGATGGCCCCTGTCTTCAAATCCGTATCCGGATCAAGCCCGTGATGCAAGGGGAATGAGGACAACTCCTCGATTACAGGGCTATAAAGATCCTGCATCGACCGTAGCGGACGACGCCCCTGACTCGAGTAGCTGTCTATTCGCGACTGAATGAATTGGCGGGTATATGTATAAAGATTTTCGGTGGATCCTAGAATAGAGGGAGTCCATATCGGGGCTACGGAGGAAACTTTATCATCGCGTTGTCCTTGGGACTTTAAACGATTCTCTTGACTCTGACTGCCCACCCAGAACATTCCGGGATGCTCAATCTCTCGCAACTTTGTCTTTTGAAATAGGGGCTCGGACCCAATCACGACATGTCGAGCCCACCTCAGGCATGGCACAACAGCTTGGCCTTGGAAATAATTCTCCTCCCGCCCCATTGAAAAATGGGAACCAGACAGATTCTGCGCGGGTGGGGGGACAGATGAGATGGGGGTCGCTTGGGTGAAAGACAACGCGTCAGCCGGGATGGAGGAAGCACTCAGCACTGCGCAAAGGAGCAGGCTGATGGGCCGGCACAGATATGTAAAAATAGAATTTCGGTTCACACTATAATCTACCGGGCGACCGTTGGTGAGACAATGGAACGGAAGGCTAAATTTTGCGGTCCGACCGACCCATGAAAAAACTATGAATATCTACTTAACTCATTTTAATGATTTTGAGCGTTTTGGGCTTCCCCAATA
>CAZSAL010000065.1:0-11673 GCA_964604825.1 uncultured Elusimicrobia bacterium
CCTTCGGCTAATAATTCGAGACTAAAGGACCTGCTTGATTTTAGTGCTGTTGGCCCTCCATGTTTTGGGCCCCCGTGGCGAGGAAAATTTCAGGAGTTGAACTTTGGGCAACCTGGTTTATTATGAATTTTCTGCGAACTGGGAGTTGACCTGTTGGGCATAAACGCGGGGCCTGCGCAAAACGGCCTGCATGCTGCGTGCGTAGTCCAGCACCAGTCCCGGCGTCCAGGCCATGGTCCGCGCGCGCTTATGAAGCTGGCCTGCAGCCCAGAGTTCAGGACACAGAAAAACTTTAAGAATGGACAGCAAGTTTTCCCCATCCCGCCGCAGCGCTCCTTCCAATGCCGTTTCCAGAGCATGAGCCACGGCAACGGAACAATTCCTGCGTGTGAGATTATAGGTCGTGTCCTGTTTGTAGTTTTCCCAGAAAAGGCGCAGCCGTTCTTCATCAAAGTCGTAAAAATTAACCTGAATAGTGGATTCGCACCACTGCTGCGCTTCAAAAGCGTATGACGGCTGAAATTTTCCCGGCACGTCGTTCTCGCAGGTGGCCAGCAGCGTCTGCCGGAACTGTTCGGGGGAACGGTCAATATCCATCGCCGGATAATGACTGATGTAGAGATCAGGCTCAACTTCAAGAGCCGAATGCCCCGTGGAAATCACTCCCCTTTTATCTACGGCGGCAATGTAGCGGTCAACCACCGGCCTGTGGACCGCCTCCCGGATCGTTCCGGCGGCGGTCCAGACATGAACGACAAGCTTTCTCATCCGGGTTTGTCCCGCGTGTTTTGGAACAAAGTTCAGGACCTTCGATCCCGGGTTCAGGAAAACAGGCACCGATACATACGCGGAAGTGCGGCGCAGCCGCAGCGCCATGCGGAATAGGTTCAGGCCCGAGATCATAAGGCCCGCGCCGATGCAGAAAGGCACGGTGCCGGCATAATGAGTCGGATAAGGTTCGAAAACGATGATCGCAAAAAGGATCTCCGCGATGCCGACCCATAAGGAAAGGCGCCAGCCTGGGAAGCGGACCACATGGGCTGTAACCGTCTGCAGGATTCCTTCCGTGGCGAAAGCGCTTCCGAAAAGAAGCGCCAGAATCACATCGCTGAAGTGGTGAGGATCAATGATCAGCAGGCCGATGATGACGTAAATAATCCCCTTCATATTCCGCAGCTTGCCGCTGTAGCTCTGGCCTGCCGCCGTGAGGACGAGCGTGACCGCGCCGTCGATGACCAGGAGACATCCGAAAAACTTGAGCGGAAAGAAGATAACGCCGTCGAGCGCGTCAATACAAAGCGCTCCTCCGGCGATAATCCAGAAAAGTCCCACAGCCGCTATAGCGGCCCAGTATTTCTTGACGAACTCCAATCCCAGAAGGGATACGACGATCCGTATCATTTGTTAATTATGGATAGTTGTTTCTGAGTGTAATATACTGAGCGAAGTATTCCACCTGATCACGCATTTGTCAATAAGAATGAATAAACGTATTTTTTCGACTTTTACCCTGATTACCGTAGCTGCCATTTTCGGCCTGAGCTACGGATTGGCCGCTCCGCTTATTGCCGTTGATCTTTCCCGGCGCGGGTTCAGCGAATTTTTGATCGGGCTCAACGCGGCCATGTACGCTCTGGGGGTTCTTCTTGTCGCTCCGTTTCTGTCGAACCTCTCCGCCGCGCTGGGTCCCCGCCGCCTTGTCGTTGCCGCGCTGGCAGGAAGCGCATTCCTGCTCGTCCTGTTCCCGCTGTTTCCGAATGTCTGGCTCTGGTTCTTATTCCGGATGAGTCTCGGCGTGGTTTGCGAAATTCTGTTCGTTCTGACGGAGAGCTGGACCAACGAATTGAGTGATGACCTCTTCCGGGGAAGGATCATGGCTATTTATACCGGAGCGCTTTCCCTTGGTTTTGCGGGAGGGCCGGCGATCCTTTCGGTTTTCGGAGCGGGGAAAACGGCATTTCTGACCGGAGCGGCGATAGCCGCCTGTCCGATTATTTTCATGATCGGTCCCTGGCTTGAATCGCCGCCGGCAATTGTGGAATCCCCCGTGAAACCGCTGGCATACCTTCGCCTGGCGCCTCTTTCCATAGCGGCCACATTCTTAAACGGCGCTGTGGAAACTGCGGGCCTTTCTTTTCTGGTGCTTTATGCGACCCGCATGGGCTGGAGCGAAACATCGGGAATGCGCCTGGTCTCGACTCTCCTGGTGGGCGCGATTGTTATGCAACTGCCAATAGGCTGGATCGCGGACCGGGTTAACCGCAAGCGCTGGGCAATTATTCTCACCGTGCTCTGCACTCTTGGCGCCCTGGCATGGCCCCGGATGCTGGGAAATATCCCCCTTTCCTTTGCCATGATTTTCATCTGGGGAGGTCTGTTTGTAGGCATTTATACGGTGATGTTAACCCTGGTCGGCAGCCGCTTCTCCGGCGGCGAGCTTATTGGAATTTACGCAGTCATGAGCGTTGCCTGGGGTCTGGGAGCCCTTGCCGGACCGGCGACGGTGGGATGGGCGATGGAGAAAAGCCCGGTTTATGGCCTGCCGTATGCGGTGGCATTCGGATGCATGCTTCTGGCCGCATTTATGATGTTCAACCGGCGCGAGAGTTAATAAGTGAACCGGTTGAAAGTGTGGACGGTTTTGTTTGGTCTTGCGGCTGCTCTGTGCGCGCCTGTGGCGGCAGCAGGTTCCGATGAGGAATCGATACCAAGACAAGTAATCGCAGCCGACATCAGTACCATTGGCCGCAGCGACTTTGATTCAACGAACGGCTGGGGCGCCCGCCAGTCGGTTCTTGAAGGGAATATTTCCTTTCTCCAGCGCAACCCTGTTTCCGGGGGCCCGTGGTACTGGGGATGCGGCGCGCGCAGCGACATCTTTTCCTTCAGCAATCATGGGACCTATCCGCTTAATCATCTGCAGGATTACGCCGGACAGTTCTCTCTCGAATACTTCGTGAAGTCGCAGCCTGCGGCCTCTTTGACGCTCTATCCGGGATTTTATTATGAAAACACCCCCACCTTGTCCGCATGGGACGTGCCGTTCGAACTGGTTTCCGGGATCCCGATCAGCTCGTCGATTGCGGGCGTCATTGGCGTTAACTGGGGACGGTTTTACTATCTTCCCGTTCCTATCGCCGGGTTCTCGTGGACTGTCAACCCGAAGGTCCGCGTGGATCTGGTTTACCCTAATCCCTCTCTGGTTGTGGAGCTGAAGAAAAATCTGGAAGCCCGGATCTCCGGAGAACTGATTGGCAGTGGTTACCGGACGGACGATATCCCCGGGAAATCGCATGTGGAATATTTCGAATATCGCGTAGGGGCTCATCTGGCAACGAAGTTGAAACCGGGGCTGAAGCTCGAAGTTGGCGCGGGGTATTGCGTTGATCGGACTTTTGAATTCCTGCCGGACCGCCTGACTTCCCGGACGGACGGCGCTCCCTTCGCTCACATCGGGTTGGAATGGGCGCGCTAGCCTGCTATACCATAGTCAAATCAGGAATGCCGGGAATCAGTTTTTCGGCGAATGCACGCTCATAAAGCGTGCGCAGGCCTTTTAAAACGTCCTTGCCCTGCTTGAGCGTATCTTCATTCACATACATGCCGACAAAACGGTCCGCAAGCGCGTTGTCCAATCCCCGTCCGAACTGGAGCGCATAGGCAATAGCTTTTTCCCGGTGAGCATTCGCAAATTGAATGCTGTCGCGCATCGCCTGGCTGATCTTTTGCGCAAGCGGCCTGCCAAGATCCTTCCGGACTATGTCCAATCCCAGCGGCAGAGGCAGACCTGTTTCCTGATGCCACCATTCACCCGCATCCCAGACTTTTTCCAGCCCGGAGTAGGCATAGGTCAGCTGCCCTTCATGAATAAGCAGCCCGAGGTCTACTTTTCCGGATTTAACCTGATCTATAATCTGGTCAAATGGGACAAAAATGATTTCTACGTCGCCCATCGGCTTTTTGGAGAGCCATAGATAAAACACGAGAGTTGCAGTTGTCCATTTTCCGGGAACGGCGATGCGCAGGGGCAAGTTCGCGGGTCCAGGTTCTATCAGACGGCCTTGAGCCTTGGGCCTGGCGCTTTTGCCAACCAGCATGGGCCCGTAGTTCCGTCCGACGCTTGCTCCGGAGGAAAGCAGCCAGTATTTGTCGCTCACGCAGGCAAAGGCATATGAGCTTACTGCCGTAATTTCAAATTCGCCGCGGAATGCACGTTCATTCAATCTCTGGATTTCTTCAATATGCTGCTGGATTTTATAGCCTGGAATCTGCACGTCTCCGGTATGGAACCCGTAATACATGTAGGCGTCATCGGGATCAGGGCTGTGGGCAAGCGTCAATGTTTCTGGCATTTTTGTTTTTTTAGAACGTTTGTTAATTGTTTAATTATTATGGAAGATAATTTTATGAAACTTTGCCCGCTTTTGCTGGCCTTGTGCGTTGTTCCGCTTTACGCCGATGGCCCCATGCCCTTTCCTCAGGACAAGTTTGATCAGGGGCTCTGGTGGCTGTATCAGGCGCAATATGACAAGGCCTATTCCGCAGTTGAACAGTTTACGCAGGATCATCCGGATGATCCTGCCGGCTATTTTTATCTCGCAGCCATTGACTGGTGGCATCTTGCTCAGGATATGGAATACGATCTCCCCGAAGTTTCTCAACGTTTCAGTGAAAATTACGAAAAGACAATAGCTGTTTCAAGAAAAGAATATGAACAGGCAAAGACGCAGCACGAAAAAGCGCTTGCCTGTTTTTACGCCGGCGGTGCGGAAGGGCTTCGCGGCCGGCGGTTGATCACACTGGGTGACTGGGTGAGCGCTTATTTTGCCGGAAGGCGGGGCTATCGCCTGTTGAGACGCGCGATCAGATATGATCCCGAACTTTATGATGCCTACATGGGGCTTGGTATTTACGACTATTACACGGACACCTTGCCGAGAGTGCAGAGAGTCCTGGCATCGCTGTTCATCCATGGCAATAAAAAGCGCGGGCTGGAAGAGCTTCAACTCGCGATCGATAAAGGAAAACACGTTCACGTCGAAGGAAGGATGTTTTTGTTAGAGATTTATACTTACGAAGAACATGAACCGGAAAAAGCTCTGCCGATTGCTGAAGAGCTGGTTAAAGAGTATCCGAACAGCCCGGTTATGAGCCTTGCCGAGATTACGGCCCTTTACCAGATGCACAGGTGGGATGACGTCATCAGGGAATCAAATAATTTTCTCATGAAGTCAATAAATGAAACGCCGTATTTTCCGAAAAGAGGCGAGATGCCGGCTCTTTATCTGCTCGGAATTTCACATTTCTGGGGCAAGTTTGACCTTGACGGTGCAATGAAGTATTTTGAAGAAATTCTCGATGCGCCCGATGACGGCAGTCGTTGGGTGACTTATGCATATTTGAGGCGCGGACAGATTGAGGATTTGCGCGGCTGGCGCGATAAGGCTGTCAGCGATTATAAAGAAGTGCTGAACAGGAAAGATTCCTGGGGTTCCCACAGGGAAGCGCGCGCATCACTCCAAACACCCTTCCACTAACCTGCTCAGGGACAAACAACGGCAGGAACTACAGGGCCGAGAAACGGCAGGAACGGGGCTGAACTCGGCCCTCGGAACTGTCGTTACTGTAGTTTCTGGTGTTACTTGAAGTAATACCTCACTCCTGCCGAACCATCCAGGTCTCCGGTGATGTTGGGGGCGAACCGGAATACCGGAGCAATCTCTACGAAAAACTCGACCGGGGCGTTGTTCATCAGATAATCCAGCCCTCCGGGAAAACGAAAGCCGGCAGTACCGCCGTCTCCCGCTGTTACGCGCAGACCCGCGCCAAAATACACCGGCGCGCGGCCGTTCGAGGGATGCAGGTTGGACAAGAAGTGCCACAGATAATCGCTGTTGATTTCAAAATCGTTCCGGTGTCCCGCGGACCAGCCCATGGACAGGTCAACTGCCTGTTTTTGAGTGAACCAGTATTTGCCCGTAGCGCCGATAGGCGAACCCATCATTGCTCCTATGCCAAAACTGCCGACTTCGCCCGCTTTGTTCGCCGGGACCAGATCCAGCGGCCCGGCGACTGCTGCGTTGATCGTTATGATGAAAGCCCCAAAAAACACAAACAGTATTGAATAAACTGATTTCATGATGTTCTCCTTATGTGCCATTCCGAAAGTATTCTATCGATTTTCTGGCCACTTTTTTATTCGAGAAAAAAAACCTTTTACCCCGCCGGGATGAACGGGACATTCCGGCGGCATCGTGCCTGGAAGAAAAAATTCCCTGCGCCTGTGCGGACAGCCGCTGCGGGCGCTGAAACCCGTATCGGTATCGATGGTCTTCTCGATAAGCTCTGAAGGCGCCGCGAAATCAAGCATCGCGATCTGACTCGAAGCCTGTTTCATGAATGATACCCAAAGCGGCAGCGCTATTCCAGCCGCGGAGCGCCCCAGCGAGGCCGGATGATCAAAGCCGGCCCAGACGCCGCAGGCGAGGTTAGGCGTGTAGCCGACAAACCAGGCGTCCTGAAAATTTACGGAAGTCCCGGTTTTTCCCGCAGCCGGGATGTCCAGACCCATCTGACTCGAAGCCTTTCCAGTTCCCTCCTTAAGAACGTCCTGCAGCATGCTGGTCACCAGGAAAGCGCTTTCCGGGGAAACGGCGTTTCGCATATCCGGGAGATGCGTCTCAAAGGTATGCCCATCGGGATCGAGGATCGTTTCAATATAGTAAGGCGGGTTGTAACGCCCTTCGTTGGCCAGCGTCGAGTAGGCCGAAGTCAGCTCAAGCGCGGTTGTTTCCGAAGTGCCCAGCGCAAGGGAAGGCACTTCCTTTAGCGGACTTGTGATTCCGCAGCGGCGGGCATATTCCGCAACTTTGCCCAGCCCCGTTTTCATAGCCAGGCGCACCATAGGAACGTTATAGGAGTTCACCAGCGCTTCCCGCACGCTGACCTCGCTCCGGAATTTCTTGTCAAAGTTTTGCGGCGACCACCCCACCATATTACCGCCTGCGCCGTCCAGCGGCTTCACCGCGGTCAGGTTGCGGGCCCAGTCTCCGCCGGGAAGTTTTATCGTGAGAGGTTTATCTTCCAGCCGCGTGCTTGCCGCCGCCGTTCGCGTGTCAATCGCGGCCAGAACCACAAAAGGTTTGAAGGCCGACCCCGGCTGACGTTTCGCGCGCACTACCCGGTCAAAGGGATTCCGCGCATAATCAACGCCTCCTACCCAGGCGCGGATCGCACCGGAAGGCGGTTCGATGGCCACCATCGCAGCTTGGCCTGCGGCGGGCCTCAGGGCGGTTACTGCGTCATGCTGCAGAACCGGGTCAAGCGTGGTGAAAATGGTCCAGCCCTTGGTCAGCAGCACGGGCAGCGAATATTTTTCCGACAACTGGTTCTGCAGGAAGGCCGCAAAATATGGCGTCTCGCGCGCCTGAGCTTCAAGCGGGGCAAGCTTCAGAGGCTGCGCTTCCGCTTTCTGATAATCATCGGCGCTGATGAATCCCTGATCCTTCATAAGGGATAAAACGAGATTGCGTCTTGCCAGAGCGATTTCCGGATAGGCGCGAGGAGAATATCTGTTGGGAGACTGCAGGATGCCGGCCAGCGCGGCCGCTTCTCCTACGGAAAGATCGTGCGCAGGTTTGCCGAAATAAGACCGGCTCGCAGCGGCAAGCCCCAGAAGCGTCTGGCCGCCGTCTTCCCCCCAGTAGACCTGATTCAGGTACATTTCAAGGAGCTGCTCCTTTGAAAAGCGAACTTCAAGATAAAGAGCGATCAGCGCTTCGGAGAATTTGCGTTTCCAGGTGCGGTTGACGTTCAGAAAAACCGATCGCGCAAGCTGCTGGCTGATCGTGCTTGCACCCTGCCGTATGCCTCCGTGGCGCAGGTCGACCCAGAGCGCGCGGAGAATCCCCACCCAGTCGAACGCGCCATGCTGGTAAAAACGTTTGTCTTCAATGGCGACAATCGCTTTAGGAATGTGCGGCGGCAGGTCGGCCAGCACGATCCGCGGGCGGTTTGCTCCAGGCAGGCTGCCCCACGCCGCGATTTGCACCGGTTCAAGGCGCCATAAGTCGAGATTTGTTTTCTGAGGCAGCGTTTCGATCGAATCGATAACATTTTGCCTGAAGCTCAGGTGAATCCATTGGGCCGGGTATGCCTGATCCGGATAGCGGAAGGGCTTTGTGTATATATAAAGGTCGGGATAATCCCCGGCATAATCGCCCGGTCTTAGCGCCGCCGGACTGGGTACGCGTCTGTAGCGCAGGAAACTCAGCATCTGCAGAAGATAAGGAAAGCGCAGGCCGTTGTTGCGCGTGAGGACCGTCCAGCGGCTGTAGACAAGGGTAATTTTATGGCTGCCAGGGTTAAGCAATTCTCCAAGCGTTTCCCTCCCCCGCGACAGGGGCGACTCGCAGGCGGGAAGGGTTATAAGGATAAAAGCAAGCGGCAGGAAAGCGATCTTTCGCATCGGTCTATAAGTGGCCAAATAAAAGGCCGAGGTGGTATACGGCAAAAGACGCGGCGTAGGCGAAACAGTTCATGTACAGAAACATGAGTGCAGGGATTTTCCATCCCCCAGTTTCCCGGTGGGCTACAGCCAGAGTTGACGAACACTGTAGGGCAAAAGCGAAAAAGAACATCAAGGATACGGCGGTCAGCGGAGTCATGTCCTTCTGCAGGGCTTTTTGCAGGCCCTCGCGTTTTTCCCCCTGTTCTTCCACACTGTAAATCGTGGTCAGTGTGCTGATGATCACTTCCCGGGCCGCCTGCGCGGAGAGAAGTCCCACGCCGATTTTCCAGTCGAATCCCAGCGGTTTTATGGCCGGCTCGATAAATGTGCCGATGCGCCCGGCATAAGAATGCCGCACAGCATCGATACCGTTGACGCCGGGACCGGGTTTTTTCGGATAGCTAACCAGGAACCAGAGAATGATATTGACCGCAAGAATAACCGTGCCCGCCTGCTGCAGGAAAACTTTTGACCGGTCCCACATGTGCAGAAAAATGGACCGGAAATCCGGGATGCGGTATGGCGGCATTTCCAGGAAAAATGGGGTGCCGTTCGACTTGAGCCAGGAACTTTTCATCGCCAGCGCCGTAACCATGGCTGCAACAAAGCCGGCGGCATATAATCCCAAAAGCGTCAGGGCGCGCAGCCGGAAAAACCGGCCAAAAACCGGAATGTCAGGCACAAAGGCGCTGATCAGCAGGGCGTAAACCGGGAGCCGCGCGCTGCAGGTCATGAAAGGCGCGACAAAAATGGTGGCCAGGCGATCGCGCCTGTTTTCTATGGTGCGCGTTGCCATGATGCCCGGAATAGCGCAGGCATAGGAGCTGATAAGCGGCAGGAAAGATTTCCCGTGCAGTCCCAGAGAATGAAGTATGCGGTCCATGGCCGCCGCGGCCCGCGGCAGATAGCCGAAGTTTTCCAGCACAGAGATGAAAAAGAAAACAACCAGGATCTGCGGCAGGAAAACGACCACCGATCCGACGCCTGCAACAATCCCATCCGAAAGGAAACTTCTCCAGAAACCGGCGGGCAGGGCGTAGCGCACGAAGCCCGCCATCGCGGAGAATGCGGAATCGATCAGGTTCATAAAAGGCTGGGCCCAGGAAAAGATAGCCTGGAAAACGAGCATCACTATCGCCGCAAATAACAATGAGCCCCAGAATTTATGCATTACGACGGCATCCACCTTGTCCGACCAGGGATGCGGCTCGAGAGGTTTTTTGAGCACCGCCGAGGCAATATCTCGGGCGTTGCGCCGCCGCTCGGCCACCTTTGGCAAACTGGGGATTTTCAGCAGCTGACAGAATTCCGAAGAAGGACAATCGCTGACGCGGCAAACGCCATGAATCCCGGTGCGCATTTCTGTGGACGGGCAATCGGACGGCAGCGGGGAATTGACGGCGCCGCCGCCGGCCGTCGCATGGTGAGGCCAGCTGTCGATGAGGGATTCCAACTCCTTGAGGTTGGTCCCTTTTGTGGCGGAAATCATCAGGACCGGAACCCCGAGGATGCGCGATAATTCGCCGCTGTCGATAGCCGCTCCCCGCAGTTCCAGCTCGTCGCTCATGTTCAAAAGAACCGCCGCCGGTATGCCCGTTTCAATAACCTGCAACACCAGATAAAGGCTTTTTTCCAGGCAGGTGCTGTCTACAACGCAAAGCACTCCATGCGGTCTGGAAATCTCTTTGTTCAAGCCGAGAATAATTTCCGCCGCTATGCGCTCCTCTTCGGATTTTGGAGTCAGTCCGTAGGTGCCGGGAAGATCAATAAGCTGAACGTCGGTGGAAGCAGTGCGGTATATCCCCGTCTTTTTTTCCACCGTAGCTCCGGCGTAGTTGGCGACTTTCTGTCGGAGCCCGGTCAGACGGTTAAACAGTGTCGTTTTCCCGGAGTTCGGGTTGCCCCCGACAGCAAGAATCAGGGCGCGGCGTTTTGCCGTTTCGGAAGTCGGAACTGCGGTTTCAGGTTGCGGCTTTGGTTTGGACATAAATCTTTTCACTGTCCGATCTGCGGATACATAAACGGTATCCCATCAGTTCAATTTCGACCGGGCCTCCAAGAGGCGCCTTGCGCAGGAACGTGATGGATTCCCCCGGGCCTATGCCGAGTTCCATAAGCTTGAGGCTGGTTTCGTCGGATGTGGCCAGCCTTTCCACAACCGCGCTTTCGCCGGGTTTTAAATCCAAAAGAGTTTTTATCGTCATAGGTTATCCGGGCGGGATACGCCTTTATTATTTTATCTCTTTTTCCCAGAACGGGCTGAGCACGCCCCATTGGGTGGGATAGGACCTGAGATAACGTTCAAGATGGTCGCGATAAGCCGTCAGCAGCCGCGTGATCTGCAAAAGAAGGCTGCCCTTTATCGGCGGCAGGGGTGTTTCGAAAATGCAGCGGTAGCGTCCCGGGGCTTCACGGATGATAAAAACTGGAACAACCGTCGCCCTGGAGCGGGCGGCGATTGCCCAGGGACCGATCGGCAGCCTCGCAGCGCGCCCGGCGATTTTCACCCGGCGGCCTTTCTCGCCGAAAGGAATGTCCCCGACCATGCCGAGGATTTTCCCCTCGTCGATCGCCTGCACGCATGCTTCAGCGGCTCCGGACGCGGCGGAGATCCATTCCACCTCGGGATGGCGATGTTCCATGATCCATTCCACAACGGCGTCTTCGCGATAGGGCGCGTATACCCCGGCAAGCGTAAATCCATGCGCAATCATGGAAGGAATGCCCAGTTCCCAGTGCCCGAGGTGCGCGGTGACCATCATAAGGCGGTGTCCGGAATTTTCATAAACCTTTAAAAGGAACTCTTTGTCCATCGGAATGGAATCGACAAAGCGTTTGCTCTGGCAGAAAAAATCGACCGCAGCCATCATGAAATTGCCGAGCAGTTCTCCCGCCCGGTCGCGCGCCTCCGCTTCTCCAAGCAAAGGCGTAAGATTGCCGACGATAATTCCCCTTCTCCGGGGATTAAGCTTTACCGTTATCCTTCCCGCGAACCGGGCAAGCGGGTAGCGCAAGAAAGGCGGGATGATGTGGCGGAACAGAAATTTAAGAGTTTTGAAGAAGAACAGGGTCATTTGGGGAATTATACTGAAAGTGGCAAGTGGCAAGAGCTAGTACTCCGTCAAATAAGTTTTTCCGGATCATATCCCAAACTTTTCCGGGCC
>CAZSAL010000066.1:0-11551 GCA_964604825.1 uncultured Elusimicrobia bacterium
TATCTGATTAAGCAATCAGGCTGCGGTCGCAGAACTTGTGCAGAGTCTCCTTAGCCTCATCACGGTTAAGGTCAACGATTTGCGTGGCCAAAGAGATATCCAGAAATCCGAACCGTTGGAGAGGATGGGGCTGCATCGACCCCGTCCAATACGCTGGGGCAGGCGGCGAGCTTCGGAAGATCGCACGTTGCACGTTGTTAGGGGCAGCGAGCGCGTCCATTTCCCCGCAGATAGTCGTGAGTATTTCCTTCCGCATCTTCTCGGAGAACTGCGAAGCAACTGCGGGAGCGGGACCAGGTCCATTCCCGAACGAGAATTCACGGATCTTGCGTCCAGACTCTTGCTGCGTTTCGATAATGAGTGGGCATAGCCCCACAATCTGATTGTCGTTAAGCACCATGAACGACAACGATTGCGGTTCCATCTCTGGACGATAGTGCAAAGTGTACTCAAGCCAACTGCTGGTGTGCCAGAACCACGCCTCGTCCATTTCCCTGCAGGCGCAGTCCCATGCAGGGTAGAGTTTATCGGTAAGTGGGACTATCTGCATCTATCAATTACTCCAGATTGAATGTGCCCATGAGGTCGAAAGAATTCGCCGGCAATCCACAACCTCAGTATTATGGCGCGCATACTCCGCAATTTGTTCCAACAGCAATCGACTCCCAGCAAGCGGTCCGCTTACAGCCGTAATCCCAAAGTCGGCATTCGATTCCAATGCCTTTCATGGATTCTTCCTATTTGAGTTCTGTCTCTTCTCGATAGCTCAATCCAAGAGATCCCAGGAGGCTGGCGTTCCCCGCTTCACGCTGGTGGCTACCTTCCTACCCAACAGCGCGTCGTAGTATTTGGGAGGTAATCCCATCCCCGGTCGGATGGCGCGCAAGTTGTCCCTCGTCAGTTCCGCGCCCTCTTCCAAGTCCTTGACAATATAAAGTGACCGCCGGAACACCAACGATTTCTTTTCGTTCTGCGTCACCCCGTAGTTGACTTTCCCCAAAGCCTGCCAAGCTCGTTCCGTCTCTGTTACCAGGGCCTGCATTTCCTCGGGTTCAAGTGAAAAAGCGGAATCGACTCCCCCATCGGCGCGACGCAGAGTGAAGTGTTTCTCAATGACGCTGGCGCCCAGGGCCACGCTTGCCACGGCCGTCCCAATCCCCATGGTGTGGTCCGATAGGCCAATTTCGCACCCGAACAGCTCGCGCATATGGGGAATCGTGCGGAGGTTGGTGTCTGTAGGAGTTGCGGGGTATGTACTTGTACACTTCAGCAGAACCATGTCCCGGCATCCCGCTGCGCGCGCAGCGGCTACGGTTTCGGCTAGTTCCGCTACGGTGGCCATGCCGGTAGAGATAATGATCGGTTTTCCCGTGGCAGCTATCTTCCGTATCAGTGGTATATCTGTGTTCTCAAAAGAGGCAATTTTGTAACACGGCACACCAAGCTCTTCTAAGAAATCGACCGCAGATTCGTCAAATGGTGTGCTAAAAGCGATTAGGCCTAGCTCGCGGCAACGGTCGAAGATCGGCTTGTGCCACTCCCACGGCGTGTACGCTTCCTCGTATAGGTCATACAGCGACTTCCCGCTCCATAGACTCTTGGGGTCGTTGATGACGAAGTCGCCCTCGCGAATCGGCAAAGTCATCGTGTCGGCCGTGTACGTTTGAATCTTCATCGCCTGCACGCCAGCTTTCGCCGCCGCGTCTACTATTTCCAATGCCCGAGCTATAGACTGGTTATGATTGCCGGACATTTCGGCAATGATGAAGGGCCGGGTCATTTGCCCGACGACCACATTGCCGATTTTGAAATCTGTACTCATGTTTGGCTCCAGCCACTGTGCCAGTTTACAAAACAAGCGGCAATATATCCGATAATTTGTTCACCGTTACCTTCGCCTGGTACAAAGGTTCGGTTTTCGTGCCCTTGCTCTCTTGCTGTGACACCTTGATCGTCAGCAAACCCACTTGGTTTGCACCATGGAAATCTTTATTATCGTCATTCCCAACATATGCTGCCTCATGCGGTGCGACCTTGAAGTAATCAAGAGCCGCCCAAAAAGCACGCTCATGCGGCTTCCAGTAGGCGCGGCCCCAATCGTCAGTGCAAATAACAAGATCCATATACTGACTGATTCCGAGAACATTAATCTTCATCCGCTGGACGCTTGCCATGCCGTCGGTAATCAGTCCGGTCTTCTTCCCTGCATTGCGCAGTGTTTCCAGCATCGGCACTGCCTGCTGATCAAGGCTGATACTCGGCTTGTGCTCCCGGTACGCCTCGACCAATTTGGACGCTAGCGCTACATCTGCACCGATGTGTTCCAGGGCATGGTCAAAAACGTGTCCTCGCCCGTGTTCCCCAATGATTCGCATACAACTGTCAAAGAAATCCTGTTCAGGACATCCAACGAGCCGATGTGCGCACGCTGCGCTCGCACGGAAGCCGCTCGCAACAAAACTCTTCTCGTCGTACAGGGTATCGTCGAGATCGAAAAGCACCACCCTAATCAAAGCACTTGATCTCCGAAAGCTGTTGCGGGCTTACAAATATGTCCTGCGTATAGCGCAGCATGGTAAGTGTATCCTCAAATTCGCCTATAACAGGCTGCAATGCTTCACCTCGGACAGCGCGGATTAAATATGCGGGCGTACACGCTCCGGCAGCAAATCCCAAAGCCGCTGCTCCGCCAAATCGCGGATTGACTTCGATGAACTTCACCGTTGCTCCGTCAAAGAAGCATTGAATAGTGTTATGCCCCACCAAGTGTAGTTTTGCAGCGAGATCGGTAGCGGCATCGATCAACAGTTTCGACTTAGTCGTTCTTGAGACGTATGACTCTCCGGATATGACAGAGATGCGCTCGCGAGGCACTACCGAAATGACGCGTCCATTGAAATCAGAGAAGAGATCAATGGTGTACTCCCTAACGCGCACGAACTCCTGGATCAGCGGCTCGGAGACGTTTTCACAGATCTTGCGTAATTCCCGAGCATCGTTTGCACAAAAGGCTGCTTTAGAGCCTTTGCTGAAACGACTGCGCACAAAAACCGGAAAAGCGTCAGGGAGGATTTCGTCTGCCGACGGATAGATCTTTGCAGTTTGTATCCTGTTCCTTACACAAAACTTCACAAATTCGATTTTGTCCTGACAAATTCGAACAGTTTCATGGCTGCCGATCATTACAGTTACACCGGTACTCGCAAAACGCTCCTTCGCGGCCGCAAGAATTGGCAATTCCTCATCGCGAGTTGGCACAAGCAACTCGACGTACTCCCTTCGGCACAGTTCAATCAAGTGGTCAATGAACTCTGGATCGTCGCTGCGCTTTATGAGAAGCCCGGCATCCGCATGGAAAAGTGCGGGAGCAAGTGGAGTGATGTCCGCCGCAATCACGCGCCCTCCGCCAAACTCTGCAAGAGCCTTCTTAAACGTCTGCACCAGCGCTACTTTGCGCGACGCGCTTGTAATCAGAATGTTCACGAATGAGCCTTTACTGTCTCTGCTCTGTGCTTCTCGTATTCCAACACCTTCTGGATTCCCTGCTCGACCGTAATCTGTGGTCTCCACCCGGTGTTCTCAACAAGCTTCGTGATGTCGCCCTCACTGCCTTCGATCGGCATATCGATGTGGAGATTACG
Organism: uncultured Elusimicrobia bacterium; assembly: GCA_964604825.1. GTDB lineage: Bacteria > Elusimicrobiota > Elusimicrobia > 2-01-FULL-59-12 > 2-01-FULL-59-12 > CAZSAL01. The sequence continues at coordinate 3,642 of CAZSAL010000066.1, forward strand.
CACCTTCAGGTTGGGGAAGACATGTTTCAGTGCTCCTATGACCTCGGAGACCCTGCGTGCGCGGCCTGATGTGAGATTGACCGGGCCACAGATGCTGGTCTCTGCCAAGCGGATCATGCCTTCGGCCACATCGTCAGCAAACACATAGTCAAATCGACCCTCATCGGCGTAAACATCAATCTCCTGGCCAGCAAGGGCTGCGCGAACCCAGCGAGAAATCACGTCCCTCGAACCACGCCCGAATACGCGATATATACGGGCGAAAATGGAACGGTACCCTCCAATACGGGAAACGAAACCCAGTTCCCCTTCCGTATAGTACTTTGCGCTTCCGCAAAGGTTTCGCGGTCCGACCAGATCGGTCTCTTTCAGCTTGCGCAACTCTCCGGATCCACGGCCGAGATACAATTCGGGTGCGTACACAAGGTAGCTCGACGCGAAAAGAAATACCTGAACCCCACTACACTGTTGAGCAACTTCAACGATCCTGTGGCTAGCGACTACATTGTTGGGATAGTTCTCGTCCCAGAAGTCAGGCGTTTCAGTCGAACGTTCAAACGACGCGGCGAGATGGAAGATGACCTCCGGCCGGAACTCCGTAAGTGTCGATACTGGCATCTGCCCGAGATCCATCTCGTAGTGAGTAATGACGTCCCGACCAAGAACGTCATCTGGCAACGGCAGAAGGTCTAAACTCCAGATGACAGCACGCCGTTCGTGAAGGAAGTTGAGCAGTTGCCTGCCAATCACACCCGCCGAACCCGTCACCGCGACACGTCTTCCCTTCCAATCCACTACTTTCCTCCTAGTTGCAAAGCATCCCATTCCGACCGAAGCATGCCGTGCAGAATCGAATCCCAGAAACGGCCTTTCTTGAACACGTGATCTCGAAAGACTCCTTCGCGCCGCAACCCAAAATCCTCGAGGATTGCGATGTGCTCGTCACGAAAGCCAAAGGTTTCCGTGTAGACCCGATGCAGCCCGAGCCGCTCAAATCCGTAGCGCAGAAACAAAGTGAACGCAGCACACAAATCGGCACGATAGGTCTCACGAACGGCTGCGCGCTTGGGGTCTAAAAGGAAAGACACTTCAGCACGTTTATATTCAAAATTGAGATATACCAGTCCCCCATAACCGATCAAAGCGGGTTGGGGGGTAACCGTATAGAGTCCAAACTGCACCTGGTCATCGTTGTTCTTCAATGAAGACCACCAACGCTGCTGATCCTCGTCAGTGAGGATACGGTTCTGGCGCAGCACGTCCATTTGTGCATTCCGCCATTCCTTCAGATTCGAGAGCATAGAATCACTTATTGCCCGAATTTGATAATTGCCGATACTATCTATGATATCCGCCAAGGTCACTTATGCTCTCAGTTGAATTCAATTTATAGCATCGCGAAGGGACTCGCGCGAGGAGCGCGGCATGCATCCAGAATCGCGCGCGATAGGACTGAACCTGGTAAGCGGCTACAGGTAGGCCGCCCGTCCATACTCCTACCAGCCGACTACCGAACCTTGAACAGCGGCTGCAGCGGTTCGCACCGCAACATCTTTTTCAGCTCGTTGCCTTCCACTGCCTGCTTCAATATTCCAATCACTTCGTCATATGCAGCAAGTATCTTGGCTACATCCGCACTTGAAACCGCATAGCTGAGGTTGTGCGTTCCAATTGCGAGAATCCCCCGTGCAAACATTTCCTGCAGGAACAGCGTCTTGATCTCCCACATTGAGTAGCCTGGCGTGTCCTTGATGACGAAGAACGACCATGTCGGATGGCCGGCCGTCGACAAAAACGAACCGGCGTTGTGCTTTTCAATGAGGTCATTCAATCTCTCCAGAATCTTCTTCCCAGTGGCGGTAATCGTCTCGATGACCGGTTCCCTCTGCAGCTTCGTCATGGTTGCAAGCGAGGCCGCCAAAGAAAGCGTTTCACCGCCGAACGTGAAGGAGAAGAAGACTTCTTCCATCATGCGCATCAGGTCGGCGCGTCCCGCTACAGCCGAAACCGGATATCCGTTGGCCAGACCCTTGCCGAACGTGGCCAGGTCGGGAGTGACGCCGAAGTATTCCTGCGCACCGCCCTTTGAATAGCGGAATCCGGTGATCGTCTCGTCAAACACCAGCACAGCGCCGTTCTTGTGCGTCAGTTCCTTAACCGCCTCAAGAAAACCGTTTTCCGGGTACGCAACATTCATCGGCTCGAGGATGACCGCGGCGAACTGGTCCTTGTACTCGGTGAACAGCTTCTGCAATGACTCAATGTTGTTGTATGTAAACGTATGCGTCATCGCGCGCGTCGATTTCGGAACCCCGAGGTTGCGGGCCGTGCTGCCGATATACCAGTCCTGCCAGCCATGGTATCCGCAGACCGCAACATGATCGCGCCCAGTATAGGCACGCGCAACACGAATTGCCCCCGCGGTCGCATCCGAACCGTTCTTCCCGAAACGGACCATCTCCGCGCAGGGCACCATCTCGACAATCTTTTCCGCTACCTGTGCCTCGAGCGGATGCGGCAACGAAAAGATAACGCCATCCTTCAGTTGAGCTTCGACGGCACGGGTTACATCGGGATCGTTGTAACCGAGCGTAACCGCGGCCAAGCTATTCACCAAGTCGATGTATTCGTTCCCATCAACGTCCCACACGCGAGAACCTTTGCCGCGCACAATGAAGTATGGTGAAACGCCCGCCGGATACTGGGTCTTACTCTTGCTGAAAGTTTGCGAGCCGAGCGGAATCGTTTTTAGTGCGCGTTCCAGCCATTTTTCGGAAGTAGCGTACCTGCTGACTTCTAATGTGTTCATTTCTTCTCCGAGAAATTGCCGTCCTGCGCAAGGGATTTCTCAAGCCCTTCGTTGCGACGGTGGCCCGTGTTGTATGTCATCAATTCCGGATTTGCATCCACGTGTCGGACAAGGTCCTTAAAACCGAACTCCGGGTCCACCGGATATAACGCCTCGTAAAACTTCGTAATCAGTTCGTAGTCGTCAGGCTCGTCAACCGTCCAGCGCAATGCGCTCAGGTCGCGCTCGTTCTTCAACGTCCCCAAGTTGTATCGCTCTGGATGTCGGTGAATTGCAAGGGTTACATGTTCCCGCTCCGACGACAACTTAGTTTCACGCCAGGCTTGCTCAAGGCATTCGAAACGGAACACTTCAATGTCAAGCCCATCCGGGAAGGTAGGTTCTAGTGTGTTGCTGGCATAGTCGTATTCGCCTGTCCGATACAACTGAATTACATCGTCGATGACTTCCGGATCGATTAGCGGGCAATCTCCCGTCAAACGGACGACATCAGTTGCGCCGTGTTCTTTTGCAGTCTGGTAAAAGCGGTCCAGAACGTCATCAATGGACCCGCGGAAGCAATCCACCTCAAGCGTGCCGCATAGCTCCTCGATCGGATCATCGCTGACGTCGTTGCTCGTCGCCACTACGAGCCGCTCTATGCTCCGGGAACGCTTCACGCGCGCGATTTGGCGTGCCAGCATCGGCTTGCCTAGCAGAGGTTTGAGTACTTTCCCAGGAAGCCGTGAAGATGAGACACGTGCCTGCAGAATCGCTAAGATCATCTCGAACTGGCCCAGAGCGAAGGGTTCAGGATTGTCTCCTGAGAAAACGAGAACTGAGACCAGTCGATCGCCGATTTCGGGCAAAAACAACTGACCTCCTGGTGAATGTCCTCAAGCTGCGCCAGATTGTTTACTCCGCAAAGCACAATGTCGATCTCGGGTTGTTCTATGGCGAAACGTATGGCTGCACCCACAGGAGACATGCCCAATGCGTCAATGTGGCGCAGGTACATCTCCAGGTGAGGGCGAACACTTGAGAGGTGCGAGGGTAGTGATTCTGGGGTCATCAACAGCAGGCCCTGCAGGAAGACTGAGCGCGCATGGATTTCTATGTTCCGTTCTCTTAGCTCGCGAAGGTGTCCGCTCTTTAATAATCTCTGGTCAAAGACATTGATCGGCACCTGCACGATATCAAGCTGTAGCTCCGAATCAAGCTGTTGCAGTGACAAAATACCGTCTATATCCGCCGAATCGTATACCGACACGCCGATCTTACTGACTAGACCTTTGGCTTTTAGCGCTTGCAATTCCTCAAAAATTCGCCGACCATTCTCGCCGGAAAGCGACTTCGGGGTATGCACCAGCAACCCGTATATCCGCGACGCTTTTAGACGCTTTAGTGAATCTGTAAAAGCTGCGGTTATCTCACCTGGATCAAACCTGCCTTGTTGGTGGCCAGAAGATCGGGTCTTGGTAACAATTCGAAAGTGAAAGACCGGAGAAGCCAATTCCCCAAGTACTTCCTCGCTTTCGCCATACGCAGGAGCGGTGTCGAGAACTTCAATCCCGACGGAAGCCGCGAAGGCCAGAATCCGGCTTACTTCCTCTGGGAGAGTCCGCCCACCTTGGTTAGAGACGCCATATTTCAGTCCAAACTGAACGGTGCCCAAACCGAGCTTCACTGCAGTATCTCCTTCAGTTTGGCAATGACGAAGTCCTGCTGCGCATCGGTAAGACCATAATAAATGGGAAGGCTAATCGCAGCTTGGTAATAGGCTTCGGCGTTTGGAAATGCGCCAGGTTGAAACCCCATCTCTCGGTAATAGGGTTGGAGATGAACGGGAATGTAATGAACATTGACGAGAATACCCGCGGCGCGAAGGCGTTCAACGACCTCGTGTCGACGTACTTGCGGTTGTGTTGAGTCGATTTTGATTACGTACAGATGCCAGGAGGAGTTGCCGTCTGGATGTTGCCATGGCAATTGTATCGGCAACCCCTGCAAGGCTTGCGTGTATCGCCGGGCCAGATAACGCCGCCGCTCGACAAACTCGTCCACTCGCAACAATTGGCTGATGCCCAGGGCCGCCTGGATGTCGGTCATACGGTAGTTGTATCCAAGCGCGACTTGCTCGTAGTACCAGGGCCCCTCTGACGCTTTCGTCATCTGTTGCTCGTCGCGAGTAATGCCGTGATTGCGCAACAGCAGCAACTCCCGATGTAGTTCCGCATTATTGGTGAGGACCATGCCTCCTTCGCCGGTAGTTATGATCTTCACCGGGTGAAAACTGAAGACCGTTACATCGGCGAAGGCGCAGTTTCCGACCTTCTGTCCGCGGTAGTCGGCGCCTATGGCGTGGCAAGCATCTTCGATAACGCGGACGCCGTATTCTCGGGCCAGTTCTGCAATAGCCTCCATCTCGCAAGGCTGTCCGGAAAAATCAACCGGCACGACTACCTTTGGTAGGCGGTCGACAGATGCGGCAAGCTTAAGCTTGCGTGCAAATGCATCAGGACATAAGTTGTAGGTTTTTGGGTCGATGTCGACGAAGTCAACGTTCGCACCGACGTACAGGCCACAGTTGGCCGAAGCTACGAAGGTGTTAGGCGAAGACCAGAGCACGTCGCTGGGTCCCAGCCCTAAGGCACGACAAGCCAGGTGCAGTGCAGCAGTGGCGTTGCAAGTCGCAACTGCGTAGCGTGCGCCGCAGTAATCGGCAACGGCCCGCTCGAATCGCTCGATTGTCGGACCCTGTGTCAGCCAATCTGACCGCAAGACAGCTACTACAGCGTCTATATCAGCACCGCTGATGTCCTGATGACCGTAAGGAATTGAATGAAGCGCAATCAATGTGCCTCTACCATAAGCTCATTCTGTCCTAAATGCTCATATCCATTCATGCTGCGCAACTGCTCCACAGTCAGGAAACAAGGATTTTTCGCGGAGCTATACTCGAATCCCTGTTCCACCGGTGCCCCCACTTCCCCCAGCTTATTGACGCTGAAATCGACCGAATAGTAGAAGGTAATGGAGGGGCGAATCACATAGTGGTCTGTGAATTCCAGTGTGAGATGAGATTCGTCAGCCGGGCACATAATTTCGTGCAACTTCTCCCCAGGTCGAATGCCGATAACCTTAAGGGGCGTTCCAGGCGCAAGTGATTCGCACAAATCAGATATGCGCATCGAGGGAATCTTGGGAACGAACAATTCACCACCCTGCATACGATCAAAGTTCTTCAAGACAAAGTCCACTCCCTGTTGCAGTGTGATCCAGAACCGCGTCATGCGCAGGTCGGTCACCGGGAGTTCCTTGCACCCCTCGCGAATCATTTTCTTGAACACAGGGACCACCGAGCCACGAGATCCGACTACATTCCCGTAACGCGCAACCGAGAAGCGCGTACGATGTCCTCCCGTCATGTTGTTCGCCGCCACGAATAACTTGTCCGACGCCAACTTGCTAGCGCCATATAGGTTTACAGGATTGGCTGCCTTATCCGTCGATAGGGCAATTACCTTTTCAACTTCGTTATGGATGGCAGCGTTGATGACATTGGCGGCCCCGAGGACATTGGTCTTGATGCATTCGAGGGGGTTGTACTCAGCAGCTGGGACCTGCTTGAGGGCAGCCGCGTGAATCACATAATCAACACCGCGCAGCGCCTGCTGCAAACGATCATAGTCCCGCACATCGCCGATAAAATAGCGCATTTCTGGGCCAGAAAACTCCTCCTGCATTTCGAACTGTTTGAGTTCGTCACGTGAAAAAATAATAATGCGCTGCGGTTTGTATCTTTGGCGAATTGTCCTCACGTAGAGTTTGCCGAACGAACCTGTTCCACCTGTGACTAGTATTGACTTATCATTAAACATATTGACTTTTCGCTTTCATTGGATTCTATCCATCTGCGATTACCGGAACTTCCCGTCGACTTCGAACAAGTTCTCATTGAGCAACCGGAATTTCAACGCATTACGTCTCTGACCATGTGATGTTGTTTCTGATGTGGCCGAACTTCTGGCGCGCCTTCTTGAGTCTTTGGGATTTGTCGCTGCCTAGAGTCCACTAGTTCTAGTTCGTCGCTGTCAACTTCCACGGCAAAGCTCTGCATGATGCAATCCAATGTGAGGACGACGCGGTAACTGTACTTCAATCGCTGCACAATCCCCTGCATCCCGGCAAAGGCGCCAGACCGAATGCGGGCTCGCTGGCCTACCTTGAGAAGAGGATGGGGCTGGGCGATGCGCAGAGGAAGGCCGACTCGCAAAGTGTCAATATCAGATGCCGGCAACGATGCCGGTTCTCCCCCCGTGCCACCCACAAGCGCCAGCACACCCGGCACTTTCATCACCTGAACACGTTGGGAGCGTTGGATACAAACAAAGAGGTAGCCCGGAAACAGCGGTAGATCCAGAGTGACCCTCGATCCATCGCTCCACTTCCGCTGGGTGCGATAGAGGGGCAGATAATGCTCAATCTCCCTCACCTCCAGGTGCTGTGCCACCCGCTTTTCGTGACGCGAAGAGGTATAAACCGCAAACCATTTCGGAGAGCTGTCATCCGGAACGCAGGCACCACCCGAGAAGGTTTCCATAGTGCGACTGTTTGCTTGGACGATGCCGGCATACACTAGATCAGACAAAGCTTCGCCATCCTCACTTGGGTGAGTTATGTTCCTCTCCGCCACTTGCGGATGCAAGTAAACTCCCTAAATTGAATCTGTGAGCCACAGCGTAGTAAGCAATTTCATGTCCCACTCACATCCGACTTGGGTACAAACAAGTGGTACACACAATATAGCATAGCCTTTGGGAGCCGAGGAAAACAAGGGCGTCTCCATCGATATGCGTATACGTACAATCTCTTGTGACGGTTTGATGGACCGACTCGTTCAGCAGCGGTAGTATGCGCCGCCCAACATGGCGATCGTCGAAGCAACAATCAACCAAATGCTCACAGGACGGTTTTCTAGTTCGCTACAACAGGGATAGAAGGACTCATTGTGGACTTTGCTGCTGCCCTTTGGACAGATATTTGGTAGAGGGAGTACAATAGACATAGGCGAAGGTTACGCGAGTCGTCCTGTGCGTTCGTGCAGTGATTAATATATAAG
>CAZSAL010000067.1:0-10548 GCA_964604825.1 uncultured Elusimicrobia bacterium
CCTGAGTGCTGGGCCAGCGCTGGGAGTGCTGGAAGTGCGCTGGAATGGCGCTGGCCGCAATGATAGCGTCGGCTTCGGAGGCGGCGGTCAATGTGCCTTTAAATACTGCCTATCCCTCCTGGGGAGAGGCCGCCCGCCGGACCTCTGGCGGGGCGGGTGAGGGCATCAATAAAGGCCCCTCACCCCATAAGAAAGCTTCCTCCCCTCTTGCCTCACCGGGTCTTCGCCCACCCTCTCCCTCGGGGAGAGGGGAGGGTGAGGCTTACCTGGACACCGCTGGCGATACGCTACCAATTATCGAATTCGGAAGTCGGAATGCGGAATTCGTCCCCGAACGGGGGACGGTCCCATCCTATGAATTTGACAGGGAAAGGGACGGAAGAAGGAATTCCTTCTTCCACACTCCGCACTCCGAACTCCGCATTAAATTCACTCCGCACTCCGCATTGGTTGTTGGAACTCGGCGGCGTGGGAGTAAGACCAAGTCTGGAGTGGACGTTTTAAACAGGACTTCCGCCAATGCACGCGCCATTCACCTGTCCCATCTTTGTTGATGTTTTCATTGAACCGAGCTTGACAGAAATCCTGTAATGGGTTAAATAACCAGATAGGGTATATGAAGAAATTTACGCTTTTAGCGATGTCCCTGATGGTCTTGGCCCTGGCAGGGCTTGCCTTTAAAGGGTCGCCGCAGCTTCAACGCCGGCGACTGGTCATTTCAGAAACTGCCGGCTTTACGCAGATCGTAAAACAGTTGATTGCAGATATCCCGGCGATAATACCGGATATTGCACCAACGCCGTTTTTCGTACGCTGCTGCGCAGGAGTTGTCCGGCCGCTGAGAACCCCTTCTAGTCCATTCCTGTATTCTTCGAGTCAGAGATCCCCGCCTGTTGTTGCCCTCTAATCCCTACTTATAAACCCGTAAATAATTAATACGTCTGGCATTACGCAGTTGTTTTATTACATCTGAAAATAGTGAGAATTTTATGACCCATTCGCCAAAAGAATCTTCGAAAGGCATAGCGGCTTTCGCTATTCAGCATCCTCATTTCACCATTGTTGCCTGGTTGATCGTAACCATTCTGGGCGGGCTCAGCCTGGCGCTGCTGCCGAAAGACCTGCTGCCTTCGGCCAACCTGCCGGCTGTGCAGATTTTGTCTTTTTATCCGGGGATGCCCGTTGATCACGTGGAACAGGACCTGACCTATATGATCGAACGGTATACGGGCCAGGCTGTTGGCATGGAATCTCAGGAATCCCGTTCGCTCGTAGGAGTTAGCATCGTCAAAAACTTTTTTAATTCCAGCATTGACCTGAGCAATGCTATAGCCCAGACCGGGTCTCTGGTCATGTCCGTTTTGAGGAAGCTCCCTCCGGGCACTCAGCCGCCGCTGATCCTGCCTTTCGACCCCATGGCAGCAGTTCCTCTGGCCATGTGCGCGGTTGGCGGAGAGAATAAGAAACAGACCGAGCTTCAGGATATCGGCCGATACTGGGTGCAGAACGCGATTCAAAGCGTTCCCGGGGCTATGGCGCCTACCGTCATGGGAGGGAAAACCAGAGAGGCAATCGTTTATCTGGATCCCCGGAAACTGGCGAAGTTCAATTTTTCACCGGTGCAGGTCATGGAAAAATTAAGCGCCATGAACACCTTTGTTCCCGCCGGAGACATGAAGATGGGGCATTATGACTACCAGATCGTCTCCAACGGCCTGGTGGAAAACCTCGACGACATTAATAACTTTTATCTGCGATCGCAGAACGGCGTTCCCGTTCAGGTCAAGGATATCGGTCACGCCGAAGATGCCAGCGCGATTCAAACCAACGTGGTTCTGATTGATGGGAAGCCGCAGGTCTATGTACCGATTTACCGCCAGCCCGGGGCCAATTCCCTTCAGGTAATCGATGATGTCAGGCATTCCATCAAACGTCTGGAATCGACATTGAACGGATTCAGGCTGACCATGGTCAGCGACCAGACGGTTTTTATCCGCAAGGCGATTGAATCAATCAGCCATGAGGCGCTGATCGGCGGCGGGCTTGCGGCCATCATGGTCCTGTTTTTCCTCGGGAGCGTGAGCGCCACGTTCGCCGTAATGCTTGCCTTGCCGCTTTCCCTGCTGGGAGCCTTCCTGGGGTTAAAAGCGGCGGGACAGACGCTTAACGTGATGACTCTGGGCGGACTGGCTCTGTCCGTGGGCGTCCTTGTGGATAACGCAATTGTTGTGATTGAAGTGATTATGAAAAAACGTTCGCAGGGACTGTCTCCCAAAGAGGCGTCGTTTCGGGGAGCGCAGGAAGTGGCGATGCCCGTACTGGCCTCGACGATTTCCATCATGATCGTTTTCTTCCCGGTGGTATTTTTACAGGGAGTCGTCCGTATTTTGTTTTCGGCTCTTTCGATCGCGGTAATTTCCGCCATGGCCGCGTCCTATTTCGCCGCCATGACGGTTATTCCTCTTTACACTACGCACTTCCTGAAAGACGGCGAATCCTCCAGCGCCGGCATCTTCGGCTGGATTCAGCGGCGGATACATCAGGTGACGGAAAGCTACGGGAGAAGTTTGCGATGGGTTGTTTTACGGAGGACGAGAGTTTTGTTGTCGTCTCTTGCTGTGCTGCTTTTGACCGGAGGGGTGTTTGTCAGGCACATCGGCGCGGAACTGTTCCCCCGCGCGGATGCCGGGAGTTTCCGGCTGGACATGCGCGGTCCCACGGGAATCCGTATTGAAGATGCGACGGAACTGGCCAGGCGGGTGGAAGCGAAACTCCGGGAATACATTCCGCCCGATGATCTCAAGATGATCATTATGAACGCCGGCGTGTATTACGGTTACTCCGCGGCCTTTACGCCCAATTCCGGCCCGCAGGACGTATTTTTTAATGTGGAGCTTACAGAGAATCGCCGGCATACCTCCCAGTATTACGCCAAGATCATCCGCGAACGCCTGCCGCGGCAATTCCCTGATGTGGAGTTCGGCATTGAGCTGGGGGGCCTGTTGACCTCCGCTTTAAACGGGGGGTTGTTGTCTCCGATTGACGTTCAGATTGAAGGACCGGCGCATGAAAAATCCCATGAAATTGGAGTTGAACTGGCAGAACAGATCAAAAAAATACCGGGCGCAGTGGATGTCCGGGTCGCGCAGCGGTTCGATGCTCCCCAGATCAAGCTGACAGTCGACCGTCAAAAGGCCAGCCGCGTGGGATTGACTCCGGATGAAACCATTAAGAACGTGGTCAGCGCGGTGTCGAACAGCGTCAGCTACAACCTGGCCATCTGGATCGATCCCAGGACGGGCATCGATTATCCTTTCGGGGTGCAGTATCCCGAGAGCGAGATTGACAGCATGAGCGAACTGATGAACATCCCTATAACGAGCCGGGAACAGGACCGGGGCGTTCCGCTGAAGAATTTCGCTCAAACGGCTTTCTTCAAAGGCCCGATCGAGCTGAATCATGAAAATCTTATGCCTGTCATCGATATTTATCTTGATGCGCAGGGAAGGGATATTTCCGGCGTAGCCAGCGACGTTCAGAAAATTGTGAATCGTGAGACATATCCGGCCGGCTACAGGGTAAAGATCCGCGGTGAAATTTCGGCCATGAAGGATGCGGTGGGGTCGTTGGGCGGAGGCTTTCTGCTGGCCGCAGTTCTGGTTTATCTGATTCTGGTGGTGCAGTTCCGCTCCTTCCTGCTTCCGGCAATCATGATGACGACCGTTCCCATGGGAATGGTAGGAGTGATCGTGATGCTGGCTGTGACGCACACCTACTTCAGCATCCAGGCGGCTATCGGATGCATCTTTGTGATCGGCGTGACGGTTGCCAACGGAGTTCTGCTCGTGGAATATATCCTTGAATGCTCGGAGGTGGAGCCGGAAGTTGATGAGGCCATCGTCAAAGGAGCGAAAGCGCGGCTCCGGCCCATCACGATGACGGCTTTGGCTTCGATGCTGGGACTCCTTCCCATGGCTTTGGGGTTGGGACGCGGAGCCGAAGCCAACATCCCGCTTGGCCGCGCTGTGATCGGGGGACAGCTGCTGGCTACGTTCCTCAATTTTTATCTGGTGCCGGCGCTGTTCCGCCTCCTCTATGGGAATATCAAAAAGAACCCCGCTCTTGAGGCTGTGATGCACGATCAGATCGCACGGGAGAATGTCCATGAAAGTTAATATAGGGCTTACGGTCATAGTCATTTTGATCGCAACGACGAATATTCACCCGGCGCCCTTTCCCCTCGAGGGAAAGGGAGGGGGTGAGGGGCGGTCGTCGCTGCATCCACTGACCATCCCGGAAGTTTTAAAGCTCGCGGAACAGGTCAGCCCGGATCTTAAGGCATCCCTTCAACGCGAACGCGCGGCACAGCAGAACATTTCCATCCTGAAGGCTCTTTATTTGCCGACATTAAATGCGGAAGCGATTGATTCTTTCGGCTTTCCTGGATCTTCCGGCGCTTTAGGCGTCAGCGGACTGATGGGGTCGCCGTTCCGTTCGGGTCCCGCCGCCGGAATGACGGGCAGTCTCACGCTTTTTGACTGGGGTCGCGGCTACAGCGTAGAGGCCTCGAAAGCCGAATTGAAGTCGGTTCAGGAGCAGACCAGAATCACGCGCTACGGGATTGACCAGTTTGCACTGCAGCTGTTTCTGGATGCCGGCCGGTTCCGGGGCCAAAACGAAGCCTACGCGCAAATCGCCGCCGAGGTGTCCAGGGTTGCCAGAGAGGTCGATAAATTTGTCCGTACGGGACAACGCTCCGTTGTGGACCGGCTCTTAATTCAGGATCAAACCACTGAGGCGCAGATGACAGCCGCGGCTTTCCAGAAGCGCTATGAGGTGGCTCTGCGGCGCGTGGCTCTGGCTGTGGGTTTGCCCGCGAACAGCCTTTCCTGCCCTTCGTCGGAACAATTATCTGAACAATCTTTGATTTTCCTGCATGCGGGGTACGGAAGCCCCTTGATTGCGCAGGCTGCAGATCTGGCGCAGGCCGCGCACACGAACGTCTCGTATTACTCCGCGCAAAATCTACCGAAATTAAAAGCCACGGCCAGCGCGGGAGATATGGATGAATCACGATTGGTGGATAAAAAATATTACTCCGGAGGATTTGGCGTCGATCTCCCTGTTTTCGAAGGGAACAGAATTACCAGCCAGATTCAGCAGGCGCAGGCCCTGGCCGCTCAGAAAGACCAGGATCTCGATGCGGTGAAACTGCAGGTTGATGAATTAAACGCCCGATATGACGAGATTATCGAGGCATCCCGCGTGCAGATGGATTATCTGGCCAGGGAATTGGACGTAGCAAAAAAGGCCTTATCACTGGCAAAAGACCGCTATTATTCTTTTCAGGGAACGCTCGTGGATGTGCGCGAAGCCTTGCGTAATCTGGAACGCATTCAAAGTGAAATCATCGATGTTAAAAGCGACCTGCTGCTGGCGATAGGGTCAAAAGCCCTGCTGAACGGGGCCAGCATTTAGCGCCCGGGAATGGTGAAAAAGAAACAGGCTCCGCCGGAAGGAATGTTTTCAGCCCAGATGCGCCCCCCGTGCCGTTCCACAGCCAGCCTGCAGAAGGCCAGGCCAAGGCCGAATCCTTTTGATACCGCGTGCCCTTTTTGAAACTTTTCGAATATGACCTTAAGATCGTCCGGCAAAAGGCCTGGACCATGGTCGCGAATTTCGAAGCGCGCGCCTTCCGCATCTGAACGCACCGTAACATTTATGGGATGTCCATTGGGACTGTGCTCAAAAGCATTGAAAAGAAGATTGTCGATAACCCGCCCCAGCAGGATGGGATCCGCTTTTACGGGGCACGGTTGATCGAGGCCGTTAAATTCGATCGTGATCCCGCGAGTTTGAGCGGTAAGCATGCTTTCTTCTATGCGCTGCTGAGCCAGTTGTGCCAGGTCGATCTGTTTTTCGTCGAGCCTGAAAGCGGGTTCTTCCAGGCGCGCTATCTGAAGGATCTCATCTACCATGCGCAGAATGCGGTTGTTGCTTTTTTTCATCAGCCGCAGCAAATCCCTTGCCTCGGCAGACCCCGCGGACTCTTCGCAAACATCAAGGCCGTTTTGGAGGCCGGCAAGCGGTCCTTTCAGGTCATGGATCACCATATTAACCATGTCCTGCCGTTTTTTCTCAGCAACGTCGCGGGCCGCTTCGGCTTCTTTGGCGTTATCCTGGCGTTTATTGAACGCGCGCGCGAGATCGGTTATTTCGTCGTTGCCTGTGATATCAAAGTGTGCGTAGTCATCGGAAGGGCGTGTTTTAACGTCTTTGGTGAATCGCTCCAATCTCCGGGCCAGCCCTTGCCCCAGCAAATAGGAACCAACTGCAAGGAACAGACAAAGTATCAACCCCAAAAGCATGCTGTTTTTGCGTATTTGTGCAGTCTCTTTGAAGATGCCTCCTACCCAAATGCCGACTTTGAGCTGTCCCAATAAACGGTCGTCAGAATAAACCCGCGCCCCCATAATCAAATTGCCATTTTCGGTTTGGGTGCCGCTGTATTTAAATTTTTGTCCACGATGCGCAGGATTTTCCACTCTTATCAGAGCCCTGCCAGAAGGCGCATCCACTTCGATGAAGGCGATTCTGCTTAGAGTAGATAAAGGACGCAGGTCAGTCTCAAGCCCCTTAATGTCGTTTTTTGGCAGATGTTCCCGGCAAAGCTCCGCTATGGATTCAAGTATGACCGTTCCGCTTGACCTGGTCCGTTCCCGTAATGCCGTTTGTGCGGCGCGATTTTGAAAGGCGACAAGAGTTCCAAGGCATAGAAGCCCAATGGAGAAAAACACTAAAGCAAAACGTCCTCCCATAGACAGGCGAAATCGAGTTCTACGTTCCATGGAATCGATGTCTATTAGAACAAAGACATCAGCAATAAGTTGCGGCGAATCTCTTTAGTTGAGCGGCGAGGCCGTTCTACGACGTCTCATCCGCTCCCGCAAGGAGAGCGGCATTCGACAAAGGAACGGGAAGTAAACGGGTTCTGTCGGCCTCGCCGCTCAACTAAAGAGATTCAAGAGATTCAAAACTTTATCGCCAAATCTGATATCATCTATATCTGCGTAGACAGATATAAGATCGTGCGGCATTCTAAAATTAATCGGATGTTCAAAGCCTTTGCGGATGAAACCCGTCTGCGGATTTTGCATCTGCTTACCAGGGGCGAGCTGTGTGTCTGCGACATCATGGAGACGCTCCGGCTGCCGCAGTCGAAGATATCGCGCCATCTCGCTTATCTGCGCACAGCGGGGCTGGTTCGCGTCCGCAAGGAAGGGCTCTGGAAGCATTATTCCCTTGCGTCTGCTGAAGGCAGGTTCCAGAATGGGCTGATCAGCTGCCTGAAAGGCTGTTTTGATGAGGTCGATATCCTGAAACGTGACGTAACCGTCCTTCAAAAGCGCCTAAGGTCCTGCAAAAAATTCAGGGGAGAATCCTCTTCATGAAACGCGTTCTTTTCCTTTGCACCGGCAATTCCTGCCGCAGCCAGATGGCCGAATCCATTATGAACAAGCTCGGGCATGGCCGCGTGACGGCGGTGAGCGCCGGGGCCAGGCCGGCCGGGTTTGTGCATCCCATGGCCATACAGGTCCTGAAAGAGTCCGGTTATCCGGGCGAAAGACTGCGCTCAAAATCCTGGGACGAATTTCGCAACGAGTCTTTCGATGCCGTGATAACTGTCTGCGACAATGCACGTCAGATTTGTCCCGTATTCCCAGGCAGGGTTGAACGAATGCACTGGGGTTTCGCAGATCCGGCTGACGCGAAGGGCAGCGATGAGCAGAAGCTGGCCGTATTCCGCAAAGTGTTCAATGAAATCGAACAACGCATCCGGAATTTCCTGAGAGAGACGAAATAACTTTACATGTCATCCATTACTAAACGCCTGCCTTTTCTTGACCGATACCTGACGGCCTGGATTTTCGGAGCCATGGCATTTGGGGTCGCGCTGGGCTACTTCGTTCCAGATGTCCCTTCTTTCGTCAACCGCTTCCAATCCGGCACGACTAATATCCCTATCGCTATGGGCCTAATTCTCATGATGTATCCGCCTCTGGCCAAGGTGAAATATGAAGAACTCGGCGATGTGTTCCGGAACAAAAAGGTGCTTGGCCTTTCACTCCTTCAAAACTGGATCATCGGGCCGGTTCTTATGTTCGCTCTGGCGGTACTCTTCCTTCGCCGCCACCCCGATTACATGGTCGGGCTGATAATGATCGGCCTGGCGCGCTGTATTGCCATGGTCATTGTCTGGAACGAATTGGCCAAAGGGGATACTGAATATGCCGCGGGACTTGTGGCCTTTAACAGCCTCTTTCAGGTGTTCTTCTACAGCTTTTACGCTTATCTCTTTATAACGGTCTTATTACCCCGGGTCGGGCTGAAGGGCAGTGTGGTCCAAGTGAGCATGGCTCAGATCGCCAAAAGCGTTTTCATCTACCTGGGTATCCCCTTTCTCGCGGGGTTAATCACTCGCTTTTCGTTGATTCGATTGAAGGGACGGGAATGGTACGAGCGGTTCTTCATCCCGCGAATCAGTCAGGTCACGCTGGTGTCCCTGCTTTTTACGATCGTGGTGATGTTCAGCCTGAAAGGAAATCTGATTGTGCGGATTCCGCTTGATGTGATTCGCATCGCGGTGCCGCTGCTCATTTATTTTGTTGTGATGTTCCTGGTGAGTTTCTGGCTGGGCAAGAAAGCGGGCGCCGGCTATTCTAAAACGGCCACACTCTCATTTACGGCCGCCAGTAATAACTTCGAGCTGGCAATTGCGGTCGCTGTTGCTGTTTTCGGCATCAACTCTGGTCAGGCATTTGCCGCCGTGATCGGCCCGCTCGTGGAAGTCCCGGCGCTCATCGGTCTGGTGAATGTCTCGCTCTATTTTAAGCGAAGATATTTCGAGTGACGGGAAGGCAACGTTCCCACGCGGCAGGTCCCTTTAAAAGCGGGGGCGGAATAAAACGCGGATGATAATGTTCGCACTTCGTTTAGTAGTTTTGTCAGGGAAAAAGTCCAGTTTAATGAGCTGCCGCGGTCGTGGAATTTGAATCAGAGCAAAAATAGCGGTGGTTTCGAGGCCATGCCTCTTTAGGTGATATGTTTTATCTGACGAATTCCAACCGCCTGTGCGTTCACGAAAAATGTCACGCCCCTGTCATATGTCTGTCAAATAGCCGTCACAATCTCCGAATACAATATGACGTATGGAATCCGAAATTGCTGATGTAGAAAGTCTGCCTGAGCCTTCGTTCATATCGGAGAGATGGGCGGATAAAGCATTTCAGAAATTAACGCTTTTCTTCGCTCTCAGCATCCTGGCTATCGCGCTGGGCATTGCCTGGGAGTTATTTGTCAATTCCACTCTCGCGCGCCACGCCTTTGGCCTGCATTTTCTGACCAGATCCGTATGGGATCCGGTAGCGGAGAATTTCGGCGCGGTCCCTTTCATCTATGGCACGCTGGTGTCTTCCGCGCTGGCGATGATGATTTCCGTGCCATTGGGGGTAGGCGTCGCGGTTTTCCTGGCGGAAATGGCTCCCGTTCGCGTCTCAGAGGTTTGTTCTTTTCTCATCGAACTCCTGGCCGCTATCCCGAGCGTTGTCTACGGCCTGATCGGGATTTTTGTGCTGGTGCCTTTCATGCGCACCTACCTCGACCCGGCGCTGATGACGGTTTTCGGTTTTTTGCCTTTCTTTAAAGGCCCTGATTATGGGGTCAATATGCTCTCAGCGGGAGTGGTTCTGGCGATAATGGTTGTCCCCTTTATAGCTACCCTCTCGCGGCAGGTTTTAATGGCGGTGCCGCGGGCGCAAAAAGAAGCGGCCATGGCTCTTGGAGCCACGCATTGGGAAGTGGTCACCTGGGCGGTGCTGCCTTATGCGCGTTCTGGCATTATCGGCTCGATTTTTCTCGCTCTCGGACGCGCCCTCGGTGAGACCATGGCTGTCACCATGGTGATAGGGAACCGGCCGGAAGTGGCTTCCTCCCTGCTGGCTCCGGGCTACACCATGGCTGCCGTGCTGGCCAACGAGTTTACGGAAGCCACATCTGATCTCTACGTGCACGCTCTTATCGAAATCGGGCTGGTTCTGTTTTTCATCACGATCATCGTTAACGGAATAGCGCGCCTGATGCTGATGCGGCTTCAGACCGACGCCCCGGGACGGAACACATGATGCCCTACCGCCATCGTCATGTCGTGAACACAGCGGCATTTTTCATTACCGGCCTTTGCGCCGTATTTACGCTTTTTGTTCTTTTTTTCATACTCGGGTATGTCACGGTTCACGGCGTCTCATCTCTTAACTGGAATTTTTTCACGCAACTGCCCAAGCCGGTTGGAGAAAGCGGCGGAGGCATGGCCAACGCCATCGTAGGTACGCTGAAGCTCATAGCGCTGGCCGCCGTCATAGGGCTTCCCGTAGGCATGATGGGTGGAATATATCTGGCGGAGTTCGGGGGGAATAAAATTGGCTTCCTGGTCCGGTACGCTGCGGACGTTATTAACGGCGTTCCTTCTATCGTCATGGGTATTTTCGCTTA
>CAZSAL010000068.1:0-10231 GCA_964604825.1 uncultured Elusimicrobia bacterium
AGGATCCAGCGCTCCACCACCAGCACGCCAACCTCAACCTTGGCCTCGTCGCGAGGCCGGCGCACCCGTGTCGGCAGGATCGCCGTGCCGTAATGCGCCGCCAGATCGCGGTAGGTCGGGTTGATCCCGGATTCATACCAGTTCGCTCGCAGTACCCCGGCGCGCAGGTTGTTCGGCTTTTGTACCCTCGGCCATTATGTGGCGCGGCACCCCGCCGAGAAAGGCCAGCGTCCGCACATCCGCGCCGATCCAGTCCGCCAGGCTCTGCGTCCAGAGCCTGCCCTGCGAAGGCGGGGGTCGCCTCGGCGTAGGTGTAGTTCGACGCCCCCAGCACAGCGACGACCACCTGCGCCGTGCGCAACTCGCCGGTGCTGCCGTCCGCCACCTCCACCGTCTGCCCGGCATAGTCCACCAACAGCCGCTCGCCGGCCGGGTGGGCCTGCCGCATGGTCGGCGACAGGCGGCTCTCCCAGCCGCGGCAAAGCTCGCACCAGCGGCTGTAGCCGTAGCCGCCGGTGTGGATGGCCCGGTATTCCTCCCAAAGCAGCTGCAGCCGTCACCCCGGGGCGGCGGTTGGTCCGCGTTGCGGCTCAACCCCGGTGGATCACCGTCCAGTCCGGCTCCGCCTTGTGCCGTATGCCCGGCCTGGAACCCCCGACAGCCGCGAACAGCAGTGCCTCCGGGCCACCATCGGTCAGCGTTGTCGGCAGCGGCCAGGCCAGCCCAACCGCCGCGGCTCGCGCTAGGCAGAGCTGCACGGTGCTGCGCGCGGGAGCCGGATTGCGCCCAAATTTGCGCGCGCGGGAGCCGGATTGCGCCCAAATTTGCGCGCATCGCCACGCAGATGCGCGCATCTCCGTTGTCAAAGTTTTAGAATGTTCAATGTATTCAATAAGTTAACGGCAAGTCTGGGTAACCGGGGCATAACCCCGGGCGGCTGGCCGGATCAGGCGGGCTGGCCGCGGCATCTTCCTCCGTATGATCAGGATGATCGTCGTCCCGCTCATCTTCAGCGCGCTGATCGTGGGTATCGCCGGCAGCGGAGACTTCAAGACGCTGGGCCGCCTGGGGCTGAAGACACTCATCTGGTTCGAGCTCGCCACGACCGTCGCTCTCGTGGTCGGTTTGCTCGTCGTGAACGTCTTCCATCCTGGTTCGGGGGTGGTGGTCCAGAATGTCAGCGACACCAGCGCCGTGGCGGCGGCGTCGAAGAAGTCGGTCGATATGGTCCAGATGCTGATCGACATCGTGCCGCCCAACATCGTCGACGCCATGTCTCGCGGAAGTCTGCTGCAGATCGTCTTCTTCTCGAGCTTCTTCGGGATCGCAGTGGCAGCGGCGGGCGAGGCCGGCAAGCCGGTGCTGACTCTCGCGAACAGCGTCTGTCAGGTCATGTTCCGCTTCACCATGCAGGTTATGCGTCTGGCACCGATCGGCGTCGCCGCGACCATCGCCTTCACTGTGGGCAAGTTCGGCCTGGCCATGCTGATCCCTCTGGCCAAGCTGATCCTGTGTCTCTACCTGGCGCTGGTGGTGTTCATTCTGTTGCTCGTGCTGGCGTCGTCGGTGATTGCCGGCGTGAACTTCTACCATGTCATGCGCGCCATCAAGGAACCCCTGATCCTCGCCTTCTCGACCGCAGCCAGCGAAACAGCGCTGCCGATTCTGATGGAAAAGCTTGAGGAATTCGGCGTCCCGAAGAAGATCGTCCTGTTCGTCCTGCCGACCGGGTATTCGTTCAACCTGGACGGCGGCACCCTCTACTCGTCGCTAGCCGTGGTCTTCATCGCCCAGGTCTACAACGTTCCGATGGACCTCGGCCAGCAGATCATGCTCGTGCTGACCCTGATGCTCGCCACCAAGGGGATGGCGGCGGTGCCCGGTGCGGTGCTGATCACCATCGCCGGTACCGTCGCAGCCTTCGGACTGCCGATCGAGGGCGTCGCGCTGATCCTGGGCGTGGACCGCATCCTCGATATGGGAAGGACGGCGACCAACGTCGTCGGCAACGCCGTCGCCACCGTGGTCGTGGCCCGGTGGGAGAAGGCTCTTCCGAAGGAAGTCCTCGAAGCGGCATACGCCAAGTCCTACGCTGACTGAGCGCAATTGGCAGGGCCGGTCCGGACTTCGAGCGGTCGGCCCGCCCGCCGCGGATCATCCCGTCCTCTCGGACCAACTGATGGAGAAACGTCCAATGACCAACGTCGGTTTCAGGATATATTCCAGGATCGCGAGACCGGATCCCAACCTGGTGAGCCAGTTCGTCGGAATTCCGGTGGCCAATATCGCCGACAACATGAACCGGATGTCCTGCATCGCCAACCGGATCAGGCCCTTCAACGACGCCCCTCTGCTCGGTTGCGCCTTCACGGTAAAGGCGAGGCCGGGCGACAATCTCCTGATGCACAAGGCGATCGACATGGCTCAGCCCGGCGACGTCCTGGTGATCGACGGCCAGGGGGACATGTCCAACGCGATGACCGGTGAGTTGATGGTGATGTGGATGATCCAGCGCCACCTGTCCGGCCTGATCGTCGACGGCGCCATCCGTGACTGCGCGTCGATCCGGCGTATGTCTTTGCCGGTCTACGCCGCCGGGGTGACGCCGAAGGGCCCCTACAAGGAAGGGCCGGGCGAAATCAACGTTCCGGTCTGCTGCGACGGCGTGGTGGTCAAGCCGGGCGACATTCTGGTGGGCGATGCCGACGGGGTCGTGGTGATCGACCCTGCCGATGCCCCCGATGTCCTGGCTAAGGCCAAGGCGGTGGTGGCAAAGGAAGCCGGCATCGTCGACGACATCAGGAACAACCAGTGGGAGCGTAGCTGGGTCGACAAGGCGCTTGCGCAGAAGGGATGTGAGTACATCGACTGAATCACGAGAGACTGCCGCTCTTGCTGTGAATCCGCTTGGCACCGCGACCCCGAGTCCGATGCGGTGTAAGGTCTTGATATATCTCTCTTGATTTTGTTCGCAGTGGGGTGCCGGTCGGCGGCCATGCACAGCGTCAAATCGGCTGTCGACCGGCCGCGCGCAGCCGCATAGTGTCCCTATCTGGTGGCGTCGGCTTGGCCAATTTTAACAGAGAGCGGGACAACCCCGCCGCTATGCGAGCGCCGAAGGCTGGGCCATCGGCAATTTCAGCCCGGAGTCGACTGCGACGCTTAATCCCACAACAGCGAGCAGGTAAACTCTTTGGTCTTATGTGGTGCGAGACCCTTTGTTGCTGTCTTTGCAAGATAATCGAGCCAGGTCATTGCCTCACGATATGCAACAGTGAATGCTGCCAGTTGATTCTGGTAGTCTTGGCCTACCGCTTTAGTCTTAGGCCGCACTATCATGATGCCGTTCTCACCTTCGAACCTTCGACATAGCTCAATACATGGACCAGATCCAGGTCCAACGAGCCGTTGCCAAATGTCGGCGGCTTTCATCTTTACTGCCCACCCGTTCTCTACCTTCGATCCATCGAACAAAATAGCAAGATGATAGTGTTGATTCTCCGAGGTGTTCTGTTCTCTTACCACGACATACTGAGTTGCGATATGATGGTAGGTATAGTATTCCATAAGTTGCCTAATCAGTTCTGAACATTCTTTGTTCGCATGCATCGGGACGTATCCCAGAGGAAACCTGATGTCTAGGCGGACGAGGTAAACTCTGCAGAAGTGGTCAATCATAGAGCGTACTCTAAGTTCGATGGCCTGCAGAATGTCCACCCGATATTCGTAATTTACCATAACGCTTATCCACATTCCAAGCTAACGTTGTGATGTTTACCACTATAATATAGTTACAAAGTTTGATACTTATTCTGGATGTTGTAATGGCATGTGTGATGTATATTGATATATACTACTCTTTCTCATTTCTATGAAGGTGTCGTAGGCACGGGCACATATTGGCGAAAGCGCGTGGAACTGCTGTCGTTTTTGTACATAATATTTTCGAGACTTATCTTTTGAAATGTGGGCACGGACACGAAGGAGTCTTGTCCGTTGAGAGCTAAAAAGTTCTTCTACTCAAGACTTACTTGACCACTTCCCGAGACAGCGTTATCGCTGTCGAGACTCTGCTCACATCCGCATACGCTCATGCGGTTGATCAGCCGGGTGCGTTCGCCGATCAGGTTCTCCCGCTCTCGCGTCGGGCGTTTAGCATCCTCATCCTCGGCTGTCGGAACGACCACCATCGTGCAGTGCCCCGGCTCGCCAGGGAGCCCCCCCAGTAGAACCCGCATGAGGAGGGCCGTGCCGAGCCGATCGGTCTTGGCGCGCCGTCGATCCCGTGACACCGCGACGCTGCTGGCATGGATGACCTCAGCCTCAATACCCCGTGCCCGCAGCCATCGTGCTAACCAGAAGCCGTCGCGTCCTGCCTCATAGGCGAGCACGACGCGCCTGACTGTCCGGCCCGCGGCTACGGCCTCCTGTCGCCAGCGCTCCAGCAAATCGGCCAGTTCGAATTCATTGGGCTCCATCTTCTTCAGCGGTCGACGCTCAACTCCGGGAATCAGTCCGGCGACAAGCCACGACGAGAGGCTCATCTCGACGACGACGGTCGCCGAGGGTCACTCCAAGCTAGAGGCCATCCGGTGCCTGAAACGCTACATCGCGCGGGAGGTCTTTACCCTCATCAGTCAGCGGCAGCGGACCATACGCCAGGCCCAGATCGCCGCTTGACAAACAGAAGGGCGTCCGAGGATCGCAGTATGCGTCAGACAGCTACCGTGCGCTGTTGACTGCCCACGGTCTGGTCGGCTCAATGAGTCGCCGTGGCAATCCCTACGACAACGCCAAGGCAGAGAGCTTCATGAAGACGTTGAAGGTTGAGGCCGTGTACCTGGCGGCCTATGAGACCTTCGAGGACGTTACGGCCGATCTTCCGAGGTTCATCGACGAGGTCTACAATACGAAAAGGCTGCACTCTGCACTTGGCTATGGCCGCCTCGACCTTGGCCGGCCTCCAAACCGCGTTGCAACAGGGGCTGCCGCCAACCGCATCGGCGTACAGACCTCACGGTCGAACATCCACGCAGGCAGTTTCCAGCCAGCGCCCCGGCGGCTCATCCGCCAGAGAACAGCGGAAGATCTTCTCGCTGCCCCTTGCGACGACTTCCTGGACGCGAACAACCCGTCCGAACCATGGGTGCAGGGATACGCAACCTCCCGTTCCTCGGTCCCGTGGGTGTTCCGTCGTCTCGTTCTACAACACCATCCGGCCACATTCAGCCTTGGCCTACCGTCCAACCGCCCCCGAGATCGTGCCGTGGCCGCCGTCGCCAGCCTCGTTACCGGGCGCTCCGTCGGCCAGGCCAAACATGGCGCCACGCCCAGCCATGAACTTACATTGCATCCGGGCTGCTCCACGGGGGCAGGTCAGCAGGACCAGGGAGGTGGTCACGCCGAGCGCCGACGTGTTACGTGGGTGGTTCCATCGGCAGGAGCTGCACCCTCGAAGACACCACCTCAAGGGCAACCTGCATGACCGAGCCGATCGCGCCAATCGGCGCGCCGGGTCGTTCGACCTGGAAGGCTGCCTGGAGCGTGCGGGTGCGCAGCTCCGGCCGGCATCGCAGTGCGATCAACCGTCTGGCCCCTAGTTCGCGTTGTACCATTGCCAATGGCAAAGCGGCTATGCCAACGCCATCGCAAATCATGCGTGCGATCATATCGAGACTGTTACAGGTACTGACACGCGTCGGTGTGACCTGCCTGGACGCAAACCAGTCCATCACCGCATCATAGTTGTGCGAGTATTCCGGAGTGGTGATGATACGAAGGCTTGCGAGATCTATGGGCGTCACCGACCCACTCAACCGTACAGATGGTGCGGCCAGCCACGCCAGCGGATTCCTCCCGATTGGAATCAGCGTGACCGGAGGCCCGACGTCGGGCTCTGCTAGTATCGCCACGTCGATGCTGAGATCCCTGAGCCGACGGTTGATCGTGCTGCTGAGGTCAACCGTGACAGCGAGCTGCACCGATGGACAGACCTTTGCGACACGTGACACCAGCGCCGACAGACAGGCAGCGGCGATGCTGTCCGGCATGCCCACCCGCACAACGCTGCGCGACTTGCCTGGCACCACGCAAATGGCACTGATCCGATTTGCAAGCAGGACCATGTTTTCTGCGTGTTCCAGGATCAGGGAACCTCGTTCGGTCAGTGAAAACCGGTGGCCGTCCCTGAGAAGCAGGCGTCCTACCGACGCTTCCAGCTGTTGCATCCGCAAGGTGACCGTGGGTTGCGAGACATTCAGCCGCGCCGCGGCCTCATGGAAACTTCCCAGTCGTGCGATCCACACGAACGCTTCGAGCTGAGGTATCGTCACACGCGACATTGGTAGACCTCCCGGCACACCATTCGCCCGCGGCACCGGCACATGCGACAGCTGCGTGATAAGATAATCACAACAAATGATTATCTTTTTCAAGTGGATTTTGCCATTTTGTTCTCATAGCGTCCCCACATTGGCTTGGCTTGGCGACAAAACTGCCGAACGACTTGGCGACGGCAGAGCCGCTCAGCAGCCGCCGGAAGGGAGGGACGGATGATATCGGAAGCCACAGTGGCTCAATTTGAACCGGGAATTCTGCGCGACCTTCCGGAAATAACCGATATATCCAACGAGGGGCTAAAAAAGAAAGTGATCGCGGCGTGGGCGTTGGCGCTATCGCAAACCCGCTTTCGCGCCATTTCCGAAGTACCACCATGGGGCGGTCCGAATATCTTCGTTATTAAGCGCGGCAGCCAAGCGGACCACCTGCGTGGTGTCGCGCATCTTGCTGTGTCTTTTGCCAATGAATTCAAGACGTCCTGGCCAGAAGTACGCATCGACAAGGACATCGTGCTGGCCGGTGCGCTGTGCCATGACATCGGCAAGCCGTGGGAGGACGACAACAATGAACGGTGGCGTGCGGATCCGTCGATCTGCGGCTACCCGTCCATCCGCCATCCCGCATACGGCATGCATCTCTGCCTGACTGCAGGCCTGCCAGAAGAGATCGCGCATATTGCAATGGCGCACTCGCCAACGGAAGGTAATGCGATTGTCCGCAGCCTCGAATGTACGATCGTCCGCTACGCAGACAACACTTGGTGGCGCATAGCCGGCGTTTGCGGTCTGCTAAAGCCCGAGACGATGACGCAGCAGATCATGGGCTTCCCCTATTCAATCCGGCAGACGGACCTCGACTAGAAGCTAGATCGCAACAAATAACGTATGAGGAAATGCCGTTTTCCTGGACAGCCAGGCTTAGGAGGTTCCATGTTACTCAACAGACTAGTCGCGGCACGCGCCACAGTACGTGCGGTGCTGTCTGCCACTGCTGGCACTTTTCTCGAGTTCTTCGACTTCATTAGTTTTGCTTATTTTGCAATTTATATTGGCCAAGCATTCTTCCCCACCAGCAATCCCCTGTCGTCGCTGTTACTGACATTCGCTACCTTCGGCGTTGGATTCCTGATGCGGCCGGTCGGCGCCATTGTCATCGGCGCTTACGCCGATATCAAAGGACGTCGGCCAGCGCTGGTGCTGAGCATCATGCTGATGGCGACCGGCACGCTCCTGGTGGCTGTCGTGCCCGCCTACTCGTCCTGGGGTCTGATCTCACCCATCCTCATTGTCATCGCCCGCTGCATGCAGGGCTTCTCCACTGGCGGTGAATGGGGCGGTGCCGCCTCCTTCCTAGTGGAATACGCACCCCCCAATAGACGTGGCTTCTTTGGGAGTTTGCAACCGACAAGCGTCAATGCCGGAATGCTATGCGGTACGTTGTCAGGTGTCATTCTCAACGCCCTGCTGTCGCCTCAGCAAATGTCTAGTTGGGGATGGCGCTTGCCCTTCCTCGTCGGGGCGCTTATCGGTCCGATCGGGCTTTATCTCCGCACTCGCGTAGGCGAAACCCCCGTCTTTGAGAAGGCGCATCGATCCGCGCCGAAACGGCCCGCTATGTTGGGGCATCTGCTGCGACAGAGCAGTATGACGATGCTAATGATTTTCGGCATGACCATCTGCTTCACAGTAACAGCATTCACTTATCAGGTATATCTTCCAACATTCCTGGTGCGTGAACTGAAATTTCCGCTGAGCACCGCGCTATTGACTACCGGAATTTCGCTCGCGGTCTCATTGGTTGCCGTTCCACTATTTGGTGTATTGTCAGACCACTTCGGGCGCAAGCCCTTCATGTTCGGCGCGGCCGTTCTGATCGGCATCACCGCATATCCCCTGTTCTTTCTGCTGGTGCATTACCCAAGCTTTGCCTCGGCGGTGTTCGTCCAAATCGTCGCGATCCTGCTTTACTCGTCCTATCAGGCCCCGTTGTGCGTCGCGTTCTGTGAACTATTCCGGACACATGTGCGCGTGAGTGGTTTGTCTATTGGTTATAATTTGGCGCTGGCGACCTTCGGTGGTTTCACGCCCTTCGTTGTTGCGGCGCTGATAGCCGCCATTGGGTCGCCGATCGTCCCGGCATTCTATCTGATCGGTGCATCCATCATCAGTTCCTGCGTGCTGTATCGGTGGCACGATGGCTACCGGCCAGGAATGGACAGCCTCGATTTTGATGACGATCTCGCCCGTGGGGGAGGGGGAGCTTGAATTGCTCAACCCGGCCAAATTCGCCTGTCCCGACAGCGCGGTTTCCCGGACCGAACCATGCTGCGTGTGAACCGTTTCCATTGTCAGCACCGCTTACGTGTTCCACCGTGAGGGCCTGACCGACTTCCAGGTGTTTGCCGGCTACGGCAAGGTCCGCTTCCTCAAGTCCGTTCCACTGGACCGCCTCGGTGTACGCGATCATCAGTAAGCACCCTCGTAAGATATCCACCCTGGCGTCGCCAGAGCGTCGGGGGTGTACGCCACTCGAACTTGCACAGGAAATGCTCCCATGCCCCTTTCCTTGCTGATGCTGCCACCGCAGACTGACCTCTATCGTTCTTGGGCCCGGTGCCTGCCCGGGGACGTCCCCGGCCTCGAGGTAACCGTGGCGGAGACCGCCGAACAGGCCGCCGTGGCAATCGCGACTGCGGACGCGGCCTTCGGGCCGCTGCCGCGCGACATCCTGGCTCGCGCCACGAAACTACGCTGGCTGCAGGCCCCTTACGCCGCACCGCGCGCAGGCTACTACTATCCCGAACTGATCGCGCACCCGGTAACCGTCACCAATTTCCGGGGGATCTTCAATGACCATCTCGGTCATCACATCCTGGCGCTCGTGCTGGCCTTCGCGCGTGCCATGCCACGCTACTTTGCTCAGCAGGCTAAGCACGAGTGGCGCAGCCTCTCGGATGACACTCTCATCCACCTACCCGAGGCAACCGCGCTGATCGTCGGCGTCGGGGGGGTCGGCGCCGAAGCGGCCCGACTGGCGGCGGCGTTCGGAATTACGGTGATCGGGACTGACGCGCGGCGCGCGGATGTGCCCCAGGGATTGGTGGAGATGCACGCGCCGGAAGCTCTCGATGCTCTGCTACCGCGTGCAGATTTTGTTATTCTCACTGTGCCCCACACGCCCGAGACCGAGGGAATGATGAGCCAAGATCGATTCGCGAGAATGAAACGCGGAGCTGTGTTCATCAACATCGGCCGCGGGATGACGACCCATCTCGACGACTTGGTGGCTGCGTTGCGCTCCGGCCAAGTTGGCGGTGCCGCGCTCGATGTCTTCGAGCAGGAACCGCTGCCCGCTGATCATCCTCTGTGGTCGATGCCAAACGTACTGATCACACCGCATATGGCAGGCAACGGGAAGTATCTAGACGACCGCCGTTACGCTATCCTGCGCGACAACGCACGCGCAGTGCTGACTGGAGGCGTGCTGCGCAACGTGGTCGACAAGGCGCACTGGTTCTGAAAAGTAGCGGCTTGCCAATATGAGTCGCAAGCAAACGACTGGGGGAAAGATCGCCAAGCGTGGCGTTGCCCGGGCCGCATAGGGCATATTGCGGCAGCACACAGGGGAGGACAGGGGGCTGGCCTGGTGACGGTTCGGTGCCGGTTTGTCAGTGCGGAAGATGGCCGGACGGCGGCCCGGCCCGAAACGCGAGGCGCAGGAAGTGGACGCAGCCCGCCACGACCGTGGCGCATCCGGCCACCAGGAACAGCGTCGCGTCCCCGGTGACCAGATGCACCGCCAGGCCGATCACGGTCAGCTTGGCGAAGGCGCGGGTCATATCAAACGCGGTGCGGCATGAGCACGCCCAGCCAGGCCGGCGCTGCGGTGCTGG
>CAZSAL010000069.1:0-10135 GCA_964604825.1 uncultured Elusimicrobia bacterium
GGGGGCGAGGCAGTTAACGGGTTCCGTCGATCTCGCCGCTCAACTAAAGAGATTCGGGATTACCTGCGTACCAGGCACGGTCATTTACGCACCCCCGGCGGGGGTCAGGCAGATCGCGCGAAGGCTACGACGAAAGGGCGTGAACCTCCCCCCAAGGGATGGGGTAAACCTGCCGGGCGGCGCAACAGGCACGGCCACATCTTGTCGACATCTCTGATGAAATGCGCGGAAACTGCGGCGGCGGACAGGAGCGGGTTCTGCCAGCTTACAAGAAGATACGGCAGGAATCCGGCAAGATGCCCGGAAAATCGCTCAAGAAAACTCTTCCTCGAATACCTCTGACCGGCCACGGCATGGATCAGGGAGTAAGCGATCAGCGTAACCAGCATGAACGGCAGCGCATATGGGCCCGAGGCGCCAGAGGCGAAACCCCCTTCCGCAAATGCTCTTCCCAGCGCGAGAAACCCCGCCGCTTCCAGCGCCATCCCCAGCATCCCGAGGGTTTTGTTCCCTGTCAAAATATAGAGGAGCGAATTCGGATCGGGTTCGTCGCCTGTACCGCCGTCGCGAAATGATTGTTTTTTCGATTTCAGGTCAATCCAGCGCAACACCGTCTGATAAATCCTGTAATAATCCGATTCTGCGGCTGCCTTGTCACCCCAAAGCGCTTTGGTCACTTCCGAATCCTCAAAATCATTTTCGTTCAAGTCCTCGCCTCTGTATAGACGTCCTGTATTCCCGTCAAGCACGACCTCGTCCTCGTCATCCAGATCAACATTTTTAAAATGCATGCCAACCTCATCAACGATGACGTCTTCCCCCAGGATGACATAAGGAATTCTTTTGTTGAGTTTGCGTATGGCTACTGCGGCGTGATCGGCATATCCTCCTTCTTTTGAAGCAATTCCGCGAATATCGTGTTTTAGAATCTTTTTAAATTGCGCGTAATAGCCGTCCTTCTCAAACGGTTCCTCCACCCCAATAATGGTTCCCTCTTTAATGTTGGACTCTCTCGGGTTGTCCATAAAGATCTTCGCCCGGGCAATGCCCGGGAACAGGGGTATTCCTTTGGCTATGGCCTTGGGCCAGCTCGTTTCTTTAATGACAGGCTGTTCAAGGTAGAATTTCAACCATTCCAGATCAGACACCTGCATCTTATCGAAAGCCTCTTCTTTACTGATGGCGCCCGCGTCTGCCAGATCCACCAGAATCCGGGTCTTCGCCAGCGGGGTCGCCATCACCATCCCGTCCCGGGTCTGGATGAAATACAGCCGCCCCCGGGAAACTACAATTTCCATGTCCTGCATGGCCCCATAATAGTTTTCCGCTACAGCCACATCCCTCTCGATATCGTCATAAACCTGAGGCAACCTATCGCGCAGGTCTTTGTACCGCATTACTTTGGCGGACTCATCTGGATACTGATAGACGGGACGTCTGTAAACTCCGGAATACCCATACGGTTGGACGATGTCTTTCCCTTCCATCGCAAAACCATAAGTTCCGACAATCTCCTTTTCTCCGTTCAAAGGATCCCTTGAAAATAAAACCCCGCTCAGAGATTCCCCGTCATTGATATTTCCCAAAACCTGCCACTGAACGTTAATCCCCTGCCCCTCGACATCCTTTGGATATTTCGCGGCCACCGCAACGATTGCCTCATCGAGTTGCTCTCTGGGCGAAGGGAATTCACGACCCGTAATTTCTTTGTATTTCGCTCCAGCCTGGTTGACGAGGGAATCCAGTTCACCGAGAGTTCCCTGACGGCTCAATGCTTCAAACCTGTGACTGGCATACTCCGCATAAAATTTGTTGTGACAAAATAATTGCCGGATCGGTTGAGCTTCCTCATATTTCCGGCCATCTACGGAAAGAAGGTATTCGTACATAAACCTTAGATAATCCATCCTGGCCTGAAACGGGTTCCCCAGGATTTTCGCGTAGGCTTCCAGATTGCTGTGGTGCAAACCGACCTTATTGACCGTGAGGAACTTACCCGGATCGGAAACACGCGCTCCGGCCCGCACAGCGAGAAGAAGCAAATTCTCCGGATCTCCGAAGCGCTGAGGCGCCTCTATATCATGGCTTGCCTCTTTTTCAATGCGTCCCACTCCTGACTCAATGGCTTGCCGCAATTCTTTCCGGATCTTATTATCTACCGCGATCTGCCGCGTCTCATCGTCCAGAATAGTGAATCCCGCAGGCACGGGAAATCCCAGGTTGGTCATTCCCGCCAATTGGTAACCCTTATTCCCCAGAAACGCAAGCATCGCGGGGTCGTTTTCCGGTGTTGCCTGCCCGCCGAATTCAAAAACGTTCGCGATCCTCTGCCTTATTTCCGTGACAGCACGGCCGTCCTTCTTGTCGAAAGTCAACCTGTGCGTGATCCCCCAGCCGTTCGTCAGGACCAGTTCGATGCGGCCGCTTCCCACCGCTTCCACCCGGCTCGAAACAACAACCGGCCTGGATTCTTCAAGATGGCCCTTTTCATACTTGAACCACTTCCGTGTGGCCCGATTAAACTGCATCCATTCCCGAAGGAGGGCCATGGCGTCTTCGTCCCGATCTTTTTCAAGACAGGATTCGATCTCTTTAACTACGGGCAAATCTTTAAGCTGCGGTTCGTTGATCATTCCACCAGGTGAGAACGGAATAGCCGCATGCGCCGCACTGGGTGTTTTCGCCAGTTCTTCATAGGCTGCCAATTCCCGCGGCACATCCTTCGGGCTACCGCCCGGCGAACCGGCAGTTCCTGAGCCGGGAGATTTGACTGCAAGGTCGCGCTCAATTTCCGCGAGCAACGATCGGGCCTTCCGATCCTGCTCCAGTGCGCGCGGATTGCTGAGCAATAATTCCTTCGCCCGGACATAGTCTCCCGTATCATGAAGAATTTGCGCCAGGGACACTGTTTCCGTCCATGTACCCGGTTGCAAGCCAACGACTGGCTGGGCGAACGCCCTGGCTTTGTCATGTTCGTCGCGCTGATTATAGATATGAACGCCAGCTTGGATGATCTTGATGTTATCAGGGAACATGGTTATGGCTTCCTGGAGATAACGTTCCGCTTCCGGATATCTTTCTAACGCTGCCAGCGCTTTGATGCGCAGGATGTATTCGTGTGGCTCCGGATTGGATCGCTCATACATCGCGATGACAGACTCCGCATCTTCAAGCGTTTTCTCCGGCCTTCCGACCTCGAGATAGGTCTGCCCTCGGGAAAGAACAGCCGCCGCATATCGGCCATCCATCGCGATGGCTTCGTTCAGTTTCGTAATGGCCGCGCCGTATTCCCCTGCCGCATAAAGTTTAACTGCCTCCTGATAAGGTTGTCTTGCCATCGCCCCGATCGAACCAGGCACCGAACTCGGACCGGCCTCTTCCGGGGTGAACCGCGGCGGCAGCGATGCGGCAGGCACGGCTGTGTCACCACCCGACATGATAACCTGCAGCCATGTTTCGGCGTTCCGTAGTTTTCTCACAAAAGTAATAATAGCGTCGGCGAAGCTTTCGATGACTCCATTGCCAATCAGTGTACGCAGTGCGGCGTCAGCGGCGGTATGGTTTATTTGCGTGACATAACCATCCGAGTATGGCAGGCGGAATTCGCCCGGCTGAGCGCGGGCGGCATCTGACATCCGGAGGTATTGCTGCCGGCCATCAATATCCTGCAATAAGCTGAAAAGTGAAATCTCCTGCTGAATCAGTTGCAGAGCGCTGCGAAGGAGTTCCTCTTTTTTCCCCGTGCGCGTGGACAGCCGGGCCTTGGTCAACATGTTTTGGACGACGTCAAAATATTCATCTGCCGGTCCGCTCAACCCAGCATTCTGCTTAGCAGTCAATTTCATCGAGTTGACGAATTTGACGAATTCCTTATTATCTCGAAGCAGCGTCCTTCTAAGCTCGGTAATCCTGGGATCATAGCCTGGAGCGGAGGTGCCCCCCGGACTTCCAGACAAATTGCCGTCATCAGTCGTGCTAAAAAATAAATGAGGCAGCCGTATTGCCGGACGGCCGAAACCGGGAAACGCCCATCCCTCAGCCGTGGCGTACGCCGGTACATAAAAAGGGTTGGGGAAGGATATCCACCCGAAAGAAAAGCGTCGGCCTCGCGAAGATGCTGATCCGCTGTGCCCGGTTTTTCTGTGAGTTAAAAACCGCCCGATGCCGCCAAAGGGCTTCGTGATAAATTCCCGGGAATGTTCATAGCAGAAACGCCTGGCAACAAGCGCCTGCTCCTCAAAGGCGGTTCCAAGCGCCGAGTTCCGAGTTATGAGTTGGTGGCATAAAACTCCGGAGCAAACCTTTGACTCATTACTCATGGCTCGGAACTCATAACCTGCTGTTGCCGTTTGGGCGGCCATGCAGGCAACCAGCAGCAACGACACGATGCGGAGGAGTGATTTATCCATGAGCATTCATATCAGGCGGCCCTTCCAAGGCGATGATGCGACGGCAGGACAAGTTCATAATCACCAGCGGGGCGGGTCGCCGTCCCGCCTTGCGCGTTCGCCGAGGAGCCTTTACCAATCAGCCAACACCACCCTATGTGTTTCTCACCTTTTTCCAGGGCCGAAAACTGCTGATGAACGATTCCCGCAAAATATTCACTCAGCGGCGCTGTTTCGTACGGGGTCTTCCAGGGATCATGTATTCGCACCCCGAGGTGGCCGTCCGCGAGCCGCTCAAGGCCGGATAACAGGACCAGATGCGCATTTATTGACACGATGGCCACATGCCCGCGCAATAACGCGTCAATCAACTTTCCGACGGAATCGTGCGCGGGATCCATTTCACCCGATACCTCCCCGCCCCATTGTCTGATGATTCTGGGAATAGCATGGCCGGCGAGACCAAAGACTTGAAAGAACGGCAGATATTCGAAGTCCTGATCCGCCAAACCGCCTAACAGGGCGTCTTCCGTGAGGCCCGGCGGGAGAAGGTCAAACACCCTCAGAGCGTTCATGGCGGTCGCCAAAGCGCAACTGCCAAAATCCTGCTGATTCAAACGGGGGCAGGCGTCGCCCCGGTACTGCTGGGTTCCATGCTCTTCCAGTTTGGGCCGGGCATGCGGCGGAATCATGAGCGCTCCGGATTCGTACTGGCGTATCACTCCTTGATCCTCAATAATTTTGGATCGCGCGGCAGGCAAGTAAGGCTGCAGCGCGCGTTCGCCCGCTATCAAGAGAGGGAAACCTGCCGCTCCAGAGATGGCCTCCGCCCCGATGAGCCCCGCCGCGAAGGCCCCGGGGTGATGGAGAAGGCCCCCCAGCAGGCTGGCAAAATCGATCCCCGTGAGGTTGACGGCTGCGTGGCTAGAAACGCCGCATGAGGGATCCGCGAAAGCAAAAAGGGCTGTTCCCAGTATCCCGAGCAGGACCAGCGCCGCGCTCATCCAAAGGGTGGTCGTCAGAGAGGTGCCTATGGGGCCTGATGCAGGCGGAATTGGTCCCACGTTAGGTGGCACGATAGCAGGTGGCGGATTCTGCTCCGTCGGGTCCGACCCTTCTTTCGAATGTCTGTATTGCGGATCGCCGGCAGCTATTAAAAATGGCCAACCGGATCTCGGCGCCATGTGTTCTGTGATATCAAAATGTTTGATAGGTACACGGGAGACGAACTGCTGAAAAGCGGCGAAGAGCGCTTCCTGCAGGTGGCGGAAGGGCGCGGCCGGATTGATTGCAATATTCCTCGCCCACGGGGGGAGCGTCCAAATGCCGTATCGTTTGTAGGGATAGTACATTGCCGATTCGCCGAAAAGAACGCTCTTGAACCGGAATTGAACCTTTATGGGCAGCGCTCCAAATTGCCGATGATTACGAAGCCCTTGCACAAACAAATTGACCGATTCGTAACCAGGCACTCGACCTTCTTTGCGAATCGTGGTGACCCGCAAGTTCGCATTTTGTCTGAAAAGAGCCTCGGTTTGGCTTGAATAATCGGTTAGCGCTGCATCCCGACCCGCGTCGTCAAGGTTCGCATCGTCAATCACAAAATTAAATCCAAGGATATCGTCAAAATTAGTGATGGGATTTGCAGCAATGGTTTGCCAATGCTCCAGCGCTTTTTCAATAATCTCGTCCGGTCTTAAAGCAGGCTCTTCAGAAGTTGATCCTTCAATTTGAGAAATTACTTTTCCCAATTTCAGAAGAATACTCTTGTATTGCTTTATGCGAGATAAAATATTAAAAGGGCTGTTCGATTCTCTGACTTGCCCCAACAGGCGCAAGACATAAGCCTCAACATCTTCCCATCCCTGGCCATACTCATAGCGGACCGGGTTATAAAAAACTTCCCATACGTGTTCCCGTTCTCTCTTTGTAAGTTGCAGATTCTTTGCAATGGAAGCCACACTATCGATGATTCCTTTGTCAGGCTTGCTCTCAAGACCGAATAAATAAGCCATGGTTTCGATAACGCTCAGCAAGCGACCCGAGGGGGTTTCTCCTGCCCCAATGGCCATCACAACTTGGTTCATCCAATCTTCCAAAGCAACAAAGGAAGTGAAACTGCATGTTAACGAAATAACTTCTTTGGGCAGATCGACGATATATACTGCGTCACGCATCGCATCTCTTAGTATCTCGGTGTACCTAGTGACGTTGGGATTGGGGACACCATTTGGATATGAAGAACCAAACAGGGAGTAGAATCCCCCTGCAAAATGTAAGGGAGCCTGTTCATACTCAGCGACAGCTGCATCCAAGGTCAGAAAGCGGTATCCGGCAACCTCGAAATACGCTTCTGCGTCTGCGGCATATTTCTGTCGCGCCTGCGGATCGAGTTCCTCAAGAGGTTTATTCGCCAATTGGCAGGCCTTTTGCATCACGAGCTCTTCTTGTCTCGAGGTGAACTTTCCTCCTGGTTGCGGTGGATAACCTTGCCAGAACTCTTCAAGTTCAGCGTTGCGCGCCATGACCTGATCAACTTCTGTGGGCGTCAAAGGCACGATGTAGACTGTCTTTGATTCCCGGTCATGGCCGATGGCCGAATCTTGGTAGTCAGCTTCAAAAAAACCTTCCTTTTCGACTTGAATGAAACGGAAAGGATCAATTTCAATCGGAGCCTCCTCGCGAAGTTCTTCATGGGAGGTCGGCGCGTAGTGGCTGCCAGCCTTGACATGTCCGGCTACACTTACATCCCAACGATTCGCGAACGTTGTTTTGTTCAGGGCGCGCCGTTGAAAGGCCACGGTGCAATTCCTAAGGTCAACCAATAGAACAGTTATGGTTCGGTGCCGGGCCCCCGTTTTGTGCGCATCATCCCTTGAAATTCGTCCAGTCACATTGTCATTTTCATCGACGACGTCGACCATTTCTTGATCCTTCTCTGTCTGTGCAGAACGGGGGTCTGACTCCAGTCCCGCCGACGGCGGGCCGAGACCGAAGACGCCGCTCAGGAACCCGGAGAAAAAGTCGCCCGGGGTTTGGCCGTGCCAAGCGGTGATGTCCTCCCGAATCCGTGCGGCGCCGTGGCAAACGATATTGCGTCCTCGTCCACCGAGATATCCAATACCAGAGACAACCGGAAGGAGAAGCGCCTGCTCCTCAAAGGCGGTTTCGAGCGCCGAGTTCCGAGTTATGAGTTGGTGGCATAAAACTCCGGAGCATATCTTTGACTCATTACTCATGGCTCGGAACTCATAACTTGCTGTTGCCGTTTGGGCGGACAGGCAGGCGACGAGCAGGACGGCGACGATGTGGTTGAAGGCGCGTACGGTCATGCGGCGATTCCCAGTTTTCGCTGAGCAGGGGCAATAGGCTCGCAGGGCGCCGGGGCTAGAACTCCGGAGGAGAGGGTTGTTGATGCGCCGCTTTCAGCTCTACCCTCCGGGTTCCCGCTCGGAGTGTGAGCCGCCAATTCTTCGATTTCTACCTTGACGAGTTCCGCAAACCATGGGCGGGGCGTGGGAAAGGGATTTTCTCGCAAATATGCGGGTGAGTAAAGAGAATGCTCCAAAGCTTTATCCAGAATCGTGGCCAGACGTCTTGCCCTGAGAATCGGAATGGCTGGATTTTCAGTTAAACCGGTAATCCATCCCGTAGGATACGGCTCTCCCCCGTACGCCAGCATGACATGGTTATTTGAGATTCTTTCATCGTCAAGAATGGTCCATAGGTGTTGCGCAATCGTGCCCAGAAATCCCGTGTCAACGAAAAGTAGGTGCCCAATTTTCTGGCTATCCAGTCCGTTCCACCAGAAATGACGTCTTAAATCCCAATAGGCATCAAGAGACAGATGGACGATGCCCCCGCGAGGTTCGAAATCGTCCCTGATCGCGCGGAGGCGTCGGCACATGGACGAATTCATCAGAAAATTGACGAATTCGATGGGTTCCCGGCTCTTTTCCGCCATCGCCCGCAACCAGAGGCCCAGGGGTTCGGCGCCGGCCAGCACGACGGCGATTACAACCCTGCCGTAACGGTGTTCTGCAGCCATTTTCTCCCGCACTGCGCCCACTTTATCGAACACAAACCTGGTAAAGGCGTTCAATAGATCACAGTTCTCGCGTAGAAACCGTTGGACAAAATGGATGAGAAAACGCCTGGCTCTCCAGCGGTTGGAGTGGGAACCCTCGGCAATATTGCCGAGCCATTTCAACAACAGAGTAGTGGCGTAGTCGATGCGATGATCGTCCGTAGCCACCAACGCATTGTAAACGGCATCC
Organism: uncultured Elusimicrobia bacterium; assembly: GCA_964604825.1. Lineage (GTDB taxonomy): Bacteria > Elusimicrobiota > Elusimicrobia > 2-01-FULL-59-12 > 2-01-FULL-59-12 > CAZSAL01. The sequence continues at coordinate 8,666 of CAZSAL010000069.1, forward strand.
AGAACCGGCTGCCCGCTCAGAATCTGTTCCAGATAGGCCGAAGCCGTGAGAAGAGTGGTCTGCAGTTCCAGATCGAGCGGAATGCCGGAAACCGCAGCCAGCTCGTCGATCACTTCGTATCGGGGTGCGGGCCAGCCACGCTCGGGATAGAGATCGCACAGGGTTTCCCATAGTTCGTGAATACTTGGGAATGTGAGCGGTTCCCGTTGTCGATTAAATGGAGTTTCATCGGTCAGCCATGGACCTAATCGTTCATCCAACCCGTACCGCTCAAGGATTCCCGGGATTAACCGACTCCGTTCTTCCTTGGGTATTCCGCACACTATAACCGCCGCCCGCAGAGCATTGACTGCGATGGTCACAAATTCTAGCCAATCCTCCCGCTGATTAACGATGCTATAGTGGGGCGGCAGCGATGTCGCACCATCCTCAGGGAACTCCCAACGCGTCTGCATCGGATCGGAAGGGATGTACGTGGCACCTACGACCGACCATACGAGCGCCGCGCCGATGAGCCCCGCCGCGAAGGTCCCGGGGTGATGGAACAGGCTCCCCAGCAGGCTGGCAAAATCGATCCCCGCGAGACCGGCAGTAGAGTGGTTTGCAACGCCGCCCGAGGGATCCGCGAAAGCACAAAGGGCTGTTCCCAGTATCCCGAGCAGGACCAGCGCCCCGCTGATCATGATCGTGTTCGTCAGGGATGTTCCTATGGGACCGGGCACGCGCGAGGTTGGGAAGGCCGTAACACGTGCGGATTCTACGGGGTTTCCTTCCCGCAGTTCGCTCGCACAACGTACCAACTCAGGCCCAAGTTCCTCGAGGATTGTATTGCACGCCTTTCGAATCAAAGGATTATCCGACATGGAAGGATGCTCTCGGGCGGGCAAAGACTCGTTCAGGAGTCCCGGGATCACTTGCGCCGCCTCCTCCATAGCATCCGCCAGAACTCGGTTAGCTTTGTCTGCCGGCATGCCAGCGACGCGGGCGCCTTCGAGATATCCCATCGCGGCGGCTCGAACGGAATCCTCGGGCCGGAGCCACGTCATAAATTCATCAAAGTTGCTTTCCCGTTGCGCCCATGTCTGTCCCAGTATGCTCAGTAAGCGCTTAGAAAGAGGGAGACTCTCCGGAGCGTCGACCAGCATCCACGTCAGGACAATATTCCACACCCCGTCTTCGCGTCTTTTCCCCATCACATCTCCACGGAAAATGGAGAGAATATGCCTCCAGGCGGGCCCCTCCGACGGCGGAAACGAACACCGTGCCAGCGTCCGGACAATGTTCCCCCAGACCTGGTCCGATTCGCTTTCGGACAAGCCTTCAAAGGCATTTCCGGAGGCTACGCGCAGGGGTTTGTAACCTTCGAGAAATTCCCCTGACGCCGCCATCACCGGCCGTTTGGCCAACGGTGTCCGTCCCGACTTTGACAGCAAAACGGTTTTCGTGAGTTTCCTACCGACGATGTCCTTC
>CAZSAL010000070.1:0-9674 GCA_964604825.1 uncultured Elusimicrobia bacterium
ACGCCGGCGTCACACTTCGGCGCCGAGTCCACATGATTGAATGCTCGCGCCATTTGCCGGAAAAAGTTGTTCTGGTGCTTTCTTTAGCGTCTTCGCAAATTGCAGCCGTTGCCGCGCGTCAGGGTTCCAGGTCCCGGTGATAATCCTGGAAATTACGCTTTCATGTTCGTTTACAAGCTTTGCAAATTCGCGCTGAGTTAGCCCTTGCTCTTTGATCGCACGAAGCAGCTCCCACCTCATCATATCCCACCTCCATTAGATATTAGTGCGTATTAGATACTTATACTCCCCCAAAAAAAGGGGAGAGCTAAAACAGTTTCTTGCGTAAATTCGTCAAGTCCACAACAACTAGGCAACTATAATCTCGCTGGGGAAGAGAAAGCGGCAATCCGTCGCTGCCTTTCATGTTAATCTTAAGAGAACCGTCCGGTTCGCCCAAAGTTACGATGAGGCGGCCGTGGTCTGTGTTAGGGTCGAACATCAGCAGATAATATTTTAGGTCGGATTCGACTGGGCTTTCCGGATCCCAGGGATCGAACCCAGCGGGCCCTATACGGCCCGCTGTCATTATCTGTTTGATCGTTTCCAGGTTGAGACCATGTTTCCCAAGCTCGCGGATCACCAGGATTTCGAGGATATTCCTGGCAGAATATTTCCTTGTGGTCCCTCTGCCGTGTGAGTGGTCAATTTCAGGGACAACCAGGCCTTTTTCGGTGTAGAACCATACCGTGCGGTCAGAGATACCAGCCTTAGCCGCCACTTCTTTTCTTGTGTATTCTTTTCGCATGCCGTGTCCTCCTGTGATTTACTAGTACGTGCTAGATACTTATCAAAACCTGGAAAATCTTGTCAAGAAAATAATAACAGCGTCCTGATTTTTTTTGAGAGACCCCTGATTACGAGGAATTGCCCTACCTGAAAATCGCCGTCACGCCGATTTAGAGGGGAATGAATTGTAGCGATTTTGTACCTGCGAAGAACAAACTTTTCGAAATCGAACCAAACGAAGTAAAACGAAGGGAAAAAAAACCCTTACCCCGCAAGACTTTACAGAGTAAGGGTTTTGAAGATTTCAAGAAATTGGCTTATGAAGCCTTCCGAATAGCCTTACTGGGACTATATCGCCGGGCCTATTGTAGCCAATACTGTAGCTGTTCGGGATGTCTGAGCCTTCAGGTGTGCGGCCATACGTGCTGAAGCTTGCTTCAAATCGCCATCACTCACGATGTTATACCGCTCGAAAACCGATCTGGTCTGATGTCCACTTATCATCATGGCGACTCGCTCAGGAATACCGGCCCGAACCATGTTACGGACAGCGGTGCGCCGGAAGTCATGCCACAACTTGCCAGGAATACCGGCTGCTTTACAGGCCTTCCGCCAAGCCCACGCGATATCCCCAATCTTCTCGTTTCCTGAAAGGTCGGGGAATACATACCGGCAGAGCTTGCCGCTCCGCTTTCTGGCTTCCCATTGCTTCTGGAAAAGTTCTTTGAGGTCATCATCAAGGTAAACTGTTCGGCCCTGGTCGTTTTTCGTCTCGCCGGGGTTCAGACAAACAATCCCCTGGTCGCGATCCACCTGTGACCATTCCAAGCCGAAGACCTCGCTTTGCCTCCATCCTGTCTTGTAGGCGAATTCAGCCGGCGCATTCAGGTAAGAAGGAAGCACTTCGAGGAGTGCGACAAAATCAGCGTGCTCAAAGAATCCCTTGCGCGGCTTGTTTTCCTTCAGCATCGGGATATGGGGAACTCTATCGACCTTGGGCGGCGTGCATTGTGCTCCGAGGTTCAACATGCGCTTGAGGGCTTGCAGTTCCCGGTTGATTGTCGCGTTTTCGACAACTTCCATTCTCTTTTCCACGAAGGTCTGAATAGTTGAGCTGTTGATTTGCTTGACCTTCATACCCTTGAATTCGGCTTCCAGGTTATTAACGCTGGTCACGGCACGCTTCAGGCTTTTTCTGTTGTTAATCCGGTAGTCTCTCAGATAGTCTCCGGCAAGTTCATCAAACTCGATCCGGTCGAAATAGACTCCGGGGATTTTCCCTTGAGATATTTCACCTTCTCGTTGCTTTAGAAGCGAGTTTGCGACCATTTTCGTTTCGCTCTTCGAGCTTTCACAGATCGGCTTGCCGTGATCGGCGTACTTAATCCACCAGATCCTTCCGCGTCTGTAGACGCTTCCCATAAAAGTCCCTCACTTTCTCCCTGAAGTTATCCCCCAGGCAGCCGGGCAGGGTCCCCGGTTTTCCGCTGCGCATGCGTAGCCTGAGGGAAGTCGATTATATATGTTCAGGGTCGGAGTCCGAATGCAGGCTGGGACAGACGTTAAGGCGCCGCCCATGATCCGTATCGTGGCGGCTTATCCACGAAGATTCGCTTGAGAATTGCTCCGGATCGCTCAGCTTGCACCTGCCAGTAGGGAGCATCCGCCCGGTCCTCACTTAAATAGTCTTTGCACTTCGCACACGAGAAGCCCGCCCATCGTTCCTGAATGGCCTTATTAAGACACGCGCCGTAATCCTGACACATGACATGCCGTTCCACTTTCTTTACAGTTGTGGCCTGTTTTGTGCGCGTAGGATTCATTCCAAAAGTATACGCGCACAAGAAATAAATGAAAAGGTCCGGCTCATCACCGGGCCGGATTGTGAGTTAAAGCTCCACCACGCCGCGCCTCTCCGCGTCGGCTATATATTCGTTACAGCGTGCCCTTTGATCCGGTGTTATCTTCACGGCCTTGAGAAGAAGCTGCAAAACCTTGCTGTGGAGCTCCGGTTTTTGCTCTAGAAGCTCAATTATAGCCGCTTTACTTTCATCATCATCGGCAAAAGCAAATACTCGTTCGGGCGCCAGTATCCGCAAAACCCTCTGGTGGTATTCGGAATGGTCGGAGAGTATGTCATTAATCATTTCCAATCGGACAGCGATATGCTTAGGGTTGGAGTCCGGATCTGTTTCCTCTTCTACATGGTTGTCATTTTCTGGTTTTGATCCGTCCAGCTCATTACATTTCTTAGAAAACGTCTTCTTGGCGCTCTCAATCAACACCTCGAGCACGTCTGAAACGTCTGTTGAGTTTATCTGATCTATTGTCCCTCTCCCCAGGATTTCAGTGAATGCTTGAATCGGTGCAATGGCGTCACCAAACACGCTATCAAGTTCCCATACTGTGCCTTTTACTTCTTTGATAGTGCCCGCCAAGTCCGCCTCAATTGCTTTACGTAAATTCCAGTAACTCGCGTGGATTGCTTCATCATCACAAGGTACAGACTCGTTTTTGTCTTTTGCTTCTTGGTGGGAACCTACGATCTTATCGAGCAGGTATAAACTTTTCATAATCGACCTCCAAATAAAATAGCGGAAGAGTTCTCAAAGGCATAACTGCCCGCCCAGGCCTCACGGCAAGGGCACTCTTCCGCTCGTTTGATTTGTCGGCACAAATACAAATAGCCATAACGGTGGCCTCCGGTTATTTATTTGAGGATTTTAGAATACCACAACCGGCACTCATTTCAACAATAAATTCAACATAAAATAGTGGGGCAATGGTGACCGTTTGATGTATGAATAAAAGGTGAAAGTTGACTCACGCCCTGTATTGGCATTATATTATTCTCGGTTTCCGGCGAGGTGGAGGCGCTCTCTATATTCCTCGTCGGGGAGGCAGAAGGGGACGCTTCCTTGCCTGCCCTGTTCACACTGTTTTTCCATTACAGACCCTTGGCCGGGGAGCGTTTCGGACGTTGCAGACCTGGACTCCAGCGATGGAGGTGCATGGGTCGCCCCGGCCTTGTATTTCATTTGGGTAATCCGTAAAGCCCGGGGTCGAATCCCCTTTCCTTCAGGAAGCCCGATACCTGCTCGGGCGTGTATTTTCCGGAAAGCTCCTCAACCCGCTTAGAGATAGCCGGGTCGGGCGTGGTCACTCTTTCCTTCAGGAAGCCCGATACCTGCTCGGGCGTGTATTTTCTGGAAAGCTCCTCAACCCGCTTAGAGATAGCCGGGTCGGGCGTGGTCACAGGAGGCATAGGCCATAAACCGCCTTTCTTTTGCAGCATACCTACTTCCTCTTCGGGCGTGGGTCCACGCGAATGGCTAAACCACCACTTTGCAACGATAGCTTTATCCAGGGCCTCATACATCCTTTTCGCATAGTCCTGTATCTGTGAACCCTTGAGGTCCCCTTCCTTGATGGCGTTATTTATGGTCGTTAAAAATTTCTTTTTGGAATTCGCCATGTCGGGAGAAAGCGCTTCGGTTGTTGGATCCATATACCGGGCATCAAACTCCTGAGATACCTGGTTTAAAACATCGTGCTGCTGGGTTTTGGTTTGAAGGGTTTTAAGCGTGTTGTGGCTCGGCCCGCTTAAACCATCATAGAGGTATTGGCTTAGATCGACCGTCTTTCCGGACGTTATATCGTCATGGAGCTGGTTGAAAAGAAAATAGTCGGTGTGTTTCTTCTCGGCGTCGGTTTTCAGTAATTTATCGCGTGCGGACGCTTTCTTTTCTTCGGTTGGCGAGACTCCGTTTTTGTCCTTAAAGCCTTCAACCTGGTCGGGCGTGATCTTCCCGGTTCCCACCAGTTCCAGGAGGGATTCACCTGCCGCCTTCTCGTTTTGCGTCTTAACTCCAAGGCGCTGGTGCCTCTGAGTCTCGATCATGCCGGATACGTTTTTAATCTGCTCGGGCTCGGTCAACCCGAAGGCTTTTGCGTTCTCCGGGTTTTCGATGAACCTCACAGCGCCGGCGTAGTCCCCGCGTTCCGGGTCCGCCAGGTGAAAGTTCTGATAGAGCTCAGTATAGGCGGATATGTTTGCGGTCTTCTGCCGCTCTTTTTCGGCCCGCTCCTCGTTAATCCTGGATACGTTATCTTTGTGCTCGGCGTGCCGGTCCGCACTCTCCGCAAGTTTCGCTCTTTCCCCGGCATCAAGAAAAGCATATGCCCCATCGCCATTTCTGATCCTGCCAGCGGCTCCCACCGGGTCGCTGTCTATGTCGGGGAGGGCGCTGCGTGTGGCGATTTTCGTCATGCTTTTCGCCTGGAGTTCTACTCGCTTTTCGGGTTTTATGTATCCCGAAGTTTCCATGATGTTATAGACGCTCGCAACCTTGCCCATCTGCGTTAGGGTCTCTTCGGGCGTGATCGCTCCAATTGCCGTCATTTCGAGTTTGTTTATACTGTCAAAAAGACTTGAGCCGTTGAGCTGATTTTGTTGAGCGGACGCAGCGGTAGACATGGTACCGAAGGCATGTAAAGATGTACCCGCGAAGTTCTTTTGAAACATCGCCCGTTCTGTGCGGTCCTTAATACCCTGCGCCACTTGCTCTCCCAGTTGTTTCACTTCCTGTGAAAATTTGTTGGCCGTACCGAGAGGATCAGTGTGAAATTCCGGTGAGGTCATGTACTTATCGTGTAAATCCATAACCTTCATCGTGGCATCGGTATGAAGGGCTATCGCCTCAGACTGTCGCTTGAGCTCGATTTCCCGTTCTCCAAACTTCTGCCCGATGGCTTCGGCTGTTGCCCCGGCTTTTGTAAGCGCCTCGAGAGCCGGGTTGTGCATCGGAGCTTTTGGAAGCGGGGTTACGGGGAAGGTTGTTTGATGTTCATATTGGGGAATTTCGGGCATGATTTAGTCCTTTCCTGAATTTTTGAGGACTATCATAAGGTCACACTTGGCGGGGTCCTCTCTGGCTTCATCGAGTAGGGCCTTCGAAAGAGTATCTCTTAAGGTTTGGAGGTTACGGGCAGTTATACGGCGGTCATCGGAAAGCCGGAGGTTAATTTCCACCAGGTTCGCATGCACCTGGAAGTTCTCACTGGTTATTTCTGAGAGAAGCTTCAACGAATTTGTAGAAAGCGCCTGTATTGAAACATGTAGCCGGTCTATTTGTAGTCCCAGGTCCGCTATTCGCTGCTCTATCTCATTCTTTGCATTGGCCAGCTTTTCATTAAGATCCTGCATGGTAGTCATTTAAAATTACCTCCCTGAGTCGGAAACGTTATTTTAATATTTCAAGCTCATTCCTCGCTGGCGGGGACCAACCGGCCGGCCCTCATACATTGCGCCTCTGTCCATAAGGCTCCAATATGTGTCGGATTTCCCACTGTGAAGATCGATAATTCCCTTCGCTGCTGTGATCGCCTGGCGTGGGGGAAACCCGCCCCAGGGCGCCGTTGTTGGGATCGTTCCCAGAAGCTCGGCCATGTTCACCCACCAGTATTCTTCAACCGGCTTGCCTGTCGCATAGTTCAGGGCGTCCAGAAATGCTTGAGCGCCATGCTCGATGGCTTCAGTTCCGATCATCGACCTGCTCTCTACTTTCTTTTTTCCGATCGATTCGTATGAATAGAGCGCGAGATTTGCCACCTGGTTAAAAATTGGAAACATCGAGGACCAATACATTCCAGTCCAAACGGCCGCTTCCCCCAGGTCCTTGGGCATTCTTTTATGTGTCGCGCTCTCGGTCACAAGGGGAGTCACAATCAGGATGAGACCCAGCGCCTTCAAAAGGTCCCACGGGGAATAATTCGGATCGTACCTGGCCCTGAGGATATCTTCCCAAACGTTATTTAAAACTCCGTTGAAGTAGGTCCCGAAGGTGCTCATAAGCCGGGAAAACCCCCTTCCTCGAAACATGGAGGGAAGGTTTTCGGCCCCAGTCATGGGCTTTGTCAGTCGAATAATGGTATCGGCAAAATCGACGGCTTTTTCCGGATCGAGCTTTGCGCCGGTCCACACATTTCTGCCCTCTATGCCCTGATGGTATGCTTCCTGCCAGATAGAATAGCGCATGGCCCGGTCCGCCATTGTAATGAGATCCATTGCATGATTTAAAAAAGACCTCTGCCAGGGCTTGTATCCCTGAATCGCTGCCTGGAAGTCGGCAACATCCCGGTCAAGGGTTGCGTGAGAGTGGGCCATCTGAACGGAGAGTTCATTTACTTGGCGGAAGTTTTCGACCGGGTGGCTAAAAAAGGAACCAAAGCCCCGAAGACAATTGAAAAAGCCGAGTTTTTCAGATGATAGCATCCACTCAAAGAAATGTTTTAACGCCGAGTTCACATTGAAGCCCAAGGCGTGCATAACTGAAACGCGCCTTGATATATCAATCCATTTCTCCGCTACGTTTACGGGCATATATCGGTTCGGATTGGCGAGGTCCTGGAGCATGGGCATGTACTGGTCGTAAGCGTCCCGGCCGCGGGTGGAAATTACCATTTCCATCCATTCTTTTCTGGAAACGATTCGCTGAACGTCCCGAATCGGCTTTGCCAGCGATAGCCACCGGGCTTGTTGCTGCAGCCTGGGAAGTATCCAGGCATATGAGAGATCGGCCGGCCGTGATGTTCCCTTGCGTGCTTTAAGAAACGGGGTGGGAATAACAGGGGAATCAAACGCACTTTTAAAGAGGTCCCTCGTTGCCGACTCGGATATCATGGCTTCTGTTGAAACATCAAGGTCAGGATCGATTTTAATAGGCCAATAGAAATCCTCCACCCATTTGGGTTCTGCGCCGTAGAGTTCAAGCGAAAGTTTTCCTATCTCAGACTTAAAGGAAGCAAAGTGATCCGCATGCTCGAGGATGAGTTTTTCTTCAGCGGGCGTGATGATACTGTTGATAAAATCTATCTGCTCGTCTGTGAAGATGTTTCGTAGCGTCCGGAGGTTCGCCTCGTTTAGCGTACTCGCATGGGCCATCATCGCCATGTCTCGTGTGATGGGGCGAGGCCAGCCCGGTATATCAACTTTTTTTGAAAGCCATTTTTCGGCCGGCATGCCAATGGACTTTTCAAATTCTTCGTGAGCCGCCATATACCGGCTGTTCACTTCGTCAGCCATTTTAAGATAGGCCTGTACGCCGTGCTGCAAGGGGCTGTCCATCGAATCGAAATGGTCCCCGAAGTATTTCCAGCCGTCTAAGTCCCGGTTTATGAACTCGGTTCTCTTAAGAGAAAAGAGGTATTTTGTCACCCAGGATGATTCGAGTTCGCCGGCGGCTTTTGCTTGAAGTTTTTCGCCGGGAGTTCTTGGAGCGACAAAACCGCGCCCGTATGCTGTTTCCTTGCCCTTCACAACCAGGTCCCATATAAGCCGGTTAAATGACTGGGCCTTTCCCGCCGAGAGCTGTTTATCCTCGATTTTTGCGAAGTGACGAAGGATCTTGGCAGCCGTAGCAAGGTCTTGCAAATCATCGACTGTAAGGTCTCTGAAACTGCGGCCCCGGATCTCGTAAAGGTCTTCAGCCTCAAAAGGCACCATTTCCCCGTTTGCCGTGGCCCTCTCTATCGCGGCTTTAATTGGCGCCCTTAATTCCCCGGAGGCCTGCGGAGGCTTAACACCCAATGCCGGGGCAAGGGGCCCGAGAAGGTCTGCAATCGCATCGCGGTATTCGACCGGAAGCGTGGGGTTTTTGGCAAAGTATTTCAAAACGTCCTTGATTTCCTCCCGTGCCTTCATTGTTTCGGTCCTGGCGGAAATCTTAGCCTTATATCTATCGAGAAGTTCTTTCTGCTTCTCTTTCTGCCGGGCTGCCTCCTCGATCTTCCCTGCCCTGAAGGCGGTCCTCGATGCACGTTCGGCTTTTAGAATGCCAGCTTTTAGGGCCTCGTATTCCGAAACCATTACGTCCCCCACCTTCACCTGACCGGTCGACTCCCGGATCTCTTTTTTTATCCCCGGCCGGGAAACGTTTTTCCACTGCTCGGTAGAGTCTTTGAGCATTTCGTTAAAAATCTCAAGCTGCTTATCGAGTAACCTTCCCTGCCATTCCGCTGCGTCAAATCCGCTTGCGCTTCCGTATGCCTTTTCGTAGTCGGCAATCCAGGATTCTATAAACTCACCCTTGGTGGGCAGGGCTAAAAGCTTCTCCATGAGGGCGTCCGCACTCTCAAACCGGTAATCCATGGCCCACTTATCAAGTGAGTATTTGCCGTCTTTGGAGATAAGACCCGGAAACCTACGGATAAGCTGCTTAACGGTGTCCGTGTCATAATCGGAGAAGCTTTTCAAAATGATCCCGCCATGTTTTTTAATGTCTTCAATGGCCGATGGGAGATAGCCTTCTTTAAATGTCTCGTACTCGGCCTCGGCCTGCCGGTGGATAGCTCGCTCCTGTTGGGCTACATGCTTTTTCTCTTCAACTCCTACCTCACTCCATGCCCTGCGATTTGCCTCTGCGACGAGCTGATCATATTCCTTGAGGTCGAGGGCCCTAACCGGCGTCTCGGGGATCCCCGCCAGGCCATACTCATCATTCATGCGGTACAAAACATTTGCTCGCCGCGCTTTCTCGATTGAGTCGAGGCGGCCGGATACTGCCTGGACGTCATAGTTTTCCCCGGCTTTGAAATCTTCAAATATCCGGGTGAGGGTCGATACATCGGCTGTCTCTAATACGTGCAGGATGGAATTGCGGGCAGGCAATACCTTCAGGATCTCTCTTGCGTCCCCCTTGTGCTCATCCCACAGAAAATAGGTCCTGTGATAGGCGTCGAGCTGCTCGGGGGTGAGCCCGGCCTTGTAGGCCGCGCGGTTCGCCACGTCTTCGGCCGAAAGCGCTTTGCCGCCGATCCGCGTGAGGACTTGGTTGAAATCGGCTCTCGCATGTTCGAGTTTAAGCGGTGGGCAGAGAATCAATGAAAACACTCCTTTCCAATCCGGC
>CAZSAL010000071.1:0-9261 GCA_964604825.1 uncultured Elusimicrobia bacterium
CCCACGCTGCGGCGATCATCCGCTATGCTCTGACCGGGCGCGTGGGAGTGGAAGCAGGCGTAGGCGTCTCCATGGCGCGGGTCCGCAACGATTTCTCCCGGCAATTCCCCGACACCACCCTGACAAACTCCAGCGTAGACAGCCTCTGGTCCCCGCTCGGGCTGGTCGGATTCGAAGTGAAACTGTGGAAGGGACTCGCCTGCGGCGTAGATATGATGTACGTGAGCTATTCGAACAAGCCCGCCAGCGGCGGCCAGACGCTCAACCTCGGCTTCGGCGGAGTAGGAATAAGACCTGCTCTCGAGTGGATGTTCTGAAATTTGAATCAGGTTCAACGGACGTTCCTCTCTCGATAAAAAACACATCACGCTGACAAGTTTCGCCGGTCTGTAGCCTCGTAACAAAAATTTTCCCATTGACAGCGGAGAGAACAGGTATTAAATATCATCGGATCAAATTCATGGTACAGCGTATCCTCGTTATCGATGATGAAAAACCAATTCAGAATGTCTTGGAACGGACTCTGAGGCAGGCTGGGTTTGAGGTTATTTCCGTCTCATCGGGACAGGAAGGATTGACCCTTGCTTCCGAGAAAAAACCCGACCTGATGGTTCTGGATCTCAAGCTGCCGGATATCCCGGGTGAAGAGATCTGCCAGAAAATCCGGAACAATCCCAAACTTCACGCCCTGCCGATCATGATACTGACCGGCAAATTCAAGGAGGGCCTTGCGTCGGATTTATTGAACAGCGGCGCGGATGATTATGTCGAAAAACCTTTTGATCTCCCCGAACTGGTGGCCCGCGTGCGCGCTATTCTCCGCCGTCCGCGTATTTTCGCCATGGATAAAAAGGTGGTTCAACGGGGAAAAATCACCATAAATATGGATGAGCGGCGCGCTTTCTTTGACGGTCAATCTCTTGCCCGGTGGGCGCCGAAAGAATTTGACCTGCTGGTGGAACTGGTCAGCCGGTCGCCCAGAGTAATAGACAAAAACGACCTTGCCATGAAAGCCTGGGGTGTCGCCTTTGACAAGCTTAACCGCCGGACCCTGGACGTTCATATCCGCCGGATCCGCCAGAAGCTGGGGCCCCTGGGGGCGAGCTTCCTGAAAACTGTTCCGACTATCGGATATCAGTGGATGGAAGACGGCGAAAATGCCAGAATCCAGCAGGCCTGAGATTCCCGGCTTGAATCCCTCTCATCCCGCTGTCCAAAACGCTTCACCTGAAATATCGGAGCTCAAGTCCATCCTTGCCGTGTACGAAGCGGGCAAGGCGGTTTTTTCATCCACCAGGATGGAAAAGCTTCTTCCCGTTATTGTCCGGCTTTCCCTTGAATTGCTGAAAGCGGACGACGTCTCAGTGATGCTGCTGGGCGAGGATGGCAAGCTTGTCATCGAAGCGTCGGCGGGACTGGAAGACGATCGCAGAAAGCAGTCGCGCCTTGCTCTCGGGGAAAGCGTAGCGGGCAAGGCCGCAAAGTGGAAGGAACCTCTGCTGCTGCATGGAGACGCCGGCAAGGACGACCGTTTCCCGGGGCATGTTGCCATGCGCGACATCAAGTCCGCAATAGTTCATCCGGTTATGATCGAAGGCGAGGTCCTCGGGGTTTTGAACATCAACAGGACAAGGGAATCTTCGCCGTTTACGGAGTCGGATCTGCGCTGTGCGACTATTTTCAGTTCACAGGTTGCGCAGGCTGTATGCAACGCCAGATTATACGGCCGGCTCGAAGGTAAAATTCACGAGCTGGAAGAAGCGCGTGAGAAAATGGCGGAGATGCAGTCGCAGCTTGTGCAGGCGGAAAAGCTTGCCGCCATAGGTCAGTTGGCCAGCGGAGTCGCGCACGAACTTAACAACCCCTTGAGCGGTATCATCGGTTTAGCCCAGGTCATGCTTGAAGGCGATGGATTAACCGGGCAGCAGAAAGAAGACCTGGAAACCATTCATGCCCAGAGCCAGCGGTGCCGCTACATAATCCAAAATTTGCTGGCTTTCAGCCGGAGGAACAAGTCTGACAGGGAACCTGTGGACGTGGGCGTTCTTCTCAACGCTACGCTCCGGCTGGTGCAGTACGATTTCACGACTTCCGGGATAAAAATGCTTGTTGATATCAAGGAAGCGATGACCCCGGTTTCAGGGAATGCCAGCCAGCTGGAGCAGGTTTTCCTGAATTTAATTACGAATGCGCGCCAGTCCATGGAGGACTCAGGCGGAGGGACATTAAAAGTCAACGCTCATCAGTCCGGCGGCATGATCCTGGTAAGCGTCAGCGATACCGGTCCGGGAATTGCGCCGGACATCATCAGCCGGATTTTCGATCCTTTTTTCACAACTAAACCGGTTGGAAAGGGAACCGGACTTGGCCTTTCCATAAGCCACGGTATCGTCGAGCAGCATGGAGGCGGACTAAGCGTTAAGAGTGAGCCGGGACAAGGCGCAACGTTTACGGTAGAACTTCCCTGCATTTGACCTGACTGGTCCGTTCCCACTATAATTTGTTTTCTTATGAAGACAACGTATTTTCCAAATAAAAAAGCGGCCCTCCGGCGCTGGCATGTAATTGATGCCAAAGGCAAAGTTCTGGGCAGGATCGCCACGCATGCCGCGAATCTCCTCCGTGGGAAAGGGAAACCTTCTTTCACGCCCTATCTTGATGAAGGCGATTTTGTCGTTATCCTGAACGCGGCTCAGGTTAAATTGACCGGAGATAAAATTAATCAGAAGGTGGCTTTCAGCCATTCCATGTATCCGGGCGGTTTAAAACTCGTCCCCTATTCCCGGCTGATGAAAGAAAAGCCTGAGAGAGCGATAACGCGGGCGGTAAGCGGCATGTTGAGCAAGAGCAAACTGCGCGACAGGATGATCCGCCGCCTGAAGGTTTACAGAGACGGCATCCATCCGCATGCCGCTCAACAGCTTCAACCCTGCAAAATTTAATAACCATGACCAATACAATACTGCAGTTTCCAATCTGGGCCACAGGCAGAAGAAAAAATTCGACTGCGCGGGTCCGCATGATACGCGGCAGCGGCAAGTTTCTTATAAATAACCGGACATTGGAAGAATATTTCGGGGGAAGTTCCAGGCCGAAGTGGCAGGTTATGCGCCCGTTCGAAATTTCCAAGGTCGGTTCGCAGTATGATGTCTGGGTTGATGTTCATGGCGGCGGAGTAAGCGGCCAGGCAGGCGCGATAACTCACGGCCTGGCAAGGGCGTTTTCCCAGCTCGACAACAGTCTGCGCCTCAATATGCGTAAAGAAGGCCTCCTGACCCGCGACGACCGCATGGTTGAACGGAAAAAACCGGGCCGTCCCAAAGCGCGCAAACGCTTCCAGTTCTCAAAACGTTAATTTTCCTTCCAAAATCAATTTCATATTGACTTCACGCTGAATATCTGTTAAAAAACAGAAAGTGTTTGTTACGTAAATACGCGGTGTTTTTGATATCCCCAGCGGAGGAATTATGAATAAAGTACAGTTGATACAGCGTGTATCAAAAGAAGCACGGGTTAAAAAATCTCAAGCCTCGCGCTCGGTCAAAGCTCTGGTAAAGACCATCCGTGAAGCCCTGCGGGTTGGAGACAAGGTATCTTTGTCAGGTCTGGGGACATTTAAAGTAAAGCCGCGCAAGGCACGCAAGGGACGCAATCCCAAAACCGGCGAAACTATTCAAATTCCCATGGGCCGTAAAGTTTCCTTCAAGCCAAGTTTTTCTCTAAAACGTCTCGTGCGCGCCGCGCCTCCAGCGCAGGCGCCCGACCTGCCGCCGGCTGCGTAGAACTCTTTGCCGCAATCCGGCCAATCAGCTTATAATTCGAGGATATATGCCTGAATTTTCAGATCGTCTTAATCGTTTGCCGCCGTATCTTTTTACGCGCATCAATCAGCTGAAAAAAGATGCTTACGCCAGAAAACTGGACGTGATCGACCTGGGCATGGGAAACCCCGACCAGCCGACCCCCGCGCCCATAGTGGACCGGCTTTGTGACACGGTAAAATACCATCCCAGCACGCATCGCTATCCGCAGGCAAAAGGCATGCCCAAGTTCCGCAAAGCCGTATCGGGCTGGATGCGGAAGCGTTTTGGAGTAGATCTTGACCCGGAGCGGGAAATCCTGGCTCTCGTCGGTTCCAAAGAAGGAATCGGACATCTGGCCATGGCCGTTTTAAACCCGGGCGAAAAAGTGCTGGTTGGAGATCCCGCCTACCCCGCTCATTTCAATAACGTCATTCTGGCCGGAGGCGAGATCGTATCTTTGCCTCTGGATCCGGCGAATAATTTCCTGCCGGACCTTACAAAGATCCCGGAAAAAGTCGCCCGGGCCTGCAAAATTCTGTTTTTGAATTATCCGAATAATCCAACGGCAGCGGTAATCCCCGACAAGGCGGTTTTTAAGGAATGGGTCGAGTTCGCGAAGAAGTACGATATTATCGTCTGCCATGACAATCCTTACTGCGAAATCACCTTTGACGATTACGTGGCGCCCAGCTTTCTTGAAGTCGAAGGCGCCAAGGACGTAGGCGTGGAGGTTCATTCTTTTTCCAAGACTTTTAATATGGCAGGCTGGCGCCTCGGCTGGATGTGCGGCAACGCAAAAATCACCGCCGCGGTTGAAAAATTCAAGTCATTCCTGGATTACGGCGCGCCTACGTTTACGCAGCTGTCAGGAGTGGCGGCGCTTGATTCCTGGCCTGAATCGATCAAGCCTACGGTGCAGGCCTATAAGAAGCGGCGTGATATTCTTATAAAAGGCATGGCCAGGCTGGACTGGCAGGTGCCTTGTCCAAAAGCCACGATGTATGTGTGGGCGCCGTTGCCGGAAAAATTCAAGGAAGCGGGATCAATGGCATTTGCCGAGAGGCTGATCAGAGAAACGGGCGTGGTCGTGACGCCGGGCGTGGGATTCGGCCCGGGAGGCGAAGGCTACATACGGATTTCACTGGTAACGCACGACAACCGCTTTCACGACGCCCTTCTGCGCTTCAAACAGCTGCTGAAAATAAAATCACCTCCCCCTTCGAAGGGGAGGTCGAGCGAAGCTCGGGTGGGGGGAGCCCCCCATCCCGGCCTTCCCCCTCAAGGGGGGAAGGAGTAACTATGAAAGCGGTCAGGCTGGGACTTATCGGACTCGGTACGGTGGGCGGCGGCGTAGTAAAAATGCTGCATAAGAACCGTGCCCTGATCGAGGCCAAGGTGGGAATGCCGGTTGATCTAGCGCTGGTATGCGATAAATATGCCAGCCCGAAAGATCTGAAAAAATACGGCGCACGCTGCGCATTTACCCGCAATGCGGAAGAAGTCCTGACGCATCCGGATATTGATATCGTTATCGAGCTTATAGGCGGCTACGAGCCTGCGCGCACTTTTGTTTTAAGGGCTCTGCATGAAGGGAAGCACGTTGTTACCGCCAACAAGGCGCTGATGGCAAAGTATTGGGGGGATGTTTTTGAACATGCCCGCATCCATCGCCGCCTGGTTTATTTCGAAGCCGCAGTGGGAGGCGGCATCCCCGTAATCCAGGCGCTGAATGAGGGACTTGCCGGAAACAGGATTTCTAAAATAGTCGGCATCCTTAACGGCACTACCAACTATATGCTCACCCGCATGAGCCAATCCGGATTGAATTATCCGGAGGCTGTAAAAGAAGCGCAGAAAGCGGGGTTTGCCGAATCTGATCCTACTTTTGACGTGGAAGGAATAGATGCCGCCCACAAGATCGCCATTCTTGCATCCATCGCCTCCGGCACATGGGTGCGGTTGTCCGATGTGGTGGTCGAGGGCATAACCCGGCTTGATCCCCGCGATATGGAGTTTGTGCGCCGGGAATTCGGCTATGTCGTAAAACTTCTGGGTATCGCCGAGTTGACGGAAAAGACGGTCTCGGTTCGCGTTCATCCCGCGCTTATTCCCAGCACGCACCCTTTTGCCAACGTGCAGAACGAATACAACGCCATCTCGATCGAGGGCGATGCCGTGGGGGATGTGATCCTTTACGGAAAAGGAGCGGGGCGCATGGCCGCGGCCAGCGCGGTGGTATCTGATATCACGTACCTGGCGCGCCAGGTGGCGGCCGGTACCGCCGGCAAGCTTCCTTACGTTTCAGGCGATCACAGGCGGCATCTTATCCCCGCGGCGAAAGCGGAAATGGAATCGCGATTTTATCTGCGCTTCACTGTAGCCGATAAGCCGGGCGTTTTGGCCGGCCTTTCCGGCATATTAAGCCGCTATGGCGTTTCCATTTCAGGAGTTTTTCAGCCGCAGCATGATTTCCAGGACAAGCGTGGCGTTCCGGTTATGATGCTGACTCACAAAGCCAGGGAAGGCGTCATGGAACGCGCGCTGAAAGAAATTTCCCGCAAACCTTATGTCCGCGCAAAACCGGTGCTCATTCGGGTGGAAGGCTGATGTCCACCCGCGGCTTGATCGAAAAATACCGGGCTTATCTTCCTGTTACTGATAAAACACCTGTCATTAGTCTACAGGAGGGCGATACTCCGCTGATCCCTGCCGTGCATTTGCCCAGACGGATGGGAGTTAAGACCGCGGTCTATTTCAAATTCGAGGGATTAAATCCCACGGGTTCTTTTAAGGATCGCGGCATGACCGTTGCGGTATCTAAGGCGCTGGAAAAAGGTTCTAAAGCCGTGCTCTGCGCCTCCACTGGGAATACCTCGGCTTCGGCAGCGGCCTATGCGGCGCGCGCTGGAATAACCTGCGCGGTTCTCATCCCGGACGGCGCGATCGCTCTGGGAAAACTGGCTCAGGCTTTGATGCACGGCGCCCGTATTGTGCCGATCAAGGGAAATTTTGACGAGGCTCTGGCAATCGCGCGTGAAATAAGCCGCACTCAGGCCATAACTCTGGTAAATTCCGTAAACCCGTACCGCATCGAAGGGCAGAAAACAGGCGCGTTCGAGATAATAGATGTGCTCGGCGATGCGCCCGACATTCACTGCATCCCGGTGGGCAACGCCGGGAACATCACCGCCTACTGGAAAGGCTACAGGGCATATAAGGAACTGGGGCGCTGCACCCGCCTGCCAAGAATGTGGGGGTTCCAGGCTTCGGGAGCAGCGCCGCTTGTGCGCGGGAAGATCGTGGCAGATCCGCACACAGTAGCTACTGCAATAAAAATCGGCAACCCCGCTTCCGCCCAGACCGCGCTGGCGGCCAGGGACGAATCCGGCGGCGTGATCGACGAAGTCACTGATCAGGAGATTTTGGACGCCTACGGTTTTCTCGCCCGTCAGGAAGGAATTTTCTGCGAACCGGCGTCTGCCGCTTCAGTCGCCGGCCTTATGAAGTACGCTTCCAAAGGCTTATTGAAACCGGGACAGACTGTGGTATGCGTATTGACCGGCAACGGCTTGAAAGACCCTGATACAGCTACAAAGATTCAGAAAATACCGCCCGCAGTAGCGCCAGTGCTTGCCGATGTCGTCAAAGCGATTGGACTTTAAACAGCGAAATTCACTTAAAGCTGTCACCCCCGAGATCCGTAATCGGGGGTCCATCAAAAAGGTCTTTATGATAGATTCCCGTCCTCCGCTGAGTCCTTGGCGGACGGCCCGCCAAAGATTTAGTGGAGGGCCGATTACGACCTCGGGAATGACATCGATGAAAAGGTTTTCCTTTTTACTTTTTACTTTGGTCCTTTTACCTGTCGTTAGCTGCGCTCCCCGCGACAAGGTCGCGCGCGTCGCTCTGGCGCTGCCGCTGACAGGAGACATCGCTTCCCTTGGCCAGGGGATTCAGCGCGCCTGTGTCCTGGCTCTGGAAGAGGCCAATCAGAAAAATATTTTTAAAGGATTTAAAGTCGAGATAGAAGCCTACGACGACCGCAGCGACCCAAAGGAAGCTGTTGACGTTGCCAACCGCATTGTCTCTGATCCTTCGGTTCTGGCTGTGGTCGGGCATTTCAACTCCGGCTGCACGATTCCCGCTTCCCATGTATATGCGCGCAGTCATCTGCCGCTTATTTCTCCTGCGGCATCTAATCCCAAGCTGACAGAGCAGCAGATGGACCCATCCTGGCCGTTCCCGAAAACGATTTTCCGGGTCAATACAACGGACGACGTGCAGGGCGCTTTTGCCGGAGAATACGCGGTCAAAACAATGAAAGCGCGCCGCGCCTGCGTTATCCACGACAAGACGGCTTACGGCCAGGGCGTGGCTGAGGAATTCCGCAAGCGGTTCGAGTCTCTTGGCGGGGTCGTATTGTCGTTTGACGGCATCACCGTAGCGGACAAGGATTTTAACGCGCTGCTCACGCGCCTGAATAACCTGCATCCGCAGATGATCTATTTCGGCGGGGATTTTTCAGGCGGCGGGCTGGTGGCCCGTCAGGCTCGGGGCGCGGGCATTGAAGCTCCCATCATTCTTTCGGAAGCCAATTTTGATCAGGAGTTCCTGCGGATCGCCGGGCCCGCGGCCGAAGGCTGCTTTGTAACTTTTCTCGGAAGCCCGCCGGATCTGCTCCCTTCGGCTAAGGCGTTTATCAATGCCTACCATGCGCGTTACCCGGGAGAAGAACTAAAGGCTTACGATGCCTATGGATATGAAGCCACGAACATCATCCTCAGTCTGATTGCCAGGGTCGGTCCTGATCGCGAAAAAATACTGGCGGCACTGCCTTACGTAGATTACGAAGGCGTTCTCGGCGAAACCCGCTTCGATAAAAAAGGCGACACCTTGAACCGCCGCATCACGCTCTTCCAGGTCAAGGACGGCGCCTTCAGTCCCATCCCCCAGTAAAAAAGTTATACTTTTCGGGTTGTTGCCGGACGATCCTTGTTGTGGAGGAGGCTCTGATGGCTGAACCCCAGAAAGCGCCCATGCCGTCCGTAGAAGACCAGGCCCTGATCGCGCTGAAGACCAAGGTCAACACCAAAAATTATTCCGCCGTTCAGCTCGTCCGCGATATTAATGCGTATCTGACACAGTTCCCTCAAGATTACGAAGTCCTTGCTCCCAAGATAGGGAAGTCCCCCAATTGGGTATATCAAATGATCGGGTTCTCAGGTTTGCCCAAGGAAGTCTTGGATAAGGCAAAAAAGGATGGGGCCGGATTTAAAGACCTGCAAGCGTTAAAGTCCGCTTCTCGTTCCGCTAAAAACAAAACTAATGAGGATAAAAATTCCGCTAAATCCGCTAAATCCGCTAAAAACGAATATAACAAGGATAAATTTTCTGATGCTTCCGCTAACCCAACTTCGCCAGTTGTCAGATAAAATTCACGATATTCCTGCCGAAAACG
>CAZSAL010000072.1:0-8993 GCA_964604825.1 uncultured Elusimicrobia bacterium
CCCTGCCGGTCCAGCCTGGTCTTTCGGAAACGCGTCAGGAACTTCGCCGACCGCACCCTCTGCCGCGTCGTCGCCCCGGCAATCCAATTCGTCATCCTCTATTGATGGGTCCCGGTCTGAGACCTACCGGGACGACGGCTACAACAGGGGCTGGGGGACGTAACTGCCTAACTGCTTTTTATATTTTTCGAACCAGCGCATCTCACAAACGACGTTTAGGTATCTACCACTTTCCTGCCAACCCAAAAAATAAATCGAATATTTTTGTTGATGCGGCCTCTAACAGTTGTAACCAACAAAAGGTCTTGTAAATACGCCATACATATAACATAATTATGAATGAGATTACTTTTTCGTGGGATCCGCAGAAGAACAGCGAAAATCAGAGAAAACACGACGTTTCGTTCGAAGAGGGGCCAACTGTCTTTTTCGATGATGACGCCCGATTGATCGGGGATCCGGATCATTCGGACGAAGAAGACCGGTATATTCTTCTCGGGATGAGTTTAAAACTGCGCATTCTGGTTGTGTGCCATTGTTATCGCCAATGCGATCACGAAATCAGGATTATTTCGGCGCGAAAAGCACGGCCGGGGGAACGCAGGCAATATGAGGAATTTAAAAATGAGAAAAGAATATGATTTCTCGAAGTCGGATAAAAATCCGTACGCTCCGGTACTGAAGAAGCAAATCACCATCCGGCTCGAGACTAAAACGATCGATTATTTTAAAAACCTTGCGCGAGAACACGGTATGCCGTATCAACACCTGATCAACCTTTACCTCCGCGATTGTGCCGCCCAACACCGCAAGCCGGTCATTCATTGGGCCGTCTAACTCACCATAAACACCGCCGTTGCTGGGGTAAATGTCACCCCGGCAATCCGTAAACCGGGGTCCAGCCGTTTAAACAAACTTGAATTTAAAGAGCAATGGCGCCGTTGATGACACTCATTCCCGAATCCAAAAATAACCGAATAAAATCCGGCTTCGCGGCTGAAAGTGCTCTGCCACTTTTACCTGTTCATTAGATGAGAAAGGTATTCCTGCCTGTTAGACAGCTTCGGCCCTGATCTGAACAAGCCGGGGCTCGGCCTCAGCCTTTGATCATGATGAGCAGCATCTTAAAGCGTTTAGTCGCCTTCACCGCATGCGGCCTGTTGGCCGGAAACATCAAAATCTGCCCGGACGAGACATGGTGGATTTTCTCGTCAATCTGGATTTCAGCTTCTCCTTCAACAAGGTAAACCAGGGCATCGCAGGGAGCGCTGTGCATGCTCAGTTCCTGGCCCTGGTCAAAGGCAAAGAATGTCACGGATCCCGTTTTCTTCTGAATAATCTTCCGGCTGACGATGGACTCTTTCTGGTAAGCGGCAAAATCCGCAAGCCTGGCAGATTTTTGTGTCAATTCTTCAACTGTCAATTCATCCATGGCTCATCTCCTGAGAGGAACTGAAAGCATCCGGATTATCGGAAGGTTTGACCTTGCTGACGGTGGGTGTGCCGGGTATGCGGGTAGCTGCGCG
This sequence comes from uncultured Elusimicrobia bacterium, assembly GCA_964604825.1. GTDB lineage: Bacteria > Elusimicrobiota > Elusimicrobia > 2-01-FULL-59-12 > 2-01-FULL-59-12 > CAZSAL01. The sequence continues at coordinate 1,527 of CAZSAL010000072.1, forward strand.
AAGCGCTGTGGCCCACTCCAGACCGGACATGACTGCGGGACTCACCCCGGCGCATGGCCTGGAGTGTATGGTCCTTCCGGTGATGGGTTTTTTTCTTGCGCTTTTTCTCTGACATATCTTAATTTACTATACAAACCGGACATTTGAGAAATCATATTTCTTAGAATGCCAAGGTGCCTGTGCTTGTTCTTGTCTTGCTATGGTCAAGTACAATTTTTTATTACTACCTGTTAGACTGCTTAAATATAAGCCGTTTCCCGCCCGCCAAACGTTTAATCCCAGCGCGAGGCGCCCTCCTGCGCGGAATGGCAGTTAGATTTTTAAGTACAGTTCCGAAGTGAATTGCTAATATTAAGGCCAAATGAAAAAGTGCCTGGTCATTGGCCTGTTTGCATTCGGGATCGGCAGCATGCGCTCGTGGGCCGGCACGCTGCCAAATCAGAGCTTCACACCTCCAGACGCATCATCAACCACGGTTCCGACTCCTGAGTTCCACACTATGACCAGCGCCCTGCCGGAAGTTTCGACTGCTCCGGTGGTTTCTTCGACTGCTCCGGCAAAAGCTCCGATCCCAGACCGTCCCCTGACCGAACGTGCAGGTCCGGATATTTTCGTTTCATTGACCCGAAAGGCATTTCTGGCTGACGAGCTGCCAACGAACACCGCGATAGTAAAACCTGACGAGTTCCGCCTGATCAATGCGCAGAATGCGGGGGAGGCAATTGCGAACCAGGCCGGCGTGCAGACGCGTCCGATCGGCCAGACCGGTTCGCCTCTGTTTGCCTCTATCCGCGGAACAAACAGCGACGAGCAGACTCTGGTCCTGGTCGATGGCCGGCCGTATCAGGGATTTGCCCTGGGCCCGGCGGATTTATCGGAAATTCCCATCGAAAGCATAGACCACATCGAGATTATGAGGGGAGGAGCTTCGGCTTTATACGGGCCGGATGCGGTAGGAGGCGTGATTAACGTTATCACCAAACGCGCAACTTATCCCGGCAAGCCGATATCGAACTTCAGCCTGACGGAAGGCCAGTACGGCTATCAGGGATACCGCCTGGACATGGGATCACGTTACGGCCCGATGGATTATTTCTTTTATGGCGATCAACGCATACTCAGCGGCTTCCGCGACAATTCGGACTGGCGCGGCTATAACGTTGGAGGTAATTTCGGACTATCCATGGGCAAGGCAGGAAAATTTCTTTTTGATGCGTCTACCTACCATCAGAATGCCGGCATCCCTGGACCGGCCTATGGAGCAGGTGACCCGTCCAATCTTTCCGGGACAACTCCATACCTGATGCCTAATCAGTTTAATAACAGCGATGAGAAATTTGCCAGCTCACCTTCAGCTAGAAAAATCACGGACACAAACTACCTGCGGACTTCTTATATCCTTCCTTTACCCGGGGATTCCCTGATGGCTCTGCGCTTATTCGGATCGCAGCGGCAGGAGGAACTCGACGATCAATCCGATCCCAATCCGCTGCTGGTCAGTCAAACTCTCAGGCAAGAACAAAGCCACGGGGGAGAGCTTCAGTTCAATCTCCCTGCGGGATTTACGGCAGGGGGAAGTTTCATTTTTGATCGTGAAACATTCAATGACCAGATCACACCAGCCAACAGTTTTATCACTTATACCGAGGACTATGGAGTCTTTGCGCAGGATGAAATTCATTACGGCAGGCTGAAATTGATTCCCGGAATACGCTACGATCAAGATCACGCCGGAGTTTCCACAAATCCCCGCATGCAGATGGTTGATGACGTCACTGACAACTTGAGACTGAACGCTTCGGCGGCGCATTCATTCCGGGCGCCAAGTATTGATGAACTTAATTTGTTCACGCCGTTTTTCAACAGCAACCCGGAACTTAAACCTGAAAAGGCCTGGACATTCGACGGCGGCTTCGAAGTGCACAACGCATCCAATAGTTTCCGCACCACTTATTTCTTTTCGAACATCTCTGATCTGATTCAAACCATCGAGACTTCGCCGGATGTATTCAATGTCCAAAATGTCGGAAAAGCGCGGCGACAGGGAGTCGAAGCGGAACTGGCGGATATGTTCAATTCAAATTTAAGCAATACTCTGAACTACACTTTTATGATCAATCAGGGCATTCCGGACGGCTTTTCGGATTATGTGCCGCTCGCATTCAGCCCGCACCACACGGCAAACGACACTTTATCTGTCAAATGGGCAAAACGCTGGCGGGCTGATTTCACCGGCCGCTATGAAGACAGCCGTTATTCCGGAAATGATAATTCCGGGAATAAACTCGGATCGCAGTATGTTCAGGACGTGCGTCTTGCTTATCAACTCCGCCAGATGGAACTGTACGCAGGCGTCGCGGATGTGTTTGATAAGCGATATGAAGAGCAGCCAGGATTCCCGCTTCCAGGCCGGACTTTCTTCGGCGGATTCAATCTGAAACTCTGGGAATAGCCTCCGTACGCGTGCGCGTCCGAAAAATATTTTTTCAAATTGACGAAATTTTCTTGACTCCTGAAACAAAAAATCTATAATTTTTCTGCAATGAATACCGCTCCGCACGGGACGAAACATTGAGATCGCTGGGAAGACACCTCCTGGTCGAGCTTTACAGCTGCGATCCGAAAATTTTGAACGACGTCCAGAAAGTTGAAAAAATACTTACGGATGCGGCGCTTTACGCCAAGGCGCGGATCGTCGACGTAGTTTTTCACACTTTCAATCCTCACGGTATTTCCGGCGTTATCGTCATTGCCGAATCTCATCTGGCAATTCATACCTGGCCCGAATTCAATTATGCCTCCGTTGATATTTACACCTGCGGGACAGAGATCAACCCCTGGCGCGCATATAATTTCATGGTTAAAAGATTCAAGGCAAAAAATATGACTGCGGTAGAAATGAAGCGCGGAGTTCTTCCCGTTCCCGCAAAACTCCTCAAGCATAAACCCTTCTAGTGCCTGACATCGATCGAACTTCAGATGAAGCGCCGCCAACGCCTTCGCAAACCGAATTGACGCACAACTGGTTTACGGAACGTTTCACTCCGCATGAATCCCACAGCCACGAAATAAAAAAGACGATTATCCAGACCCGGACGAAGTTCCAGAACGCGATTCTTGCAGATTCGTATTCTTTCGGCCGGTGCTTGATTCTTGATGGAGAAATGCAATCGGCGCAACTGGATGAATTCATTTATCATGAATGCCTGGTCCAGCCGGCAATGGTCCTGCATCCCGACCCAAAAGATATCCTGATACTCGGCGGCGGCGAAGGCGCGACTGTGCGCGAAATTCTGCGCCACCGCGGCGTCCAGCGCGTAACGATGGTCGACATAGACGGCGAAGTGGTCGATTTCTGCAAGGAATATCTGAAGGAATGGCACAAGGGAACGCTTGAACATCCGAAGACCCGGTTAATAATAGGCGATGCGCGAAAATTTGTTCTTGAAACCGATGAAAAGTTTGACATTATTATTTCCGATCTGCCGACTCCAATCGAAGGGGGACCGGCCTATCAGCTGTACACTCTGGAGTTTTACAGGAAGATGGCAACCCGCCTGCGACCGGGAGGAATTTTCATCGCCCAGGCTGGTTCCGGCAGCCTTGTGCAGATGCATTTCCATGCCGTCCTGGGACGCACTCTTAAAAATATCTTTAAAATTGTGCGGCCTTTTTATGCGTTCGTTCCCTCATTTGACGTGCCGTGGGCATTCCTGATCTGCACGCAGAAGGCGGATCCGCTGAAATTGACCGCGTCCGAAGTGGACAAGCGCATCAAGCGCCTGTCCAAAGATCTTCTTTTTTACGACGGTGAATCCCATATCGGCCTGTTCCATATTCCCAAGTACCTGCGCACGCGGATTCAAAAAGAGAAACAAATCATTACCGAAGATAAACCTGTATTCTTTTTTAAATAACCAAATCTCACGCTGATGAATCAGGAGAAAGCGCCTTTATTGGATGTCCTGGTGTCCCGGACCAAACGCGGGATGACCTCTTTTCACACTCCAGGCCATAAGAACGGGCAGGGCATAGACCCGAAGCTTAGAAGTTTCACCGGCACAAAACTTTATGACCTGGATGTCACCGTCTTTCCGGAAGTAGATTCGCTTCATGATCCCGTAGGTCCCATAAAAAAAGCCCAGCAACTGATGGCCCAGGCTTATGGCGTCCGATATTCGCAATTTTTAGTGAACGGTTCGTCCGTGGGCAATATGGCCATGATTATGGCCGTATGTCACCCGGGAGATTCCATAATTCTTTCCCGCAACGCCCACAAATCGACCCTCGCCGGAATCATAATGTCCGGCGTCTGGCCGATCTGGATTCAACCCAAGATAGACCAGCACCTCGATATAATTTTTGACTCCGACGCCACGCAGGTGGAAAATGCGTTACGGCAGTTTCCTGAAGCCAAGGCTGTTTTCGTTACAAGCCCCACTTATAACGGAGTCGCAACCGACCTGCGCAAAATCGCGCAGATATGTCATGAGCGCGGCAAAATTCTCATTGTGGATGAGGCTCACGGACCGCACTTGAAGTTCCACCCGGACCTGCCGGTTTCCGCCGTAGAAGTCGGGGCCGACATGTGCGTGCAATCGACCCACAAGATTCTTTCGGCTCTGTCGCAGGGATCAGTGCTGCACGTGAATTCGGATATGGTCGACATCAGCCGGGTGCGCAAGATCCTATCGCTTCTGCAGACTACCAGTCCCAATTACCTGATCCTGGCTTCCCTTGACGCCGCCCGCAGGCAGGTTTTCTTTCAGGGGGGAAAAATTTTCAGCCGTCTGATCAGGCTGGCAAACGAAGCGCGCGAACGGATTAACCGGATGGAGAGGATCTATTGTTTTACGCAGGGGGAGATCAGGGCCAAAGGTTATGACCTTGATGTGACTAAACTTACCCTGAATGTAACCCGCACGGGCCTCTCCGGCCACGATGTTGAGCACATTTTGGCTTTTGAATACGGCATACAGGTCGACTGCGCCGACCTGTTCAACCTGATCGCAATCATGGGGACCGGCACTACGCGGCATGATGTGGAAAAATTGCTTAACGCCCTGGAAGAGATCGACCGGAAGGAACCCGGAGAAGAAATGAACTGGGTGCTGCAGCTGCCTTCATTATCTACGGAAATGGTAATGATCCCACGGGACGTATTTTTGCTGCACAGATCAAAGCGTGTTCCTCTCTCGAAAGCCGCGGGGCATATCAGCGCGCAGACTCTTACGCCTTACCCGCCGGGAATCCCCGTATTGATTCCAGGGGAGCGCATCACAAAAGAGATCGTTGAATTCCTCAGCGATCTCGCCGACAAGGACATCCGTATCAGCGGCCAGGAAACCGAAACCCTCCGCACGATAAAAGTGGTAGCCAACCGGTAGATTCGATTGTCAAAAACCCATTGACTTCGAAAGTGCAAAGGTGTAGTCTATACGGCACAATAAATATCGGGAGCGTAAAATGAAAAAGAAAACTAAAAAATCGATTTCAAAAAAGAAAAAACACACGGTGAAACGGACGCCGTCCACTGCGTCGAAGTCACACGGCGTAGCGGTAAAACCGTTATCCGCAGACACGGTTCGGGAATTCTGGGAAGTTCTTTCGCAAAAGCGTGATGATATGCTGGCAATTGTTCAGCGCAAAAAAGAACAGGAAATCGAAGACATCGGAGTCGGCGATGAAGCCGACATCGCCACACGCTCCGTGGAAAAGGAAATGCTTTTCGAACTTACCGACTCCGAAAAAAGCACTCTCGACATGGTTGAGGCGGCGCTGCGCAAAATCGAAAAAGGCGTTTTTGGTTTGTGCGAATCATGTCAAAAACCAATTTCCCATAAGCGTATACAGATTATGCCCTGGGCCAGATACTGCATGCCCTGCCAGTCGGAACAGGAAGTCCCTGCCCCGGAGATTTAAGTTCTCAGGCTCATGCCGAGCCAGGTTGACCTTCACACTCATACCACGGCCTCTGACGGCACTGTCGCGCCTGAAGTCCTTCTGGCTGAGGCGGCCGGCATCAAAGTGCGCTATCTTGCCATCACCGACCACGATTCAACGCAGGGATATGAATCTCTGATGCCTCTTTTTGGAAAGTTTCCCGAAATAAAAATCCTGCCGGCCATTGAAATCAACACTCTGGACGAAGAACGTTCCTGCCATATACTCGGTTACCTGATTGACCCGACCAATGCCGCCTTCCAGAATAAACTTCTGGACTACCGCCGGCGCCGTTTAAACCGGATAGAAAGGATGCTGCCGTTATTCGAGAAAATGGGCATAGCGATTTCCCTGCAGGAAATTATGGACGCGACCAAAGGAGGCTCCGTAGGACGGCCGCACGTAGCGGATGTGCTTAAAAAAAAGGGAATAGTGCGCAGCAGGCACGAGGCTTTTGACCGTTTTCTGAAAACAGGCGCGCCGGCTTACGTAAAACCGGAATCTCCCACGGCAAACGAAGCGATTAATATTATCCGGCAGGCAGGAGGGGTGCCGGTGCTGGCTCATCCGCGATACGAAGATTCTGATGCGCTTATGAAAGAACTTAAAGCGGCGGGATTGATGGGCATTGAAGCCTACTATCCGGAACATAGCCGTTCACTTACGCGGCGCTATGTGGAACTGGCGCATGATCTTGGTCTGATCTGCACCGGAGGATCAGATTATCACGGCCCCGCTTCAGGGCGCGAACGTCTGGCTATCGTCGATGTTCCGGAGACTGTTATCGAAGGAATTTATGAAGCGCGGAATCAGTTGTGATTTCTATCGGAAGCGTTTCCGGTTATTATAGACCAACCAGCGGATACGCAAACCATTCCAGATTCCTGGCCCAAAGAAGATCGCGTAATTCACCAGCGACGCAATTACTCCGACTCTGGTTGCCGCCCCGCCAAAAACAAGCGAATAGATAATACCTGCCCAGAAAACCCATGCCAGATATTTCACCTTTATGGGAATTACAAAGAATAACAACAACTGGAAATCCGGAAACAATGTCGCGAATGCAAGGAACAACACCGTGTTTAACGGGAGATTTGAAAGCGACTGCCCGCTCCAGAGAGAAGCAACAACAGTAGCCAGCGCCCCGATTACATAGAAGACCAGGAAGCGGAAACTGCCCCACTCATATTCGAGGGCCTGGGAATATTGATAAAGTAGGAGCAGCCAGAATACCAGCCAGAACGGACCCATCGACGGGGGAACAAAAAGAAAAGTCATCACCCGCCACCATTCCCCGAAACGCACCATAACCGGGTCAAGCAACAAACGTCCGGTAAAACCCGGCTGAGTCATCCCCAGCAGATAGATGATACCGTTGGCCGCCACAATAAAAAGCGGGAAATGCGCCACGGACCAATGACCAAAACGTTTTTCCAGCCAGTCAAGCCACATAGTTTGCAAAGTTTATCCACGACCTCACCCACTTTTTAAAGAGTAGTTTATAGGCAAAAAAGTTGCCTGGTT
>CAZSAL010000073.1:0-5510 GCA_964604825.1 uncultured Elusimicrobia bacterium
CTGAACGCCGACGGCCTGGGTTTTGCCGGGGGCGCTCTCAACACAAGCGGGACCGGTCCGGGAAAAGGCACAACCAGCAGTATGCAGGGTGGCGCCGGAGCAGGCTATGGGGGAGTTGGAGGGGCAGGCTGGGGAAATAGCAGTGTTGGAGGTGTTTACGGTTCCACGACCAGCCCTGTAGCTCTGGGATCAGGTGGAGCAGGCGCGAATACTACGGCGGGCGGCAATGGCGGCGGCGCGTTGATTTTAAGCGTTCAGAATACCCTTACCGTCAACGGAACGCTTTCCGCAAATGGGCAGGGAAGTGCGAACGGAAACTACCCGGGAGGAGGCGGATCAGGCGGTAGCATCAATATCACGGCCGGAACTCTTGCGGGAAGTGGTGTTATAACGTCTTCCGGCGGTATTGCCGGTACTGGAAGCAACTGCCCAGGTGGAGGCGGTGCCGGCGGGCGTATCGCCCTGACGGTTTCTTCAGCTTATTCCTATACAGGAACGATCGCAGCGAATGGCGGGGCGGCTCCCGGCGCAGGCGGCGGCAGCGGGGGATCGATTATCATCAGCGGAAATGGAGCAACGATCAGCACAGGCGCGATCACTGCCAACGGCGGTGCCACGACCAATTCAACATACCCTCCCGGTTCCGGCGGTTGGATCGATTTGAGCGGAGCCAGCCTTAATACTTTCGCTGGGACGCTTCAGGTCAACGGCGGCGCTTCCCCAAATCCCGTTCAAGCGCTGACTGGCTCGATAGCATTTCCCGCGAACTTTAATCTCACGGTGGGCGGAAGCGGGATTGTTTCGCCTCTGCTTCTGGGTTCGAACTTTACCACCGCTTACAATTTTGGCACAGGCAGCATAGTAGTCAGCACCGGCGCGGTCTTGCAGATCGACGGCAACACCGGGATGAACGCAGGCCAGTGTCTGGGTTCTGCCTGCGGCGGCGCGGCGACGATCACTGCCGCGAACGTGACGGTTCAACAGGGCGCCAGCCTGAATGCTGACGGTTTTGGTTTTGCCGGGGGGCGTGCCGGCGGGAATAATAGCGGGAAAGGCCCGGTTCCCGGAGGCGGCAGTTCCAATTACGGCGGCTTCGGTGGTGGCTATAGTGGAAAAGGAGGCGGTAGTTGGGCGGGGGTAGGCCCATCAGGCGTTTACGGTTCCACGTCTAACCCAGTGGCATTGGGATCTGGAGGGGGGAGCGGGGGGAGTACATCCGGCGGCAACGGCGGCGGCGCGCTGATTTTGAACGTTTCCAATACCCTTACAGTCAACGGAACGCTTTCCGCAAGCGGCGCAGCCAGCCTGGCCGGGGCGAGTTCAACAGGCGGCGGCGGCGCCGGCGGCAGCATCAATATCACGGCTGCAACCTTTACGGGAAGCGGAACCATAACGGCTATTGGCGGCAGCGCAGGGAGCGCAGGCAATTCTAATCAAGGAGGAGGAGGAGGAGGAGGAGGAGGACGGATCGCCCTGACGGTTAGTTCATTTTTTTCTTATACAGGAGCGGTCACAACGAACGGTGGAACGGGCGAAGACGGAGGAGGCGGTGGTTCCATAGTCATCAGCGGCACGGGAGCGTCGCTCAGCTCAGGTACGATCACGGCCAACGGCGGCGCCGGGACCGGGGACGGAAGCGACGATTATGGAGCCCCAGGAGCCGGCGGCTGGATTGATTTGAGCGGAACCAGCCTGAGCTCTTTTACCGGGACGCTTCAGGTCAACGGCGGCGTCTGTACTGTGAATGTATTTCAAACCATGACCGGGTCAATAGCGTTTCCCGCGAACTTCAGCCTCACGGTGGGCGGAAACGGGATTGTTTCGCCTCTGCGTCTGGGTTCGAACTTTACCAGCGCCTACAATTTCGGAACGGGCAGCATCGTAGTCAGCACCGGCGCGGTCCTGCAGATCGACGGCAATGCCGGAATGTACGCAGGCCAGTGCGGGGGTGTGGCCTGCGGCGGCGCTGCGACGATCACTGCCGCGAATGTGACGATTCAATCGGGAGCCAGCCTGAATGCCGACGGCCTGGGGTTTATGGGGGGAGAACCGAATGGCACTGGCTCCGGTCCCGATGGAGGCGCGGGTACATCTGGTAGCGGAGGAGGAGGAGGCTATGGAGGCGTAGGCGGCTCCGGTAGCGGTAGCTCCGGAGGTATGGTCATTTACGGTTCAACGTCAAGCCCTGTAGCCCTTGGTTCAGGAGGTGGCGGTAAGTATATAGGATTTACCAATAGTCTCAACTTTGGCGGCAGTGGCGGCGGCGCGGTGATTTTGAACATCACAGGAACTCTTTCGGTTAATGGAACGCTTTCCGCTATGGGTGTTGGCAGTTCTGTATCGGGCGGCGGCGGCAGCGGCGGCAGCATCAATATCACGGCGGGAGTCCTTGCGGGAACAGGTACCATCACGGCCGCTGGCGGGAATGGAATTCTTACAACTCCGGGCGGCGGCGGCAGCGGCGGGCGGGTTGCGATCTATGTTCCAAATGTCAGCACTGCCTCGCTTTCGGTTCTCACAGTGGCCGGCGGCACAGGGTATCAAAATGGTTCTACTGGGACCATTTACATTTATGGCGGAACGGACCGCTACTGGGTAGCCACAACAACAGGCAACTGGTCCAATTACAACAACTGGGCGGTAACTTCCGGAGGGACGGGCGGTTTTGGCGCGCCGCAAGCCGGCCAGCAGGCGATCTTTGACGGAAACGGCCCCGGCAACTGCACCATCGACATGGCAGTGAACATCGCTTCCATGACCATCAGCACCGCGACCACGGGCGGCTACACCGGAACTATCAATGCTTCATCGCAGACGATTACGGTATCTAGTTTCACCCTGAACTACGGGATGTTCTCCGCATCTTCAGCCACGATCACCATCAATAGTGGGTTGACGGTCTCAAGCGGGACATTCAATGCACAGTCGTCGTCGATCAGCGTGTCCGGAGCCTGGAGCCTGCAGCCTGGAGCTGCCTTCAACGCCGGAAGTTCCACCGTGACGTTCAATGGTTCGGGCGCGCAGACGCTCACCTCGGCGGGACAATCCTTCAATATTCTCACGCTGAACGGCAGCGGCACTCTGACGGCGGCGGGGACGCTCTCCTCGGCCAATCTTTCGATTATCTCCGGGACTTTCAACCAGTCGGGGAGCAGTATAACGGCCGGTTCTTTTAACCAGACAGGGGGAATCTTCACGGGCGGCAGCGGGACCTTATCGGTCAGCTCCTATACTCAGACCGGAGGTACGTTCACAGGCGGCAGCGGGACCTTTTCCATCGCAGGGGATTTCGCGCCGGCAGGCGGAGCCTTCATCGCGCCTTCAGGGAATATGTCTGTAGGTGGAAACTTTAACCCTGGTTCCGCAGCTTTTCCTAACGGAACCGTATCCCTTGGCAGTCTTAGCGGCCAGACGCTGACGCCGCCCTCCGGTGGATTCAACAACCTTATAATTGGCGGCGGGATGGCCTCGTACTGGCCCATGGATAATAACGCTCCCAGCGCCACGGTCTCCGATTTTTCAGGGAATAACAATAACGGAACGGCGCAAGAGAACACTTCGGTCATGCATACAACCGGCCCTGTCAATGGCGCGCTGGCCTTCAACTACCAATACCCTGACTATATCAAAAGCTTACGGTCTGCCGGCGTGAATCCGTTGAATAGCAGTTTTACGCTGGCTTTATGGGTAAAGCAGGCAGACTTTAACGCGCATGGCGCAAATCAGAGAATAGTGTTCAGCAATATCGATGGCAATAATGCTTTCCAATTGACGTCCGGGGATTCGGGTAACGGTAGTAACACTCACTGGAGTCTTGCCGTATATAAAAACGGAGTTCAGTACGCCGATCATATTACGGCAACAGGATATTCTACTGGCCAGTGGTACCACCTGGCCGCCACCTTTAACACAACTTCCAACACCATTGTCATGTACGTTAATGGGAATCCTGTTGCCTTGACGTCTGATACGGGTGGTTTTTCTATCGGAACAGCCGATAATCTTATCTATATGGGAGAGAGAAATGACTCGTCAGGTTATTTCAGCGGGAGCCTGGACGATGTCCGCATTTACAACCGGGCGCTCACAGCCGGAGAGGTCGCTGTTTTGGCGGCAGGCGGAACAGGGGGCGCCTACACCCTGAGCGGACCGCTGACCACGAACGGCAAGCTGACGGTGGTGGGTGGGACCCTGGATACGGCGAACAACGCAGTCACTGCCAACAGTTTCGAAATCGATAACGGCACGTTTACGGCGCGCAGTTCGGCGGTGAGTATTAGTACGGTCGTCTTTAACGGCGGGGCCTTCAACGCCAACACCTCGTCCATCACCATTACAGGGAGCATGGTCATTTCCTCGACAGGGGTGTTCAACGCCAACGCCTCCACTGTCACTTTTGCCCCCGCCGCCGGTTCCACGGCGACGCTGACTGGCGCCACTACTTTTTACGCGCTTCAAGATACCACCCCTAACACGTTCCTGGTGATTTCCACCGGTTCGGCGATTTCGGTGTCGAACTACCTCGGTCTCGGAACTCAGAACTCGGGACTCGGAACAGTCTCTCTCCGCTCCTCCCTGCCGGGAACGCATGCGAAGCTTTCTCTCCTGGCGGGGGCTACGTATTACATCGTCAATACGACCGTGCAGGATTCGGACGCGTCCGGCGGCCAGACGATCTACGCCACCAGCTCGACGGTCGTTAACGGCGGAGATAACGCGAACTGGGTGTTCACCACCGTCCCGCAAACCTACTGGTGGGTCGTTCCGAGCGGCTCGACGGGGACATGGTCCAGTCCGGGGAGCTGGTCGTCTCTTGGGTCCGCCAACACCCCGGGAACGGTCTCTATTCCGGGCCCGCTGGACACGGCCGTGTTCGATGCGGGCGGCTCCGGGAATTGCAGTATCGACGTCAATGTGGCGGTGACCAGCCTTACGGTGACCAGCGGCTATTATTTTGCCGGTCAGATCAATACCCAGAACTATGCGGTGACGGTCAGTTCCAGCCTTTCTCTGGCGAGTGGCATATTTAATGCGGGCGGTTCTGCGCTGGCGGTGGGATCGCTCAACCTCGCCAACAAGGCCGTTTTCAACGCTTCGTCGGCGACCATCACGGCGAACAGCCTGACGCAGTCGAGCGGGACATGGAACGGCGGTTCGATTTCGCTTTCTATCAGCGGAGGCATGACGCTGACGGGAGGATCTTACAGCGCGCCGGGATCTTCCCTTACGGTCAACGGTACGGTTTCCATCTCGAGCGGAATTGTCAATATTTCTTCGTCCGCGATCACGGCTGGGGCCGTTATTATGTCGAGTGAAACGCTCACGGCTCCTGGCGCTTCGATCACGGTCGGTTCGTTCACACAATCGGCTTCGACGTGCGTTGTAACGGGTTCTACGCTGACGATCACCGGTACGATGACTCTCTCCAGCGGTACGTTTACCGGCGGTCCCGCGCCGATTGCAGTGAGCAGTTCCGTAACGCTGACTGGCGAAAGCTTCACCGCATCGAG
>CAZSAL010000073.1:5610-8521 GCA_964604825.1 uncultured Elusimicrobia bacterium
CGATTGCAGTGAGCAGTTCCGTAACGCTGACTGGCGAAAGCTTCACCGCATCGAGCGCGGCCATCAATACGGGATCATTCAGCCAGTCGGCTTCGACGTGCGTTGTAACGGGTTCTACGCTGACTATCACCGGTACGATGACGCTCTCGAGCGGGATGTTTACCGGCGGCCCCGCGCCGATTACAGTAAGCGGCGCCGTAACGCTGACTAGCGAAAGCTTCACCGCATCGAGCGCGGCCATCAATACGGGATCGTTCAGTCAGTCGGTTTCGACGTGCATAGTGACGGGATCAACGCTGACGGTTACCGGTACGATGACGCTCTCGAGCGGGATGTTTACCGGCGGTCCCGCGCCGATTGCAGTGAGCGGCGCCTTGACGCTTACTGGAGAAAGCTTCACTGCCGGCGGCGCGCCGATGAGCGTAACTTCCTTCTCCCAGACGAACGGGTCCTGGATTACCAGCGGGTCTTCGATGACCGTCAATGGTCCGTTGAGCGTTGCAGGAGGAACGTTCAACGCTGGATTTTCGACGATCACGGTAAGCGGCGGCGTTAGTTTTCCTGCTTCCGGCATCTCGTTAGCGTCCACAATACTGCGTTTGACCGGCGCGGGAAGTCAGACCGTTCAATCTGCCGGCAATACGTATTACTCCGTTGCCGTGCAGAACGCCTCACCTGCTGTAGTGCAGTTCCTGGACAGCCTGACGGTATCGACCTTTACGGCGCTCCAGGGCGGGACAACAATTCAGTTCGCCGTGGCCCCGGCGAGTTGTACGATCACCGGCTATCTCGGAATCGGACCTCAAACCTCAGGACTCGGAAATGTCAGTCTGCTCAGTAAGACTCAGGGCACGTTGTGGAAACTGGTTCTGGTTGCCGGAGCGACAAGCACGATCGTCAACACCAGGGTGCAGGACTCGGACGCGTCAGGCGGGGTCGCCGTTTACGCCACGTCCACTACCGATGTCGACGTTGGCGATAACCTGAACTGGATTTTCCGCCCGGCGCCGGCGACGCTCTACTGGGTCGTGCAGAGCGGAAACGCGGGCAACTGGTACAAGCTGCAGAATTGGTCGACGGCGACTGCGGGCGGGGGCGGGCTGACGCCGACGATTCCGCCCGGACCGGGCGATACCGTCATTTTCGACGGGGATGCAACAGGCGAGTGCGATATGGATCAGGGCGTGGAGGTGGCCAGCGTCACCATCACTTCCGGCTATACCGGGAACTTCAAAACGCAGAACTATCCGCTGACCATTACCAGTAACCTGACTCTGGCCGGCGGGACTTTCAACGCGGGCAATTCCACCGTGACCTTCGCGCCCGCATCGGGGTCTACGGCAACGCTCACGGGGTCGACCACCTTCTATTCACTACAGCTCCAGGCTCCAGTCTCCTGGCTCCAATTCCAGGCGGGAGCTACCACTACCGTTACAAACAACTTTGTGGCTAAGGGCTCTGGGCTCGGAACTCCGGTCTATATAAGATCTACGATCAGCGGCCAGCAGACGTACCTGAACCTGCAGCCGGGAGCCACGACCACCATAAGCTACGCGAATGTGAAAGACAATAATGCCTCGGGCGGCCAGACCATTTACGCCAATGACGGGACGTCGGTCAACTCCGGTAACATCGTGAACTGGCGGTTCACCAGCGGGCCGCAGACGGTTTACTGGACGGCGACAAGCGCGGGCAACTGGTCGAACCTGGCGAACTGGGGGACGGGTTCGGGAATGTCCGGCGGAGTCCTCCTCCCCGGCCCGTCCGATACGGTAATCTTTGACGGCAACGGCCCCGGCAACTGCGCCATCGATACGACGGTGAACGTCAGCACGATTACGATCAGCGCCGCGACCGCCGGCGGCTATACCGGCATTGTCAACGCTTCGACTCAGACGATCAATATTTCCCAGAACTTTGCGTTGAACAAAGGCACCTTCACCGCACAGTCCGCTAATATCGCGGTGTCCGGAGCCTGGAGCCTGCAGCCTGGAGCTGCCTTCAACGCCGGCACCTCCACAGTCACGTTCGCGCCGGCAGCAGGATCAACCGCCACGCTCACTGGCTCCGCTACCTTTTACAACCTGCAGGATGTGACGCCCAACACCTGGCTGGCGTTCCAGGGGGGCGCTACGACGACTGTCACCAATCTCCTGCACCTGTATGGATCAGGCGCCGGATATGTTTTTATCCGCTCTACCAGCACAGGGGTGCAGTCCTACTTGAACCTGCAGCCTGGAGCCTCGAGCGCTGTTTCTTACGTCGCCGTCCAGGATAACAACGCTTCCATGGGACAGGTCATCATGGCCAATGACGGCACAAGCGTGTCTGCGGGCAATAATGCCAACTGGCAATTTCTCGTGAATACAAGCTCGCGCATCTGGACAAACGGCGGGGGCAATGGCAAGTGGTCCAACAGCAAGAACTGGTATCCCCAGCAGGTTCCCCAGCCGGGCGATCAGTTGTTGTTTGACGGTCTGTACGGATCCAACGCGAACTGCACGGTGGATACCATGGCGGTCGCGGGAACATCACAGGCCAATGCGCTCGCCTCGATCACGCTGAACCCCAATTACACCGGCACAGTGGCGTTTTCGTCGAGCGCGGTGACGATATCGGGATCAATTCCCACGCAGGTACACGCAATATACGTTTCCACTTTCACTGTTTACGGAGGCACGGTAACGTTTGCGGGCGATACGAACGGTAACGCCGGTGCGTGTTTAGGCGTAGCCTGCGGCGCCGGGTTTGAGATTGTCGGATCGAGTATGACGATCGCAGCCGGAACCTTTTTCAACGCGGACGGCATGGGGTTTTCAGGAGGAGGGGGCGGCGGTGTGGCGGGAAGCGGCCCTGGCAAGGGATCAGCGAGTTCATCCGGCGGCTGGAGCGGCGGCGGCGCCGGTTATGG
>CAZSAL010000074.1:0-8147 GCA_964604825.1 uncultured Elusimicrobia bacterium
TTATGGGCAACGAATCATATTTTACCGCCGATGATCCCGAAGTCTGTTAAAACCGTTGTTACTATTCACGATTTGGTGCCCTATATTTTCCCTATAATGCTGCCTTTACCAAATGTTCTTCTCATGCGGACGATGATGCCACTTTCAATCCTGCGCGCCGATGCGATTGTGGCTGATTCAGACTCAACCTTGCGGGACGTTAAGCATTATTTTTCGACAGGCGATAAATTTATGCGAACTATCCACCTCGGTGCGGATCATCTCGCAAGACATGTTGAGATTGAAGGGTTGAAGAAGCGTTTGCACGAAAGGTTTGGAATCGATCATCCTTATATTCTTGGCGTTGGAACTATAGAACCTCGAAAGAATATGCGCCGGACCGTAAATGCATTTTGCAAAATCGCGGACAAGATCCCTCATGATCTTGTATTGGCTGGCCGGATTGGTTGGGAAAATCATGATTTTTACTCAGAGATTGAGCGCTCCCTCTACCGCGACAGAATACTGATGCCCGGCTTTGTCAGTGACCGTGACCTTCTTGATCTTTATGCCGGAGCATCGGTGTTTGTCTTTCCTTCTATTTACGAGGGATTCGGCTTTCCCCCATTAGAAGCCATGGCACAAGGAACAGCTGTCATATCTTCAAATGTTTCTTCCCTTCCAGAGGTTCTTGGGAACGCAGCACATTACGTTGATCCCATGCAAACAGACTCTATTTCCAACGGCATATTGCAGGTTCTTTTAGATTCTGATTACCGTAAAGAATTATGCCGTCGTGGCTTGGAACAGGTTCGGCTATTTACATGGTTTAATAGCGCTCAAGCTATGCTTGCAGTTTTTAACCAGCTTGGATCCAGCAATATAACACAACAACAATGGGACAAAAAACAGTAAGACTTGACCGTTATTCCAACGGAGATTATAGCCCTGGATCGATTATCCGGCGGGTTCTCTGGTACTGCGTATGCATTATTTTTCTTCAGACAATCATTCCCTGGCCCAGTTCATTGAAGACTGTGATTTTACGGATTTTCGGGGCTAGAGTTGGTCGCGGTTTCGTGTTAAAACCTCGTGTGACCATTAAATACCCATGGTTTCTGTGTGTTGGTGATTACGTCTGGATTGGGGAAGGGACATGGATTGATAATATGGCCTTTGTCCGGTTGGGAAATAATGTTTGTATCTCCCAAGGGGCGTATATATTGACAAACAATCATAATTACAAAAATGAAACTTTTGATTTGAAGAATGAATCAATCGTTATTGAAGATGGAGTCTGGGTGGGAGCGAAAGCAACGGTTTGTCCAGGTGTCACGCTTAAGAGTCACTCTGTGTTGACGGTTGGGAGTGTGGCCACTTCAGACACTGAACCATATACCATTTACCAGGGAAATCCTGCGAAACCAGTTCGGGCCAGAACAATTGTCTGATGCAAATCCTACTGATTACTCTCAATTACTCTCCGGAACTCGCAGGCATCGGAAAATACTCTGGTGAAATGGCGGAAACGCTCGCCTTAAAAGGACATAAAGTTACGGTCATAACCGCACCACCCTATTATCCCCAATGGCGCATTTCACATGGCTACACAGCTTATCGATATTACTCTGAACAGAGTAACGGTGTCTCGGTCCATCGCTGCCCGTTATGGGTTCCAAAGAAGCCGCGTCTTCTTACGAGATTGATTCATCTACTGTCATTTGCATTAAGTAGCTTTCCTGTAGCTATTTGGCGCAGCATCCGGGAACACCCGGACATAGTCGTTGTTATCCAACCGGCTTTATTTTGCGCCCCCGCAGCGTGGCTGGCAGCTCGTCTGACAGGAGCCAGGGCATGGATGCACATTCAGGATTTTGAAATTGACGCTGCCGTTTCATTAGGCATGACAAAGTCCTTCTTATTGAAACGAATGATTAGCGTCTTCGAACGGACTCTGCTGCAGCGATTTGACCGCGTTTCCACTATTTCGGACCGGATGTTTGAACGTTTAACGGCAAAAGGCGTTCCGAAAGAACGGCGGTTTTTGTTCCCAAACTGGGTTGATGTCACCATGATCGCTCCTCTGGACCAGCCCAGTCCGCTGCGCCGTGAACTTGGTTTTGATGACCATCAAGTCATTGCCCTTTATTCAGGAAACATAGGGAACAAACAAGGCCTTGAAATTATTATCAACGCTGCTCATCGTTTATTAATTTCATGTTCGCAGGTGCAAATAGTTATATGCGGAGACGGAGCAACCCGCGAATCTTTAATAAAAATGGCAAAGGGTCTAAACAATATCCGCTTTCTGCCATTACAGGCCCCTGAACGCTTGAATTTGCTTTTGAATATGGCTGATATCCATTTATTGATTCAACGTCCAAATTCCCTGGACTATTCCATGCCCTCGAAATTAACCGGAATGTTTGCCAGCGGACGTCCGGTCATAGCGACCGCAGCGCCTGGATCTCAGATTGCCAGTCTGCTTGTTGGCTGCGGGATCCTCTCACTGCCGGAAAACGCGGAGAGTCTGGCGGATACGATTATTCAATTGGCTGGAGATCCTGAACGTCGTTCAATCATGGGGCAACGCGGACGGATGGTGGCCGTGAATCAGTGGAATAAGGAAAACGTCTTAACCAGCTTCGAAGACGAACTTAATCACGAATTGACCTCGCCGTATAAAGAGAGGAAATTCGCATAGCTTTATGAGTACACCCCTGAAACGAATAACCTTCGCCTGTATCTACGGCATTATGTTTTTTAGTCTCTATGTTCCAATGACTGTTCAGCAACGTTTAATCGTTCTGCATGGGAGGTCTTTCCCTGCGGATTATGTGGTTTACGGTGCGCTTTCAATCCTGGCTGGCCTGCTGACTTTCCGGCATATTCGCGCAAGACTCACGCGGAAAGGTCTGCCGCTGGCGGCGCTTATCGCGATATGGTTGTTATCATGCCTTCTCAGCGCGCATCATGGGATATCTTTTAAGAGCCTGACAGGACTTCTCATGAAAGGGATCATCGCGGGCTGGGTTACCTTTCATCTGGTAAAGACGAAAAAACAGGCACTGTGGATCACCCGCTTTATGGTCCTGGGAATTGCGGCAAATGCGGCAATTGGTTTGCCGGAATATGCGCACAACACCGGGCGGCTCTATGGAGCAATCGGACATGCTCTACCTCTTGGCACACTCTTAACTGCAGGGATGACGCTTTCATTAGGATGTCTTTCTCCCTTAATTGCGTTAGTAGACTCCGCGCTGCTCGGTCCATCCTTACTTTTGACTTTCTCGCGCAGCAGTTGGCTTATCGCCGCTTCAGGCATAGTATTTATCTGGGTCAGATATAAACCCTGGCGGAAACTACTTGCTGAAATGATAGCCGTCAATGTGCTTCTGGTCTCAATTCTGGCAATATGTCTTCTCAAGACAAATAATTCTCGCGTTTATGAACTACGGTCACTGATCCGGCAGCGCTTTACAGACGTTCAGACAAGCGGCCGGATACTGCCGGCATGGGCAAGCCTGCACCGCGAACCTGCCATCAGTCATAGATTGGCTTCATATATTACCAGCTGGCGTATGGTCCGGAATCATCCATGGTTCGGTTTGGGCATAGGCACATTTTCACAGGAATATAATCTATATGCCGCGCCCGGATCAGCTAAGGACATCCCATCGCCAGATAATATAGTTCTGCGGTTATGGAGCGAAACGGGATTCATCGGTATTACGGCATGGATCGTTTTTATGGTTGTATGGTTCAAATACAGCATACGTAAGATTCACTGCGCTTCCAACGATGCTATAGCCCTAAGAAAATCATGTTTCCTTGCAGCCTGCGCCCTCTGGCTGAACAGCCTTTTTTTCGACGGCCTCTTCTGGAATCCCGTCCTGCTTGCGATCTCAATCCTTATGGCGCTTTCCTCCGGGGACTGGACATGATTGCTGCATTTAAACGTATAGCTTCTCTTTTACAAACCCGGACATGCTAACGATGAATAAAAAAGATTCAAATGTCAGATGCCGGATCTGCGGCAATAATTCTGAAAATAGCCCTTTTGCGGCCCGCGAAATGATGTTCGGGCTTAGGGAGAGTTTTGATTATTTCCAATGTGACATCTGCGGTTGTATCCAAATTCTACGGATTCCCGATGACCTTTCGAAATATTATCCAGATCAATACTATGCCTATAAATCTCCAGGCTGGTCCAAAATCTTAATCAAGGGTCCATGGCTCTGTGATCCGTTCTCTTGGAAAAAGGCGATATTGCGCGCATTGTCCTTTCTGCCAGGCGTCCACGTGATGCCAGAATGGATGTCGCGAGCCGGACTCCCGCTCAGCGCGTCAATCTTAGAGATCGGCTCAGGCAGCGGTACACGACTAATTGCTATGCGCGAGGCGGGTTACCGCGATTTGACTGGAATTGATCCCTATATTTCGGGCGATGGCTCCTACTCTGACGGCATTCGGGTCCTAAAGCGGGAGGTTAGACAGATTGATCGACGCTATGATTTTGTCATGATGCATCATTCATTCGAACACATGCCGGACCCTTTTACCGCGTTACGTGAAGTGAATGGCGTACTGGCGCCTAAGGGAACGGTACTCATCCGGATTCCGGTGGCTTCTTGCTACGCATGGAAAAAATATGGCGTCAACTGGTATGCCTTCGATGCGCCCAGGCATCTTTATCTACATTCTCCGGCAAGTCTCAAATGCGTAGCTGAAACGGTTGGATTCGAGATTTTTGACATGTTTTATGATTCGGACTCATATCAGTTTATAGGCAGCGAACAATACGCAAGAGATATCCCTGCGCAAGATCAGCGGTCTTATTTCGTGAATCGTAGCCGTTCCATCTTCAAGTCTGCAGATATACGGGCTTTCGAGAATGAGGCTAAACGCCTGAATCGCTGCGGTGAAGGTGACAGCGCAGCTTTTTATTTGCGTAGAAAAAGCAGGTGATGAGTTGATCGCGCGTAATTTCTCCTGGAAACTGCATTTGATGACCGCTTTTTATTAAGTCCAATGAGTAAAATTACTCAGCCAATTATGAATTCGGCATCTCGGGCCTGCGTTGTCATTCGATGTTCTTCGACACTTTTACTGTGGTTTTTCTTGACTTGGATGAGAGCTTCTGTTAGTCTTTTTGTATGACGATACACAGAAATATTGACCCGTTTGTTGCAGATAAACCTGGACCTGAATCTAAAGAAGTAAAGAGAGAATATGATTGGGCTTTCTCGGTTTATGATAAGCTCGCCAAAAAGTATCCTAATCAATGGGTGGCTTTCGCGCATCGTAAGGTTCTGGCCGCCGGCAAGAATCCTCGTCAGGTGATTATAAGGGCTCGCCGTCAGATTTCTCTCCCGGAAGTGCCAATGCTCTTCATCGAAGGAAGGGCTCACGTCTACCTTGAAAATACATATTGAGTGCGTTGGCACTCAAGACCTGGAAGCGCTGGAAAGAGGATATACCATTGAATGGTACAGGCTCTTCGTGCGTGTCCAATTTCAGGTCGTTAATGGGTGGAGCAAATCATATCGCGCCATTCTCGATACAGGCTCACCTCATTGTGTCGTTTCCCGGGCGCTAATTCCAGACATCGTAAAAAAAACCCTCTTTAAAACTCGCCTGGCGGGTATTGTTCCAAAAGAAGGAAGTTTTCTTAAGGCTGATATGGCGCAGGTTCAACTGTGCTTAAGCGACGATCATGTGGTTTCTGAGCCGATTAAAGTTATGGCGATGATCCCAGACGAAAACGATGTGCCGTTGATTATCGGATTGGCCGCTTTTCCCAAGTATCTTCGATTGGATCTAAAATTCACCAGCCGACATGGCTATATAGAGTTCGTATGAGGCCTGCCTTTCACAGGGCCTAATCCATCCAATGTTAGCGCGTAATTTCTCCTGGAAACTGTCCGGCTACCTCCTCGGCGGCGGCGTTTATTTTTTATTTACGCTGCTGTTGATTCGCCATTTGGGGCCTGTGGAATACGGCAAATTTGCTTTCGCTCTTGGATGGGCCGGACTTTTCGCCATCCTCGTTGATTATGGTTTCAACCCTATAATTACCCGCGATCTGTCACGTTCTCCTACGAATGGCACCGGCTATTGGCACCACGTCCAATCATCGAAACTTTTATTATGGCTGGCCGCGGCGGTTCTGCTCACTATTTTTTCATTGATACAGCCGCAGGCGAGAAAACTGCTGACACTGAGCTGGCTGGCCCTGATATTTCTGGGATTGAACTCGTTCATGGAGACCGCGCAGGCATTCACTTATGCCTACGAAAAGTTCCGGGACGGAGCTCTGCTCACGATAGCCCATAAATGGCTGATCACAATCCTCGGAGGATCCGCAATTTATATTGGCTGGAAAACGCACGGGATACTGGCCGCGATGGCCGTTGGCGCAACATTCGGCGCACTCGTAATGGTCTGGTATTTTAAACATAAACTCCTTCCCCCTTTGAGGGGGAAGGTCGGGATAGGGGGTGCCATACAACAGACACTGCTCCCCCCACCTCAGTCCTCCCCCTCCAGGGGGGAGGAAGTTAAGTTAAAAGTCTCTCTCTGGGAAGAGGCATTCCCCGTTCTTCTCCAAAATATTTTTATCGTTATTTATTTCAAGATCGATACCGTGATGCTCTCGTTTATGGCAGGCGACCTGCAGACCGGCTGGTACAACGCGGCGTACCGTTTTTTGGAATTATCTAACATTCTCCCTACTGCCATAATGGCCGTTCTGGTCGCTCCTCTTTCACGTCAAATACATATGAATCAGTGGCTTCCTTTTTTTAGGAAATATTTGGCCGGTTTCCTTCTTGCGGCTTTTTTGGGTTTTTTAATTCTTCTAGTTATAGCGTCTGTTTTACCTCGTTTCATACTGGGATATTCTTTCACCCCCTCACAACCTATTCTACGCGTTTTAGCTTTAACTCTTTTCTTTTACTATCCAAACTATCTATTGACTATGACCCTTATATTTTTAAAACGGCAGGCTGCTAATGCATGGGTAGCGCTTGCGTGTGTTTTTTTCAACATCGGCATGAACCTTTATGCTATTCCCCGATGGGGAGCCATGGGCGCAGCCTGGATGACAATGGCTACGGAAGCGCTAATCAGCGTCGTCTCCTTGTTTTTAATTTTCAAATGGAGGAATTCAGCAGTCCCCAAAACTTCTTAGCATGGACATATCCATTATTATTGTAACCTTCAATACCAAATCACTGACACTCGACCTTCTAGCGCGTCTGCACTCTAATCCTTCGTCAGTTTCTCATGAAATTATTGTCGTCGATAATGCTTCGCCAGATCAGACATCCACTGCAGTGCAGACAGTCTATCCTGATGTCCTATTGATACAAAATTCGGATAATTTGGGATTTGCGAAGGCATGCAACGCGGGCGCGAAAATCGCAAAGGGACGCCACCTTATTTTCCTGAACAGCGACACCGAACCGGTGCACGGTGCGCTCGATCAACTCATTGAATATATGGATACTCACCCGAACATCGGCATCATCGGTCCCAACCTGATTTCTTTGGACGGAAAACATATTCAAATGGCATGGGGCTGGGATCCGATCCTGTTCGGCGAAGCAAAAATGAAAGCATTAAGCCCGCGCATGATCAGGCGTTTCCCGGTTTTGACCCGCATCGTCGATTTTCTTCAACGTCGCGCGCGACAGGTGCCTTATGTGTGCGGCGCATGCCTGATTATGCGACGGGAGGCATTCATGCAGATATCCGGTTTCGACGCTGAATTCGAATTGTATTTCGAAGACGCCGATCTCTGCCGGCGCGCCAGGCTTAATGGCTGGAAAGTTGAATTCATTCCTGAAGCGAAAATCATTCATCACCTGGGAGGAACGGCAGGCAGGGAATCATCGGTTCCTCTCGTTTACCGCCAGAGCCAGCTTCATTATTACCACAGGCATGCCTCCCGCGCGGCATTTCTGCTTCTGAAGAGCTATCTCTATTTCAAATGGCTGATTCTACGAATATCAGATAATTATTCCGCATCTTTTATCCAGAATTTCAAACAGGTGATTTCGGGCTCCAGGTTGTTTTCTCTTTCTGATATGGAAAAAGCCCCCGATATTCCTGTCTTCAAGCTGTCCGCCATAGGGGATATTATCCTGACGACACCCATTCTCCCC
>CAZSAL010000075.1:0-7752 GCA_964604825.1 uncultured Elusimicrobia bacterium
AAGCGGTGTTTCCATCAATAAATGGACAAC
The DNA here is from genome assembly GCA_964604825.1 of uncultured Elusimicrobia bacterium. Lineage (GTDB taxonomy): Bacteria > Elusimicrobiota > Elusimicrobia > 2-01-FULL-59-12 > 2-01-FULL-59-12 > CAZSAL01. The sequence goes on from CAZSAL010000075.1 coordinate 31, forward strand.
ATCGATTACGATCAAGTGACTTACGCGACAAATATCGCCGGCGTTTTCACCGGCGGTGACGTGGCTACCGGTCCCCAGACGGTCGTTAAGGCTGTCTTTGCGGGCAAGGAAGCGGCCAAATCCATTGACCGGTATTTGCGTGGCGAGGATGTGAAAGCCGGCCGTGAGAAAGACTGGACCAAAGATCTGGCGGATAAAGGCGACATTTCCAATGTGGCCAAGGTAGCCAGGGAAAAATATCCGCTCATGAAACCGGAAGACCGAAAAACCAATTTCAAGGAAGTCGGTATTGGTTTTGATGAGGCGCAGGCCATCGCGGAAGCTCAGCGCTGTTTGAATTGCGGTATTTGTTCGGAATGTTATCAGTGTGTGGATGCCTGTATTGCCAAGGCCATTGACCACGATATGACTGTTGAGGAAGAAACCATTGAAGTCGGCGCAGTGATCGCCTCTCCCGGTTTTGAAGTATTTGACGCTCGTCTGCGCGGCGAATTCGGTTACGGCATTTATAAAAATGTTGTTACGGCGATTCAATTTGAAAGAATCCTGTCCGCGTCCGGTCCTTTCTTCGGTCATGTACAGAGAATATCCGACGGTAAGGAACCGAAGAAGGTTGCCTTCATTCAGTGCGTAGGTTCACGGGATGTTTCCTGCGATAACAGCTGGTGCTCGTCGGTCTGCTGTATGTACGCGACCAAGGAAGCGATTATCGGTAAAGAACATGCCAAGGGGCTGGAGCCCACTATTTTCTATATGGATATTCGCGCTCACGGCAAGGATTTTGACCGTTTTGTTAATCGTGCCAAAGATGAATACGGCATTCGTTACATCCGTTCAATGCCATCGGTAATTAAAGAATTGCAGCAAACAAATAATTTGCTGATTAAATATGTAAATCAGGATGGAACCCTTAACGAAGAAGAATTTGATATGGTAGTTCTATCGGTTGGCCTCATGCCGCCGAAGGAAGCCAAGCGGCTGGCCGCTAGTATGGGTATTGAGCTTGAAGAGCATGGTTTCTGCAAGACGTCTCTGGAAAATCCTGTTCAGACCTCGCGTCCCGGAGTTTTTGTTTGCGGCGCTTTCGGCGGTCCCAAAGATATTCCCGAGACAGTTATGGAAGCCTCGGCTGCGGCTGCCTGTGCGGAAGGATTGCTGGCGTCCCGTCGCGGCACAATGATTACCCCGGCGGACAATCCGGAAGAAAAAGATATGCGCGGCACGGGAGTGCGCACAGGCGTATTTGTCTGCCATTGCGGTATCAATATCGGCGGTGTTGTTGATGTGCCGGCAGTTCGTGACTATGCCGCGAGCTTGCCCACCGTTGTCTACGCGGCAGATAACCTGTTTACCTGTTCGCAGGATACAGCGGTGAAGATGGCTGAAGTTATCAAGGAAAAGAATTTAACCCGTGTTGTTGTAGCCTCCTGTTCGCCCCGCACCCATGAAGGTTTGTTTCAGGAAAACTGCGAGAAGGCCGGTTTGAACAAATATTTGTTTGAGATGGCCAATATTCGCGACCAGAATTCCTGGGTGCATATGCACGAACCGGAAGCAGCCACGGAAAAAGCAAAAGATTTGTTGCGTATGGCTGTGGCTAAAGCTCAGTATCTCAAACCCTTGAAACCGGGTCAACTGTCTGTCAACCATCAGGCATTGATTATCGGCGGCGGTTTGGCCGGTATGACAGCGGCTATGTCACTGGCAGATCAGGGTTTTTCCTCTTTCATCGTTGAAAAAGAGGATCGTCTTGGCGGTAATTACAATCATCTGTATAAGACACTCGAAGGTTTGGACACGCGCGCTCATTTGAAGGGGCTTTTGGAAAAAATTTATAAGAACCCTTTAATCACGATTTTCACATCCGCCCAGATTAAAAAGATCGAAGGTTTCATCGGCAACTACAAAACAACAGTACAAGCCAAAGATGGCGAGAAGATTTTCGAGCACGGTGTGGTTCTGGTGGCTACCGGCGCTTATGAAAACAAACCCAAAGAATATCTATTCGGTCAGAACGCCGCGGTGAAAACACAAAGAGAGTTGGAGACGCTGATTTACGAGAAAGATCAAAAACTGGCTTCTGTGAAAAATATCGTTATGATTCAATGCGTGGGCAGCCGCGATAAAGAAAGACCTTATTGCAGCCGTTACTGCTGCTCCGAGGCGATTAAAAATGCGCTGGAACTTAAGGCATCTGATCCGTCACGCGATATAACAATCATTTACCGCGATATCCGTACCTTCGCTTTCAAGGAAGATTATTACAAGAAAGCGCGCGAGCTTAATATTAAATTTGTGTCCTACGAAGAAGACCGGAAACCGGAAGTGGTTGCCGCAGGCGATAAAGTGGAAGTCAAAGTATTTGACCCGATTCTCAACGAACAGGTTATTCTACCGGCTGATATCGTGGCTTTAAGCGTCGGCGTTGTGCCGAATCCGGAGAACGCGGCCATCGGCCAGATGCTGAAAGTTCCGACCAATCAGGATGGCTTCTTTCTGGAAGCGCACGTTAAACTGCGCCCGGTTGATTTCGCGACGGACGGCGTCTTTATGTGCGGTATGTCGCATTCGCCTAAATTCAGCGACGAATCGATCACCCAGGCCAATGCCGCGGTATCGCGCGCCTGCATGGTTTTGACACTTGATTTCATCCAGGCTGAGGGCAAGACGGCTTATGTTACTAAAGAAAGATGTTCTGCCTGCGGTCTATGCGAAATCAATTGTCCCTACAGCGCGATCAGGGTTAACGCCGCTGAAGGTTGCGCCGAAGTTAACGCGGTTCTTTGCAAGGGCTGCGGAGTTTGCACGGCGTCGTGCCGCATGAATGCTGCTGATCTTAATGGTTTCAATAACGAAGAAGTATTGGCACAAATATATAATTTAAACTAGGCAAACGGCTAAATAGACGTTTGGCCGCTGGATGGAGAATATATGGCTGAGAATTTAGCAAGTAAAGAATGGGAACCGAAAATAGTCGCTATTGTCTGCAACTGGTGTACCTATGCCGGAGCCGACCTGGCCGGAATCAGCAGAATTCAGTATCCGCCGAATGTGCGCATTATCCGCGTTCCCTGCACCGGAAGAATCAATCCTTTCTACATAGTGAAAGCCCTTCAGTCCGGCGCCGATGCCGTTCTGGTTTCCGGATGTCATCCGGGTGAGTGTCATTATATATCGGGTAATCTGGTTGCGCGCCGTAAATTCGCTACGTTGAAAAGTTTTCTTAATTACGTTGGTGTGGAAGGCGACAGAGCCATGTTTACTTGGGTTTCCGCCTCCGAAGGCGATCGTTTTGCGCAGGTCATCAGAGGCGTCACGGCGAAAGTCAAGGCTTTGGGTCCGGCTAAAAAATTAATTAAAAAAATTGGATAGTCTTATATATAAAAGATAATTAAAATAAACGGGGAAATCATCACTGTGGAAAACATCGAAACAAAATTGCGGGAAGAAGCAAAAAGGCTGCTTTTGGAAAAGAAGGCCGACGTGATCATCGGCTATGAAAAAGGCACGCTTCCGTTAACGGCAACACCTTGTTTTATTACCACGCCGGAAGAAGCCGACAAGCTTGTTTGGAATAATCTCTGCACACAGAATCTGGCCAAGTTTGTGCACGATCTGATTACTGTGCATAAGAATTCGCAAAAGCGGGTCAAGCCGGAAGACCGGAAGAAAAAAGTCATAGGTGTTGTAGCACGCGGCTGCACGACCAGATCGCTGATCATTCATCTGCAGGAAAGACAGTATGAGCGTGACGAAGTTTATATCATCGGCGTTCCCTGCGACGGCTATCTGGATGGCAAAGGATTGAAGGTTGCTGTAGGCGGCGCGGATATTGTGGAAGGAACCATTGACGGCGGACAAATTAAAATGAAAACTTCCGACGGTGATAAAACAGTGGCGCTTAAAGATGTTCTGGCGGACAGCTGCCTTACCTGCCGTTTCAACAATCCGATTATATCCGATATCATGATAGGGCAGAATGCACCCGCCATGAATCCCGATGCCGAATATAACGATGTAAAAGATTTTGAAGCCAAACCGATGGAAGAACGCTGGGCATATTTTGTCAAGGAAATGGAAAAATGCATTCGTTGCAATGCCTGCCGTCAGGCTTGTCCCTCCTGTTACTGCCCGACCTGCTTTGTGGAACAAAGTCAGCCGCAGTGGGTAGGTATTGGCGAAGATAAAACCGATACACAGGTATTTCAGTTTATGCGTCTGTATCACATGGTCGGGCGTTGTGTTGATTGCGGGTCCTGCGTTTCTGTTTGCCCGATGGGTGTTGACTTGAGAAAATTCCTCAAGAAGATTGATAAGGATTGCTGGGAGCTTTTCGCTAACCGCGCGGGTTCCAGCATGGAAGATATGCCGCCGCTCGGCAAATATGATGAACATCATGATAAAGAAGATTTTATCTTCAACCCATAATTCGTTTGAAATGATGGAGCTTACATGGAAAATTTTCTGGAAGAAGTAAACAAAAAGATTAACGGTGTGCCCATTCAACGCTGCTATCATTGCCGTAAGTGTACGGCCGGTTGTCCTGTGGCTTCCCATATGGAATATAACCCCAACAAAGTTGTCAAAATGATACAAAACGGTCAGCGTGATAAGATTTTGAACAGTTCGACAATATGGCTTTGCCTGTCTTGCGAAACCTGCATTACCCGCTGCCCTAATCAGATTGATATTGCCCGTATGATGGATGTGCTCCGGCAGATGGCGATTGAATCCGGCGTCGGCGCGCGCGAGGCGAACATCTTGAGGTTTCATGAAGCGTTCCTCGCCTCCATTAAGCGTGGCGGACGTATAAACGAAATGATGATGACGGTCGATTACAAACTCAAATCGGGAGATCTTTTCTCGGATGTTTTGATGGCTCCGGGTATGTTCCTGAAAGGAAAGCTGGCGCTTTTGCCTCCACGAACCAGGGATTTGAAATCGGTTAAAAACATTTTTGAGAAAACAAAAAGTATATAATGGCAGAATTGTTTCGTATCGAGCCATAACCGGCCTGATACAGAGAAGTAACAAGTATAAAAGGAGGCTACTCTCTTGAAAGTTTCATATTATCCGGGCTGCTCGCTGCACGCGACGGGAAAAGAATATGATCAGTCCATGAAGGCCGTCAGTCGTGCCTTAGGTATTGAACTCAAAGAAGTTGATGATTGGTCCTGCTGCGGCGCATCAGCCGCGCATAGCACAAATTTTGATTTGTCTATTGCTCTGTCGGCGCGCAATCTGATTGCCGCGGAGAAAAACGCGATGGATGTCATGGTTCCCTGTGCTGCCTGCTTTAATCGTTTCAAGACCGCTGAACATAACCTGAAAGCGGATAAAGAACTAAAGGCAAAAATTGAAGGTGTTATCGGCGCGAAATATCAGGGCGGCATCGCCATTCGCAATCCCATTGATATCATCTATAATGAAATCGGCATTGACGCGCTGGCGGTTAAAGTTGTCAAACCGCTGGCCGGATTAAAACCCGTTTCCTATTACGGCTGCCTGCTTTTGAGACCGCCGGAAGTTTGCGAATTTGAAAATTATGAAAATCCTTTCATGATGGATAAGATTCTTGGTTCAATCGGGGCCGAGGTTAAAAACTGGTCTTACAAAACGGATTGCTGTGGCGGATCAATGTCGATCAGTAAAACGGCTATTGTCATTGATATGTGCGACAAGCTGATGGGTGCCGCGAAGGAAGCCGGCGCTAATTGTATAGTCACTGCCTGTCCCATGTGCATGGCCAATCTGGACATGCGGCCCAGCAGCGAGATGAAAATGCCGGTCTTTTATTTTTCAGAATTGATGTCGCTGGCCATGGGGCTTGACGGATCGAAAGAAACGTTCAAAACGCACATATTTGATCCTCAGCCGCTGCTGAGACAATTGCAGTTGATTTGATAATTTATAAGCTGATTTTACTTCATGCTTTTTTGAGTAAAGTTGCTGGAGAAAATTCTTAATTAGGGAAAATTATGGAAAAACGTTTAATCAATAAAGACGCACTGGCGGGCATTGCCAAAAAGATGGCAGGGGATTTCCTGGTTTGGGCTCCGGTGAAAAAAGAAGACAATGTACTTTTTGAACCATTGCAAAAGGATGCTGAACCTTTCTTTGCTTATTTAAATTCCAAGAATGCACCGAAGAATGTTTTTTTTCCGCACACGGAAACGATGATGAAATATACCCGTACGGGAAAAGGCATGGTTTTTTCCGAGGACGAAAACAAAGCTGATCAGTCTGTTTTGTTTGGCGTGCGTCCCTGTGACGCGCATAGTTTTGTTCTGCTGGATAAGCTTTTCGATCAGGAAAAATACAAGGATGGTTACTACATTGCCAAACGGCAAAACACAACGGTTATTTCAATGGCCTGTGTAAAACCGCCTTATGCGAGCTGTTTTTGCACATCGGTTGACGGCGAGCCTGTTTCCTCGGACGGCGCGGACATTCTGCTGACAGATATTGGTTCTGACTATCTGGTTGAGTTTATTACGCCCAAGGGCGAGAAGCTGGTTAAATATTTCGGTGAAACAAAGGCTGATGCGGCGGCGGAAACCAGAAAAAACGAAATCGCGGCCAAGGCCAAAGAAATGATTAAGTCCAAAATACCCGCTCACGAAATCAAACCGATTCTGGATAAAAATTTCGATAATCCTTTCTGGAACACGATTTATGCCAAATGTCTGGCTTGCGGCACCTGCACCTATTTGTGTCCCACCTGTCATTGTTTCGATATCAGTGACGAGGTTAAAGGCAGCGACGGCATTCGGATCCGGTCGTGGGATTCCTGCATGTTCCCCATGTTTACCAAGGAAACATCCGGTCACAATCCACGGATTTCACAGAAAGAAAGATGGCGTCAACGAACGATGCATAAGTTCAAGTATTATGTGGATAATTTTAACGCGATTGCCTGTGTGGGCTGCGGCAGATGCGTTATGTCTTGTCCTGTGAATATTGATATTCGAAAAATTGTTGAAGATATTTCAAAATTATAACTAGGGAGTTAGTAATGCAAAACCCGTATATACCTTATCCTGTTGTGGTGGATAAAATCATTACTGAGGTCGATACCAAAGACATCAAGACTTTTCGTTTTAAATTCGTAAATCCCGAAGACGAAGCGAAATACAATTACATTCCTGGCCAGTTCGGCGAGCTTTCCATTTTCGGCAAAGGCGAATCGCCCATCGGTATCGCTTCTTCTCCGACACAAAAAGGCTATGTTGAATTTACCGTGCAAAAAGCCGGTGTGGTCACCTCGGCGCTCCATGAAATGGAAGAAGGCACCGTGATGGGCATCCGTGGCCCGTTGGGCAATTCCTGGCCTCTGGAATTTCTCGAAGGGAAAAATATTGTCATTGTCGGCGGCGGGTTTGCATTTACCACGTTGCGCTCTCTGATCAATTACATGATTTACGGCGACAACCGTAAACGCTTTGGCAACATCACTATTATTTACGGCGCGAGAACTCCGGGCCTGCTGCTTTATAAAGATGAATTAATCGAGTGGGGCAAAAGAACCGATTTAAATCTTAATGTTACTGTTGACAAAGGTGACGCGACCTGGAAGGGCAAGGAAGGTTTTGTCCCCGCGGTATGTAAAGAAGTCGCGCCCGGCAAGGAAAACGCTGTGGCGGTTATCTGTGGCCCTCCCGTTATGATCCGCTTTACCTTGCCGGTGTTTTTTGATATGGGTTTCTCCAAGAGAAATATTAT
>CAZSAL010000076.1:0-7628 GCA_964604825.1 uncultured Elusimicrobia bacterium
CTGGAACAGGGGTCTGTTCATCCGCAACGCAGAGTGCGCGAAAACTGAGAACTGAGAGAGAAGGAGGCGCGACCGAGGATTAGGCGGCAGGACGGGTATGGATCAGTCTGTCGTGGATCCACATCTTGATGATGGCCTGACGGGATACGTTCAGTTTTGTGGCTTTTTTACGCTCATGTCGCGGATTTCAAATAGCCTGTCGCGCAGGGCTGCGGCAAGCTCAAAATTCAAATTATCAGCCGCATCTCTCATCTGCGATTCGATGTCGCTCACGAGCACGGCCAGTTTCATGGGACTGAGCAATTTCACTTCCTCATCCATGATGATGTCCGTAAGATGGGCGTCCCGGGCCTGAATCTGGAATTCCTCGAGGTCATGAATCGCTTTCACAATGCTTTTCGGCGTGATGTGGTGTTCTTTGTTGTAGGCAAGCTGCTTCTGTCGCCGCCGGGACATCTCGTCGAGCGCCCGCTTCATGGAACCTGTAATTTTGTCCGCATACATGAGCACACGGCCACTGACGTTCCTGGCCGCCCTGCCGCACACCTGTATGAGAGTAGTTTCGCTGCGCAAAAATCCTTCCTTATCCGCGTCCAGGACAGCCACCAGCGACACTTCGGGCAGATCAAGCCCTTCCCGCAGCAGATTGATCCCCACGAGCGTATCGAACGTGCCTTTGCGCAGGCTCTTTAAAATATCAATGCGCTGGAGCGCGTCGATGTCGGAATGTAGATAGCGCACCCGGAGATCCTTGCGGTTCAAATAATCCGCCAGATCTTCAGCCATGCGCTTGGTCAGGGTCGTAACAAGAACCCGCTCTTTAGTTTTAACCACTGCTTCGATTTCGCGCATCAGGTCGTCAACCTGCCCTTCCGTGGGCCGGATGATGACTTCCGGATCGATCAGGCCCGTAGGACGGATAACCTGCTCGGTGATGACGCCCGCCGCTTTTTTGAGCTCATAAGGGCCAGGCGTAGCGGAAACATAAATAGCCTGCGGGATAAGCGATTCGAACTCGTTGAATTTCAGAGGGCGGTTGTCCAGCGCGGAAGGAAGGCGGAAGCCGTAATCCACAAGCGTTTTTTTGCGGGAACGGTCGCCCTCGTACATGCCGTTCACCTGCGGGATGGACACGTGCGATTCATCAACGACGAGAAGGAAGTCTTTTGGAAAATAATCGATCAGGCAGGCGGGCCTGGACCCGGGCTGGCGGCCTGCCAGCGGCCGCGAATAATTTTCAATGCCGTGGCAAAATCCCATCTCCGACATCATCTCCAGATCGTAGCGCGTGCGCTGATCCAGGCGCTGGGCTTCCAGCAGTTTCCCCTTTGAGCGCAACCACACCAGCCGCTCCGCCAGTTCCTGCTCGATCACGCGCATGGCCTCCTGCAGTTCCGGGCGCGTGGTCACGAAATGCCGCGCAGGGTAGACGTAGGCCAGGTCCTTGTCAGAGATAACTTTGCCGGTCAACGGATGAATTTCCGCAATGCGTTCGATCTGGTCCCCCCATAGCTCAACTCTGATCGCAGTCTCAAGGTATGCCGGGAAAATCTCGATCGTATCGCCCTTCACCCTGAACTTCCCGCGAGTGAACTCCACCTCATTGCGTTCGTAATGAATGTTGATCAGGTTGTCGAGCAGCGCCTTGCGCGGAAAAACTTTGCCCTTCTCCAGGCCGACGCATTGCTCCTTGTAATTTTCCGGAGAGCCTAACCCATAAATGCACGATACCGAAGCCACAATAAGCACATCCTGGCGTTCCAGCAGGGCGCTGGTGGCTTTCAGTCGCAGGCGGTCGATATGGTCGTTGATCGCGGCGTCTTTATCGATATAAGTATCCGAGGAGGGAACGTAAGCTTCCGGCTGGTAATAGTCGTAGTAGGAAATAAAATACTCAACGGCATTGTGCGGGAAAAACTGTTTGAACTCCGAATAGAGCTGGGCCGCAAGGATCTTGTTCGGAGAAAGCACGAGCGTGGGTTTCTGGATGCATTCAACGACGTTCGCAATAGTGAACGTCTTCCCCGAACCGGTAACTCCCAGCAATACCTGATGCCTGCGCCTATCCTCGATACCGCGCACAAGCTCATCGATAGCCGCAGGCTGGTCCCCAGCAGGCTTAAAATCCGAAACAAGCTGAAATTTTCCCACCCGATGATTATATCAGGCCCAGAAAATGCATAGGACCATTAGACCCACATTTTTAGCCGTTAGCTCCATTGAATAACCGGAGCAGACCGTATAAAGTAATCAAGATGCAAAACCGGGAGGGGCCTGGTTTGATTGGGATTAAATTGAACTTAATCATCAAGCGGTCCATCTCCTGTTTGCTCGCTCTCAGCCTGATCGGCGATCCGGTCACGGCAGCCTTTGCGTCCGCATTCCAAAACATCCCCCACTCCGTCGCGCCATCCAGCACGATCTTTCAAGAGCAGGCTCTCTCCCGCGCCATCGACTGGGCGCGAAGACCGCTGCACCGGGTTCCCTCTGTTCGAATTCATAGAATGGCAACGCGTCTCGTTCCTGTCGCGAAAAGCCCTACCCGCATTTCGAAAGCACTGAATGAAATTGGCTGGGGTGTCGCGTATGCCGGTGCGTTGGTTCTGCCCTTGATCATTCATCAGGCTGGCGGGCAGATGCCCTGGTATGTTCAAGTGCCAATGCTGATTGCCTGGCTCGGGATCAGTGCCGTGCTGCACGAAGCGGCGCATGCGCAAGTCATTTCCCGCCTGCCCGGCATGTCCGTGGACAGCGAACGCCTTTCGCTCGCTCCGGCGGCTCATATTCCAGGAAAGGACACTATCGGCAAACCGGTCGTTTGGTATGGGAACCCCTCCGCCCGGCAAACGAAAGCGATCAAGGCCGCCGGGCCGCTGGCGAACGGATTGCTGGCGCTCTCAGCTCTGGCTCTGATGCACAGCACCTCCCTTCCCGTTTATGGTTGGATCGCCGGGATCAATTCCCTCCTGATGATCGTGAATCTCCTTCCCTTTAAAGATCTCGATGGGGCGGCATTATGGGACGGCGTGGTTGGCGTCCTACCGCGTTGGGGCAGTGCCTTGAGCGGGTCGTGCCGCCCAATGCAGATTGCGGAATCCAATCGCGCTATTGAGAAAGCCCTGGAAAGAGAGGCCCAAAAGCGGGCCGCTGATGAGGAGGCCATGAAGCGGGCGGCGGCCCTCGCTTATGCGAAAGCGTTGCGCGATTATGCCCGGAAGCTGGCGGAAGTCGCCAGCCAGATGGTTGAAGTGGCCACAGAGGTTAACTCGGCTGAAGTAGAAAGCTCTGCGACGCATGCCGTACAGGACGGAGTAGATAATGCAGTGCAGACCGGAGACTTTTCGGAAGAGACTTTTAAGGAAGTGGTCCGTGCGCGGATCGTTGCCCAATTGCGATCAAAAGCCAACGGCGGGATGACTCTTGATACCGAGGCCACGATCAAGAAGGTGCTGGAAAAGCTGCAGGCGGAAGGGGTTGATCTGGGGGATGTGGCCAATGGCTGGCAGAGGGAATGGAATATTCTTGCGAATCTGTCGGATTTGCCCGACGTAGATCGGGCTGAACTCACGGACGCAGCGGAGGACCATTCGCATCATGAGCATGCGCATCCGCATGCCAACGGCCTGCGGCACGTGCACATGTGGACGCCGCTGGATTTTCTCGTTCCTTTAGCCCGGCAGGCGGCGCAGTGGCTCCGGTTGAGCGCCACCCCACAAGGGGAAGATGTCTATGCCTGGCTGAAAAACCAGGTGCCGGACCTGACCGACAAGGACATGGAACTGCTGAAAGAAATGACCAGTGGCACAACACTGGATTCTGACGAGCCACTGCAGGAAGACGCCGATACGCTGACCAAGATTGTGACCCATTTGAATGTTCCATACGGCCAGAAAAACAGCGTCATTCTGACCGGCCGCCGCGGCGTCGGCAAGACGACGTTCCTCAAAATTATCAATCGCAAAGTCCGTCAGGGTCTGATACGCGGGCAACTGGAAAACCGCCGGATTGTCTCGCTGGAATCGAATCTCTCGCCTTTCGACGTTGGAGACCGGGACAAATTGACAGACCTCCTCAAGGTGCTGCGCAAGACGGAAGGGCGGCTCATCCTCTTTATCGATGAAGGCCATAAACTGACCCGCGGCTTGCAGGATCAGTCCGATTTTTCTCTCGCCGATATCCTGAAGCCGGATCTGGAGAGCGGAAGGGTTTCCCTGATCCTGGCGACGACATTGGAAGAAAAACGCCAGTTCATTGAAAAAGATCAGGCCTATAATGACCGATTTTATGAAGTGGTCTGTCCGGAACCAACCCCCGAAAAAGTTGAAATCATGATGCAGGGCTACCGGCGCTTTTTTGAAAAGGTGTTCGAAGTGGAAATCGCCCCGGAAGTGATCCCTGAGCTGGTCCGGCTGACCCACCAATTCATGCCGGATGCGGCCTTCCCCCGGAAAGCCGTTGATACACTGCGCTCGCTGGCTTCCATGGTGTCCAACGATTACAACGGCTACACCTTTAAGTTAAGCGAGATGCGCCAGACGCTCGCTGACCGGGGGAACCGGTATATTCAGTTCGCCAAACGCGGCCGGGAAGAGGAAGAAGAGGCCGTTGGGCTTTATAACCAGATCGTTCTCCTGGCGGAGGACATCAAACGGGTTGAGCAGGAGCGGTCCGCTCTGGCCGGCCGCCGGGTCACGGTTGGTATCTTGACGGATTATCTGACCAATAAGACGGGCATCGATATCATGAGCGCCGATCGGGAGTCCGCGGCACGCTACCTTCATATGGAAGAGGATGTTGGAAAGCGCGTCGTGGGACAGGATCAAGCGGTAATTGCGGTGTCCGATGCCATCCGTCGGGCCAAGGCCGGAATGAAAGATCCTAAAAAGCCGATCGGTTCCTTCATTTTCCTCGGGCCGACGGGTGTCGGAAAGACGGCTTTAGCCAAAGCCGTTGCCGAATTCGAATTCGGGGATCCGGAAGCGATGGTGCGGATCGACATGTCGGAGTATATGGAAAAGCATACAGTGTCCCGCCTGATTGGCTCGCCGCCCGGCTACATTGGCTATGAAGAAGGCGGGCAACTGACAAAGGCTGTTAAGCGAAAGCCCTATACCGTGGTTCTGTTTGATGAAATCGAAAAAGCCCACCCGGACGTCTTTAATATTATGCTCCAGATCTTGGAAGATGGCCGTCTGACGGACGGCGAGGGAAATACGGTCGATTTCTCCAATACGGTCATCGTCATGACGTCTAACGCGGGGATGCAGGCCGTTCAGCCTCGATTGCGTCAACTGCGCGAGCAATTGAATACCACCGGCAGCGCTGAGGACAAGAATGCGCTGATCCAGGAAATGAACAGAGAGGTTTCCGAAGCGGGACTCAACGGACTGAGAAACGGGCAGTTCAAGCCGGAATTCCTGAACCGGGTTGACGCCATTGTGCCGTTCGAGGTGTTGACTCCTGATGTCATGGAAAAGGTGGCCCAGATTGAACTGAAGGATAAGGTCGGGCCGCTTTTGGAACGTCAGGGATACACGCTGGCGGTCGAACCCGAAGTGGAGCAGTTCCTTGCGGAAGTCGGTTACGATCCGGTGAATGGCGCCCGCCCTCTGCAGAGGGAAATCAACGCCCGGGTGAGAAATCCCCTGTCAGAATACATCTTGAATGCACATGTCGAAGGGCATGGACAAAGCGGCGGCCGGATACGTCTGGTTCTGGAGGGCGAAAAAACGGAGGCCGAGGATTCACGGAAAGTCGGATTCCGGTTTGAAGAAGCTCCACAGAAAGAGGTCGCCCGCCTGGCGGTCAAGCCCGAGGTCCAGCCCTTGATCGATGTGATTGATGGGACGATTGACAGCCCCCGGCAGACGATTGATGAGGAAGAAGTTTCTCAGGCGCTGGGCGTGGAAATCGGGCGACAGGGGTCCATCCCTGAAGAATTCGGCGTGGCCAGTCTGCATGTGCCGTTCGCTTTTGACGCACAAACGGAACGGTCCAGTTTTAACGTCCATCCCAAAAAGAAAGATGGCGGTGTGGATGAAGCAAGACAGCTCCTGCACGATGCCGTATCGGGTACGCAGAATGAGGAGGGGCTCACGAAGGTTTTGGATTTATGGCTCAACCGGTTCGTGCGGCTGGCTAAAGAGCAGACAGACGGCCTCAGCGTGACAATCCGCTTTTCCAGGGATGCGGGCTTTTTGAAGGTGCATGTTGACCAGACGAATCGCATCAGCAATGACGTGGTGTCGGTCCTGCGGCCCAGCATGTCGGCCAATGTGGAATCCGAAGACGGCGCATTGGAAGCCGAGAAAGATCTGGCCGGTGCGGGTCAGCGCGTTGAACCGGAGATTCTGGAACTGAAATGGCGGGCGCGTGAAATTCTAGGCGCCCGATTCGGCCTGGCCGGCAGTCAGTACTGGCTGGAACTGCCCCTGCAGACAGCCCCCGCCACGGCGCAGGCTTCTCCCACTCCGGGTGCACCGGCTCCGGGCATAAAAGAGCGACTCGGGGCGGCCGGCCTTGCGGCGCTCCTGGCGTTAATTCCTAAAGAGGACGGCGTTACCGGCCAAGCAAACCTGCCGTTATGGATGCAGACGTACCCCCCGCTCGCGCAAAGTCTGATCTGGGTAAAGGAGACGACGCATTTGGGGATGGCAAGGCTTCTCGGTCTGGAAGTGACGGAACGTTCATTGGATATCAAAGATCCGCACGTCAAGGTGAATTCGACCAGCCGGTTGAAATCGGTTTTATTCCTGGGGTCGGACCCGGTGGTTTGGGCGGCGTTGGCGGTTTTGGCGGTGTTTATCCATTCCTCAGGTGAACCGGGGTGGGTGGCAATCATCCGGACGGTTGTGGGCGCGGTGTTTGCCTATCATTCGGTGATACGGTGGTCGGCGCATGACTTGAAAGAGATGGCCGCTCTCGTCAGGCAGGCGCTCGCGGGAAAGCCTTACCTGCAAACTGTCGTGACCGGAAGGTCTTCCATGGCGGACGGCGACGATCCGGCGGCAGAGCTTCAAGATATTTTGAAGAAAGCCGAAAAGACAGTTTCTCGCAAGCCGGGCGAGGGTGACGGCGCCTATTTAAGCAGGCTGGTGGAGTCGGTAACGCCATTGCCTTCAGCTTTGGTAGACCGTCTGGTGGCGCTTGCCGACAAGTTAGTGCAAGCGGGAGGAGCTGCCGCGGCAGGAGAGCTATCCGCGCCAACAGCAGCGTCGACCAGACCTAGCCGTGCCCAACGCGTGCCTGCCAAACCTCGAAAGGCCAGGACGGGCGGGGCATCCCCCCAGCCGGCCACCCTTCCGGGCAAAGTCTCGGATCGTCCTCGGATTATTTCCATTCCGGCGCCGGCGGAAATCGATCTGGCGCGATTGGAAGCGGAAGATATCCCTTCTATTGAAGTCGCCATCGGCCAGCCTGTTCAGTCCGTAGCCATCAGTCCGGATAACCGGCTGCTGGCAGTTGGCTTGGGAAAAGCAGAAAACGCCGCCCGCGCGGAAGTCCGGATTTATGACCGGGAGACCTGCGATCTGCTGAAAACATTCACCGGGCACGGGAACTATGTGTATTCGATAGCGTTCAGCCCGAACGGCAAAATAATCGCTTCGGGAAGCGATGACAAGACCGTC
>CAZSAL010000077.1:0-7244 GCA_964604825.1 uncultured Elusimicrobia bacterium
CTCTCCCTCGGGGAGAGGGGAGGGTGAGGCTTCCCTCGTCACTGCGGGCGATGCTACAAACGTCATGAAAGCCTTGGCTCCACAGACGCCGGGCGTTGCCCAGCGCCTCAGCAACGCGCTCGCCGATATCGCGGGGAAAGCGGTGACCAATCCAGGCGCGCCAGCGGCGGCCAGACGCTCAACCTCGGCTTCAGCGGCGTAGGAGTAAGACCTGCTCTCGAGTGGATGTTTTAAGAACCTCAACCTCGACCACGGCTTCGGCGTATTTTCCACGGAGCCTTTCTTTTACTACCATTACTCATAATGAAAAAGCTGGTCATTGGCCTAACCGGGGGCATTGCTTCCGGGAAAAGCGAATTTCTTAAGATAGCTAAAAAGCTGGGATTCGAAACGTTTTCCGCGGATGAATCCGCGCACCATTGTTTAAAGACCAGTCATCCGGCATACAAAAAGGTCGTTGGACATTTTGGCCGGCATATTTTGAATTCAAGAAAAGAAATTATTCGGAGCAGTCTGGCAGAGATAATATTTCGCGATGTTCGCGAGCGGAAATTTCTGGAAAGAGTCATCCATCCCTGCGTGCGCGCTGATTTGAAACGAAAAATCTGCGAGGCGCAAGGCCCGCTGATTGTTGATATCCCGTTGCTTTTCGAAGCGCATTTCGAACATCTGGTGGACAAAATTCTTGTAGTGAAAGCATCGAGGCGTCTGCAGATTGACCGTTTAATGCGCCGGAACGGATTGTCCCGGACCGAGGCCCTGCGGCGCATTTGCGCGCAGATTCCGCTGGCGGATAAAGTGAAGAAAGCGGATTTCGTCATTGCTAATTCCGGGACAATAAATGATTTCCATCAAAGAGCTGCAGATTTCCTGCTTGACACTGCGGGAATGTTCTGTAATAATAATTTCAAGACCTTGCCATATAAGTCCAAAGTGAATCCTGAACATATCGCAACGAGATAATAACCTGAGCAACGAACATCCAACATCATCGCCGGCGCCTCGCGCGCAGACAAACGGCCAGGCTGAAGAAGTTCGCAAGCCGAATTTAAACGAAAAACAGATGGATTTAACTGTTTTGTCTAAGTTGACTATTGCCGAACTGCAAAAGCTTGGTCGTGATTTGAAGCTGGAAACGCCCATAGGCCTGCGCAAACAGGAACTGATAGCCAAGATCCTTGAAGCCCAGGCCAGGGAAAGCGGCCTTATCTATGATGAAGGCGTGCTTGAGATACTCCCTGACGGTTTCGGTTTTCTTCGTTCCCCTAACTACAACTATCTACCCGGGCCGGATGATATTTATATCTCCCCGTCTCAGATTAAAAAATTTGGATTGAGAAAAGGCGACACAGTGGCCGGCTATGTCCGTCCTCCCAAGGAACAGGAGCGGTTCTTTGCCCTGCTCCAGGTCAAATCCGTCAACGGCAGCGATCTGGAGATGCTCAAGGAGCGCCCGCTTTTTGATAACCTCACTCCACTGTATCCCGATGGCAGAATTACGCTGGAAACCAAGAAAGACGAGCTGACTACTCGCGTCATGGATTTAATCGCGCCCGTAGGCAAAGGCCAGCGCGCCATGGTGAACGCGGCGCCGCGCACAGGCAAGACCATAATTCTGCAGAAGATCGCCAACGCTATTACCACAAATCATCCGGAAATTATTCTGCTGGTTCTTTTGATCGATGAGCGCCCGGAAGAAGTTACTGACATGCAGCGCAGCGTAAAAGGGGAAGTCGTATCTTCAACCTTTGACGAGCCTGCGGACAGGCATGTTCAGGTCGCTGAAATGGTTATTGAAAAGGCGAAGCGGCTTGTAGAACATGGTAAAGACGTTGTCATTCTGCTTGATTCTATAACCCGCCTGGCTAGAGCCTATAACACTATTACTCCATCCAGTGGGCGAGTGCTTTCCGGCGGCCTTGATTCCAACGCTCTGCAGCGGCCCAAGCGGTTTTTTGGCGCTGCACGCAATATAGAAGAAGGCGGCAGCCTGACTATTATTGGAACCGCGCTTGTGGAAACCGGCAGCCGCATGGACGATGTCATTTTCGAAGAATTTAAGGGAACCGGCAACATGGAAGTTTATCTGGACCGCAAACTCGCGGATAAACGGATTTTCCCGGCCATAGATATGGGCCGCTCAGGTACACGCAAAGAAGAACTGCTGTTGACACCCGAAGAACTGAACAAAGTTTGGATCCTGCGAAAAGTCCTGTCATCCCTCACTCCTATTGAAGCGATGGAACTTCTGCTTGAAAAGCTTTCAGCAACCAAGTCGAACAAGGATTTCCTCAAGTCCATGGAAACATCAAGCATGGACAAAATTAACGCCTAGTTGACCCCGCTCTGCGATTTGCGGGATTGACTTCCTCTAATCTTTCTGGTATCCATAAACGGATGAAGAAAACACGGCTGACGGTTAATTTCTTTCTGGTTGTCATGGTCCTGGCGCCCTTTGTGCGTTTAGAGGGGCGGCATGCGGAAGCTGCGTCCTATACCGCAGGCTTCAGATCGGATCTTTTGTTGAATGCCAGGCAGGTTAGCCTTCCGCCTGATCAGTTGAGGCTTCTCGACCGCACGGTCATCTGCGATTACTCTGTAAAGCCCCATGACACGCTGTGGTCTATCCAGAAAAAATTTAACGTTGATGTCGATACTATCCGCAGTTCCAACGGCCTTGACGTAATATCTCTGCCTCCCGGGCGCGTCCTGCATATTCCGAACCATCGCGGCATGGTTTATCAAAGCAAGGCCGGTGAAAATCTGGAAGCAATACGCAGGAATTTCGTTTGGGGGAAACGCCAGCCTGGTGCTTTTATCGAAACGGTGCTGGCGATGAATGGGTTTCCACGGCCTGACCTTAAGGCTGCCAACCGCGCTTTCGCGCCCGGGACTATGTTGTTTTTGCCAAACACTTTCATTGATTACCATCAGTTGGCAATACCTCTTATCGGCGCTTTCCGCAGGACATCGGGTTTCGGACTGCGGCTGCATCCAATACTCGGAATACGCAGGCGCCATGACGGCTGGGACCTGGCTAAACCTTACGGCAGCCCGGTCGTTGCTGCTCGAGAAGGGAAGGTAATTTTTACCGGCTGGTCTGAAGGTTATGGCAACCTCATTGTGCTGCAGCATTCGATCAAGCGAAAAAACGGTTATAATATCATTACGACCCGGTATGGCCACCTGTCGAAAATACTGGTGGAGTCCGGTCAGCGCGTCAGGAAAGGACAGCTGATCGGCAAGGTCGGATCCACTGGAATATCTACGGGACCGCATCTTCATTTTGAAATCCGCGATTCGAGCGGACATCCTCGTAATCCCTGGAATTATCTTCAATAAAGCCCGTCGCCAAGTCGTTGGCGGGTCCGCCAAAGCAAGAATGGCGGAGAAAGAGTGAACATGAAAGAAGGAATTCATCCTAATTACGGCATGGCGACGGTTGTGTGCGCCTGCGGCATGACTTTTCAAACGCGTTCGACAAAATCTATGATCCGTCTGGATATTTGTTCGAATTGTCATCCCTTTTTCAGCGGGAAGCAGAAGTTTGTGGACACCGCCGGACGCGTTGAGCGTTTCCAGAAACGTTTCGCTAAAACCGGCGGGGAAACGGTTAAAAAACAGGCGAAGCCAGTTATGGCCAAGGGACAAAAACCTGCTCTGGATAAAAAGAAAGCGAAAGTTTTGAGTTCTGCTCCGATCGTCATCCCGAAGAAAACCGGAAAGCCCGCGGGTCCGAAGCCGGCGCCCAAGGTCGCTACGTCAGAATCCGCAAAAGCTTAGGTATTTTTTGATCAAAAACAGTCCTCCTTAAAATGGGGGGCTGTTTTTTTTCGCCACTACTTCACTGGCGTCCTAAACCTATGAACTATAGGAAAGGACAGTCCCAAGTTCCGGGACGAACCCGCCAAAGACTTAACGGCGGGATTGGTTAGTATGGACCTTAAACATGGACCTGATTCAGCCGCTTGAACAACTTAGTAATCGTTTTAAACAGATACTCCAGGAGTTGAGCGATCCCGGAGTAACTGGTAATACTTTGCGTTTCCAGCAATTAAGCAGGGAACATTCAAGGCTGGCGCCGATTATGGGACAATTCGAGTCATACAAAACACTTCTGAAGGAAGCGCAGGATTTAACAACCCTTCAAATAGAGGGGGATCCGGCCATGAAGCATTTAGCAGCCGAAGAACTGGAGCGCGTTACAGGCAAACGGCAGACTCTGGAGCGCGAGCTGCAAAAAGCTCTTTTGCCGCGCGACCCGAATGAAGATCGTGATATCCTTCTTGAAATACGGGCGGGCGCCGGCGGCGATGAAGCGGGGCTTTTTGCCGCGGACCTTCTTCGCATGTACTCTCACTTTGCCGAAAAGCATGGCTGGAAAATCGAACCTGTAGAATCGAATGTTTCCGAACGCGGCGGCATAAAGGAAGTTATCGTGCAGATTTCCGGACAGGGAGTATGGAATTATTTTAAGTTTGAGCGGGGCGTACACCGGGTTCAGCGCGTGCCGGAAACGGAAGCAAGCGGCAGGGTCCACACCAGCACCGCCACCGTAGCGGTTTTGCCGCAGGCTGAAGAAGTCGATATTAGAATTGATCCGGCGGAATTAAGGATCGACACCTACCGGGCACACGGCGCAGGCGGACAGCATATTAATAAAACCGACAGCGCGGTTCGCATAACGCATCTCCCTACGGGGCTCGTGGTGGCATGTCAGGACGAACGCAGCCAGATCAAAAACCGCGTTAAGGCCATGAAACTTCTACGGTCGCGCCTGTTGCAACAGCTTCAGGACAAGCATCAGCAGGAAATCGCCAAAGATAGAAAATCTCAGGTCGGTACCGGAGACCGCAGCGAAAAAATCCGCACATATAACTTTCCTCAGGACAGAATAACGGATCACCGGATAAATATGAATGTGCATAACCTTCCTGTTGTAATGGAGGGCGGCCTTGACGAATTAATTGATGCCCTGCAAAAAGATGAGCAGGCTCGCCTCCTGGCGTCCGCCACTGATTCTCCGGCGGACGCCCGCCAAAGCGGTAGTGGCGGGCGGAGTTGATATGATTGTTTCTGAAGCACTGCGGTTAGCCAGCGCGCCACTGCGGAAAGCCGGAGTTGATGACCATAAACTGGAATCGGAATATCTGGTTGCAGGTGTTATAGGCGTTTCACGCTATGATCTATTTTTGCGGGGAAACTACTCCCTTTCTGATGTGCAGATCACCCGTCTTAAGCAATGGATTGAAGAAAGGAGCCGGCGCAAACCTCTGGCGTATATTCTGGGAACGCAGCCATTCATGGATTTAGACCTTGAAGTGACCCCGTCAGTACTCATCCCACGCCCGGAAACCGAGGGCCTTGTTGAACGCGTCTTGTCTGTTTTGGACAGAATGCGCGATGCGGATGTAGCTGATGTCGGAACTGGTTCCGGAGCGATTGCGCTTCCCCTGGCAAGACACCCGAATATACGTAGCATCGCGGCAATTGATCGTTCCGCCGGAGCGCTTGCCGTAGCGCGGCGCAACGAGCTGCGAAACCCAGGACGCCTTCCGATCAAGTGGCTGGAGGGCGATCTGCTTGAGCCGGTTGCCGGCCGTCATTATGATCTTATCGTCGCCAACCTGCCCTATATCAAAACCGCAGATTTAAATTCCCTGCAAAAGGAACTCAGCTGGGAGCCACGAACGGCTCTGGATGGAGGACCTGACGGTTTGGTTTTCATTGGTAAATTGGTCAATCAGTCGCAAACAACACTTAAGCAGGGTGGTTGGCTGCTTATGGAAATCGGATTCGACCAAAAGGAACCCGTATTGGATATGCTGAAAACGGCCTGCTGGGATGAATCATTATGTGAAGTCGATATTGCCGGTCTTCCCAGATACATTCGCGCTAGAAAGGCCTGATATCCATGGATCTTTTGACTATTCACGGCGGCAAACGTTTGAGTGGAACGATTCCTGTTTCCGGATCAAAAAACGCCGGTTTACCTGTCATGATCGCTTCCCTGCTCACAGACGAACCCTGCATAATCGACAATGTTCCTCATCTTGACGATATTGAGACATTGATCGCACTTCTCGTTTTTCTTGGAAAAGAAATTTCCCGATATAAAGACCGCCTGGAAATCAAGTCTACGCCAAGCCTCTACGCCGAAGCGCCTTATGAACTGGTGCGCCGTATGCGTGCAAGCATAGTTGTTATGGGTCCGCTTCTGGCGCGCCTCGGCCGGGTGAAAGTATCTCTTCCCGGAGGATGTGCGATCGGCGGCAGGCCAATAAATATTCATCTAGATGGCTTCAAGGCCATGGGAGCGGATTTAAAAATCGAGCAGGGTTATGTGGAGATGACGGCAAAAGCGCTGCAGGGCACAGCATTCCATCTTGATTTCGCCAGCGTTGGCGCCACGGAAAATCTGATGATGGCTGCCGCCCTGGCAAAGGGCCGAACCACCCTTATAAACGCCGCAATGGAGCCGGAAATTGAAGACCTTGCAAACTGTCTCATATCCATGGGAGCCCAAATCAAGGGAATCGGTACGGAAACAATCACAATTGACGGAGTAGAAAAGCTGCACGGCTTCGAGCACCGGGTTATCCCGGACAGGATTGAGGCTGGAACCTACATGATCGCCGCAGGCATAACCGGCGGCGACCTTACTCTTACCGGTGTTATTCCTGAGCATATGAAAACTTTAATTGTAAAACTGGAACAGGCAGGAGTGAAAGTGGAAGCAGGAGACGGCAGAATTGCAGTATACGCTTCTCGATCGATTAAGCCGGTCAATATCGAAACCGCAGTTTATCCGGGATTTCCTACAGACCTTCAAGCGCAGTGGGTGGCTCTTATGACGCGAGCCGAGGGTGATTCCTCTGTCACCGAGCGGGTCTTTGAAAATCGCTTCATGCATATTGCCGAGCTGCAGCGCATGGGAGCTGAAATTCAGATCAGGGGAAATACTGCAACGGTGGTAGGGGGGGGGACGTTATCCGGCGCTGATGTAATGGTTTCCGATTTGCGCGCCGGCGCCGCTCTGGTGCTTGCCGGACTTGCCGCATCCGGCGAAACAAATATTCACCGAATTTATCATCTCGACCGCGGCTACGAACATCTGGAAGAAAAACTGAGCGCCGTAGGCGCAGAAATCACCCGCTCCAAAGAATAACCGGCCTTTCTTCTCCTCGCCCCCAAAAGCTCCGATAATTTTTTGCGATAGACGATAGAAAAGATGAAGGCATTCA
>CAZSAL010000078.1:0-7165 GCA_964604825.1 uncultured Elusimicrobia bacterium
CGACAGCTTTGTTGTGATGGCGCATGGCACGGCAGAGGAAGTGGCTCGCGCCAAGGCGATCCTTGCTCCACTCAAACCATCACGCCTTAATGTACATACCTATGTAAAGCCGATAGAGGTGACGGATCATCTCATGGCAACACAAGATGATCGTTTCGACCGGGCGATGACGCCTTAAGGTTGAGTTGTGAATTCAAAAACCCATAAAAAAGGAGACCACTATGTCCAAACCGGCCACCAACCCTATCTTCGAAGTCGATTTTTCGAAGCTGATGAATCCATCCAAGATAATGGGCGAATTCAAAATACCCGGCTTCGATATGAATGTCTTGATGGACATACAACGCAAGAACATCGAGATGATAACGACCATCAATCAAGCCGTCGTCGAGAATTTACAATCGTTCGCGCAGCGTCAGACTGAACTTATGCAGCGCGTCCTTGAGGATTCTTCCAGCATGATGAACGCCATGATGTCGGCTACGACTCCGCAAGAAAAAGTCGTGTATCAGGCCGAAGCTTCCAAGAAGGTGGCCGAACAATGCATGACCAATGTTCGCGACAACGCCGAAGCCTTTGCCAAATGCAACAGTCAGGCGATGGAAACAGTGAGTAATCGCATGAGCGACAACCTGGTGGAACTTCGCGGCATGACCAAAGAAGGCAGGATCAAATGACGGAAACGATCCTTGTCATCAATGCAGGTTCCTCCAGCGTCAAGTTCAGCCTTTACGAGCGGCAACCCGACTTGCAGTTGCTGGCATCCGGCGAAATCGCCGATATCGGCGGCGCGCCATCTTTCGCCGCCGAAGTCGGTGGTGCAAAAACTAGCGAAGTTTTGCCTGCCACCAGCACACATGAAGACGTCCTACGCCATATCATTGGCTGGATCGAGAAACAAAAACATGGAGCGATTGCTGTCGCAGCGCACCGCGTCGTACATGGCGGCACTCAATTTACAGAACCTGTCGTTGTGACGCCTGCGATTATGGAACAACTGCGCGCCCTTACCCCTTTAGCTCCCCTGCACCAGCCGCACAATCTTGCCGCAGTCGATATTCTGAGCAAGCTCAAGCCAGGTATTGGTGAACACGCGGCAGGTGTGCGCCAGAGCGTTCTAGAGCATCTCACCTTCCTGAAACCGTTTGATACGCTGGTTATTCCGGCAAACGAAGATGGCATCATGGCGCGCCACGCTTTTCTCCTGATGCAGAACACCGTGAAGGAGAGGAAAGCCTCATGATGAAAGACAAAAAAGGTCTCGTTGTCGGTGTCGCCAACGAACATTCCATCGCCTGGGGCTGCGCACAAGCGCTACATGCGGCGGGCGCAGAACTGGCGCTCACCTATCTGAACGACAAGGCCAAGCCCTATGTTGAACCGCTCGCCGGGGAGATCAAGGCGCCGATTTTTATGCCGCTTGATGTCATGAACGTCGAGCAAGCCACGGCGCTGTTCGCGGAAATTAAGCGGCGCTGGGGGCGGCTTGATTTTCTGCTGCACGCCGTCGCCTTTGCGCCCAAGACCGATTTGCAAGGCCGCTTCATTGATTCGTCCAGCGCAGGGTTTTCAATGGCTATGAACATTTCCTGCCATTCCCTCGTCCGCCTCGCGAAAGCATCGGAGCCGCTGATGGCAGAAGGCGGTTCTATTTTAACGTTAAGTTATTATGGCTCCGAGAAAGTAATTCCGGACTATGGACTCATGGGCCCGGTCAAGGCAGCACTCGAAGCCTCCGTGCGCTATCTGGCCGCTGAATTGGCTCCGAAAAACATCCGAGTCAATGCGCTATCGCCGGGGCCGGTCAAAACCCGCGCGGCTTCAGGGCTGACGGATTTCGATAAACTATTGGCAAAAGCTGCCGATGAAGCGCCGCTCCATCAGTTGATGACCATTGAACAGATCGGAGAAGTCGCAACATTCCTGATGTCCAATAAGTCTAAGCACATCATCGGTCAGGTCATCTATGCGGATAATGGTTACAACATCATGGGGTGAAGCGAGAAAACACACCGTGCAGAGGGACTCTTTTGCGCGACATATCGACTTATAGGAGACATGCCATGCCCCCCACCGACATTTTTATTTGCTCGCCCCTACGCACAGCTATCGGCACGTTCGACGGCAGTTTGAAAACTATTCCCGCGACGCAGCTTGGCGCTACTGTCATTCGAGAAATGCTCAAGCGCGCGGTATTGCCCCCTGAAATCGTGCAAGCCGTTGTCATGGGACAGGTTGTTCAAGCCGGTGCTGGTATGAACCCAGCCCGCCAGGCCGCTATCAATGGCGGCATTCCAGTTCAAGTGCCAGCCTTCACCGTCAACCGCGTTTGCGGTTCAGGGGCGCAGGCGATTGTTTCCGCTTATCTGGAAATTGCAAGCGGCAATATTCAGTGCGCCGTTGCCGGCGGTATGGAGAATATGGATTTGTGTCCCTATCTTCTTCCGTCCGGCCGTTGGGGCTACCGAATGGGCGATGGCAAAACCATCGACAGCATGCTGTATGACGGACTGGTTGATGCTTTCTCGGACAAGCATTCCGGCTTGGTAACGGAGGATTTAGTCAACAAGTATAAGATTACCAGGGTGGAGCAGGATGCATGGGCGTTAAGGTCTCAGCAGCGGTTTTCCAAGGCGCAGGCGGCAGGAAAATTTGACGGCGAAATCACGCCAGTCGACGTCGTCTCCCCCAAAGGCACAAAAACATTTCAGAAAGATGAGCATAACCGCCCCGATACCACCGCCGAGAGTCTTGCCAAGCTGAAACCCGCCTTCCGCAAGGATGGAACGATTACGGCAGGGAATGCGTCCGGATTAAATTCTGCGGCGTCGGCGATGATCATCGCGTCATCCGATATTGTCAAAAAACACAATCTAACGCCCATGGCACGCATCGTGGCTTATGGCGTCGGCGCTGTCGATCCGGGCATGTTCGGCATTGGCCCTGTCCCCGCAGTCCAGCAAGCCTTGCAACGCGCTGGCTGGAAAATTGCGGATGTCGAACGCATGGAGATCAACGAAGCCTTTGCCGCCATCGTGATTGCAATTATGCGTGATCTTGGACTCAACGAAGATATCGTGAATGTCGAAGGTGGGGCCATTGCCCATGGCCACCCCATAGGTGCCACCGGCGCTATCCTTACGACCCGGCTGCTTTACTCCATGCAGCGTGATGGCCTGACACGAGGCATCGTCACTTTATGTATTGGCGGCGGGCAAGGAATTGCGCTGGCACTGGAGTGTGTGAGTAATCATGCAAAGGGGGCGACCCGTGCCTGATAATTATTTTGATATCCTTGACAAGACTTTTCAGGCGCATCTTGGCCAGATGACTTCGGGCATCAGCCCCGCCGCGATGACGACGGTATATTGCTCATGGCTTAGTCAATTGGCGCAGTCCCCGGGACGCATGCTCGAACTGGCGCTTTATCCAGCCGTGCATTGGCAGGACTACGCCCACAAGATCATAGGTAATGATCAACCAGGAAATAATATCGACCCGCGCTTTAAGGCTGAAGATTGGCAGCAGTTTCCATGGCGTTTATGGGTGGAAGGTTTTCATCAGGCCGAATGTTGGTGGCACCGCGCTACAACGGATGTGCCCGGTCTGCCGGAACATGCCGAGCGTACACTTTCTTTTCTAACGAGGCAGATGCTGGATGCGCTGTCGCCCTCCAACTTTGTCGCCACCAATCCCGATCTGTTGCAGAAAACCATGCAGACAGGCGGAGACAATATTGTTCATGGGATGCAAAGTGCGCTTGATGATATGCAGCGAAATGCCAACAATTTGCCAGCGACTGGCCTTGAAAACTTTGAGGTCGGCAAAACGGTCGCCATCACGCCTGGACGCGTGGTGTTTCGTAATCATCTGATTGAATTGATCCAGTATGAGCCGCAGAGCAAAATGGTTTACAATGAGCCGGTTCTGATGCTGCCCGCATGGATCATGAAATATTACATCCTTGATCTCTCGCCCAATAATTCGCTGGTGAACTGGCTGGTGAAACAAGGACATACGGTATTCATGGTTTCGTGGCGCAATCCGGATGCTGCGGATCGGGGCTTGGGAATGGATGATTATTATCGGCTGGGCGCTATGGCCGCCATCGACGCTATTTCCGGCATCATGCCAAAAATCGATATTCACCTGATGGGATATTGTCTGGGCGGAACGCTGGCCATCATTACTGCATCCGCCATGGCAGGAAACGGGGACAACCGCCTTAAAAGCTTGACCTTGCTGGCGGCGCAAGCTGATTTCACGGAAGCCGGAGAGTTGATGCTTTTCATCACGGAAAGCGAGATATCTTTTCTCAAAAACATGATGTGGGAGAAAGGCTATCTGGATGGCAAACAAATGGCCGGAACTTTCCAGATGCTTCATTCCAATGACCTGATCTGGTCAAGAATGATTCATGATTACATGATGGATAAACGGCGTGGCATGATTGATCTGCTTGCCTGGAATGCAGATGCGACGCGCATGTCATATAAAATGCACAGTGAGTATTTGGAAAAGCTCTATCTGCACAATGATTTTATCGAAGGAAGATTTGCGGTTGAAGGAAAGCAAGTTGCGCCGGAAAGTATCAAGCTGCCGGTTTTTGCCGTCAGCACCGAGAAAGACCACGTCGCGCCGTGGCGTTCCGTTTATAAAATTCACCTGAACGTGCCCTGCGAGGATATCACTTTTGTCCTGACGTCCGGCGGACACAATGCCGGTATTGTTAGCGAGCCCGGCCATCAAGGCCGTTCCTATCACATTCATAAAACGGTTCACGGCGAGCCCTATCTTGCGCCTGATCGCTGGCTGGAAATCGCGCAACCGAAAGAAGGATCATGGTGGCTCGATTGGCATGACTGGCTGGCGGAAAGGTCAGACAAGGAAAAAATATCTTCGCAGAACGTCGGTAAAGGCCTCTGCGCAGCACCCGGAACTTATGTGCTGCAGAAATAAAAAATGAAGCATGCACGACGATAAGCAACCTCAACCCCAGGAGTATCACCATGAAACGCATCGTACTTATTACCGGCGCAACGACGGGCATCGGAGCCGTTACGGCAAAAACCTTTAAGGCAAAGGGTTACGACGTTGCCGTCAACTATGCCTTTGGTGATGAAAGCGCCCAAGCGTTCCACAAGGAAACAGGGATTGCCATTTACAAATGGAATGTGACCGATGCTGATGCCTGCATCGAAGGCGTTAAAAAGATTGCGGCGGAAATGGGAACCGTAGATGTGCTGGTCAATAATGCCGGTATAACGCGCGATCACACCATACAGAAAATGTCCGTCGAGGACTGGCATGCCGTGATCAACACCGACCTTGGCGCATGTTTTTACATGTCGCGGGCAGTCATTGAAGGCATGAAGACAAAGGGGTTCGGCAGGATCATAAATATAAGCTCGATTAGTGGGATGGCCGGGCAGTTTGGCCAGACCAACTATGCTGCCGCCAAAGCGGGGATACTGGGGTTTACCAAAGCGCTGGCACTGGAAACGGCGGCGAAGGGAATTACCGTCAATGCGGTAGCGCCGGGTTTTACCAAGACCACGATGCTCGACACCATGCCGGAAAAAGTTCTGGCGGCACTGATCGAGCGCGTTCCGGTCAAACGCCTTGGCAAGCCGGAAGACATCGCCCGCGCTGTTCTCTTCCTTGCCGCCGATGACGCCGATTTTATCACCGGCGAAACGCTGGCCGTTAATGGCGGGCTGTATATGGAATAAGGAAATGGGCGATGTTCAAATTTATTAAAGGTCTTCCTCCTGACGTAATGGCGATTGAAGCCATAGGTCAAGTAACGCACGAGGATTATCGTAATACGCTCATTCCCAAGGCCGAAGCCATGATGGCCAAGGGCCCAATCAAAATGCTTTATGTCGTCGGAGCGGCGTTCACAGGGTTTGACTTTGAGGCGTTATGGGACGACAGCGCGTTCGGAATCAAGCATTGGCATGACTTCAGCCAAATCGCCGTGATTACCGATCATGCGTGGTTAAGCACTATGGTCAGCATGTTCAAACCTTTCTTTCATGGCGAAGTCCGGCTTTTCAGTCTTTCCGAATTGCCTGCCGCAAAAAACTGGATCGCCGTTCATGGATAAGCCAGAAACCAAGCTTGAGTCTAAACCCGAAGCTAAGGTCAAGCCTCAGGCAAAAATCAAATCAAAACAGGCACCAGCGCCCGACGCGAGGGATGATCTGAAATCCTTGCCGCTGGCGGAAGTCGAGAAAAAATTGGGGTCGTCGCCTAACGGCCTCACTCAGGCAGAGGCGCAGAAACGGCTGACTCAATATGGGCCGAACGAGCTTGAAGAAAAAAAGACCAATCTGTTTCTGAAGTTCCTCACCTATTTTTGGGGGCCAATCCCGTGGATGATCGAAGCCGCTGTAATCCTTTCGGCGGTCGCTAAGCATTGGCCGGATTTTGGCATTATCCTTGTTTTACTTTTATCGAACGCCATTGTCGGATTCTGGGAAGAACATGCGGCAGGCAATGCCATTGCCGCCCTGAAAGCTAAACTGGCGATCAAGGCGCGCGTGATACGTGACGGGAAGTGGATAAATCCGCCGGCGCGCGAATTGGTGCCGGGCGATATCATTCGTATGCGCCTCGGCGATATTGTTCCCGCAGATGCTCGTTTGCTCGAAGGCGATCCGGTGGAAGTGGATCAATCCGCATTGACGGGTGAGTCGTTGCCTGCCACGCGCAAATCCGGCGAAGCGGTCTTTTCCGGCTCGATCATCCGGCGGGGCGAAATTAACGCACTGGTATACGCCACCGGCACCAACACCTATTTTGGCAAGACGGCACAATTGGTGCAGGAAGCGCATACCGTCAGTCATTTCCAACGGGCCGTACTGAAGATCGGTAATTACCTGATCGTCCTCGCGGTAGCTTTGGTGGCAGTCATTGTTGGCGTCGCGATTTTTCGCGGTGACCCAATTCTTACCACATTGCAATTCGCTCTGGTGCTGACTGTGGCCGCAATCCCTGTGGCAATGCCCACGGTGCTATCGGTGACGATGGCCGTCGGCGCGCGCCTGCTGGCTAAAAAAGAGGCCGTTGTGACCCGGTTGGCGGCCATCGAGGAATTGGCAGGTGTGGACGTACTGTGCGCGGATAAGACCGGCACTCTGACCCAGAACAAGCTGACGCT
>CAZSAL010000079.1:0-7014 GCA_964604825.1 uncultured Elusimicrobia bacterium
GGAGATGGAAAGGCCTGACCGCGTGGCAAATCTAAAACCCAACGCCTTCAAATCGTCAAGCTGATCGACAGTGCGCGAGTGCCCCAGGACGCGATAACAACGGTCAACCAGCTCAGCCAGTTCTCTTTTTCCCATGTTGTTGTTGATATGGCCGAGTTCTGGGGGAATAACGGCGTTGAAGATGACGCGTCCAACCGTCGTCCAGTCTTTCCATCTGGAAGGGTTGGCATTTTCTTCCGGGCTTAATTCCGGTTCCACCATGCGATTGATGCCGCGAACTTTGATTTTTGAGTGCAGCGAAACCTCATCCCGCTGAAATGCCGCTTCGACTTCGTCTCGGGAAGAAAAGAATTTTCCTTCACCATGATCGCCGACCTTAACCTTGGTCAGATAGTTGCAACCGAGCACCATATCCTGTGAAGGAACGGCGATCGGGCGTCCCGATGCGGGCGAGAGGAGATTATTGGCTGAAAGCATCAACAGGCGCGCTTCAAGCTGTGATTCCAGCGAAAGCGGGATATGCACCGCCATCTGGTCTCCGTCGAAATCCGCATTGAAAGCAGCGCAAGTCAAAGGATGAAGCTGGATGGCTTTACCTTCGATCAAAACCGGCTCGAAAGCCTGTATGCCAAGACGGTGCAGTGTCGGAGCGCGGTTCAGGATCACCGGATGGTGTTTTGTAACCTGATCCAGAATGTCCCAGATCTCCGGCTTTACCCGCTCCAGCATGCGTTTAGCCGCCTTGAGCATCACATTTTCCTTTTTCATCAGTTCTCGAATGATAAAGGGTTTGAAAAGCTCAAGAGCCATTTCCTTAGGCAGTCCGCACTGATGCAGCTTAAGATTCGGGCCAACAACGATAACGCTGCGTCCAGAATAATCAACGCGTTTACCCAGCAGGTTCTGACGGAAGCGTCCCTGCTTGCCTTTGAGAATATCGGAGAGAGATTTTAAGGGTCTGTTGCCGGCCCCAACAACCACTTTGCCACGAGCGCCATTTTCAATCAGGGCATCGACTGCTTCCTGCAACAGACGCTTTTCATTATGAATCATGACTTCCGGCGCACGCAGGGATTCGATATGCTTCAAACGGTTGTTGCGGTTAATGATGCGGCGGTACAAATCATTCAGATCAGACGTCGCAAACCTTCCGCCTTCGAGCGGCACCAGAGGACGCAGATCGGGCGGAAGTACCGGCAGGATCGTAAGAATCATCCATTCGGGCTTGACCTTCGAACGCTGCAGCGCTTCCACAATTCGAAGACGTTTTACAAAACGGCTGCGTTCCGCATCGGAAGTGGACTTCTTCACTTTTTCGTGCAGATCGGCCGCTTCAAGGGGAATATCAATTTTAGAAAGCAGCTCGCGGACAGCTGCGGCTCCGATCCCAATCTTTACTTTGCCGCCGTGCTCCTGGCGGATTTTCTGATATTCCTCTTCAGTAAGCAGCTGTTTTGATTCAAACAGGACTTTCCCGTCTGAATCTTTAAAATCTTCCAGAACGATATATCGAGCGTAATAAATCACACGCTCCAAATCGGATATCTTGATATTCAGAAGAGTTCCTACGCGGGAAGGCGTCTTACGCAGAAACCACACATGTGCTATGGGTACCGCTAATTCGATATGACCCATGCGTTCACGGCGGACTTTTGATTCGGTAACTTCTACGCCGCAGCGGTCACAGATAACGCCTTTATTTTTGACCCATTTATATTTGCCGCAATTGCACTCCCAGTCGCGCACAGGCCCAAAAATCCGTTCGCAGAAAAGACCGTCGCGCTCAGGCTTGAACGTACGGTAATTGATGGTTTCCGGCTTGCGCACCTCGCCGTATGACCACGACAATATTTGTTCGGGACTTGCCAGGCTGACGCGAATTGCGTCGAAATTCCCGAAATTAAGTTCCTTGTCCGCTTTTTTCCGCTCGCGGCCAGACGAAGGCAGTTTCTTTTCCAAAAGTTGCTGAAAGGACATTAGGCCTCCTGGGACACTGGACTACTTGGATCCGACCTCTTCAGTAATTTTTTCCGTTGTCTTGCCCTCATTTTTTCCCTGGCTGTTCCCTCTTAACAATTCAATGTTAAGGCCAAGCGCACGAAGTTCCCTGGCAAGCACTTTGAATGATTCGGGAACTCCCGGTTCGGAGAAAGTCTCTCCTTTAATAATGGCTTCGTACATTTTTGCCCGACCGGCAACATCGTCGGATTTTACCGTCAAAAATTCCTGCAGACAATGCGCCGCGCCGTAGGCTTCAATCGCCCATACTTCCATTTCACCGAACCGCTGCCCCCCAAACTGTGCCTTGCCGCCAAGCGGCTGCCGGGTAATGAGCGAGTAGGGGCCGGTGGAACGGGCATGTATTTTATCTTCAACCAGGTGGGCTAATTTGATTATGTACATGTAGCCAACCGTAATTTTCTCCGCGAATGGTTCTCCAATACGGCCATCATAAACGGTGAATTTGCAGTAATCGGTAGGGAGGAACTCTTCAGGAACGCCTTCTTTTCTAAGCTTCTCCTTGGCCTGACGAACCATAGCCACAACCTGTTCTTCTTTTGCTCCATCAAAAACGGACGAATTCATCTGAACGTCAAGGTTTTTCGCTGCCCAGCCAAGCATTGTTTCCAACAACTGCCCGACATTCATTCGAGACGGCACACCCAGGGGCGAAAGGACTACATCCACCGCACGACCGTCTGGCAGATGCGGCATATCTTCCACCGGCACGATGCGCGAAACAACCCCTTTATTCCCGTGACGACCGGCAAGCTTGTCCCCCACCTGCACCTTGCGCTTGGTGGCGATATAAACTTTTACGATTTTATTTACCGTTACAGGGAGCTCATCGCCGACTTTAAGACTTTCTTTTTCGCGCGCCAGTTCTACTCGAAGCTGCTGCTCCTTGCGCTGGACATAAAGCTTGATTTTTTCTTTCTCTTCATCGGCTTCGCGGGACGTAAATTTTTTGGCATCCTTCAGCTCTTCCACATGCGCCAGGCGGGCCTTGCGATCTTCCCGAAGAACTTCGATAAGCTTGTCATAGCGCGCTTCAATTTCGCGCCCGCGTCGGTTCTCTTCCTTGACCGCCATTTTCTCGCGGCGGATAAAGTTGCGAACATTAATGACCTTCCCAGCAACGCCAGGCGGAACGCGCAGGGATGCGTCCATGGTATCTTCGGCTTTTTTGCCGAAAATCACTTTCAGAAGCCGTTCTTCGGGGGTAACCTGCTGTTCACCTTTGGGTGCAACTTTGCCCACGAGGATGTCTCCCGGCACCACTTCCGCACCGGGCCGGATAATACCGTGTTCATCCAGATTAATCAGCGAATCCGCACCGACATTCGGGATATCTCGGGTGATCTCTTCCGCTCCCATCTTTGTGTCGCGTGCTTCCATCTGGAATTCATGGATATGAACCGACGTCAATAAATCGTCACGGACCACACGCTCAGACAGCAGGATCGCATCTTCAAAATTGCATCCCTCCCATGGCATGAAGGCCACGAGCAGGTTGCGTCCAAGAGCCAATTCACCATCCGCCGTTGCCGGGCCGTCCGAAATAATCTCTCCTTTTCGGACTTTCTGCCCTTTCCTTACAAGCGGTTTCTGGTTGACTGTAGTATCCTGGTTTGAACGCTGATACTTACGCAGGCGGTAGATATCGATGTGCGTATCTTTAGAAGAATCCCCTTCGGGCAACGGGTCTTCGCTGTAAATTGAAATCTCGTCGGCACAGACAGCGACGACTTCTCCAGCGCGTTTTGCGGTGATTGCGGCTCCCGAATCGCGGGCCACACGCTCTTCAATGCCCGTACCTACCAGCGGCGGCTCAGCGGTAAGAAGCGGTACCGCCTGGCGCTGCATGTTGGAACCCATTAATGCGCGATTCGCATCATCGTGCTCCAGAAACGGGATCAACGCCGTCGAAACAGAAACGACCTGCATGGGAGATATATCCATGTAGTCAATTTCTGACGGGTCAAATTCGCGGAAATCTCCGCGGTAACGGCACAGGACGCGCGGCGTCTGAAATTTGCCATTTTTATCAATGACCGCATTCGCTTGCGCCACAACAAGGTCGTTTTCGCGATCCGCCGTCAGATACTCAACTTCGTCCGTAACGCGCCCATTGGTTACCTTACGGTAGGGGGACTCGATCAGACCGTATTCATTAACTCTTGCATAGCAGGCAAGCGACGAGATGAGGCCGATGTTAGGACCTTCCGGAGTTTCGATCGGACAGATACGGCCGTAATGCGTATGATGCACGTCGCGGACTTCAAATCCAGCGCGCTTCCGGTGCAACCCACCGGGACCGAGAGCGGAAAGACGGCGCTTATGCGTCAATTCGGCAAGAGGATTTGTCTGATCCATAAACTGAGAAAGCTGCGACGATCCGAAAAATTTACGCACAATCGCCACTATGGGCGCCGCGTTCATGATACCGCGAGGGGCAAGAGTCGCTTTATCCTGAACGTTCATGCGTTCGCGGACAATGCGCGCCATCTGCGAAAGGCCTATGCGAACCTGATTCTCCAGCAGTTCACCTACGGCGCGTACACGCCGGTTTCCGAGATGATCAATATCATCCATCTCTATGGGGAACGTTTCTTTCCCTATCGCTACTTCACTGATATCGTTATTTAGCAGGATCATGTAACGCAGAGTAGAGACAATGTCTTCAATACAGAGTGTGCGTTTACGATCGGAAGGAATTTCGAATTTAAAGCCAGGCCGATGAACCAGCCAATCCGTTAGAGGCGCCAATTTCTTATTAAGTTTGTAGCGGCCTACACGGGTGAGATCATATTTACGGATGGATTTGAACAGTAGATTGTCAAGATAACTTTCCGCCTGATCAGCAGCGATAAATTCCTGCGCCCGAAGCACGCGGTATATGGTATTAATAGCGTCTTTACGGCTCTTAATATTGTCCTTGGCCAGGGTATTGCGGATGGCAACATCGTTTACTGCGGGGTCAAGCACCAACACCTTAACCTGGGTGACTTTTTTGGCATGAAGTTGGGCTATATTCTCCCGAGTCAATTCCCGGTTCGCCTCAAAAAGGACTTCGCCGGAAGACTTAACAATAACATCGGAAGCCAGGACGCGCCCGACTGCTTTATCCGCCTTGTCGCCCTCGACGCTGATTTCTTCACTGTCATAGAAAACGCGGAGAATTTCTTCATCGCTTTCCAGACCTATGGCCCGCAGAAGGACGGTGGAAAGCAATTTCTTATGCTTGTCGAGCCGCACGAATATGGCGTTATTCAAATCAAATTCAAATTCGACCCATGCCCCGCGGTAAGGGATTACACGGGCGAAATAAAGTTTTTTGCCGTAGGCGCTGATTTTCTTCTCTTCATCTTCTTCAAAAATCACACCGGGAGAACGATGAAGCTGGCTGACTACAACCCGTTCCGCACCGTTAATGATAAATGTGGCATTTTCCGTCATGAGCGGGATGTCGCAGATATAAACGTCCTGTTCGGCAATCTGCTTCACCTTACCGTTTTCTTCTCGCTGTAAAATACGGAAAGTAGCCTTTAAAGGCGTAGAATAAATGGCGTCCTTCATCATGGCTTCTTCAACGGTGTAGCGCGGCTCGCCCAATTCATACTGGACGAATTCCATGGTCAGGCTTTCGTCATTGTTCGAAATGGGAAAAACATCCATGAATGCGGCCTGAAGTCCCTGAATTTTGCGTTTCGCAGGAGAAACATTCCACTGCAGAAATTCTTCCATGGAAGTTTTCTGCATGGCCAGAAGTTCCGGCAACGTAATAATGGACGGAATACGCGAAAAATTAAGCTTTTCCAAGCTTAACCTCCTAAGCCCGCCATACTTCTGGCGGGCGCTAAATTTACTTTACTTCAACTGTAGCGCCGACTTCGGCCAGTTTTTTCTTGATTTCTTCAGCCGCTTCCTTAGTAAGACCTTCTTTAACATTTTTCGGTGCGCCCTCAACAAGGTCCTTGGCCTCTTTCAATCCCAGGCCAGTGATCTCGCGAACCACTTTAATGACCGGGATTTTATTAGCCCCGGCGCTTGCCAAGACAACAGCAAACTCGGTCTTTTCAGCTGCCGCTGCAGCGCCGCCCGCAGCAGGCGCCGCTGCTCCTGCCGGCGCGAAAGCCATTGGGGCCGCAGCCTTGACGCCAAATTTTTCTTCCAACGCCTTTACCAGCTCCGACACTTCCAGAACCGATAATTTTGAAATTTCTTCAACCAATGCCGTCTTGTCCGCCATAACTTCCTCCGTGCCACCACTATTTCCCCGGCGTGTCACCGACCGTGCTCAGTGGGGGTCTTATTATTTTCCTTCTGATTTCTTTGAGATGGCATCCAATACGTTCACCAAATCCCGCATCGGAGCCTGCATCACACTGACTAAATTAACTAAGGGAGACTGCAGCGTTCCCAGCAATATTGAGAGCAAGACTTCACGTGAAGGAAGACCGGCGATCTCTTTTAGCTGGGCGCCAGAAAGTACCTGCCCATCCAGATACCCGCCCCTGATCTTTATATTCTCGTGTGTCTTGGCAAATTCAAAAACCGTTTTGATCGAACTGGTTGCATCGCCTTTTTGAATGACTATAGCCGTGGGCCCTTCAAGGGCGTCGGCCAACGCCTGGATCCCCGCATTCTTCAGGGCAATCCGGGTCAACGAATTTTTAACGACGCGGCATTCACTCTGCTGCGAACGAAGCTTCAAACGCAATTCATTGAACTCGACAGTCTTCAAGCCCTTAAAGGCTGCGACCATCAAGCCTTTGCATTCACGCGCCTGCTTCTCCAGCTCTTGAACAGATAATTCTTTTTCAGTTGTTGGCATTTTTGATTTTCTTAACATAACCCGCAAAAGACGGGTCGAATAAATAAAAATAACCCCGGCAGCGACCTACTCTCCCGTACCCTTGCGGGTACAGTACCATGGGCCCTGGTGGGCTTAACTACCGAGTTCGGAATGGGATCGGGTGTGGCCCCACCGGAAAAACCACCGGGAAATCT
>CAZSAL010000080.1:0-6350 GCA_964604825.1 uncultured Elusimicrobia bacterium
CCAGACCGTCGAGAGACAGGACGCCAGGGCCAAACCGTTAACCTCAAGACCGTCGAGAGACAGGACAACGAGGTCTACTATGCAAAACACCGCCAAAGTTTCACCCAGCAGTTCTCAGAAACGTCTTCTAACCATCAACGAAACAGTCTCGCAATTCGGGGGTTCGCCGTGGATGTGGCGCTCCTTGGTCTGGTCACGCCAAATTCCGGAAACCCGAATCGGTCGTCTGCTTTTTCTTGATCGATCCGAGATCGAGGGGTTCATTTCACGCCGGACCCAAACGGCATGATCCAGGGAATGGAGGCAGAGACATGCGCGGATTGGTTCTGAAGATCGGGGAAACCGGGCAGATTGAGGAAAGTCGAGTAATGGCTGACAACCAAACGGATGAACAGATTGCGGGGGCAGTCCTTGACCGAATCCTGGAACAAGAAAACTCGATTATGCCAGCAGTCAAATAGGGGGTGGGGGCATGAAATCGATATTCAAACACCTTCTAATGACAGCCTCCTGTCACGGCTTTATTTGTGCCCGCCGCGTGCAGTGGATCTTTAATGTCCTCGGGCTCAGGAGTGCTTAATATGGCCTCCTCGCAGGTCGAGACTCAATACACCAAAATTTCAAATGAACTTCTGGAGGCCTTCGTGCGCACCAGGTTTGCAGGGCAAGAATATCAGGTAATTTTGGCTGTGGTTAGGCTCACCTGTGGGTACCACAAGGACGTTGACGAGATATCCCACGGACAAATCTCAAAAATCACATCGATTCCCAGAGTCAAAGTTGCGAGGCTTATTAAGAGTCTCGTATCTAAAAAGATCCTGACTGCTACCCAAAATGGGGATAGGAAACCTTTAACTATAGGAATTAACGAGCAATATGCTGCGTGGACCCCTATCCCCAAAAAAGGGTATATCCCCCAAAATGGGAGCAAACCTATCCCCCAAAATGGGAGCAAACCTATCCCCCAAAATGGTACACACCAAATAAAGAAAGAAAAGAAAGAAATACCGGATAATTTTCTCGCCTTCAGTAAGAGGTTTCTAAAGTATCAGCAAAGTCAATTTCCTAAAGTCATAAAATCAATCACCGAGCGAACGATAATACAAGGCGCGAGCGTCTTGCAGGAACTTGTCCGCATCGACGGGCATGATTTCGAAAACGAGATATGTCCGGCCATTCGTTGGGCCGTGCAAGACAGCTTCTGGGGGGACAAACTACTTTCCCTCGCAACGCTCCGCGATCGGAAAAAAAGTGGAGACCTCACGAAGTTTCAGAAAATACTATCTGCATGTCCCCCTGCCAGACCAACCCAAAACGCTTCTTGGGAGGCAGCATACTGATGAAAACTTTCCAAGAATACGGCATATTTGTTCCATCGACCGCTTCAGGTGAAATCCGGGTCAAGTGCCCTCGATGTACGCCGGGCCGCAAGCACAAAAACGAAAAAGACCTTTGTGTCAATATCGAGAAGGGAACTGGATTTTGTCAGCATTGCGGTTGGTCCTTCACGCTTCAAGAGAAAGAACAGGCGTCGAAGTCCTATGCTAAACCCGCCTTTATCTACATCGATCTGCCCGAGAAGATTCTGACCTACCTCCAGGGCCGGGGGCTCACTCAAAATACGCTTTCCGAAAATAAGGTAACGGCCGGTAAAGTTGGAAACGCCGATGCCGTAAAGTTTCCCTACTTCAAGTATGGCGAGTGCGTGAACGTCAAATATAGGACGCTTGATAAGAGATTTTGCCAGGAAAAAAACGCGGAGCCCTGTCTATATCGCTTCGACGCAATTGAGCAATGCGAGGAGCTGATAATCACAGAGGGAGAATTTGACGCCCTTTCCTTCTGTGAGGCCGGACAGTGTAACGCAACTTCGGTTCCAAATGGTGCGCCGGCACCAAATGCAAAGAATTACACCAAGGAGTTCGCCTATCTCGAATCGGCACAGCATATTTTTGAAAATTGCCGGAAAGTGTTTCTTGCTGTCGATAATGACGCGGCCGGAAAACTGCTTGAACAAGAGCTTGCGCGCCGGATCGGCGTGGAGAAGTGCTACCGGGTCCAATTTCCTGCCGGATGTAAAGACGCTAACGATGTACTCGTGAAGTTCGGCAGGGAGATACTTAAAGACTGCATCGCGAAAGCAGAGCCCTACCCCGTCGATGGCATATTCATGCCCTCCCAGATTGAAGATTTAATTCTACATCTCTACGATTGCGGGCAACAATCAGGAGTATCCACGGGATGGCCTAACCTCGACCCCTTTTATACCGTCAAAACAGGGCAGATGAGCATCGTCACGGGGATCCCGGGATCTGGAAAAACCGAGTGGCTCGATGCGTTGCTGGTGAATTTGGCAGTTACCCATGGTTGGAGTTTCGCGCTTTTCTCTCCGGAGAATTGGCCTATTGAGCGGCACGCGCAAAGCCTGATCGAAAAATTGTACAAAATGCCATTTCACGCCACCCGCGGAGCCAAGGCAATCAACCGAGAAGGCATCGAGGAAGCTATTGGTGAAATCAACGGTCGATTCTTTTTCATCATGCCACCCGAAGATGAAATGACAATCGACGCCATTTTAGACAAAGCCAGGGTGACGATCTTCCGTTATGGGATAAAGGGCCTGGTGATAGACCCCTGGAATGAAATAGACCACAGATATGGCAATCTCAGCGAGACACAGTACATCTCGGAAGCACTTGGGAAGATCCGCAGATTTGCCAGGCGCAATGACATACACATCTGGATCGTAGCACATCCCCAGAAGCTCTTAAAAGACAAGGACAGCGGGAAATATAAGCCACCGACGATGTACGAAATATCCGGAGGCGCCCATTGGCGAAATAAGGCGGACATTGGTCTTTGTGTCCACCGTCCCGACATGAACAGCGACATTACTGAGCTTTATGTTCAGAAAATAAGATTCAGAGAAGTGGGGAAACTGGGTGCCGTGAAATTCAAATATGCTCGCGCGACCGGTAACTATATCGATAACGGAGAATTAGGCGGCAAAGCGGCAAAAGGCGACTCGGTTGCCGAAGGGTATAAAAGGTTGCCGTACAAAGATGAAGAAGAAGAATTAGTGTTTTAGGAGCCGGAATGGTCCCATTGCAAGTTACTGGAAACATGAGAAGAAAGATTTTTCCGATTCCATTACGCGCGCGCGAAGTGATGTTAGAAAAAGTTAGATATCGAGAGGGAGGCAATTAGTTGAAAGTTAGGAGAATCAACAACAACTTCTGGCAGGAGCGAATGCAGGTAGTACCGCCTCCTAAACTGGTGGCCGAACCAACATTCCTAACGGTGCCGGCCGAAGAAAAGACGAGTGTGGGCCCGGCCGAAGAGCTCGAAATGCAGCAAGTTGAGCATGCCGAACGCCTCCGGAACTTGCCTATGACCGGCGCTGGCCGGGGCGCTGTCTATTGGATACCTCGTGTTATTGCCGACAAAATGCTCCGCGCTGAATCGGCTGAGAGCGCAAGAAAGAAAGAAGCTTACGATCCCTTGAATCATTGGTAGAGGCACTATCGCGGCCGAGCACAGGGCCGGTCTTGTTTTGATAAGCAAACCCGAAAGGAGTTTCCAAAAATGCCAGCAAGACTCATTAACGATACTGAACTGTCGCAGCTCATAGCCGATGGAAAAACCCCATCAGAAGCTGCAAAGGAACTGGGGGTCACCCGCTCGTGTGTTTCCAAAGCCCTAAAGCGCCTGTCTGCCCGGAATACGGAACCGGCTTTAACGGATGCCGTGGCGGGTGTCAACGTTGAACCCGTCGATGAACGTATCTTTGCAATGCACCACTACCTTAGTGGGCCGCCAGCAGAAGTGTCACCGGGCGGTAAAGGCATCGAGACAGCCGTCACAACGGATGGACCGCCTGTTTCAACCCAAACCGTCGCGCAGCTCACCCAAACCGTCGCGCAGCTCCTGGAAGAATTCCGGGTTTTCCAACATGAGGC
This sequence comes from uncultured Elusimicrobia bacterium, assembly GCA_964604825.1. GTDB lineage: Bacteria > Elusimicrobiota > Elusimicrobia > 2-01-FULL-59-12 > 2-01-FULL-59-12 > CAZSAL01. The sequence goes on from CAZSAL010000080.1 coordinate 3,960, forward strand.
GGACAAAAGCTTTTTGCCTCCACAAGAAGTTGAGGCAGAGCTGGCAAAAAAGGAGCACGAATTATCAGATTTTAACGTTGCATATGCTTTGGCACGGGTCTCCAACAATTTGGAGGTTATGGAGCTGGTTAAAAAGAAAATCACGGCACTGGAAACCGACATTAAAGACTTGCGTAGGGTGGTAGAGGTCTACGGGAATAGCAGCTTAAGTGAACTCGTTGAGATCGTGGAAAGCTCAACCAGCCCAAACCTCTTCGACATTGCCCAAAGTCTGCAAGGCAAAGCTTTAGCGTTGGGACTTCGGTGCACCCAAGAACGCGAGCGGCTTTTATCCGAGGAGATCTCCGAATTGCGCACACGCTTGCTTGATGCACTAGCCCGCTTTGGGCAACTTGAGCGAGATTCGGGGGCCTGTGGTGTCATAATTCAACGGATAAAGAGGTTTATTTCACGGAAAGACAGGGTCAGCGTTAGCCAGTTCCTTACGCCCGGCTCCTGTTTGGATATCGAGCAGTTAATTACCGAGGATCACTTGCGGAAAGCGCGCGGTAACATGGTGGAATGGACTAGCATTTTCAATATGTAAGAAGGCCGGGTGGTACATGAGTGGCAGAAGAGCGACAAGGGGCGAACTGTTAAACCAGGTGCACCGGGCAAGAGAGAATTACTTCAAGGCTCTCGCCCGGCTCCTGGATTTTTGTGCGGATTTCGATCCGGACCGGCCGGAAACTGACCCGGTGGTTGATGACGGCTCGAAATTCACAAACAATCATTAAAACCAGTTTCCACAAAGACGAAAGGATTAATGGAAATGTCCGAGTTAACAGACCAAATAGACGCCCTCCAGGTGCAGCAGCAGGAAGTTTTGGCGACGCTACTCGCAGCTCGCACGGCATATCTTACGCTGGTTTCTGATTTCCTCAGTTACTACCTCGTCTTTGAAGAATTAAAGGCGCAGTTACCACTCGATCAGAGAGTTTCATATTCAATGTGGCCGCCTTCTTATTCGCAGCTTGAAGTCGGGGCCGCCGAAATTGAAAAGCTGGCCGGCGCTCTGTACGTGACTTGTATTATGGCCTGACGGTAAACCATAAGGAAGGAACAAAATTGGAACTCGAAGAAAAGCAAAAGGAAACTTTCGCAGTCCCCGACGCTGTCACCTGTGGCTATTAAAGAAGAGCCCTTTTGAAAGGATATTGCGATGGCACAAGAAAAGACACTCGGTGAACTCTTCTTCCCTGAAGGTCTTGAAGGGAGTGAGAACGCGGGAAGCGGTTCCTCGTTGGCGGATCAATGGAACTCGGGTGCAAAACCACAAGCTGACCAGGGCGGCGCGCCGGCTCGCGAGAGAACTTTAGGTGAAATGATGTTTCCGGGTCTCAAGCCGCCCGAGCAAGTAAAAAACCCGCCCTCGCCACTTGCCCGGACATTGAAAGGATATTGCGATGGCACAAGAAAAGACACTCGGTGAACTCTTCTTCCCTGAAGGTCTTGAAGGGAGTGAGAACGCGGGAAGCGGTTCCTCGTTGGCGGATCAATGGAACTCGGGTGCAAAACCACAAGCTGACCAGGGCGGCGCGCCGGCTCGCGAGAGAACTTTAGGTGAAATGATGTTTCCGGGTCTCAAGCCGCCCGAGCAAGTAAAAAACCCGCCCTCGCCACTTGCCCGGACATTTTTCCCGAACGGGCTTGAGGATCCAAACAAACCCGCGGCTCCTGAACCCGGTGCCGATCCGGCAAACCAAGGCAATCAACCGGCCGGGGAAATGAAATTGATCGAGGTAGAGAATCCCGACTTAGTGCCCGTTGCATCCGACTCGTATACCATTCCGATCGAGGGAGCGAATCCAGAACTGGTCGGTTTTTTAAAAACGACTGCGCATGAATTAGGAATGACCAGGCGTCAAACCGCCGCGATTGCCCAACGGTATGATGCCATGGTTCAAAAGAAGATGGCAGCGGACGCAGCGGGATACAATCAGGCATTTATCGGTTCACTGCAGAAGGCCTGGGGGGAGGGTTTCCAGAACAACATTAACACGGCGATTGAGTACTCCACCCAGTTGCAACAGGACATGCCGGCCCTGGGGGAGCTGCTCGGCGGGCATAAGGATGCCGCCATTGCGTATTTGCTCAACGAACTTGCTACTGCGAAGGGCTTCAAGAAGACGCTCGGACAAACTTTTTTTCCGAACGGTTTAGCAAAGTAGCAGGATTGTAGTAAAGCAGGGGGACCGATTCCAGGCGCCTGTCCGGTCCACCCCGGAGGGGAATACGGAGATCGCCTCCACCCCAACCGAGTTCCATGGCGATAGTATAACAACGATCTTGCCGGAATGGAAAGGAGTGTTTTCATTGATTCTCTGCCCACCGCTTAAACTCGAACATGCG
>CAZSAL010000081.1:0-6286 GCA_964604825.1 uncultured Elusimicrobia bacterium
AACCACGATGGATCCCCCGCTGACGACCGCGGAGGATGACGGCGGGGGGGGGGCCCACGTCGTGAAGGTATTCAGGTACACTTTTATAGGGCCCGTTTTTTCCCGACCAAGGCGCATATGTTCTGGCGGAATTATTTTGTCTGCAGGTATTTTTCTACTTTGGCGAGAATTATCAGGTAATGTTCGGTGATGTCGTCAAGGTTGTCGCGGGAGCGACGGAAGCGCAGTTCGGTAAGCCTCTCAAGAAGGCTCGGATCAAAACCCGCCTGCTGGCCAAGGTATTCGATAGCTTCAAAGCGGTTGAGATGCACTTTATCCATATCAAGCCTCGCAATGCTGCGGAAGATCGCGCGGGCGCTCGAGATGGATTCCGCTATAAGACGCCGCAATTGAGCGGAATTGTCATGCGCAAGCGCAAGGCGCTGCCTGATTTTGAGCTGAAGGAGCGCCAGTTCATGGATGCACTGGCTTTTCAAGTGTACGCGGTCAACGGCAAGTTCCGTGAGAGGATTATCGCCGAAGAGGACTTTATGGTGATCGAGCATGTCGAGGAATTCAATCGGAAACGAACGCGCGAAATGAGGAAGCTCGCCGGCTTCCACCAGTACGGGCATGGTATGTCCTTTTTTCATCCAGGAATCCAGGGGTTTTTTGAGAAGGCGTAAAACCTCTAGGCGCATATCTTTGATAATAATCAGGACGTTCAGGTCGGAATGTTCCTTATGAAAATCACCGCTGGCCATGGAGCCGAAAAGCGTAACGCTTTTCAACCCGCTGCCAAGAGCTTTTTTCAGCGATTCAACCAGCTGTGATAAATCTTCTTCCGGAGATGACCTTCGCCTCCAAAACATAATGCCCATTCTACCAGCCTCCTGAGGCTCCGCCGCCTCCGCTCATCCCTCCGCCAAACCCGCCGAATCCGCCGCCTCCTCCGAATCCGCCGAACCCGCCGCCTCCCCAGCCGCCGTAATACATTCCCGAGCCAAGTATGCCGCGCGATTTCCAACGCAGCCCGTCTCCGATAAGTCCGAGCGGCAGCATCACCAGAGCTGCAAATCCCCATAATCCTGGAAAATGTGGAACCACGAATAAAAACAGCAGGATAAGCGCTATCAGCGTGAAAGGCAAAATGTAAAAAGCGCCAAAAAGAACCGCCATCAGCGCCCCACTTAAATGAAAACGGTTTTTTGACGGGGCAGTTCCCGTTACCGGTTGGTCTCCCAGCTGCTGCCGGATGGCCAGCAGAGCGGATTCTATACCGCCCGCGTAATCCGCATTCTTGAAATAAGGAACCATAAGCGTGCGTATGATGTCCCCGCAAAATCCGTCTGTAAGTATCGGCTCCAGCCCGTACCCAACTTCGATGCGGACCTTGTGTTCGGCAGGAGCTATAAGGATCAGCACGCCGTTATTTTTTCCTTTTTCCCCCACGCCCCATTGCGTAAAAACGCCGTTTGCGAAATTTTCCACAGTATCGCCGTTGAGAGAGGGCACTGTCATAACGGCAATCTCGTTGGAAGTCTTTGCCTGGAACTGGGACAGCTCATTTTCAATGCGATGGCGGCCGGATTCATCGAGAATTCCGGCCAGGTCGGTAACATATCCCAGAGGAGCGGGGTGTTTGGACGCGGCCTGGAGAGAGGCAAAAATCAAAAAAGGAAATACGAAAACAATAAGGCGGCGACACGAGGACATATCTTAATTTTAGTTTAGTTTTTGCTGGCGTTGCCTGTCCTGCATGACTTTCCACATGAATACAGGAAGGTCTTTGATGCGTTGGATGCGCCAGGGTTCCTGCAGGGTGCGGAATGCCCATTCAATTCCCATGCGGCGTATCCATTTGGGAGCGCGGTGGAGATCGCCGGCCAGGACGTCGAAGCTGCCGCCTACGCCCATGACAACCTGTGCGCCAAAGTATTGGAGGTTGCACGCGATCCATTTTTCCTGCCGCGGCACATCCATTCCCACAAATAATATGGATGGATGTGTCATATTAATATCAGTCAGAATTGCCTGTTCGTTTTCTTTTGAAAAATAACCGTGATGCGTTCCTGCCAGGCGCAGGCCGGGGTAAAGACGCTTGAGGTTTTCCCCTGCGCGGTACGCGGTACCGGGTTTTGCGCCCAGAAGATATATTGGATGCCCGGATTTTGCAGCCCAGCAGCATAACGCCGCAAAAAGGTCTATTCCCGGGATAAATCCGTTTAGCGGTTGTTTCTGCCTGCGGCTTGCCCATGAGACTCCCCAGGATTCCGGGACTACAAGAGAGGCTTTTTCGATTATATTTGCCAGTTCAAGGTCTTTTTCTGCGGCTAGCAACATCAGGGTGTTGGCTGTAACTATCTGATTACAGGCGGAAGACCGGACGAATTTTTGAATTAAGGCAAGAACTTCATTAAAGGTAACGTTATCAATCCTGCGCCGGAGGATACGTATGTGATTCATAACTGTTTGTCATCCCCGCACGTAGTAAGCGGGGATCCAGAATTCTCTATTAACAAAGCTGGGCCCCCGATTACGGATCTCGAGGGCGACGCACACATCAAACGGCAGCAGCCTCTTGAACTTCTTCCCGGCCCTGCAGCTTCACGGAAATGAGGCTTGAGATGCCCAAGTCGGCCATGGTGACTCCGTAAAGAACATTGGCAAGCTCCATGGTCCGCTTGTTGTGCGTGATGACTATGAACTGCGTGTTTTGCGCGAAGGCCTTAACCATTTCCAGAAACCTGCCCACATTGGCTTCATCCAGAGGAGCGTCGACTTCGTCGAGCAGGCAGAAAGGGCTGGGTTTGACGAGGAAAAAGGCAAAGAGTAGAGCAATGGCGGTCATTGCCTTTTCTCCGCCGGAAAGAAGCGCTATGTTCTGCAGCTTCTTCCCCGGAGGCTGCGCTACGATATCGATTCCGGTTTCAAGCAGGTTGTGTTCGTCCGTCAGCACCAGGTCCGCTTCGCCGCCCTGGAAAAGCTGCTGATAGAGGTTTTTGAAATTCTGCCTGACCTGTTCATAAGTCGTTTTGAAATGCTCCCGCGTTGTGGCGTTGATTTTTTGAATGGCCTGGTAAAGATCGTCCTTCGCCTTAAGAAGGTCCTGCTGCTGGGTCAGAAGGAAATGGTAGCGTTCTTCAAGCTGCGCGTGTTCCTCAGGCGCCGCAAGGTTCACAGGTCCGAGGCTTTCCAGACGGCGTTTTATGCGCGCCAGTTCATCGGGATTAGCCTGGACCTCCTTATAGTGCGCGGACGCTTCCTCAACGGATAGCTGATGAGATTCCTTCAGGGTTGTCTGGAGGTGGCTGCGCTCCTGATCAAGGGAACGTACTTGGAATTCCGCCTCCTGCGCCCTGGTCTGCGCTTCGGCAAGCGCTTCCCTCCGTCCGGAAAGTTCCTGCTCTCTGCGGCGCAGGGTTTCCTGCACCTGCCGGCGCTCGGCTGTGAGGCTGTTCAGCGTAGACTGCTGATTTTCCCTGGAGGCGCGCAGCGTTTCCAGCAGGGCGGTGCGTTCCGCCTGCAGTGCGCCGAGCTGAGATATGCGCTGATCATTCTCTGCGAATTGAGTCTCAGCGGATTTGATGCGCTGCCCGAGTGAGGTAATTTCGGCCTCCGCGTTCTGCGCGTCCCGTTCCATTCCGTTCAAGCGCTCGCGCGACGTTTCAGCGTCAACTCTTAGCTGAGAAACCACTTCCTGGTGCGCCTGTATCGACTGCCGCAGAGCCTGAAGGGAAGAGTCCTGCTCGTGCATGGACTGCTGCAGAGATTTTTCTTCAGCCTCCATTTCATGGAGAAGGGTTTCTTCTTTCTGCAGCGCAGCCTGCGTATTTTGAATTGTCTGCTGCAGATCGGCTATTTCCCTCTGAATGATCTGTTCTTCGGAAAGGATCATTTTGTGATCCTCACGCAGCCTGCTCAGCGATTCCTGCTGCACCTGGAAAGATACCTGGAGGTTCGATAATTCTGCCTGAAGTGGCGCGCGTTCCTCATCCCGGCCCGCCATCGCGGTTTTGACGCCGTCTCGGGCGCTTTGCGTGGCCTCAAGGGTCTCTTTCAGGACGATGATTTCCTGCAGCAGACGGCCAAGGTCGGAAGGTTTTGCCTGGTAGCTGTCGACAAGAGGATCGGCTCCGCCCCGGATCAGGCTTTCTTCAAAAATGGTGGCTCCGACATAGAAGGTGTTGCCGATAAGATAATCCAGAACAGGGCGGAATTTCTCTTCGCATTCCACATCCTGGGCGATGGTACGGTTGCCTTGAGCAGCTTCCGGGGCAAGATGCCCGTTCTGCACCAGCCGGTCAAGAACCAGGAAAGTGGCCCAGCCCTTTCTTTCGTCTGATAAAAACCGTATAGCTGCCTGCGCGTCATTCAGGGAATCAGCCACAAAATAATCGGCGCGGTCTCCCAGAGCGCGGTCCAGCAGGCGCTGGTAAGGCTCGGAAGTCCGGAAGAGCGTTCCCACCGGGCCATACACTCCCGGCACGGCATTTTGTCTGAGCGCCTCGGACGCCAGCGCCACGGGATCCTGGCTGAGCCAGCGTTCCAGGGAAATTTTTTCAGCTTCAAGCCGCGCCAAACGCTCCTTTGACGACTGGATCGTCTGCTCCATGTCCAGCAGCTTTTCACCGTCGATTTTCTGGGCTTCGTCCAGGGAAACAAGCGATTGTTCAATAACCGTGAGCCGGGAAAGGGATTCGGCAACCTGTTTTTCCTGCTCGACAATCTGCCCGGCGAGAGGCTCGCGCCGCTGAAGAGCTTTTTCCAGCTCGCGATTCTTGGATTTTACGGCTTCGTCATTGCGGATTGAGAAGGAGGTCAGACGGACGTTTTCATTACGATGATGGCTGATCATCCGCGCCAGTTCGAGAATCCGATTTTTAGATTCCTGAAGCTTTTTCTGCAGAACGGAACAGGCTTCGATTTCGCTTTGACCTTTGTTCGATTCCTCCTGATACGTTGCATTTTTTAACTCGAAAACAGCTTTCAGTTCTTCGAGTTCTTTTGCCCGGCTGACATGCCGGTTCTGGCGTTCCGCAAGCGTGCTGCTCAATTGGTGAATTTCATCCTGCAGCCGGACCTGAGCGGTCTTAAGCTCGCCTTCACGCTCCTGGGCGGCAATACACTCGGCGTCGTTTCTGGCTATATCGCTTTCCATCTGCGAACTTTCGCGCTGAAGATCAAGCACGCGTTGTTCCAGCGTTTCCGCGGATTTTCGTTCATCGGCTATAGCCGTTTCTTCCTGCGCAAGCTCCTCTTTTAACTGCGCGAGCCGCTGGCTTTCTTCTTGATGCCGCGACTGAGTCTCCTGGCAGTGGGCCTCAAGATTATTCAGGGAGTGCAGGATACCAGCAATATCAAGGGTTCGCATCTCTTCCTGCAGTTTCTGATGCGTGCGCGCTTTGCGTACGGCGGAATCCAGTGCGTCAATCTGCTGTTTATAAATGGCGAGAGAATCGTTCAGACGGAGCATGTCCTGCTCGACTTTCCCCAGTCGGCGCAGGGCTTCCTCGCGGCGGACTTTATATTTCGATACGCCTGCAGCTTCTTCAAACAGTTCGCGCCGCTCTTCAGGTTTTGATGAGAGAATAAATTCGATTTTACCCTGAGCCAGGACGTAATAACCCTCGCTCCCGATACCGGTATCCAGAAACAGGTCGCGAATGTCTTTCAGGCGGCACTGCGTTTTGTTTATGGAATATTCCGATTCTCCGGAGCGGAAAAGCCTGCGGCATACGGACACTTCGCTGTAATCGATGTTTATCTGGTGAGAGGCATTGTCAAACGTCAGAGATACTTCGGAAAGCCCCTGCGCCGGACGGTTGGCCGTGCCGTTAAAAATGACATCGAGCATCTGCTGGCTGCGCAGAGTTTTTGCGGACATTTCGCCGAGAGCCCAGCGGATTGCATCGGAAATGTTTGATTTGCCGCATCCGTTCGGCCCCACAATAGCCGTAACACCCGGCTCGAACTCGATGCGGGTTTTATCTGCGAAGGATTTAAATCCAACCATCTCCAGGCGTTTAAGTCGCACAATGGCTCTCCTTTTCGCTGTTATTCCCGCATGCAGTAAGCGGGAATCCAGATGTTTCTATTAACAAGACTTGACCCCCCGATTACGAATTTCGGGGGAGACGTCAACGGGCCGAAATGTCGACGAAAAGATTATCAATTTTATGAGAGGTTTGCAAGCATTAACCACAACCCGTTGTGGCAATTGGATTTTAACCACACCACAGGTTGTAATATATCCCGACTTTGACACCTCGTTTTTTAAAAAGGTTGAGTTTAAACGGTTTTAGGG
>CAZSAL010000082.1:0-6244 GCA_964604825.1 uncultured Elusimicrobia bacterium
GTTGACGGGATTTATAGGCCCGGGACGCCATGACTTGAATCGCTGCCTTTTCTCGGTTGACTGTTTTGTTCCCAGTCTTCGGGCGACCTACACCGCCATGCTGGGCGGAAACAATGGGGCCACGTTTATCGCGCGCACGATTCCGCCGATCTGCGGTACCATCGTGCAAGATCTCGCGGGCACGGTCCAGGGGGATTGGTTTTTCCCCGGAGCGCCCTATCCACCGGACGACCCGCACCTGGCTCTGATCCACCATAACATCTCGCCCTCAACCGCGACTTTTTCTGTCGGAAGCTCAATCCCGGGGTTCAGCGGGGGTCATGATTTCTCCCCCGTGACGACCGCGGATGGCACACGCATTAACTATGACTGGCCCTTGGTGAACGACACGCAAATCTACTGCTACGACACGCTTCTGATTGATCTTCAAAACGGTGCAGGTGGCCCGGACCCGACTTTGGCGGGAGACATCGTGCTTCTGCAGATGACCGATTCCCAGCTGGACACCCTGAAGATCGAGCTGCAGCCTTCCAAAACGACGTGCGCCGCCTCCGTTCCCTGGGCCTTCACCGGAGCCGCCGTCACCTTCCAGCGCTGAACAACCGCGCCGCCTTATCCGCAGGCACATAGGCGCCAACCCAAAGGGAACTATCCTGATCGCTAACCGTTTCTGCTCATGAGCAGCAGGGTGTCTAAATCATGAAGGAGGTCGTCATCATGTCCAGCGAATTAATCGTCGTCACAGGAGCCAGCGGCAATATCGGTAAAAAGATTTCGAGAATTGTTCTGTCCCGGAAGAAGAATATCCGGGTGGTGGGGCGTAGCGCCGAAAAGCTGAAAAGCCTGGTTCAGGAGGGCGCCGAAGCCTTTATCGGGTCTCTGGAAAATCCAGGTGAGATGGCGCAGGCCTTTAAAGGGGCGAGCGCCGTCTTTACAATGATCCCTCCCAATTACGCGTCGCCCGACTTTCGCGCTTACCAGAACCGGATCAGCGAAATCCTCACCCAGGCAATCCAGGGATCCGGGGTCAAGTATGTGGTGAATTTGAGCAGCATCGGCGCCCATCGGCCGGATCGCCTCGGACCGATCAGCGGACTTTACGATCATGAACAGCGCCTCAGCAAACTCCTCGGTGTGAACCTCCTGCATCTGCGCCCGGCCTATTTTATGGAAAATCAATTAACCAGCCTGAACTTGATCCGGCAGATGGGTGTGAACGGGTCAGCCTTTCGCGGAGATATGGCCATTCCGATGATTGCCACGGCCGATATCGCGCGCGTGGCGGCCGAAGCCCTCCTTCAGCGCGGCTTTCAGGGCCAGTCCGTCCAGGAACTCCTTGGCCCGCGCGATCTATCCCTTCAGGAAGCAACCACGATCTTGGGTCGGGCGATCGGAAAGCCGGACCTCAAGTATGTGCAGTTTTCCTACGAGGACACGCAAAAGGCGCTGGTCGGCATGGGATTTTCTGCGGATATGGCCCGGTTGTTTATCGAAATGTCCCGCGGCTCCAATAAGGGGTTGATGAAACCGACGCAGGGCCGCACCGCCAAAACAACGACGCCGACGCCCTTTGAAGAATTCGTGAAGGTCCTGGCGGACGCTTACAACGCGGCCTCGGTTGCCGTGCATTAGAGATTGTCCTGACCATTTTTTGACCCCCAGATGGTTAGGGGTGCCAGCCTCCCACCTATGTTTTAAGGAGGATTCATGAGCCGAACAGAGGACCTATTCGGCTCAGAATTACATTGATTGTGAGCCGATTAGGCCGAACGGTGAGGCCGAACGGTGCCGTTGTTTACATTTAACATTTGCGCTCATTGGATTCGGATTATTGTGCCTTTTTGGCAGGGGATTTCCCAACCAATCATTGGTCCTGATGGACGGGCGCATGGGGTATTTAGCCTTCTTTGGCGGAATGGCCGGGGATATCTTGCGGAGGCTCGGCGCGGCCGCCGAGGTATTTGGCCAAGAACTGCTCGACGCGGGAATAAAAATGCATGCGGTTTTCCGGCCGCGCGAAACCATGGCCTTCATCCCCGTAGATGATGTACTCGACAGGCTTTTCGTTTTTGCGCATGGCCGCCACAATCTGGTCGCTTTCCGCCTGTTTAACGCGCGGATCGTTCGCCCCCTGGCCGATCAAGAGGGGCTTGGTGATGCGGTCTACAAAAAACAGGGGCGAGCGCGACTTCATAAACGCCTCGTCCTTATCCAGGACTCCCAGGCGGCGTGCGAAAGTGGCGCGCATCGGTTCCCAGTAAGGCGGGATGGTCTGAATGAGGGAGATTATATTGCTGGGTCCCACGATATCAATCCCGCAAGCAAAGAAATTGGGAGTAAACGTGAGTCCGACCAGGGTCGCGTAGCCGCCATAAGAGCCACCCATAATCGCGACGCGCCGAGGATCCGCCACGCCCTGTATCGAAAGCCAGGTCACCGCATCGATCAGGTCATCGTGCATTTTCCCCGCCCACTCGTGGTTGCCGGCATTTAAAAAGCTTTTGCCATACCCAGTGGACCCTCGGTAATTCACCTGCAGCACCGCATAACCGCGATTGGCTAACCACTGAACCACCGGATAATAACCCCAATGGTCGCGCGCCCAGGGACCGCCATGAACGAGGAGGACCGTCGGTAACCCCTCATCCGGCCTTCGGCCACCTTCTCCCGGAGGGAGAAGGCCTACACCTTCCCCAGCTGTTGGCCCTCTCCCTGCAGGGAGAGGGTAGGGTGAGTGAGGCACTGTTAGGTACCCATGAATCTTTAGCCCATCGCGGGAGGTAAAAGAAATCGGCTTCATGGAGGCCAGCGGCAATCCCTCCAGGGCCTTGCGCTGGGAAAAGAGAAACGTCGCTTCTTTGGAGGACCGGTCATAGAGGTAGTAGTACACCGGGCCGTTGTCGACGACATAGGACACCAGCCATAAACGATCCTTCAGGTCCCCACGGCTCACATGAAGATCGCCATGCCGAACAGAGAAAAGCTTTTCGAAATCAGCGGCGATAGAAGAATCGAGAATCTGCCAGATCAGTTTGTCTTTATAAAAGGACACGGCCTGAATTTTGCGCGTGAGCGGATGAACAAACGTCCCGGAGACGTCGTACTCCGGATCTTCGGCGATGACCGCAACCTGACCGGTCGCCACGTCCCAGGCCAGAAGGCGCTCGGCGTTCGACTCAACGCTTGATACGTAGTAAAGTGTGCCCCCGTCCTCAGAGAAATCGACTGGTCCACCCTGATCATCGGGACTGATCACCAAAATCGTTTTCCAACCCTCACCCCCAGCCCCTCTCCCCAAGGGAGAGGGTGGCCGCAGGCCGGGTGAGGGTCGCAACCAGATCTCATGCCCACCATCGGGCGTCGCGGCCAGTGCCGCACGAACGTTCAGATCGGCGTCGGTCGTCCAGCCGATGACATTGCCCGGATTTTCCGTATCCAGCGTGACTTGGCCGTCCCGCAGATCAATCCGGTAAACGTCATGCTTCCTGGGATCGGTTTTATTTATTCCGGCCAGAATTTGAAAAGGAACTTTCGGTTCAACCGCAACAACCTGAGCGCGCGCCTGCGGAAAAGGGGTGAGGTCCTGGGTCTTTTTCGAGACCACATCGACCAGGTAAAGGTGATAGTTCTCATCGCCGTCGGTGTCCTGGGCATAGATCAGCTTATCCGGCTCGTAGGTCCAGAAATAAGAACGGATTCCCCGCTTGGGATCCTGAGTGAGCACCTCCTCCTGAGTTTTCCCCATCACTTTCAGCCACACCTGAAGAACGTTTCTGGCATCCGGCGCGATAAAGGTGAGATAGCGGCCATCAGGAGATATCTGCGGGCCGATCTTTTCGGGGTTTCCAAAAAGGACGTCTCGCGGGATCAACGGAAGGGTGGATGGATTCGACACCGGTCTATTCTAACCGCAAAATGAGAGAATATCGCATGTCTTCCATACGATGTGTTTCGCTTCGAATCGGAATCCTTCTGATTTTGTTCTCGGCCGGAGGAGTGCGTTCTGAAACGGATGCGCCGGCGGATCCCGTGCGAGAGATGCTTCTCGCTCATTTCGAATCGGTGCAGGGAGTCTATCGCGGCCTAGTTAAGAGCCTCGTCTTGACGCCGGACCTGGGTTTAAGCCGGAAAGAACTGGAGGCAGGCCTTGATTCCTTACAGAACGCCTTGTCTCATTGGAAAATCGAGTTTCATCCGGGCTATGCCGCCTTTGCCGTTCAATCAGCTTCCCATCTGCTGGTGGTCAATCCGCAAAGCATGCCGAGCATCCTGGAAGAGGACGACGACGTGCTGCTTCACGAGTCCGTCCATCTCTCAAGCTCTCAAGTTAAACGCCAGCTCTACGGACTCCATTCCGAATTGGTTTTTTATGAATGGCTTCAGGATCATTTGGATGAGGAAAAGGCATCGCAGGTCGAAGCCAATGTCAACCACACCCTGAGCCCGGACGATATCCTGCGTTTGAAGCTCTGGTCACCCGCCATCAAAACGGACCCCGTGCCTCTTCGAGCGGCCGCGCAGGCGCTGCGTGCCGGATGGATCTGCGAAACCCAGGCGTATTATGTTCAGATGCTCGCTTTTGACGAGCAATTGAAACAAAGCGGCGCGACTTCATTGAAACAGACGGCGGATATGCTTCGAAAGACCCTGGCCTCTGAAACAGGACTTCATCCCCCTTCCTCTGGCGAATCGCCGGGTCTCGTGCCGGAAGACGATATGGCGCTGACTCTCTTTCAAGCGTTTAATCCTCGCCGCGTATCGGAACAATTTCAGGAAGCCGTCTTGTCCTGCGTCCTCATGGACACCCATAAGGCCCTGCTTTTCAAAATGCTCGCTGAAACAGCCGGGTGGAACCTCTCGAAGGCCAGGAAAGACTCCGCCTATCGCCACCAGCTCTACCATTGGGCGCGCCAAACGATTTTGCGCTGGGATACCCTGAAGACAGATTCCACAACCTTGAATGCGGAGGAATTGAAGGAACTTCGCCAGAACGGCCTTGTGGCTGAAGACGAGAAAAATCAAACGTGATATAATTCCGCGATGGTGATTACCGCCGAGAAATCGATTCAGGAGTTTGCCGAAGAAAACCGAACAACGCTCAAGACACCCTACTATTTGATCGACGAGTCCCGACTCGCTAAAAACCTCGAAAAAATAGACCGCGTGCGCGAAAAGTCCGGCGCCAAATCCGTCCTGGCCCTGAAATGTTTCTCCACCTGGTCGGTGTTTGATCTCATGCGCCAGCACATGGATGGCACAACCTCCAGCTCACTGTACGAGGCGCGTCTCGGCCATGAGAAATTCGGTAAAGAAGTGCATGCCTACAGCGTGGCCTTTTCCGAAGAAGACATTAAAGGTGTTCTCCCTTTCGCCACCAAGATTATTTTCAATTCCGTTTCGCAGCTGAAGCGTTTTTACCCGACAGTGAAGGGAACGCCTGTGGGTTTGCGCGTGAACCCCGGCGTAAGCCATTCCGATTTTGATCTCGCCGATCCGGCGCGCAAATGCTGCCGGCTCGGGGCGATCGATATGAAGGAAATTCAGGAGGTCTCAGCTCTCTTAAACGGCGTGATGTTTCACTGCAATTGTGAAAACGACAATTTCGAGGCCTTCGGCGCGCTCCTCGATCGGGTTGGCAAAACCTACGGACTACTTTTGAAAAGAATGAAGTGGGTTTCTCTCGGCGGTGGGATCTATTTCACCAAGGATGGCTATCCTTTAGATGCGTTCTGCGATCGGCTGACTGCCTTTTCAAAGGAATTTGACGTTCAGGTGTATTTGGAGCCGGGAGAGGCGGCCATCACCCGTTCCGGCTATCTTGTCACGCAGGTCCTGGACATCGTTCACAATCAGATGGACATCGCCATCGTAGACGCGGCGGTCGAAACACACATGCTTGATTTATTGATTTATCGTACAGATGCTAAAATTGAGACCGCTCCGAAGGACGGTTTTAAGTACAGAGTGGCGGGGCGCACCTGCCTGGCCGGTGACGAGTTTGGCACGTTTTATTTTCCAGAGAAGCTCCAGGTGGGCAGTCTCATTCCCTTCGCGGATGCGGCGGGCTACACCAGGGTGAAGAAGAACTGGTTTAACGGAGTCCCGATGCCGTCAATTGTCGTGCGGCGTCTGGATGGCCGAGTTGATGTCGTTAAGACGTTCGGTTACGAAGATTACCTGAACAGCTTATCCTAGGGAGGATATAGTTCGAATGAAATCCAACGTTCTGATTGTCGGCGCCGGA
>CAZSAL010000083.1:0-5839 GCA_964604825.1 uncultured Elusimicrobia bacterium
AACCGACATGACGGCCATCGCCGACAAGGCCACCAGGATCAGGGCAACCACGCCGCGCAGGCTGGAGGCGGCGTGGAGTATCCGCAGGCCTTGTCCGGCGTCAGCATCAGAGCGGCGAACGTCGTGGAAGAGCGGAAGGGGGCCATCCCACCGCCCGAAAGCTCTCAGAATGGCCAAAATGGCCTTCTCCACCATCAATAGCATCACCAAGGCGAAAACGAATATCAGGACGCCGGAAAGATCATGGAACCAGCCCGTTGCCGCTTGAACGGAGGCGAATGTGGCCACGGTGATGAGCAGCCATATCCGCAGGCAATTGCTGACGATGGCGACCGGTACCACAGAGGCGAACAGCAGCAGGCGCCACCATCCCCTCAGGCGGCTGACGAAGGGATAAAGGGCGCCGAAAGACAGCAGCGTGATAAGCGATCTCAGCCCGCTGCAGGCGCTCCCGACCACCATTTCCTTGCCGTCAGGCAGCAGCAGAGTGCTGCCGGTTCGCTCGGCGAGCATCCCGGAATGATTCGCGAGCCAAACTCCGACATCTGCCGCAAGAAGCTTTAGCTTGAAGTTCAATTGGGCGATGACCATCGGCGGCACCGGCATCATCGCCAACAAGAACAGGATCGGAAACCAAAGCCGCGCGAGGGCAGGGAATCCCCAGAATGTGACGACGAGGGCGGCGATGACACCCACGAAGGCAAAGCCCTGCACGAATTGAACGTGGAGTGTGGCCGATAGCACATCCAGACCCAGACAGGCAGCCAGAAGAATACAACCCAAGATCGGTCGTGGGCGAATCCGTATGCTCGTGTGCCGGATGAGCAGCAGGGCGATGATCCCGGCAACCACCGGCACCAATGGAGCATGCGTATAGTAGCTCTCACCCTGCACGAGGCGGTCGTAGAGCCCCAGGTTTGCCCGATCCCATGCGGGGAACCAGTGGTATCGCCACATCGCGACGAACGCGTTGCCGAAAACGCACACTATCCCGGCGGCCAGGCCAAGCCACATCACGGCGGCAAACCAAGGCCGGCCGGCGGGCCCAAGCGTGGGCGATACCTTAATCGGGATGCTTGCTTGGATTTGAGTGTCGGTCAACATATCCTCCCACCTGCCCGCGGCAACGATGTGAACGCTCGTTCACTGCACGGCATAGTTCCACTAATCATGCCCGGCCCCATAGACGACCGCTCCACTTGTGGCGATCATATCCTTCGCGTCCTTACCTCTGGGATGGGGCTGACGCAGGTATTCCGTGAAGGACTGCGGATCTGGCAGTTGCGATAGGCCAGGGCTTGTTTCACCAAAAGTACCACCGTCAGAGGTATCCAGACGACGATGATCTCGCTCACCAGGCAGGCCAGGATGGGAAACTGTCGTGGCCCTAGCGGGAATAGCGGCACGAGCGCACGAATCGGCTGCCAGCCTAACATGTACCGGGTCTGGTCGAACGGCGCCAAGAGCATCAGTCCTGATCCGCCGCCCGTAAGCAGGTCAAGCAGGATGTGCGACAAGCCGAGGCACGTGAAGACGCCAAACATCCCCAGCGTGTAGATGGCACGACGGCCGCGTAACTGCGGCCTTCGCCAGCACCACGCCAACGCAGCCAGCAGACCGATGACGCCCGCTGCCGGTATCGAATGCGTCAGCCCATGGTGGCTCCACAGCGGCCCCCAGCCATCAAAGACCTTCTCGACAACAACATCAACGTCAGGAGCTAAGGCGCAGATGCATCCCAGCACCCAGACTCGCCAGGAAAGCTTCTTCCAAGCGACTATTCGGATGCCTGCAACGGCTGTGAAGGCGTGTGTTAGGGGGGTGGGCAGATCACTGTCCTCGTGAATAACCCGTCTTAGCGGCCGATCTCCGTCTACGCCGAGGGGCTTTGCCCTGCGCTGGCTGACGCCGGGTTCCTCACCGAGACCATGGTGTGGCCGGCACCATGTTTGGCCACGTACTGGTCATATATCCACGCGTACGTCTTCTCCATCCCGTCTCGCAGTCGAATGCTCGGCGCCCAGCCCAGCAGCCGCTGAATCAGCGTGTTGTCGCTGTTGCGGCCATTGACGCCTTTGGGGGCCTTGAGATTGTGCGTCCGATGAAGCTTGATGCCGGCGATATCCTCGACCATGTCCACCAGGTTATTGATCGTCGTCAGTTCGCTGGAGCCCAGGTTGAGCGGCTCGTCGATCTTGCTGTGCGTGATGAGATCGATGCCCTTGAGGCAATCGTCGATGAACGTGAAGCTTCGGGTCTGCAGCCCATCGCCCCAGATCTCGATCTCCTTCTTGCCGGCCAACTTGGCTTCGATGACCTTGCGACAGATTGCCGCCGGGGCCTTTTCGCGGCCGCCGTCCCACGTGCCGTGTGGGCCGTATACGTTGTGGAACCGGGCCATCCGAGTGGTCAGGCCGAAATCCTCGCGGAAGTGCCGGCACATGCGCTCGGTGAAGAGCTTCTCCCAGCCATAGCCGTCCTCTGGCATGCCGGGATATGCGTCCTCTTCCTTCAGCGGCACGACATCCTCGCACTTTTGTTTGTCGGCGTTGTAGACGCAGGCTGACGAGGCGTAGAAAAACCGCTTGACGCCGCAGTCCTTGGCCGCCACCAGCATGTGCGTGCTGATCAGCACGGTCAGCATGCACAGGGCCTTGTTGTTCTCGATGAACCCCATGCCGCCCATGTCGGCCGCGAGGTTGTATACCTCCGTCGCCCCGACGCACGCCCTGTAGCAATTGGCCTTGTCGCTCAAGTCCAACTGGAGGTTCTCCACGTCGGGGAAGCACTGATACCACTCGCCCAGCGGTTTGATGTCCACCGCCCGAAGGCGCCTATGCCCCTTGCGCCGAAGGTCAGCGATCAAGTGCCCGCCAATAAACCCACCGGCTCCGCCAACGATAATCAGATCATTCATGTTTGCACCTTTATCCTCTTTCACGTTTCCACCTTGATCCTTTCACGTAGTTGTTTGAAATGCATGGCGGCCGTTCGCTGCGGCTGACGATCGCCCAGCCCGCCACTCGTCCCTTCCATCAATCCGCCGGGTGAATTCCGAAGCTCGCGGTCGAGGATTTCCAGATACATCATCACCGGCACCATCACCAGGAGATCCACCGAGAAGCTGGCCGTCGTCGTCTCGGGAATACTGCGAACCGTAAAGAACGTGAGGATCGCCCCGCACTGTATCAGCAGCATCCTGTGCAGCGGCGGCAGCGATTCGCGACGCTTGAGACACCGCACGAACATGATCCACGCCACCACCCACGAGGCCGTGTAAGGTATCAGCCCGATCAGCCCCGCCGACAGCAGCGCCTGCATGAACGCGTTGTGTACGTGCTCGCCAATGATCATTCGGTCCGCCCAGTGCCCGGCCCCGATCACCGGTGACTCCTTGAACGCCTCCCACCCCTCCGCCCACGCCCGCGTCCTGCCGGTCATGCTCACCATGCCCGCGTCGTCCTCGCCGCGATGCAGGTATTCCGACACGGTAGCTGGCAGCGTGTTGTCAGCCAATACTGCTACGCCGACCAGGACAATGATAAGCACGATCACCTTGGTCCGCGCCCGGTGCAGCAGGATTACTGCCGCCAACGCCGCCACATAACCAAAGAGCCCGCCTCGCGACTGCATCGCAATAATGATGAACGTGAACCCAGCCCATGGCGCCAGCCATAAGAAACGGAGCTTCGACTTGCCGAACCACAGCATGCTAAAAGCTATCGTCGCCGGCACCGCCGAAAATCGCGTCACGCCCGATGATCGCGACATCCCCATGCCACCCACGTCGGCCCCTTTGTGGAAGGAATTGTAGCCCGCAAGCTGTCCTTGATCATTGACAAGATCATCTTTGACGAACGCTGCAATGATCAAGGCAACTGCAGCCGCGACGCACCAGGTGAGAATCACGACCGTAGCAGCACTGCTGAGGCGGCGCTCCTTGAGCATCTCCGCCCCCGCCAGAATACAGGCCAAAAACGTTACCGCCCAATAAAGCGACGTCACAGGGTTGGGCGAAAGCACCGCCGCCGCCGCCGCGACTATGCCATAGATGGCCAACAGCCGAGCCGGGCCGCACCAACTTGCGGCGTCGGTGCCTCGCCGTGATACCGTCAGAACAAGGCCCACCGGCAGAACCAGCAACGGCAACGCCGCCCGGACCGCATGGACCATGCCCATCGCCCCCTCGGGATTGCTCATGTTCCACGGTCCCGCGTTGATGTTCGTCCACATCAACACGACCAACACCATAGCTACGATTGGCCACGGCTTCAGGTCGGCGAACTTCTCTGCCATTGATCGCACCCTTTGGGCGGCGGTGCTTAAGGCCCGCCAAGAAATGGCACCGAATGCGGCACCGAACAGTCCTCGCTACGCCAGGCGACCCAAGAGGCGGTACGCCACAGCCGACGGACGGCACGCCGCAGCAAGCGCCAGACCCCAGCACCCTCTGACACCCCTCCCCAACGCTAAATCGATAACAGCCCGGCGGTAACGAACAGTACCAGCATCCTCAAGACGGTCCATTGTCCGTGGCCACCAACCCCTTTGTCGCCACTGAACGGAAAACGCCCCCATCTCAGGCTCGGACAACCCGATCGAGCGCCGCTTGGCGCACTCGATTGCATAGGCATACCCGCGGCGCATGTCCGCCAACCGCGTCACGCTGGCTGACCCCATGTGGAGCCTGTAGCCGAGCAGGACGTCGGGCAGGTTGGCTGCAAGACCCACATCGCACATCCGCAGACAGAAATCGAGATCCTCCCCTGATCCAGCGAGGCGATATCCCCCCATGGCCTTGACGGCCTCCGCCCGCAGCATAAGCGAGGGGTGGGTCAGACTCGACCGCCCGCGTAGCAGCGCCCGCCTGATATCTTCATGTCGGAGCAATGGCGGCGGCGCCTTACACGTTCTATCCCCCACAAGAAAACGCACGCCAGTCCCTAGCACTACCAATTTAGGATTGGCCTCCATGGCTTCTCGCTGCCTGGCAAGTCGATCAGTATCCATAACATCGTCCGCGTCCATCCGCGCGATGTACTTAGTGTGGCACATGGATATCCCGCAGTTAGCCGCGAAGCCCTGGCCTTGATTCCGCTGGTGTACCACCGTGACGCGATCATCCCGCAACCTGTCAAGCCATTCGCCCGACCCGTCCGCAGACCCGTCGTCGATAATAACGAAACGTAGGTCAGACAGAGTCTGATGCAGTACGCTAGAGACTGATTCAATCAGATGAGGCATCGCGTTGCACACAGGCATGACGACGGTTACATCAGCTTCCATTTGTATTATCTCTCTGCGCTACGACGCCGCAGGTCTCTGAACGGCGCGGCCATAGGCCGCCGACACGGCAACGCCCTTCTCATGCCACGAAAACGAGCCTGCGCGCCCGCGCGCGCCCCGCCCCAACTCCCGACGACGGGGCTCATCCGCTGACAAGGACATGATCGCCTGCGACAGGCCCGCAATCATTCTCCGTGGCGTTGAAAGCGGCACTTTTATCCCACAGGATGCGTCAAGCACATCCGCAAACCCACAATGGTCGAAAGCGACCACCGGTACCCCTTGAGATATCGCCTCAACTAGCACCGTGGAAGTCAGGTCCTTGAGACTCGTAATAACGAAGAGGTGAGCGTCGCGAATGATGTTGACCGCGATATCTCGCCGCAACCAGCCGTGCCATCTGCATCGATCATCAACGCCCAGGCTCGCGGCAAGGCTCTGCCACGTCCGTGTGCAGGGGCCCGCACCCAGGATATCAAGCCCCCAATCCACGTCTGATGGAAGGTGGGCAACCGCCCGCAACAGCAACGGGAGGGCCTTTCCCGGATCATGG
>CAZSAL010000084.1:0-5581 GCA_964604825.1 uncultured Elusimicrobia bacterium
GCGGTTGCTTGAAGATTTCCTTCCAGCAGCGCAGGTCAACCGGCGAATGCAGGTTGTGGCCGACAGGATAAAAGAACGCGCCATTTTCGAATTCGAAAAACCGCTGGTCCTTGCTTGAAACCCGCACAAAGCCGGGCGCCTCGGAAGGCAAGCTGGTGAAAGAGCCGGCGGGAAGGGTGAGTTTCTCCCACTCCTCTTCCAGCGTAGTGCGCAGCTTAATCTTCAGGGTGTACTTATAGCGGCCTGTTTCACGGGGGGTGATGCGCACCCGCCATTCCGGCCTGCCCAGTGGAATCAGTTCGTCGCCTTCAAAGCGGCCAGCCCGGTCGTAATCCTGATACCAGAAGCCGATGTGTTCCTGCACTTTTCCGCTGGGCGCCTGGACCGCACAGGTGATGTCGGCCCGTTCAGGATCAAAAGGGTTGTCCGCCTGGCGATTGAGTTCAAAGCGCAAGGTCAGCGTTTCGAACTTGCGCAGGGGCGGTTCCTGGGGAGCGGCGGCATCGGCCGCGGCGCTGTCCGGCGTTTCAACACGGAAGTTCAGCACCTGGATAGGTTCGTCCTTGCAGCCTCCCGCTTTTGCTGCCAGGCCGCGCAGGAAATTCAGCCTGCCGGCCCCCACAACTTCGGGCCCACTGATGTTCGCAACCATCCGCATGAACCGCTGCGGCCGCATCCAGCCGCGGAAATTATCCACCAGGAATGTGCCTTCAAAAGGCTGGTCGCCATAGAGGGTCAAGCCGACGGTCCGGACGCGGGAGGCCTGGTTTTCGTCCCATTGCCCGAGATGCCCGAGGGGAGTAACGTCCGCCGAGCCGCCGCGCAGATCGGCGGTGAGGGTGTTCCAACGGCCAGGCAGCAGGGCATTTTTGCAGCGGGCCTGATACCAAAGGCCGTCCTTATCCTTCATGAAGAACAGGCAGCCCACGAAGCCGCCGCATTCTTTGGGCACAAAAACGTCATAACTGATGAAACGCACGCCCTGCATTTTAAAACGGTTGCCGTTGTTGATGATATTGTCGCGGAAGACCGTGGCCGGATCGGGAAAATGCACCGGCACAGCCAGCGCCCGCCCGCGCGCTTTGTCGCCGGTCTCAACCACTCGCAAATGCTTGTTGCTCTTGGGCGCGGCTTTTTTGTGTCCCTCTTTGGCCGGCTGCTCCCCCGCCACGTCATAAACCGAAGGCGAAGCCAGCGCGTTGGGATCGTCTTCCTCCAAAACCCAGCCTTCTTCATCATCATCCCAGCCGAAGATGGGATCGTTTTGAGCGGGGAACCAGCCGCTGCGGATACGCTGCGCTTCTTCCAGGTTTTTTTTGGCCAATTGTTCGGATTCGTTGCCGGTCTTGCTCTTATGCGTCCGCAAAATATCCGAAACAAAAAGAAAGACGATCAATCCCAGCCAGAAAAAAACGGCCAGGGCAAGCAGGGCATTCAAATTAGGGGATGTTGGTTTTTCAGGGTGCGCCATGCGACCTTCCCATTGCCAGGCTCTACTATCGTAAGGTGAAATGGGAAGCAGGACAACAGAAAACGCAATGGTTTTATTTAAGGTGATGCCTGCGGTTGCCACGCTGGGTAACATGGTGCGGCTAGCCGGGAGCAATAATTCGAGCCAAGCGCCCAACCTTTCCGCGTCAAGAGATAAGTGGGGTGTCCCCGGAATTCCTGTCCTTGGATACAGCAGCTTCTCGGATGGCTGGACGGCTTTCCTCGTCGCCCCACTCGGAGAGGACCACGGTGGCGGCAATGCGTATGACTTCGTTTGAGTCTCGCACGTATTTGCGAACATTTGGAATTTGATCCTTCAAATCCAAGTCCTTCACGCAACGGATGGCGATGTCACGAACGGCATCCATATCCTTGCTTTCATCAATAAGCCACTTTACCGCCGCCTCTGTGCCCTTGGTGTCCTTAATGCGGCAAAGGTTCTGGAGTGCCTGACGACATACGGCCACGTCTTTGTCATCGATGGCGGCCTGCATTTTGGCGATGGCCTTCTTTTTCGCTTCCGAATCCGGCAGGCCTTCCGCTATCAGGCCAATATGCTGCATTGCAAATGAGCGGAAGCGGGGCTGCTCCGAGGGATTGTCCATCACATTGCAAAGGGCATCCAATAGTCCGGGCGCCTTAGAGCGTCGAAGAAGGTTAATAACCTCATTGCGGACAGTGTCTGTATCCTTCGGATCGGCCAACACAGATAACAGAACCTGAATATCTTCCGGATTGGCGACAGCAGGCAATTTAAAAGCAATGTCGGCTGGAACCCGTTTATTTTCCGGAGCATTGCGGTCAACAAGGGAGGCCAATTTGGGGTCTCTGACCAGCGGTGGCGCATACGGTTTCTCAGGTTCGGGAGGCGGTTGGGGCTTAGGCACCTCTAATTTGGCTGTGGATTGTGGCTGGGCAGGTACGGCCACTTGTGCCTTATCGGGCGGAACAGGCTGCTGGCAACTGTTACGGCCAAGGAAGAACGCACCGACGCCCAAAAGAAGCACAACAATGACAATGATGATGCGATTACTATTCATAAATCTCCTTTAGCATGACATGCGGCACTCAATCCTTTGGCAACTTCTTGGGTCCAACCACTAGCACGGGTTTACTAGAGAAATTATTTTTCCCGTTCCATCGGCCCCATCCCCATACCGTTCCATCATCCTTCAGCACCAATGCCTGATTCCCACTAGCATTAATTGCTAAAATGTTGCTTAGCCCCTGAACTTGTACTGGAACAGGGCTCGCTCTCAACCTCTTTTTGTTGATCTTATAGCTCATTGTTCGCAAATGAGCATACCCCCAAGCCCATACTGTTCCGTCGCTTTTCAATGCTAGCGAATAACTATCACCGCATGCCACAGCAACAACATTATTTAAGCCGGAGACCTGTAGAGGAAAATAACTTTGAATTCCCACGGTTCCATTGCCTAGTTGCCCGTAATCGTCATCCCCCCATGACCAAACAGTTCCATCATTCCTTAAAGCAAGGCTATTTTCTGCTGAAGTTGAGACGGCTATGATATTATCCAAGCTATTAAGCTGGGCCGGTATGCTATGACCGGGACCCCATCCCAAAACCGATCCATCGTCTTTTACTGCGAGTGAACAATTCCCATATGCCGCAATGCCCATTACCCCGCTAATACTAGTAATGTGTTCCGGCACGTATCGATCTGCATTAGTTCCATCGCCTAGCTCACCACTTTCATTAGCACCCCAAGCCCAGATAGTTCCATCACCCGCCAACGCTAAAGAATAATGATCTCCACCAGCGAGGGCCACAATATTGTAAAGATCTGGAATTTGAACAGGTGTGCTTTGGTTAACCGTATTTCCGAGGCCAAGTTCACCATGTAAATTGTCGCCCCATGCCCAAATCGAAGAATCATTTGCAATCGCCAGGGAGCTGCTTAAACTAGCATTAACAGATGCAAACCCGGCACTACAGGATAACAGCGCCTGTTCATTTTTTGGTTGAAATTTCCCATTTCCAATTTCACCAGATTCATTCCGACCGCTTGCGAGGATGGTGCCATTGTCATTCAATGCCAAGAAATGCATCCCCCCGCCTGAAATCGCCTTAACACCAAACGAATCAATAATGTATTTGGAGGCAACCATCTTTGACAGAATTACGTTCACCTTAACTGAAGCCTTGACGGAATCCTTATCATCAGAAACCGACACTGTTACGGTGTAATCGCCGGCACTGTTAAAAACATGGCTGCATGATAAACCAACACCGCTTGAACCATCGCCGAAATCCCAGGCATAAGTTAATTCTGCGCCACTGGGCGAGGTAGCGTCT
Source organism: uncultured Elusimicrobia bacterium (assembly GCA_964604825.1). Lineage (GTDB taxonomy): Bacteria > Elusimicrobiota > Elusimicrobia > 2-01-FULL-59-12 > 2-01-FULL-59-12 > CAZSAL01. Next base: position 3,809 of record CAZSAL010000084.1, read on the forward strand.
ATGTTAAACGAAGCCACCTGACCAACCTGAGCGAAGCTTGGCGTAACAGTTGGAGCGGAAGTGATATTAGGCACATTGGTTGACGGCTCAGGGACGCTCTCTCCTCCCCAAAGGGGGGAATATGTGGCTAAAAAACATAAAAGCAACCCGAGCACAATTGTTCTGACCATTCTTGAAAAAGCTGCCTTTTCTAAATAGCTATGCACACATACTTCCCTTCTGAAATGTACATACAATTATTGAAGATCGTTTGGCCAAGTGCAAGTCGCAAATTGACCATTGGCTCTGCGTCCGGCCGCCGCAAGGCCTAATCGCGCACAATGTGCCGTGCATCCCTCGGGAGCACAGCAGTCAACAAACTTCGGTCTTACTGGAAATGCTACTTTTTTAAATGGCGAAACTAGACAGACACTACCAAAAAAGTCTCCGCTTATCAGGATCAGGGCAAGAAGGATGAAGACGATGCGATTCGAGGTCATAGTCATGGTCCACTCCATTTCAGGTTCAGGCTTAAGCCATAAATCAGACTATCAGGCAGTAATATTATATATCAGTCAATGTCGCGGTTTGCCTCTTGGATTTAGGCTGCTTTGCCAAACCTGCACCAAAGCTGCTCATTTTTTCTCTTTTTCACCGTCTTTTTGAATTACAGAATCATGCTCCAAAATGCGCATGACGGGCTCTATCGCAGAACCTTTTGATGGATCTTGCATTCTTTCATTTTTCAATGCTTCAATATATGCCTTTATATCATAAGCAAATATCGATTTTAGGGGGCGGCCATTTTGCATCATAATGCCATCCTCCGTTGTATTATACGCCGATACCAACGCACGAGCGAAATCTTCAGAAATTATAACAAACTTACCGCCAAGCGATTCGTCGCTTAGAGTTCCTGCTGCCTCAACTTGCACATTTGGGTTGCTATCCTTTACAAGAGATACTACGCCTAAGAGAGCCTTTTCATTGGTTGGATCGCATAATGTCTTCTTGCCCAGTGCACGGGGTATTGCCGCTCTAATAACCGAATGCGGATTGCTAATCAATGACGCAAGAAAGTTAACAGCCTTAACGGTGCCTCGCGCCCCGATAAGATAAAGTGTAGCTTCACTGTTTGTGCCCACCATTTTTGGCGACCAATGATCAAGCAGCTTCCCTTCTTGTTCAATTTTCGACTTTGCGATATTTATCAAAAGATCATCTATCCGCTCCTCTGGCCGAAGCGCAATGTGATCCTGAAGTTTATGTTCGGTATTTAAGTCCCACCTTTCCGGGTGCGATAGTGTATCTAAGAACATAGCGACGAGCTCATCCGGTTTTAGCGAATTTAAGTCTATTTTGTCTAGCGTTCGGTTCTGCGCATCGGGTACTTCGTATTCTTGAGCAAAGGCAAAAAAACATCCAAACAGCGCAGCCAGTACAAGAACAAAGACAAAATAGTGTTTGAAAAACAGTACCCGTTCACGGGGACAATGTAGCTTTTAAGGCGACAAAAACTAGTATTTTTCGAGCGATAAATAGCCGATACTTTATGCATGGCAACGGAGCAGAATAAAAGCGGGCGGGAAGGCGAGTTGGAAGAAGAGAACCGTCGGCTAAATGAACGCCTTGCGCAGACAGACGCAGAGAACAAGGCCCTTATAGCCATGGTCAAAAGTTTGGGATACAAAGTCAAAAAACTGGAAGTGGAATTGGCGCGCGCACAGACCACTTCGCGCAATTCCTCCAAACGCCCTTCGAGCGATATTGTCAAGCCGCCACGCGCCAGGCGCA
>CAZSAL010000085.1:0-5359 GCA_964604825.1 uncultured Elusimicrobia bacterium
AAGAGAACTGGCTGAGCTGGTTGATCGTTGTTATCGCGTTCTGGGTCACTCGCGCACTGTCGATCTGCTTGATGATTTGAAGGCGTTGGGTTTTAGATTTGCCACGCGGTCAGGCCTTTCCATCTCCATCGAAGATATGGTTGTCCCCAAGGAAAAGGAACGTCTTGTGAAGGAAGCCCAGGCGCAGACCGTAGAAGTTGAACGGCAGTCCAAGCTGGGGCTAATTACCGAGAGCGAGCGCTATAACAAGATCATCGACCTGTGGACCCGCGTGACGGACCGTATTTCGGACCTTATGTTTGATGAGATGAAAAAGCAGGAGCAGACTAACTTTAAAGAAACAGAAGCAAAATTCAATTCTATTTACATGATGGCAAATTCAGGAGCCCGCGGCAGCGCAGCCCAGATCAGGCAGTTGGCAGGAATGCGCGGACTTATGGCTAAACCCCAGAAAAAACTTACCGGCGGCATCGGAGAAATTATTGAATCCCCGGTTATTTCAAATTTCAGGGAAGGTCTCACGGTACTGGAATACTTTATTTCCACCCATGGCGGCCGCAAAGGACTGGCCGATACGGCTTTAAAAACGGCCGACGCCGGATACCTGACCCGCCGTTTGGTGGATGTGGCCAATGATGTGGTCATTACCCGCGAAGATTGTGGCACGATAACCGGGGTTTCTATCGGTACGCTGTCTTCCGGCGATGAAGTTATCGAAACCTTGGAGGAGCGGATTGTGGGAAGGGTCGCGCTTGATACGGTGACCCATCCTCTGACTGACGAAGTTATTGTGAAAGCGGGCGAGTTGATCACCGGCGAAGCGGCAAGAAAAGTAAAAGAAGCCGAAATCGACCGCATTCGAATCCGTTCTGTTTTGACCTGTGAGTCACCGTGGGGAATTTGCGCCAAATGTTACGGCTTAAACCTGGCTACCGGGCGCATGGTGGGGATGGGCGAGGCCGTAGGTATTATCGCCGCGCAGTCCATCGGAGAGCCCGGCACTCAGCTTACCCTTCGGACCTTCCATATCGGCGGCGCTGCCAGCCGCGTTGTAAAACGGTCCCAGATTGTTGCGGCGCACGAAGGAGTGGTCCGATTTTTTAACGTGCGTCTTTTGAAAAACAAGGAAGGTCAGCAGGTTGTAGTCAGCCGCAACGCGGAAATCGCGGTGAAGGAAGAAAGCGGCAAAGAACGCGACCATTTCCGACTGCCTTACGGAGCGCGTATAAAGATTCAGGAAGGCAAAAAGGCGGAAAAGGGCACGCTGATGGCGGAATGGGATCCCCATGCGCTGCCAATTATCAGTGAATTTGAGGGAACTGCCAAATTAGAAGACGTAATTGAAGGTATTACGGTACACCAGGAGAAAAATAAGGTTACCGGCCTCACTGAACGAGTGATCATTGAGCACCGCGCTGAGCGGTTGCATCCCCAGGTGGCAATTATTAAGAATGGCAAACGGGTCGCCGGCTATACTCTTCCTGTAGACACATATCTAAGCGTTGAAGACGGCAGTAAGGTTCTTGAAGGAGACATCCTCGCCAAAATTCCTCAGGAAGTAACGAAGACAAAGGATATAACCGGCGGTCTGCCGCGGGTCGTGGAACTTTTTGAAGCCCGCCGTCCGCGCAATGCGACGGTCGTTTCGGAAATCCCCGGCATCATCAAACTTGGTACGACGCCCAAGGGTGGTCAAAAAGTCATTGTCACCGATGAAGAGACTGGAACATCCAGGGAATATCAGATTCCTCATGGGAAGCACCTTGTTGTTTACGAGGGCGACAGGGTTGTCGTAGGCGAAGCGCTTACTGACGGTTCGGTAAACCCGCATGATATTTTAAAGGTTAAGGATGCCAAGGCTGTGCAGGAGCATCTTGTAAATGAGATTCAGGAAGTTTACCGGCTGCAGGGTGTTGTTATCAACGATAAGCATATCGAAATAATAGTGCGCCAGATGCTTTCGAACGTCCGGGTAACGAAATCCGGGGACACGGAACTGCTTATCGGTGAAATCGTGAGCAAGAACCGCTTCAAACGGTTGAACGAACAGGCAATAGCCGGCAAGGGAGAGCCTGCTGAAGCGCAGCCTGTTCTTCTCGGCATTACGAAGGCATCTCTGTCCTCAGAATCTTTGATTTCGGCTGCCAGTTTCCAGGAGACAACCAGGGTCTTGACGGATGCCTCTTCTTCCGGAGCCATCGATTATTTGAAAGGGCTTAAGGAAAACGTTATTATCGGCCACCTGATTCCAGCTGGAACCGGTCTGCGAAGTTATATGAACCAGGACGGAGGGAATTCCTAGTGCCCACAGTAAACCAGCTGGTCAGATCCGGCCGCCATCCGTTGATTGCGAAGACCAAGGCGCCCGCTCTTATTTCCTGCCCTCAGCGTCGCGGTGTTTGTACGCGGGTGTATACCACCACTCCGAAAAAGCCGAATTCGGCTCTGCGGAAAGTGGCGCGCGTGAAAATGACGTCCGGTTTTGAGGTAACTTCCTATATTCCCGGAGTGGGACATAACTTGCAGGAGCACTCGATAGTGCTGGTGCGCGGCGGACGCGTAAAAGATTTGCCGGGTGTGCGCTATCACATTGTGCGCGGAACGCTTGACGCAACCGGCGTGCAGGACCGGAAACAGGGACGCTCCAAATACGGGGCAAAGCGGCCGAAGGCCGCGTCCTGAGCTTAAGGAGAAAAAAGAGTGCCACGAAAACAGTTAAAGCCGCGTGATCGTCGAGGGATGCCGGATCCGCATTTTAAATACAATTCGGTCCTGATTTCCCGGTTCATCAACCGGATAAATTTTGAAGGTAAAAAGAGCATGTCTGAGCGTATTATTGAAAAAGCTTTTCAAGTAATTAACGAAAAAGCCAAAGAAGAACCCTCAGCCGTCTTCAACCGCGCAATCGAAAACGTTAAACCGCTGGTTGAAGTCAAGCCTCGCCGGGTCGGCGGCGCAACTTATCAGGTTCCGGTTCAGGTGCGTCCGGAGCGCGGTACTGCGTTGGCTATGCGCTGGATTATTCAGTTTGCGCGGGACAAAGCAGGCAAGCCTTTTTATGCGCGTCTGGCTGATGAAATCCTCTCGGCAAGCCGCCGTGAAGGTGCGGCCATCAAGAAACGGGAAGATACCCACAAGATGGCGGATGCGAACAAGGCATTCGCCCACTACCGTTGGTAATCTAAAAATTTATGACGAGACAGTTTCCTATCGATCGAATTCGTAATATAGGCATTTGCGCGCATATTGATGCGGGCAAAACGACCACAACTGAACGTATTCTGTTCTACACAGGCCGTATTTACAAAATAGGCGAAGTGCATGAAGGCACAACGACTACTGACTGGATGGAGCAGGAGCGCGAACGCGGCATAACCATAACGGCTGCCGCAACTTACTGTACCTGGCGTGATGAGCAAATCAATATTATTGATACTCCCGGGCACGTTGACTTTACCATGGAAGTGGAACGTTCGCTGCGGGTTCTGGACGGGGCAATAGTTGTTTTTGATGCGGGCAACGGCGTTGAGCCGCAGTCAGAGACCGTATGGCGGCAGGCTGAACGGTATCATGTACCCCGCATGGCTTTCATGAACAAGATGGACAAAGTCGGAGCGGATTTTGATATGTGCGTACGTTCCATGCATGAGAAACTGGCTGCCAATGCTGTACCTGTTCAGTTGCCCATTGGCGCAGAAGACAGCTTTGTCGGGGTTGTGGATCTCATAAAAATGAAAGCTCTTGTCTGGAACAGCGACAAGCTTGGTACTAAATATGATATCCAGGAGATCCCGGAAAATTTAAAGGAAAAAGCCCAGCATGCACATCAATATTTGGTCGAGAAAGCTGCCGATTTCGATGATGTCGTTATGGCTAAATACCTTGAGGGGAAGCCGGTTTCGGAAAAAGAATTGGTCTCAGGAATCCGAAAAGGGACGATTTCAGGAAAATTTTGCGCGGTATTCTGTGGTTCCGCCTACAAAAATAAAGGGGTCCAGCCGCTTTTAGATGCCGTATGCGATTATCTGCCTTCACCGGCAGATGTCCCGCCTACTCCTGGCACTCATCCCAAAACAGCCGAGCATATTTCCCGTCTGCCCAAGGATGATGCGCCGTTCGCGGCGCTTGCCTTCAAAATCCAGGTGGATCCGCGCGCCGGAGGAAGAAAATTAACTTATTTCCGTGTTTATTCAGGGACGCTTACTGCTGGCAGTTACGTTACGAATACGTCAAAGGGAAGCGAAGAGCGCATCAGTCAGATCCTGCGCATGCACGCAGACAAATCGGAAGATGTTAAAGAAGTGCATGCCGGCGATATCGCCGCAGTGGTGGGTCTGAAGAATACAACGACCGGCAATACGCTCTGCGACGAGGAGAATCCGATTATTCTTGAGTCGATGCATTTCCCTGAACCAGTTATAGCCGTGGCAATCGAACCGAAATCCAAAGCGGACGAAGAACGGCTGGCCATGGCCTTGAACCGCCTGTCCGAAGAGGATCCTACTTTCCGGGTGCGCAGCGATGAGGAAACCGGCCAGACCATTATCTCGGGTATGGGTGAACTGCATCTGGAGATTATCGTTGACCGGATGAAGCGCGAATTTAACGTCCAGGCCAATGTCGGGCGCCCCCAGGTGGCCTATCGCGAGACAATCCGTCAGAAAGTGGAAACGGAAGGAAAATACATCCGTCAGACAGGCGGACGCGGCCAATACGGCCATTGCTGGCTGATTCTGGAACCGCTGGAGTCGGGTAAAGGTTTTGAATTTGAAGACAAGATCAAAGGCGGCGCGATTCCGCGAGAATATGTTCCAGCTGTGCAGAAGGGTATTGTAGAAGCCATGGAGAGCGGAGTGCTTGCCGGGTATCCTGTCGTAGATGTTAAGGCAACCGTTTTTGACGGATCATATCATGATGTGGACTCGTCCGAAATGGCATTCAAAATTGCAGGATCTATGGCTTTTAAAGACGGAGCAAAAAAAGCAAGACCCGTTCTGCTTGAGCCGATAATGAAATTTGAAGTTGTAACCCCGGAAGATTACATGGGGACGATTATTGGAGACTTGAACGCTCGCCGCGCTCAGGTCACGGAAAATGAACAAAGAGGGAATGCCCGCGCTATCCGGGGCGTTGTACCGCTGGCCGAAATGTTTGGCTACGCGACAACCGTACGCTCGCTGAGCCAGGGGCGTGCCTCTTTCAACCTGGAACCCAGTCACTACGCGGAAGTTCCGCGTCAGGTGGCGGATGAAATCATCGCGAAGACCAGCGTCGCGTGATCTATTAAGGTAAGGGAGATATCAAATGTCTAAACCTAAGTTTGAACGGACGAAGCCGCATGTGAATGTAGGGACGATCG
>CAZSAL010000086.1:0-5268 GCA_964604825.1 uncultured Elusimicrobia bacterium
CTCCCACTTCTTCCTACTATCACCCATTTTACCCCACTATAATAAATTAATCTGCGAAAAGGAGTCAAGGTTTATATTCGATGCCGAAAATGAAGGTGCTCCGCCTGCAGCGCATGCGCGGAGAGACGGTCGTTAAGCTTCCCATATGTTGTATCAATGAGCGCATAAGCGTACTACAGATTGTGGTACCTTCGGTAATCCGGTCCGCCGCCTTCCACAACCGAACCATTGGGCAATTCGATGGCGAAGGGGACCTTTACAGATTGGCACCAGCGGCGGGGTTCCGGCCTGCAATGACACTGCGGAGATTTTGCGTGCTTCCCGGTCGAGTTATCTATATTACCGGTATGAATATTTTCGGCAGGCGGCGGTTGCCCCAGTGTAGTCGGCCAATTGCACCTGCCTTCACCTTTATTGAAGGAGGCGGTATGAAGCGTGCACTGCTGGTGGTTCCGATGGTCGCCCTTGCATTTGCCTCACTGGTCATTTCACAGGATAAGCCCGGCGCGGCGATGGGCGGTCGCGACAGCATGCAGCAGATGATGCCTTCGCCCGGTCAGGACGGCAAAGCCATGATGGGCCGTGACGGCATGGGCGGCATGAAGGAGCGCATGATGGCGGGTCAGCAGTGCTACGCCGGCGGCATGATGCCCGGTGCATGGTGCAGCATGCAGGATCACCGGTTCATGATGCAGGGCCGCTTCATGGCCCGCCATCCGCGAGCCATGAAGCTCTGTATTGCGTTCCTTTTCCTGGTAATTGCGCTCGTTAATATCCTTCTGACCATTCTCGTGTGTATGGATATGGCGAAACTCGGCACCTTTACACCGATGTGGATTCCCATCATCCTCCTCTTCGGCATCCCCGGGACCGCGCTCTATGCCCTCTTCCGGATCGGGGATATGATCAAGGCGGCAGGGAAATAATAAAGCCGTTCTTTTAATGCACTGTTGGGAAAAACGGCCCCCGGACACGGGGCCGTTTTTTTTAGCCTCCCGCCCTCCCCCGAAAAAAACGTGTTCTAAAGTGTGTTCTACCTTGACCATGTCCGGCGACGCGATCTATTTCTTTACACAGAAGTTGGACAGAGCGGACCATGAATAAGCACAATGCCTTATTTCCGTTAAGGGAGGCGCTATGAAGCGTATAATGCTGGCAGCGGTGGTCCTATCCGGGTTGATTGCAGGGGCATTCGGGCAGCAGGTGTGGACGGCGAGGAGTTCGGGAACGACCTATCCCATCAATGGGATCTGCTATGGAGGAGGCATATTTGTTGCAGTTTCAAACGGCGGAACGATCATTACGTCCCCTGATGGTGCAGTCTGGACTACCCGGTATTCAGGAATCAGCGCTGCTCTCTACGCAATTACCTATGGAGAGAATACGTTTGTGGCGGTTGGCGATGCGGGAACCATCTGCACATCGACCGACGGCATTACCTGGAACGATACTGCGCTGGCAACACAGACATTTTTTTCCATCGCCTATAACAGCGGCAGGTTTGTCGCCGTTGGGGGAAGCCATAACAACAATATTTACGATATCGCAATCAGTTTTAATTCCACCGATGGCAAAACGTGGACTTCCGGTTTTCCTAACGTATCCGGCTATTTAAAAGGGGTAATCGGAAACGGCTCCCAATTTATCGCAGTCGGGGGATTGAGCTACATTAACACTGGTACCCAGGTTATTATACCCCGATTATTGACTTCACCCGATGGAACCACATGGTCAAGTATGACCGACTATTATTATGATTTTCTATCAGGCGTCGCCTCTAACGGCAGCGGTTTTGTCGCTGTTGGCCAGTCAGGTCTTTGTTTGTATTCTCCCAGCGGAACTTCGTGGACAGATGACCGGACAGGCACCAATTCAAATTTTAATGCAATTTGCTCTGGCGACGGCCAGTTTATCGCGGTAGGAGCATCGGATTCCGTATTCATTTCTTCTGATGGCGTTTCATGGGCAGGGGTCCCCGCCAGTGCAGGGCAGCCGCTTTATTCTGCAGCCTATGGTGATGGCACCTTCGTCGTCGGCGGCGCAGGCGGCATTATTTATACCTCCCCGGCGAACATTCCCGATATTCCGCCTCTCACCTCGCCATCCAATAATGCCTTCGCCCAGCCGACAACCCTGACCCTGAGCTGGAGCTCGGCAGCGCGGGCAACTTCGTATAATTTGCAAATCTCTTCATCGCCGATTTTTTCAGGCACGGTATTCAGCAGCGCGGCTCTTCCCTCGCTATCCCAATCGGTTAGGGACCTCGCCGACGGCGCAACCTATTACTGGCACGTCAACGCAGCAAACTCGCTCGCAACAAGCGCATGGTCATCCATCTGGAGCTTTACCACCGTCTATCAAATTCCCGCGACTCCATACCTCGCCTCCCCATCCAATGGATCAAACGGCCAGCCGCTTTCTTTATCATTACATTGGAACTCCGTTGCGAATGCAACAACCTACAATCTCCAGGTTTCCTCTTCGGCAGATTTTTCATCGACGTTTTATGGAAAAAGCGCTGTTTCCCAACTTGCGCAGATCGTTACCGGGCTCTCCAATTCATCTTTATATTATTGGCGGGTGCAAAGCGCCAACCCAAGCTGGACCAGCAGCTGGTCGGGCTCCTGGAGCTTCACCACGCTCCTCTCCCCGCCCATTCTCGCCTCGCCGATCAATACTGCCGTCAATCAACCGGTCGCCTTGACGCTCGGCTGGAGTATGGTCACCGGTGCAGCGTCCTATGCGGTTCAGCTTTCCACGGTTTCATCGTTTTCTTCCACGGTTCTGAGCCGAACAGCAGTATCCTCATTATTGCAACCTGTTGCCAATCTCGCCAACGGCGTCACCTATTACTGGCATGCAAGTGCATCCAACACCATAGCCGCCAGTGCATGGTCAACCACGTGGAGCTTTACGGCCATTGTCGCTATTCCCATTGCCCCGGTGCTGACGTCACCTTCAAATAATGCAGCCGGGCAGCCTATCTCCGCGGATTTCGCCTGGGACTCCGTCCCTGCCGCCGCATCGTATACATTTCAATTATCAACGTCATCCGACTTTTCAGCTTTCTCGCAGAGCAGCATGGGAACGAACGCGCAGGCGGTTGACGGACTTGGCGTCTCGACGAAATATTACTGGCGGGTTAATGCCGTCAACGCGGCAGGCACCGGCCCCTGGGCGGACGCATGGAGCTTCACCACCGCTCCTCTTCCCGGAACACCGCTTCTCGTTGCCCCGGTAAATGGCGCAACCGGGCAATCTGCCGCGGTTTCTTTAACATGGGGAACGGCGGGTGCTGCAACGTCCTATGCTGTTGAGGTATCAGCGACATCCGCATTTACCACGCTGGCGCTCAGCCAGAACAGCCTGACCGCACCTTCACTGACCGCTTCGGGTCTGGCGAGCGGCACGCACTATTTCTGGCATGTCAATGCCTCCGGCCCCGGTGGAACCGGCGGGTGGTCGGCCGCCTGGAGCTTTTCGACGGTCATCGGGGCACCGCAACTCGCCGCCCCGGCAAACGGCGCTCAAAACCAGCCAATCTCGCTGAACCTTGTCTGGGGAGCGGCCGGCACGGCGACGATCTACAGGGCACAGATATCGACCGCGTCAGGCTTTACTACATTCACAGAAACCGATACGAGCGCCGTCCTTGCGCCGATCACCGGTCTTGCCAACAATAAAGTTTATTACTGGCGCGTGCAGGCGTTGAATGCAACCGAAATCAGCGTCTGGTCGGCAGTCTGGAGCTTTACCACCATTGTTCCCGCGCCCGGCGCTCCAATCCTCGCAACGCCGGTCAACCAGGCTGCAAATCAGCCGCTTCCCCTGACCTTAAGCTGGACATCGGGTAGCGGCGGCGCCCCGGTTTCATATGGAATCCAGATCGGCGCAGTCCCGGATTTTTCTATACTTATCGTCAATGTTACAGGCTCAACGAGTACCGGCTACGCTTCAAACGGTCTTGCCACCAACACCGCCCATTACTGGCGCGTCAACGCGACGAATGCGGGTGGAACGAGCGCCTGGTCGGCAGCCTGGACCTTTGCCACCGGGGTTCCCCTGCCGCCCTCTCCGATTCTCTCCTATCCGGCCAATGGCCAGATCAATTTGCCGGTCAATGTCAGGCTTGGCTGGACTTTTGTCGGCAGCGCATCATCCTATGCCCTGCAAATTTCGACCGTTTTCGATTTTTCCACGCTGGTCCAGGTTGTCACGTCCTCGACGTCGCAGCCAATCACCGGGCTATCCATCAACTCCATATTTTATTGGCGCGTTGCGGCGACAAATGCGAGCGGAAGCAGCCCCTGGTCAAATATCTGGGGTTTTTCGACCGGAAACACCGCCGTCCTGCCGGGAGGTCTCATGTCACACCAGCCCGTCTTCTCCTTAAGCAGCGCTCTTCTGTCGTACGCGACCGAACGGCCCTGCAGAATCGAACTCTCCCTGTCCGATATCCAGGGCCGGAAGGTTTACAGTATCGACCGGATGCAGTCGCCAGGATCATTCCGCATCTCACTCAATCACCTGTCACTTTCGCCGGGCATTTATTTTCTGCACTTTCGATCGCCGGAAATGGAACGGAAGATGACGGTGACCATCGGGAGGTGATTAGTGTTTAAACCTCGTATAATCGATAGTATACTTGGCAATTTTGTATTGAATGATTCTCTTGGTCGTTCCCAGAAGGGTTGCCGCTTCGGTCTGGTTGCCGCGGGAGTCCTTGAGTGCATCGATGATGAGCTCGCGTTCGTAGGCGGCAACGAGGCTCTCGAAACTGTCCTTGCGCACGCCGGCATCGCTCAGGTCCTTCATCTGCAGGGAGGGCGGGAGGTCATGCCCCTCAATGCTGTCGCCCGTGGCGACGAGCACCGCGCGTTCCACGACGTTTTCCAGTTCACGGACATTGCCCGGCCAGTGGTAGGCAACCAGCATATCGATTGCAGGGGTTGATATGCGCTTAATGTTCTTGTTATGCACCTTGCAGTATTTCGCAATGAAGTGGTCGGCCAGCGCCTGCACTTCGCCGCCTCCCCGGTTGCGCAAGGGAGGAAGCAATATGGTAAAGACGTTGATCCGGTAGTACAGGTCCTCGCGAAACCGCCCTTCCTTGACATCGGTTTCGAGATCGCGGTTGGTGGCGCAGATCAGCCGCACGTTGACCGGAACGATGGTCGTCCCGCCGACGCGCTGGATCTCCTTCTCCTGGATCGCCCGCAGAAGCCGTCCCTGCGCCCATCACGAAGGTGTCGGTGACAGAACCTTGCG
>CAZSAL010000087.1:0-5246 GCA_964604825.1 uncultured Elusimicrobia bacterium
CGAGCTGGAGTTTTTGAACGAACCTCAGCCCAGAGATTTCCCCGAGTTTTTAAAGATCTATGGCGGCAAGCACGGCTGGATAAAAAGCCCGACGCCCAACCTTTCGCCGGAGCAGCCCGCCGCAGACGCTGGAGTTCCGCCGTCGCGGTCCACGTCAGGAATCGGTGGCTACTCGGCTCATGATCGTTGAATAATACATTCATGAAAATGCTAATCCTCACTGGCGTTATGGCTACCTCAATTTTGCTGGTTGGCTGCGGTAAAGGCGGGACCGCGGTCAGTTACGCTTCGCCGTCGTTCACAACGGTTGACACACCGCTGAAGGAACTTGTTGCTCAGAGTCCGATTATTGTTTACGCCAACGCCGACACAAATAACCTTCCGAATATTCACTTTGTTATCGCGGAGGTTTGGAAGGGTTCACACGATGCTTCGACGGCGGGATGTGACATCGGAACGCAGATTTCACGTCAATGGCTTGCGAAATACGGAACTTTGCCAGACGGCGCTATTCTATTTTACCGCCGGAGTATTCCTTCTTCGGGGACATATGAGATCGCAGCAAATTATATGGTTCGAGCAGGGCATATCGGCGGGACGACAACCATGACGATTCAGCAGTTCAAAATAGCATTTGGATTATGAAGCAACCGTCGCTTAACAATTCCCTGGAGCACCCGCCATCCGCACTGGTCTGTCCGCTGTCGCGGTCGGCATTTCATAGCCGGCGGTGCTCAGGCCATTGGCGTTAAGCAGCAGTTGTGCGACCATGAGATTTTTCACCAGCCAAAAGATTGCGACGATCATCGGCCTTTTCGTTCAGCCGTTCGCGATGTATTCGTTTCTTCGAATTATCGGCTGTCGCTTCTTCGTATCAGCAGGCTTGGCCTTGCTTATCGCTCTGGCGGTATACCATGCTGCCTATTTCATTCTGGCGCGTCGTGAGACACGCAAATAGAGTTAGGCTCTATGAACTGGCTCGACACGCAAACGAAGGAGTTCCTGCAAAGGGTGCAAAATGATAAGTTAGCGCCGCCCAAGACAGCCGAGTTTGCTTTGGTTCTGCTTCGTAAAGGACAAAACCATGAGCGTTTGGTTGATGCCATTACCCAGATCAACAAGTGCAGCGGGCCACATGCTGCCGATTTGGCTAACCGACGGACTCCAGTTACCATCAATCTCGATCTCACGGAAGAAGAAGCGCTTTGGGGACAGTTTGAGTTGATTTGTTCGGATGCGATTAGCATATTTTTGCGGACTGAGATAGTTGTGCAAAACGACCGGTTGTATCTTTGGCCGCTATTTCAGAAGATTTTGCAGAGTTCGGAGTTCCTGCCGGCCACGGTGAGGATTTCAGATGTTCCGGAGACGGAGTCGGGAGAAATGTTTGTTGAGCAATTTTTGGGTCGAGTGCCTGTGAAACGAGTTTTTCCCGTGGCGATCGGGATGCCTTTTAAGAAGGCCCGAATCATGGAGCATTGGGCCAGGAAAATTGGAGCTGGTTTAAAGATTGAAACTGGAGCCTAACCCCTGGAACACCCGCCGTTCGCACTGTTCTGTCCGCTGTCGCGGTCGGCATTTCATAGCCGGCGGTGCTCAGGTCATTGGCGTTAAGCAGCAGCACGCGACCATGAGATTTTTCACCAGCCAAAAGATTGCGACGATCATCGGCCTATTCGTTCAGCCGTTCGCGATGTATTCGTTTCTTCGAATTATCGGCTGTCGCTTCTTCGTATCAGCAGGCTTGGCCTTGCTTATCGCTCTGGCGGTATACCATGCTGCCTATTTCATTCTGGCGCGTCGTGAGACACGCAAATAGAGTTAGGCTCTATGAACTGGCTCGACACGCAAACGAAGGAGTTCCTGCAAAGGGTGCAAAATGATAAGTTAGCGCCGCCCAAGACAGCCGAGTTTGCTTTGGTTCTGCTTCGTAAAGGACAAAACCATGAGCGTTTGGTTGATGCCATTACCCAGATCAACAAGTGCAGCGGGCCACATGCTGCCGATTTGGCTAACCGACGGACTCCAGTTACCATCAATCTCGATCTCACGGAAGAAGAAGCGCTTTGGGGACAGTTTGAGTTGATTTGTTCGGATGCGATTAGCATATTTTTGCGGACTGAGATAGTTGTGCAAAACGACCGGTTGTATCTTTGGCCGCTATTTCAGAAGATTTTGCAGAGTTCGGAGTTCCTGCCGGCCACGGTGAGGATTTCAGATGTTCCGGAGACGGAGTCGGGAGAAATGTTTGTTGAGCAATTTTTGGGTCGAGTGCCTGTGAAACGAGTTTTTCCCGTGGCGATCGGGATGCCTTTTAAGAAGGCCCGAATCATGGAGCATTGGGCCAGGAAAATTGGAGCTGGTTTAAAGATTGAAACTGGAGCCTAACCCCTGGAACACCCGCCGTTCGCACTGTTCTGTCCGCTGTCGCGGTCGGCATTTCATAGCCGGCGGTGCTCAGGTCATTGGCGTTAAGCGACTTCACGGATTATGAACACAGACACCTCGCCGAAGATAATTTCGCTCATTGTCGGCTGCTGGCTCGACGCTTTCGGTATCTATTTTGCGCTTGGTGTTTTTCTTCCGAAGCTGCGCGGAAGGTGGGGACGCGGTGGTAAAGGCGCGCCGTTAAGTTTAGTGAGTCAGATTCTTTGGTCGGTCGGTTTTATTCTTTTTGGTGGCGGCAGCATTTTATCGGCATACCATAAGACGTGGGTTGATCACGCATTCCCGTATATTTTCATTCTGTTGTTTGGGAGTTTGATGATTATGGGTTGGCGGGACAATCGAAATTTTATGAGACATGACAAAGAGTCGGCGTAATCAATTTCTGGAGCCGTTCGCCGATAACATTTCCTGTTCCGCTGTGCGGTCCACGCCGCAAGACGTCGATGGCTCAGGTCCTGGACGTTAGACGGCTTGCGCCATGAATGACTTCGTCAATCCGAAGAAGCGCTGCATCTCGTTGCCGAGCGGATGCAAGGATCTAAGCGCCATTCGGGTCCGTTAGTAAACAAGGAACCCGTTTACAGCTTGTCGCTCAAAACCTGCGCGAGTATGAGGGGGGAATTGGGTCTCACAAATGGGTTTTAGGCGTAATCAAGGACTTGCCGGAAGATTGTAATAAGCCCGAATCGTGGCGAATTGATCCTTTGGCAAGAGAAAAATATAGCGGCCGGGAAAAGCTGCTTCCAGCCGATCCATCTGCCGTTTGACTTTTGTGTAAGCGTTCATCCCATCTTTTGTAAAGCCCTCGACGATGGGCGTGAAGCTGGCAAATACGGGCGCACGCGCGTTTGGCTTCGCAGCCGTGAACTGCTGGTATAATTCCTCTTCACTCCAAACGCCATGCGTATCAATTTTCGGTGGAAAGCCTGCTTGGATTGCCCCGTGTTCACCAAGAACCCCATCAAATCCGCAGGTCGTCATAAAAGTGACGTATTTTTCACTCATAAATGGTGCACGCCATATGCGTACGGTGTGAAATCCAGCGTCGGCGCACCATTCGCGAGTCAGCTTGCACCACGCAGGAAACAATTCAGCTTTGAAATCTTCAATGAAAATAAATTGAACACCGGTTGGCCCGGCCATCAATTCATCCTTATCCGTCTTTTTGGAATAATACCAATCCAGCAACGGCGAATCTAATTCCTGTAACGTTGGACTTAATGCCGTGGCAACCGGAATTGTCCCGCGCGCAGGATCATGCCAGAGATTCCAGAGCGCATTTTGGTCGAACTGGAGGTTGTCGCCATCGCTCCACATGACGGATGCATAGACTTTCCCCGGCACGGCAGTGATGGCTTTTCCGGGAGTTTGTTTATAGGTCTTGTCAGAGTAACTTGACCAGAAGCTGCAATTTGCATACAGGTCACTTGCGACGTAACCGAAACCGAAGGGATTGGCGACCTTGTTGGCATCATCGCCCGTGTTGGCATATCCCATCAGTGAAGTGCCAACGCCATAACCTCCGGCCCGAAATATCTTCTCCACCTCGGCCCTGTCCCCATTAAAATCCATCCCGAACGCAAAACCCTTGCTGGCCACTACGTAATCAACCAGCGGCGCTTGATCCCAGACGGCAAAAACGACCTGCTTGTTGCAACCGGGCATAAGATTGGCAAGTGCCCAGTCGTAAGCTTCCATTTGCTTGGGAAACCGGCTCCGGAAATCTTCGACTTTCCCTTGCCAATGAAATTCCGAAATCAAATCGTTCTTTACCGATTCACTGACCGGAATTCCACCCTGTTGTGCCGCTGACATCAGCGCCAGATAACATGTCCAATCTTGATTTGGATCATAAACAATCATCCGGTTTACACGGGCTTGATATTTTTTGAATAGCGTTCTCAAACCGGAATTGTTTCCAGCCAGTGGTTCAACCAACTCAAAAGGCCGGCCACAGTCTTTGAGCTGCTCCAGGTGACGTTCTTTCTCCTTTTCGATGACGTAAACTTCCGCACTTGTTTGATTGAGCAAGCCTTGCAATGCCCAAGCCGATGTTCTTGCTTCCGGGTTGTCCTTGCGGCAATCAAAGACATAGACCTTCGGTGCCGCCGGCATTTTCGGGAACAACCCGCTGGCTGCCAAAGCTGGCCGCACCGTAAAAACGAGCGCGAGACAAAGAATGATTACGGATTTCATGGTTCAATCTCTTTACGGCTTGCTCGAGAGCATATCAGATTCAACCTTTAAGACCCAAAACAATTCCTGACGTAAAGGGGTCGGTTCCTTGTAATCTAAAATTAACTGATTTGGCGGCAGGTGAGAGGCTGAAAAGAATATGGCTCGCAAGCTGCGCGCGGAATACTATTTGTTATAGGTTTCGTTGCACTTCTTGATGACGGCCAACTGTGCGTCCTGGAGCGAGTCGAGGTTGAAGAAGGAAACTCCGATGGCCCCATTGTCGTGCGCCTGCTGGATGGCTTCCTCAAATTCAACCAGGTTGGTTCCGTAATTGCCCACCGCTAAGCCGGTGAAAAGATGCTGGCCGTGCTTTAGATCGCGGGCTGCCTGTTTGGTGGCGAAACCCACCCAATACAGGTTCCCATTATGGTCATTTTTGTAGTCCATGGGGAAAACGAGGTCCAGGTCCCAGTGCGGCCAGTCTTGTTTGACGTATTCCCGCGCCAATTCCGGGAAGGGAAAGACGGCGGCCGAGGCCAGTGTTCCATTTTCATGGCAGATCTGTACGCATTCATTGACCAGCGATGAGATGGCGTCCATGCGGAACTGTTTCCAGGCGG
>CAZSAL010000088.1:0-2194 GCA_964604825.1 uncultured Elusimicrobia bacterium
CAAAGGTGCTATGAGGGACCCAGGACATCCCTTTTTTCTATGGGCTTTTCCGAAAGGCGAAGTTCAGGTTGGCTCCGAAATAATGGATGCCTACGCTCTCGATAAGTAAACATGCTTTGGAAGATCTACGCCCGGGAGCCATCTGGCATTGAGGACTCGGAAGAGTATGCCGCTGAGTGTTACAGTTCCGATGTGATCGCTGTTGGATGGAGTGAGATAGGCGACCTTAACAAGATCGCCTCACGCCCAGAGTTAAAGAAGCGAATCGCTCAACAAGGTTGGACCAAAGGCAAGAATGTCATTGCTCAGTGGGCCGGCGCGCTTTGGAGATTCCGAACGGAAGTCAAGAAGGGCGACATGGTTATCTGTCGGGACCGCGATTCAAACCGTTTCTACGTTGGCCGGATTTTATCCGAGAAAGCTTTTTTCGACCGCACGCCCCTCGGCGGCAAGTGTAGTTTCGCCCATAGGAGAAAGGTCCGATGGAAACAGGTCCTCGGTCTCGACGACATTCGGTCGGTTTGGCCTAATGGGAACTTCGGGGGACTTCAGACTGTTTCGTTAGTAAAAGGCGGCTCAGATCGATTTCAGAGGTTCATGAAACGATTTCGACGCGCACCGGTTCGTTCGCGTAGAGGAGGACGTCATCTTCCAGTTCAGCCCGATATGGAATGGGGGCGAGCGGCAGAAGAGAGGGCCATGCAATGGCTGAAGGATAAGGGTCGCAAGCCGCAAGATGTTGCGCACCAACATCTAGGCTGGGACATCTCATGTGGGGACGAGATGTTTGAGGTCAAGGGACGAAAATCGGCGAAGACTGCAATTC
Organism: uncultured Elusimicrobia bacterium; assembly: GCA_964604825.1. Lineage (GTDB taxonomy): Bacteria > Elusimicrobiota > Elusimicrobia > 2-01-FULL-59-12 > 2-01-FULL-59-12 > CAZSAL01. The sequence goes on from CAZSAL010000088.1 coordinate 827, forward strand.
GATTGACCCAGAATGAATGGAACGCAGCGAAGAAACACGGCAAGAAATTCACTATCCTCCTATTCACTGCGCCCAACCGCGAAAAATTAAAGGTAGCGACGCCGGTCAAAATTCCCGATCCGACCAACACTCAGGAGTGGAATCGCAGAGCCATTTACGAATACCTGCTGGATGAGTGATGCCTTAAAGCGGGGGCGGAGACGTTCCCTTCTCGCCAAAAATGAGCGTTTGTAGGGATATTTCGGGTTCCCACCCATAATCCAATCCCGCGTCGGTGACAAGCTGCTTGAATGCATTGAATGCCTGAAATGAATCACCATAAACGTAGGATGCAGCGTAGTGGTCGTCATGAGGGATTTTTTGGAGAATCGCCAAAATCTTTTCCCGGTCTGTCGCCAAGTCTAGTCCCGCGCCTTCGATAGGTCTAACTCTTACCCCGTCCCCGTCGTCTAAGTCTTCCCAGTTAAGAGCATCCCGATTCGGTGAAAGTTCGCCGTCAATCACGGTCAAAAGCGGATAAAGCCTATTGTAGCGCAATATAAAATTGAACGCCTGCTTGGATTTCTCGCGTTCTTTCGGGAGCCTCAGCTTGCGTATATGCTGCGATTGGTCTTTCTCCAATTCGGTGGCTAAGTCGGCTAATCGTGCTTTCAATCTATCGCTATTATCGGTGATCGCGGACTGGCGATTGGCCTCCTCCGTCTTCTGACGCCTTAAATCGTTCAATTCCTTGTTTAAAGACCGCAACAAATCGGATGGATCGGCATTGTTCTCAGACTGCGCCGTATTCGCATTTCCGGCGAGTCCGGCCACCCTGTTCGTCGTTTCATCCACTTGTGCTTTCAGCCGATCCCTCTGTTTTAGCAATGTGGCAATTTCAGCCGTCTTTGGCGCGGAAAGGCTTGTTTGAAGGCTCGTCTGAAGTGTCGAGGCGTCGGCAATGTCGGTCTTGGCCTTGGCAATTCTCCTTTCCATCATCTCAGTGTTGGACTCGGCAATGCGGCTATTGTCCGTTGCCTTCTTTGCACCGTGGCTGACCAAGGCAACAAGGATCGCGATGAGAATAATCCCTCCGAAAGAACTGGTCATCGTGCTCAGGAGCAAATCCAAACTATCCGCGCGCACTAATTTTCTTCGTTTCATGGCTGGGGGTCCGGCGCGGAAAACATGACTTCCCTCTCCTCTTCGAGAGCATCGTATCCAATCTCGAACTCGGCGTGCTTCGCCGTGTCGAGTAGATCTGCAAACCGTGAAATCCCTGAGGGTTTCAGGTACACCACCAGGTATTGATTGAGCGGGTTGAAAGTTTTAAGAGCCTTTTGAAATTCGCTTTTCCAATGACTGTCTGGCAGTTCGATCAGGCTGTTT
>CAZSAL010000088.1:2204-5066 GCA_964604825.1 uncultured Elusimicrobia bacterium
TGAATCGCTGCATAGTGACCGAATGGCCCGATACCACCACTAATATTGGCTCCTTAGTAGTATCCGCTGCTTCCGGTATGACCCACAGTTTCTGACTGTTGCTCTTCGCTTCGAGCAGCTTGCTCTCCTGTTGCTTGACCTGCTGTTCAAGGTCCGCCATCGCTTCAGCCGCAGTGGAATTCGTATCTTTGATCTTCGCCAATTCGGCCTTGAGCTTGTTGATTTGGTCCCGGAGTTCAGTGAGGCCAAGCGTGGATTCCTTGGTCTTTTCAGTTTGGTCGAGGTTCTGGATATCCTGTGTCAGTTTCGTCACCCTTTGACCCTGCGTTTGCAGATCACTCTCCAAAGCCGAGATCTGTGCATTCAGGGCGTCTGTGCTTGGCATCGCCTGAACCTCGTCCTCCCTCTGCCGCAATTCGCTGTTCGAGGCATTGATCTGGTTGAGGGCATCCAGGAGATGGTTCAATTCCGCGACAAGTTTGGGATCGACCTTTGGAGATTCCGAGGTCCCACCCAGATTTACCGTCATTAGCAAAACGATGAAAATCAGCACCCCAGTAACGCACGTGATAATGTCCTGGAAGACAAAAAAACGCAGTTTGGATTGCGCCGGATTATCAATGTTCCTTGCCATTGCCGAAAACTAAGCATCCTTGGCGAGACGCAGCTTGGAAACCACATGAGAGTGGCAATAGTCATTGCACTCGTCCAGAAATTCCAACTCCGCCTGTTGCAGGAACGTCAGCAACAATTGAATGATCAGCGCTGCGACGAGCGCGATAAGCGTTGTCTCGAAGGCGTTGGCCAGTCCCCCCGTCACCGATTTCAGTGAATCCTTGATTATGGCGATATCGTTTGCTGACTCCAAAGTCCCACCGAAGGCTGCAATAGCCTGACTCAATCCAAGCACGGTACCGATAAAGCCCAGGACCGGAATCGCCCATACGAACCCATTCAGGAGACCATAGCTCGAAGTAAGCTGTTCTTCGTCGTACTCGGCCTGGGTTCTCAGGATGTCCGACACCTCGTTGACTTGCCCAATGTTCTGTAGATTCGAAAGAGCGCGCTCGATGCGATTGAGAAGGACGAAATTCCGGGTGTCGTCCACAAGCGTGTAAATCCTGTCCAGAACTGCGCGTGCGGTGCTCGGCGTGAGGAAGAAATCGGGTTGTTGTGGAACTGCAGCCAATCCCAAAGTCTTCCTCTGGAAATTCACCTTCCTGCTTTTAAAGAACAGAATTGCGACAGACCAAAAGAAAAAGAAAACGACGCAATATGGGACGAAGCCTCTCGCCAGGAACATGTGGCTTATCCACTTTAATCGAGGATCCGGCTGCAAGACATAGATGACCAATAGATAAAAACCTACAGAGAAGACGGCGCCTACCAAAGAGGTCAGAATTTTGTTTGTGTTGGTGAACCGCCCACCGCTGAAGCCGCACCTTTGTTCCAAATCCTGCTTTGCCCAGTTCAACTGGAAGTCTGCTGACGAGAATGGCGTGCTCTCCGGAAAAGGAGAAGTGGAGGACGTTGGGGGTGGATTTTGATCATTCATGAGGTAATGCTTTCCGTCTTCAAAAGCGTCTGTTTGCTACGTAGAGAATTCCGAAAATTAGACCGCCTCCCAGCAACACGTATGTGATCGCGAGACCGGCATAGGCCATGCATCGGCCTCCCAAGCTCGGATCCCTCTTTATTTGGGAAAGGGCGATGTGGCCGAAAATAATGGCGAGGATCCAACTGACAAAATTAACGAAGGGGACAAGATTCAATATTCCCATTACCAATGCCGTGATTGCCAGCCCAGACGTGCGGGTAGGAGCGTTGGTACTCCCCGTTACTTGCTGGGGCCAGCCGGGGGGAGGAGGAGGTGAGACAGTTGATCCAAGACGCTGTTGAAGTTCCATCCGCCGGCTCTCTTCTACGGCCAGCCTCTCTTCACGCGCGTTACGAATCCTCTCCTCCTCCTGCCGAGCAAGACGTTCTTCCTGGGCGGCGCGTAATCTTTCCTCTTCCATCCGCGCAATGCGCTCCTGTTCCTTCCGTTGGTCCGCGGCCTGCCGGGCGTCCTCGGAAGCAATAAACTCCTCGATGGTGACCGCCGTACCCGAATGGTCGCGGATGCTATGAAGCAGGCCAATTTCGTTGTCCCGAAGCTTGGTCTTGATTTCCTCAGCGGTGAATGGTCCGGATTCCCGTCCCTTCCACTGCAAAAAATACTTGTGATTTGCAGGCTGCATAAGCATTGATTTCTATTTTGAGGTCATCGTAAAGAAAGGAGGTAACGCGGCTTGCAAATCAGCGAGATTCGGCCCCACGCTGTATTTTTTGCATGCATCGGCCAACAATTCCGCCCGGTCTGCGCGCACATAGAACAAAGGCATGAAGGGAGCCACGCTCTCCACCGGCTCGAACCTGCTATCGGATTTTTTAGGCTTAAAGCATACCGGCCCCTCCCCGTCACTTCCGGTGGTCCAAAGTTCGTTCCCGGCAGCCTCGGGGACTATCTTAGGCGTTCCGTCCACACCGACATAGCCTGCGAATACAAGCCCGTCGCCGAAAATTGTCGTCACAAGTTCCCTGATAACAATTGCCTCCCTCAAATAGGAATGCCCGGAAATCGAATCAAAAAACATAGCGAATTTTGGTCCCAACTCTCTATTTCGTCGAGGAACCATCCAGTCTGAACTCCTTACCGGGTCATCCTGGTCCAGTTTAGCCAAAGTGGCGAAATCCTTGCGCAAGGACGGGCACCATTGCACTCCCCATGCATACGGCCGCACATTGATGAGTTCCTGAAGCCGGCGCATAACAAATGCCTTAAAGAGCGGCGGAGCGTCCTTCTGTCCAACCAGATCGTCC
>CAZSAL010000089.1:0-5030 GCA_964604825.1 uncultured Elusimicrobia bacterium
TTGCCTACAACAAACGTGTCAAACGTGTTCTTGGGATTGAACGGCAGTTCCCCGCTCCCGGATGAGCGCTCCCGTTCGTGCGTTGGTTCAACCGCCCTCGCATTGGCCGGCACTGTAGATCCAACCGGTGATATTTGCGCCCCTCCAGGGCTGATCTTGAACCTCACCTGCAACTGGCGTCCTGCCGCAACAGCCACAGCATCCTGCAACAGGCTCAGGTAATTGTCCTTTAACCAGACTTCGCTGAATTCATTCGGCGTTTCAAGCGTGACATGATTGTTGTCCATGGCACCCGCTCGCAATGGAGCAAACCACATGCTGAATGTGTCCTTGCTCAATTTCGAGCGTAGATGTTGCTGCGCCGAATCCCAAATTTTTTCCGCCGAAAGCTGCGTTTGCATTCTGTCAAAAAGCTCGTTCTTATTCACCTGACCCAAAATCACGGCCAGCGTCTTTTTTTAAAGTCTTATACCGCGGCAAAAAACATTCTTTCTTTTAAATCCGCAGTCTTTTTTACTCACACACCAAAAGCGCCGCCCAGACGTTTAAATATCCTGTTGATTACCAATGAGTTACCATAGAAGGCCTTCTTCCACTGTTTCATCTTTGCCTTCGCCCGCAATTTCTTCCAAGCCGTTCTCGTTTGCGTACCCAATTAAAGCAAACTGACAAAAAGTTACTAGGACAACATATTAACTTTTGTCCACAAGTTATTCACATGGGCAGCGCAACCAATAAAATCAAGGACTTCGCCGCTTTGCAAGCGTCTTTCAGCCCCCGGTTTAAACTGCCTGATCGCCCGATTCCCCGGTCCTTATCCGTACCGCGCTATCCAGCGGTGATACGAATACCTTCCCATCGCCTATCTTTCCTGTGCGGGCCGCATTGACTATCGCATCCACCACCGAGTTCGCCTGTGAATCCGCCACTGCAATCTCAATCTTTACCTTTGGAAGAAAATCCACCGTGTATTCGCTCCCGCGGTATATTTCAGTGTGGCCCTTCTGCCGTCCGAATCCCTTGACCTCTATTACCGTCATGCCTTGGATTCCCAGCGCAGTCACGGCAGCTTTTACTTCCTCCAATTTGAACGGTTTGATAATTGCCTCGATTTTTTTCATGGTGATTAGTCTTGTTTCACCCGCGACCTAAAACATTATCAACTGAAACTGGAACTGTAAACAGGAATTTCAAAATTGCTTCGCCAGCCCTGCCGCAATGAGGTGTCGGCGTTTGCATGCGGTGTTAACCGGTTCCATTTGATTGGCGGAATATAAAAAGCGCCTCAATTTTGGATGGCTTTGGCGCCTTTTCGTCACGGCAATCACATAAAGAGACCTCTGCAAGACCCGCTAACATGCGAAATGTGGAGCTTTTATCCACGCCTTTTATAAGGGATTTCCGCGGAGCAATACTGTGGAGTTGTCAATACACCGGTAACAGGTGTTTCAGGACATGGGTAACACAACATTGTCCATCTTCCATCCGCTATCTTCCATCTTCTTTGGTTGCGGCTTTGCCGCACTGTGGTATTTGCCTCTAATACGCAAATAATTTACGGACGAAAATGCGTCCGGGTTGTAACCGTAAGGGCTTGTACAGCGTCCACTTATACAGGTCCATGCGACAGCGAATTAAACGGAAAAGACACATTAAGAAGCATGACTTATACTTTTCAAATTCATTTTACAAAGATAAGGAAGTATGATTTATTACTCGTGTTGCGACGCTGAAAAGGGGCGTAAATATGGCTAAAAGGGCTTGAATGCGGGATTTGCAACATGGTTCTTTGATTTTTTTATAATTTCTGTCCGGGCGCGTGAGTGCCGCCCCGGTAGAGTTCTTCGTGTGCCTACGTTGCACTCATCGAATTCCCCGGGCCTTTCGGCCATCTTCTGGCTGACTGGCCCGGTTTTTTCTTTTATCCCTGTAGATCCAAGCGCTATTCGTCATAGCATCGGAAAGTCTCGCGAACCCGTTTTTGGCGTAGGACAGGCGTCGCGCCTTTCTCCAATTTTTTATAAATTTAAGTCAGGGACAGGCAAGATGCCTATCCTACGGGTTCCCCTTCGTTGACACTGCAATTACCCGCTGATACCGTTCGCGTTTCTGAAAATGGCTAAAGACTACAAAAATACGCTCAATCTGCCCCAGACCGGCTTTCCAATGAAAGCCGACCTCATCTCGCGTGAACCTGAGCGTTTGAAGAAATGGGCTGCCGCAAAACTTTACGAGAATATCCAAAGGCAGCGCGCTGGCGCCCAAAAATTTGTCCTCCACGACGGCCCCCCCTTCGCAAACGGAGACGTCCATATCGGTACCGCGCTGAACAAGATCCTCAAGGACATCATCATCAAGTACAAAACCCTCCGCGGCCTCAGCGCGCCCTATATCCCCGGCTGGGATTGCCACGGCCTGCCCATCGAATTCAAGGTCACCCAGGAAATTGGCAAAAAATTCGAGGCCCATTGGCAGCAGACCCGCCAACAACACGAAAATCATTGGGCTGGCAAGCCTGACGCCGTCGCTATCGAGGCCGGGATCAAGTACTCCGAACAGCAGAAATTCCTCTCGCCCGAGAGTATCCGCTCGGAATGCGAGAAATCCGCCCGCCATTTCATTGATGTCCAGCGCGCCCAATTTAAGCGCCTCGGCGTGCTAGGCGACTGGGACAATCCCTATCTCACCCTCAACAAGGAATACGAGGCTAATGAGCTCCGCCTGTTCGCCGACATTGTCGAAAAAGGCTTTGTTTATCGCGGCAAAAAACCCGTTTACTGGAGCATCCCCTGCCGCACCGCCCTTGCCGAGGCTGAGGTCGAGTACAAAGACCACGTCAGCCCCAGTATCTACGTCAAATTTCCTGTCGTTGGCCGCGAAAACACATTCGTCCTCATCTGGACGACCACGCCTTGGACGTTACCCGCAAACCTCGCTGTGGCGTACAACAAGGATTTTCAATATGTTACAGTCAAGGTCGGCGAGGAAAGCTACATCCTGTTTAGCGGCCTGCTTAAATCGGTCGCCGAAAAATGCGGTTGGGGTGATGTCAAGCAATCGCCGTTTCCCACGGATGAACTTGCCCAGCTCGAATACACGCACCCGTTTTGCAATCGCACGGGCAAGGCCTTTGCCGCTGATTTTGTTACCAGCGACACCGGCACCGGCTTTGTCCATATCGCACCTGGCCACGGACAGGACGATTATAATCTCGGATTGAAGGTCGGCCTGCCCATATATTCGCCGGTAAACGATGACGGGAAATTTGCTTACACGGGTGATTTGCCGGTCGAGCAACAGATGCCCAAAGAGATGGTCGGCAAATCCATTCTCGAAAAACATGGCAAGAGCGAGGCCAACGAGGCTGTTCTGCACGAGTTGCGTGCCCGCAACGCGCTGTTGCACCAGGAACCTTATTCTCACAGCTATCCCCATTGCTGGCGCAGCAAAACCCCCGTCATCTTCCGCGCCATGGCCCAATGGTTCATCGAAATTGACCACGACAACTTTCGCCAGCGCGCCCTGGCTGAAATTGATCGCGTCAAGTGGGTCCCCGACTGGGGCGTCAACCGCATCAAAGGTGCGGTCGAAGCCCGGCCCGACTGGTGCATTTCGCGCCAGCGCACCTGGGGCGTGCCAATCCCCGCATTTTATGATGCGAAAGGCGAACCGATTCTCGACGCCCAAATCATCCGCAATACCGCCGATTTGTTCCAAAAGCAGGGTTCCAACGCCTGGTTTGAGAAATCCGCCGCCGAACTCTGGTCGCTTCTTAAACCCAAGGATTGGCGCGGACCTGACGCCGTTTCCAAATCCGCCGACACGCTGGACGTGTGGATTGATTCCGGTTCGTCGTCGCGCGCAGTCATCGCACAGCGCAAGGAAATTGCCGGCAAGCACAAACATTTCCAGGCTGACGTTTACCTCGAAGGCAGCGACCAGCATCGCGGATGGTTCCAGTCATCGCTGCTGCTTTCGTTGGCCGGCAACGGGGCCGCGCCGTTCAAGACTGTTCTTACGCACGGTTTCATGGTGGACGCCGACCGTGAGAAGATTTCCAAGAGCAAACAAGGGCAGGGCGGCTACGAAAAACCGCAGACTTCGGAAGCTTACGTAAAAAAGTACGGCGCTGACATCGTCCGCCTATGGGTTGCATCGCAGGATTACCGCAGCGATATCGTTGTGAGCGAGGAGCGCATCAACAAGGTGGGCGAGACCTATCGCGCTGTTCGCAACGCCTTGCGCTACCAACTCTCGAACCTCTACGACTTTGACCCGGCCAGACAATCCGTGCCGGACGACAAGCTCACCGGCTTGGATCGTTGGATTCTCGGCGAATTTTCGAAACTCCAGGCCGAAGTGCTGGAAGCTTACGATAAATACGAGTTCCACGTAGTCTATCAAAAAGTCAGCCAGTTCGTGGCCGTGGAACTCTCGGCGATTTATCACGACGTCATCAAAGATCGCCTCTACACCGACCCGGCCAATTCGCATCGCCGCCGCTCCACGCAAACCGCGCTGCACCGGCTGGTGACCGGTCTTTGCCAGATGCTCGCACCCATCCTGGCCTTTACGACCGACGAAGCATGGGAATTTGTCCCGGGAAGAACGGCGGAATCCGTCCACGAAAGCGGATTCAAGGAAGGCGCCTTCGCGTTGGAGCCGGATGAAATCGCGAAATGGGACTGGCTCAAGCAGTGGCGCGAAATTCTTTTGCCTGAACTGGAAAAGGCGCGTCAGGCCAAAACAATCGGCAAAGCGCTGGACGCCAAAATCGAAATCACGATTCCGCAGGTTCAGGACCAGGTTTCCGATGGGGATTTATTGCGCGAACTTTTGAATGTCTCGGAATTGAAAATCAAGGTTGGCGAGGCCGTTGCATTTGTCGTTTCCAAAGCCGACGGCCAGAAATGCGAGCGTTGCTGGCATTGGGAGACGGACATTGGCAAGGACCCGGAGCATCCGACCATTTGTGGCCGCTGTGTGGAGGCTGTGAAGCAATCAACGAAATAGGTCTTGGGAGCGCGGGC
>CAZSAL010000090.1:0-4976 GCA_964604825.1 uncultured Elusimicrobia bacterium
ATGCCCAGCCCATCCCGTATGTCTGCCGGATCAAAAGAGCGTGGCCCTTGCCGGTAATGGAACCCAATCGGGCGGTCATTTCCTGTACGGCGTAAAGAGGGACGGCCAAGACAAGCAAGAGCCCCACCAAGGCAAAACCATATTGGGCTCCCGCGACCGCGGCGGTCGTGATGCTGCCCGCTTCCGTGTCGGCCTGCATGACGATCAAGCCCGGGCCCATGACCAAAAGAAAAGCGCTGACGCGCTTCCACCATTTCTGCTTGGATAAAGACGACGAGACCGTTTGGGATTCGGATAAGGTTTTCATATAGCTCCGTCCGGATTCAAATAGGAGTAGATGAAAGAAGTATGCTGTAATTGATAACGGTTATCAAGTAGAAAGAATGTAAAAATCGGTCGATATTTGCCTGATGGTTTGTGGTTATATCCTTTTTTTGGTGCACGAAATTTAAAGGATCAAATCTCTTTGATGTCCAAAAGACCCATATAAAGCAGACGGTCTTTCTTGGCCACCGAGTGGGTCGGAGGGACTTCCAAGACCTTCATTCGGAACTCTTTCCTGGGCAGGAACAATTCCAGGACATCCCCCGATAAAACCTGGTGGGACGGCTTCAGGGGGGCTCCCCCCCTTAAAACTTTCCCCGAATCGCACAGATGCTTGGCGGCCATGCGGGTCTTGACGATCCCCATCAATTTTAGGAATAGATCGACCCGCAAATCCGGTCCTTAAGACCTCATTCGTTCTTGCCCAAATAGAATCGAACACCCAGCCCGATCTGTATCCCAGAGAAGTCAATGGAAGCCTTGCTCCCATCAACGTTGAGAAGAGGCGACGGGAAGGATTCATTTCCGGAGGTCACGTTTGTCTTTAAATTATCGAATTTCACGTAGCGATACGCCATGCCCAGATCCAACGAGGTGGCTTTCGTGTTATCCAAAAAGAACTCGATATCGGCCCCCGCTATCCCGCCTAACGAGCCGTCGCTAAGATTGGCGTTTCGGTTGAGCGGCGCTGTCGTTGGCCCGGCGATGGAAACGCTCGAACTCAAAAGAAACATGTACCCGCCGGCCGCGGAGATGATGAAATTGGTTCCCTCATCCAACGGCACCAGGATCTTGAACCCGGCCAAGGGTCCGACCGTGTTGGCATTCCTGATCTCGTTATTGCCGGCGGCGTCGGTCACGTTCTCTGGCACCTTATGCAGGGCTTCCGCCATTAAACCCACCTGGATCGTCTGGTCCAAGGCCAAGTCCATCCCGAAATCCGCGCCCAGCCCGAAGGGGAATCCCTGACTGGTCTTGATGGTCGGTCCGTAATAATTCGCCAGATCCTGAGTCCCGTAATTCAGGCCGTCCAGGCGGAATGAGAAAGTGAAGCTTCCCGGGTCAGGCAGGGTGGGATAATCGTGTCCCTTCGGGATCTCCTCGTCCGATATCTCGGTCGTCCCAGAGCTCTCCATATCGGAAGCGACCGCGGAAGCCGCGTTATTGGACGCGGAAGGTTGAGAAGCCGCGGAAGATGCGATGGTCGGAACCCCGGGCTTTTTCGGGAGGTCCGCCACCTTCACGACCTTGCCGTCCTCCATGATAAAGGCGTTCTTCTTCAAGGCCTGGACCCAATCTTCCAAAACCGATGATTGCTTTTCCTTCTTCAAATGATCCTTGATCTCCGACGCCACCGATTCGTAATCGGCCTTTCCTTTGAAATCCACTTTAATGATGTAGACCCCGTCCGATGCCTTCACGATACCCATCCCTTTTACCGGGATGGCGAAAATACCCTTGGCCAAAGCCGGGTCCAATTCGGAACGGTAGACCGTCCCGATCAAGCCTCCCCTTTCGCGGGAAGCTTCGTCCTCGGAGTATTTTTTCGCGTATTCGGCGAAATCCGCCCCGCCCTTCAACTCCGCCAAAAGTCCCTTGGCTTGTTTCTCGATCTCGGTGACCTGGGCTGGCCCCTTCTTGGAATTCGTCCGGAACAGGATGATGGAGAACTTCACCTGCTCGTAATCCTTGGGGTGCTGGTCGTAATACTGCCTGACCTCTTGATCGCTGACCGTAGCGGTCCCGGGCAATTCCATGCGCTCTTTCTGGATCATCCGGTTGGCCTTGAGCCTCCGGAGCAGTTTGTCATGGGTATCCTGCTTGAGGTCATCCATAGCGATGTTCTCTTTTTTGAGCTCATCCTCGAACTCTTGCTCAGTGGCGAAACTTTTCTTCATGTTATCGATCTCTTCGTTGACCTGGTGGTCCACGTCACCGTCCGGCACCTCGATCTTCTCTCGGTCCGCTTCCTCGGCCAGCAGGACCTCCTGAACGAACGCGTCCACCACGTTCTTTTTCGCTTCCTCATAGGCGGCCGTGCCAGGCGCGGCCGGATTGAGCCGCTGCTCCAGGAACGAAGCTTTGATCGAATCCTCCATCTCCCCCCGGGTCATGCAGTCCTGGTCCACGACCAGGGCGATCTCGTCGATGACGGTGGCTCCCGTTCTGGACGCGGTCCAAAAGAACCCGCCCAGGATCAACGCCATCAACCATATTTTTTTATTCATCTCTTAAACCCTCCAGGGTTACTCCCACGATGGGAGCCATGTCTTGATTCACCTTGATCGTCGCCTTCTTTTTCAACCCGGCCATCCACTGGTCGAAACGCAGGTCCTGTTCCTGCTTGAGCAGGAAGTCGTGGATCCGGTCCCGGACCTCCTCGAAGGACTGCATGCGCTTCGGTTTCCATTCCAATGTCTGGAACAAATGATACCCAAACTCGTCCTTATAGGGTTTGGAGACCTCTCCCGGCTTGAGCGAAGACATGATCTTCACATAAGCCGACGGGATCCGGTCCAGGTCCATGTCGCCCCAGTCTCCCGACTGGGCTTTCTCCATCCCATCCGACAAAGCCGCGGTTATCTTGGAGAAATCCTCGCCCTTCTTCAACCCGGCCAGGGCCTTCTGCAGGTCCATATATCTTTTGACGACCAAGTGGCGCGCGTGGACCGCCCCGGGTTTCCAATAATCGCCCAGATGGGACCAGTAATAGTCCTCCACCTCGGGAGGCGTGATCTGGACCTGGTCGTTCACTTGCAGGTCCACCAGTTTCCGGGCCAATTTTTCCTGGAGCAGTTTCCGCCTCCAGGCTTCCTCGCTGACCCCCTGGACCTTCAGGATCTGCCGGTAATCCTCCGGCATCTCTTTCAAGGCGTCCCGGAAGGTGTCGTCCACATCCTGCTGGGTCATCCTCAAGCCCGCCTTTCGGGCTTCCTGCACCAACAATCGCCGGTTGATGACCTGCTCGAACAGGCGCCGCTTGATGACCCTCATATCCCCTTCGGTCACCGCGCTGTAATGGATGGCCATCAGGCGGAACTCGTTATCGAACTCCTCCAGGGAAAGGGGCTCCCCGTTCACGGTCACTACCGTCTTTTCCGGCGGCACGCGGGGCGGGGTCAGGTCCACCGTGGGGGCCTGGGAACAGCCGTAAAGCAAAAAGCCGTTGCCCGCGATGAGCAGGCACCCGGCTATGCTGAGGTGAGGTTTTCTTTTTTTATCGGTCAACGAACCTTCACCGCTTGAACTATCTTTATTTGGAGCCGCCATCCTTCATGCCGTTGGAGGGCGCGGGGGCTTGGTTCCCGCCCTTATCCTGCAGGATCTCCGAACTGGGGGAAAGGTTGGTCAGGTACTTGTTGATGACGTCTTCCTGGCGGTTGATCTTACGGTCGCCCTGGAGCTTGGCCAGGAGCTTGTCGGCTCTTAGGCGCAATTTGATTTGGTCCTTGACCTTCTCGAACGCCGGGGCTTTCTGTCCGCCCATGGTCATGGTCTTGACCAGGTCCACGTATTTGTCCTTGGCCTCCTTGTCGGTGACCTCGACCGCGTCCACCTGGGAAGCGGCGTAATGCTGGGCCAAGAGCATCTTCAAGTACCCGTCCTTATAATTCTTCTCCAGACGGTTGATGGTCTCCATGTCCTTGACCAGCTTGTCCTTGATGTCCTTGAGCTGAAGCCCGGCCTCCACCAGTTCCTTCTTGGACAACTCATCGAACTTGGCGTCCGTGTAGTTGGATTTTTGCAGGGCCCCCAGGACGATCTCCTGGTCGATGAGGCTGTCCAACACGTCCTTGACCTGTTGGGAATTGTTCGGGTCGGGAGGCTGGGGTGAAAAGACCCTCAAGAGGTCCATTTGTTTCATCCAGTCGGCGAAAGTGATCTTGTGGTCGCCCACGCTGGCGACGACCTGGCTGTCGCTGATACCGGAGGTGTTGGCGTATTTGCCGCAAGCCAAGCCGGCGAAAAGAAGAACGCCCCGGGCCAAGGTATAGAAGAACGAACGAGAAATTCGAGAGAACATAAAAACTCCCTTCTGGATTTGACGAATGGTCGAAAAGACTGCGTATCCTAACATGGGCCTTAGGGCCAGGCAATACTATTAAAAACACAGTGATTTCCCCCTATGAGGTCGAGGGAAATTCCCAGAACTTGATCGAAAGAAAGACGAGGGTTGGTGGTTTTATTGGTTTGGCAAGACCCAAAAGAGGGAAATCATCCGGAGCGGGTTCCCGTTCTTGGAGAGCGCGGCGAAATAACGCCCAGCTTGACGGTCTTTTCCGTTTTCATCCTTTCCGTCCCAACCCGTCCATGTCTCTTTTTTCTCCGTGATCGACTCTTGGAAGACCGTCCGCAAGAAGTTGCCTTTTCCGTCCAGGATGTCCAGACGATAGTCCCCGGGCCCATCCTTGAAACTGATGTGGAAGTAAACCGGAGGGTGGTCGAATACGATCGTCGTTGGCGCGGAAGCGGAAGGTTGGGAAGAAGGAAGCTGGACGAGGGTCCCCGCCGAGTCAATCTCCATTGGGATTGGGTTGGGGGGGGACGGCTGGTGAGGGCCGGGCCAACGGGCGCCTGGGTGCTATTTTTAGGTATTGTTTGGTTTGATTCAGTTTGATTCAGTTTGATTTGGTTTGATTTAGTTTGATCGA
>CAZSAL010000091.1:0-4953 GCA_964604825.1 uncultured Elusimicrobia bacterium
CCACAGGCTGCCTTAAGCGTTGCGATCATGGCCCGGTCATGGTCGTTTATCCCGAAGGACACTGGTACTGCCAGGTGAACGAGGAAGCCCTTGATGAAATCCTAGACGCCTTGGCGGCTGGAAAAGCGGCCGAAAAATACCTGATCCCATGATGCTAAGCGCCTTCAGAAACTCATCTCCGCGGCTGGTGGACACCACCTTACGGGACGGCGAACAAGCGCCCGGCGTGGTCTTTTCACGCGCTGAAAAACTTGGCATTGCGCGTCTGCTGGCGGAAATCGGCGTGCCTGAATTGGAGATCGGCATTCCGGCCATGGGACCGGCGGAACAGGCAGACATGCGCGCCATAGCCGCCCTTAAACTGGGCTGCCGCCTGACCGCTTGGTGCCGTGCTCTGCCAGCCGACCTGGAAGCCGCCAGAAACTGCGGCGTGGATGGCGCGCATATTGCTTTTCCCATTTCGCCATTGCAATTAAAAGTGATTGGCCAACGCAGGCACTGGGCGCTTGAGGGTTTGCGCACGCTTATTCCTGCGGCCAAGCGAGATTTTCGCTTCGTCTCTGTGGGGGCTCAAGATGCCTCACGCACGCCGCCGAATTTCCTGCGCGAATTTGCCCGCGTCGCACACGCTGCCGGCGCCGGCTGCCTGCGCATAGCGGACACGGTTGGCATCTGGAACCCGCCGCAAACCGCGAATGTGATCGGCTATCTGCGCGATTCGGCGGCCTGTTCGCCAATCGAATTTCATGGGCACAATGATCTGGGCATGGCCACCGCCAATGCTATCGCGGCGCTCCAGGCTGGAGCCGCCGCGGTGAGCGTCACCGTGAACGGGCTTGGCGAGCGCGCCGGCAATACGGCTCTCGAAGAAGTCGTGATGGCCGCGCGGCTCACCTTGCGGCTGGACTGCGGCATCGCCATCCGCAAGCTAGCGGCTCTCTGCGAAACTGTCGCTCGCGCGTCCGGGCGTCCGCTGCCAGTGAGCAAACCTATTTGCGGCAAGGCTGCCTTCCAGCACGAATCCGGCATTCATTGCCAGGGTCTATTGCAGGCCAGAACTGCTTTCGAGCCGTTCGAGGCGACAGAAGTGGGCCAAATGCAAGCGTTCGTGGTGGGCAAGCACAGCGGCGGCGCCGTTATCAAACATGTGCTCAAGAATGAAGGAGTGTTCCTGTCCGACGATGTAGTCCCAGCGCTTGTTCAGCGCGTGCGCCTGGCGGCTGCCAGAATGAAGCGTGCGCTAACTCCCCACGAACTTAAGGGGCTTGCCAAACAATAGAAACAGGAGGAGTAGACATGCCATTTGACTGGAATAAATTTTTAGCGGATCACCCAACCCTGAAAAAGATTTATGCAAGATGTGTATTTACAAGAGGGCCGAGCCTTATATTAAACGAAGTATATCATCTTGATTTAAGGACATATAAATCAGGTGAGCCAGGTTTTCGTTTGGTTGATAAGCCCGATGGCAATTATCTTATAGCCGCACATTTTGAACCCTGGTTTCCACGCAAAGGGGAACGAGTCTTCAATAAGCATATTAGCAATCATGTTTTAATTAGTGACGGCAGCTTTACCGAGTGGGATGATGTGGACATTCCGGAGAAATTTTATCATGCTGATAAGCAAGCAGAGGCCCATGGGCTGAAGTGCCCCAACTGCAATCGCATCTTGAAAGAAGAAGGCGACGCGGCGAAGACAGCTCCTGGCGAGTATAGGGAGTATAAATCCGTGAAAAACGCCGCACATGGATTGGTTCTGTGTCTGTTGTGCCACTATGCGGACGAACTCGATAAGTTTGATGAGGCATGACAAGGCCCACTGCGGAGTAATATAAGCGGAACAAGTTGGATGCCTTCGAGAGCACCGTTACAAGAAACCTATGCAGCGCCTGTTCCTTTTCTTTATTACTGTTTATGTTGTAAACTAATTAAAATAACGAACCCCAGGATGGCCAGAAGCACCGGCCCCAGCACGTAAAACAAGACCATCTTGGCCCAGTGGCTCCAGGGAGCCGGAGTAATCACCGGTTTCAGCCTGGCGGCGCGATTGGTCAGGCACACTTTTCCCAGCGAATCTAACTCTTCCTTCATCTCGGCCGCCGAAGAGAAACGGTTTTTTGGGTCGCGCTCAAGGGCATGCAGAATGATCTCTTCCACTTCGGGCGGAATGTCGGGATTGAGCTTGCGCGGGGCTGGCGGATCGCCTAGCAAGCGGGCGTTCATGATCAGGTAGGCGTTGTGGCCCTCGTAAGGCGCCGCGCCCGTCACCATTTCATACAGGATGGCGCCCAGGCTGTAGATGTCAGTCCGTTCATCGCCCCGTTGCCCTTTAACCTGCTCTGGCGCCATGTAGTCCGGCGTACCCATTGTGGGGGAAAAGCCGCCAAAGGTGATGCGGCGCATGCCGCAGGCCTTGGCAATGCCGAAGTCCATGATGCGCAGCGAGCCATCATTGCAGATCATAATATTTTCCGGCTTAAGATCACGATGCACAATGTTGTTCCGCCGGCGATGCATGTAATCCAGGGCGTCGCAGAGGCGGCTGGCGATCCTTAATGAATCCTTGATCGATAGCCGTTTGATGGAGCGCAGAAGGCTGCCCAGCGTCTGGCCCTGCAAATACTCCATGACTAGGTAGGGCCGGCTCTTACTCCCCACCGGCACGATATGCAGGATATAGGGGTGGTCGAGCGATTTGCCGATCTCTTCTTCGCGTTCAAAACGTGAGAAGAAAGCCGGGTCGCTCTCATACTGCATGAGCGGCACTTTGATGGCGACGGTATTTTTTGTTTGCTGGTCGGTGGCCTTGAAGATGGTGGCCATGCCGCTGCGGCCCAGAACCGCCTCCAGTTTGAAGCGCTCATCCAAAATCTCGCCGGCTTGCACATCGTTGCTCATCTGCGAGGTGCCTTTCACGATATAAGGCAGGCCGCGGTGATAGGCCACCTGTTCAATGGCCTTAACCCGTATCACCTGCACGGAAAGATTATCATCAGTCCCCCGGCGCACCGCCAACTCGATAAGCCTGCGGCAGGCTTCATCCGGCTCAGTCTTGGAGACCACCTCAAAGATCTCGGACTCGGTCACACAGACATGCAACCCGTCCGAACACTGCACGATAGTCTCGCGCGGATGCACAAAGACGGTGAAGATATCGGGCGAGAGCGTCATCTCCTGGCCCACCGTGCGCATCAGCATGCTGCGCAGGTTGCTGCCTCGCGCCTCTTGCTCGGTGATCAAGCCCAGCTTGCGCTGCATGGCGACGTACGAATGGTCGCTGGTCAGGCAGCGGATTTCGCGTCCATTAATATGGAACACCCGGCAATCACCCACGTGTCCGATTATGACATCGTTGTTGTTGAACATGGTGACCGTCAAGGTGGTGGCCATGCGGGCGCCGGCCTGTATTTGCAGGCCTTGATTGAAGACCTGAGTGTTGGCAGCGCTGAATATTTCACTAATCCATTGTTTGCGCGGGATCTGAAGACTGGCGGTTTTGAATTTAGCCAGTGCGCTCTCCACCGCCAGGCGGCTGGCCAAGTCTCCATTACCATGTCCGCCGACGCCATCAGCGAGCGCCGCTATGGAACCGCGCACCAGCAATTCGTCGGACGTCTCAGGTTGCCAGAAACCGATTGAATCCTCGTTCTTGTCGAGCACAGGACCAGTCGAAGAAAGAGCCGCATACACAACGTCCATCATTACTCCCAAGTGAGTACCAGCGAGCGCCGGCCCGTATTGCCAGGAAAGCGACGCTCCCGGAAATAGCATAGACAGCCGTGCAATACACTCTTGCAAATACCAGCCCAAAATAGCTCGCGCCAATAAATATTTAGTTAAATAATAACGCCATATGGTTAAAATCTCGTCTTTTCTTGCTTACTAACAACCAGGCATTTCACTTTTCAAAAATTTAGAACAACTGCTTTGGCATAGTCTTCTGTAGGCCAGTCACCGATACGCTCAATATCAACCACTCAAAAGCTTTTTTTTAAGCACTTTTTATTGGATAAGCATAAGCTGTTTATCGAACACAAGTCACCATTCCATTGGCAGTTAAACTGCCGCGCAAACATTGGCACAGAGTTTGTGTTGCACAAGTCCGGGATTCGTTGGTGAATTCTTAAAATGTGGCGAGCTAAACATACCATTGTGGCGTGTTTTGGGAGTTTTGTTTTTTTTGAAAGGATAACATTCCTATGCCGGATCCAACACCAGGCACACAGGACAGACCAAAATCAAAAGCCACTCTTGGCTTGACGGGTTTGACTGTCAACGCAATGGCCCTGATCGCGCCGGGCGCTTTCCTCTGGCTGACCTACGCCATGCAGTGCCAGTACGGCGCGCCCATGGCCGGCTGCGGGATGTGGTTTGGCATCGTGGTGGCGCTGGCGCTCTGTTTTGCGACCGCGATCTCGTATGCTGAATTATCGAAATTATACCCGAGCGCGGGATCGTCGTACTTTTTCGTGGAGCAGTCGTTTCTTTCTAAAACAAAATATTCGCATTTAGCCCGGGTGGCCAAGTTCATCGTGGGCTGGGGGAGCCATCTTTATTATTGGATCTATCCGGGTGTGATGGTGGGCGTGACCGCGCTCCTGGTGGGCTACCTGGCCGGACAGCTTTTTCCGGATACCTTCAATGCCGGCATTCCCAGCCCCTTGTTAATGATGTTATTCTGTATCATCTTCCCTATTGGCGTCGCTTACATCGCTTATCGCGGTGTGACCGGCGCAACTGGCGTGAACATGGCAATCAACGTGATCCAGATCACGGCCCTGCTGATCTTTTCCTTCATGGCCATCAGCTACCGCCTTAATCACGGCGAAGGATCCAAGGGAGTCACGCTCAATCCCGATGGCGCGGCGATCACCAAAGTCATCGCCAACGACAAGGACGGCAAGCCAATCAAAGATGCGAAGACGGGTGAATATGTCTTTGAAAAAGACGC
>CAZSAL010000092.1:0-4939 GCA_964604825.1 uncultured Elusimicrobia bacterium
CAGACCGTTCACGACCAAGCAACTCTTCACAGCCCTGCAGGCCGCCGTGCAACCCGGGACGATTGAAGAAAGTTCACTGGATCAAAACCGGCTTGAAGAATTGTGCAATGAGCTGGACCGCGCGCCGGTGGTTGAAATGGTGAATGAATTTCTGGGCGACCTGCCCAGCCGGTTGAAGGAAATTCAGCGGCTCAACGAAGAGGAAAAGTGGGGCGACCTCGAGGAGGGCGCGCATGCGCTCAAGGGCGTCTGCGCGATGTTCGGGTTGCAATTAATAAGGGAAAGGCTCCAGGCGATAGAAGACGCCGCCGAAGCCAAGGACCCTGAACAGGTCCACAAAGCAATGGTCACCCTGGAGTCGTGCGCCCAAACCACCACGGAACAACTGCGGGACTGGCTTGCGCAACAACCGGGGGGTTACAAACAATGAAGAGCATCCGCCCGCCCATGTCATAAACTTGTTGCGGGAAAGGTCTTGAAAACCAATTTGTGTTAATGGTGGGGACACTTGTTTAGACGCCATTAACCCATTCCTTTCTGTCGCCAATAGGTGCCAATGTTATAGTTAATCGCCATATTCTTCCGTTGAAACTCATAAACCAGAACATTAAGCGTTGTATGCAATCTGCTTGTTTTTTGAAGTAATGCCGTTCAGGATTTCATATTATCAGATTAGAGACGCGCCCATTCGTATTGGGAAATACGATTGTAAATCAGCCGGTTTATGATTCTAAGCAGCTTTATTTTCATGATGGGAGACAGCGATCCCGGAACCGACGTCTCGGCGGTGGCGGCGACTCTAATTCCTTCATTGATTATCTTATGGGGTGCGTCGAAATGCTACATCATCTCCTTGCGGCCGAATACAAATCGCAAGTGTGCCCTGGCGTTGATGTTTGCGCTTTTCCCGCTGTTTCTTTTTTACACACTTGGCGCCCTGGCGCCATCGCTTCATGAATCATCGAGTCTCCCCCTGATTAGGGCTTTGTTTCTCCTCGTTGCTTTAGGCCTGTCGATAACAGCAATTGTGCTGGCAATTCTGGGCCTGAGTGAATACTCCATACAAAAGGGGGTTTTTATACAAGGACGGTCCCAGGCCATTTGGGCCATTGTCATTTCCATTTTGATTGTGCTGATCGGCTGCGGAGGATTTCTGCGCATCATGACAAACACGGACCGAAACGACATTTCGAGTATGACCGGCATGCCGGGAAAATTTCTGGACTTTGGAGACATCAATTTTCGCATCCGAACTCCTCCCCGCCCCTGGACCGAGGTAGACTTGGGAAAAATCAACAAGGACAGCAAGGTGTCCTTCATGCGCCAGTCTCCTGAAGCTTATTTCATGATCATCGCGGAATCTCTTGGGGCAGACACCAAAATTGACAACGCGCAACTGACCGAATTGGCCAGGGCGCACATGGCAATCGCAGCTTCATCCGTACGAGTGATCCGAAAAGAGCCGTTACGCATCAATAACCTTGACGGCATTCTCGTATTAAGTGATACGCAAATCGGGAACTTTCAATATTTCTATTACCAGTGGTTTGTTTCAACAAATGGATACGCTTATCAATTGACCGGTTACTGCAACACAAGAGACCGTTCGTCCGTTGAAGCTGAATTTGGCCAAATCGTGTCCGGATTTCAGATGATTGACCCCAATCGCATGGCAGCCGCCATAAGCAGCGGTTTTGTCACCAATTATATCTCTCCATCACATTATTACAGGGTCATGGTTGCCAATTCAAAGTGGCATGCCTTTTCCAACTTGAAGGAGTCTTATCCTGAGGCTGAATTCGGCGGATCACTCGGAGACAGTTGCTTTGCGATTGTGCCTGTATGGCTGGGACATCAAGTAATAGAACCCGATGCGCTGGCAGCCGCCTTGCTGGGAACATTGGATATCAAATACTCCGATGAAAATCTCATCCATCGCCAAAAGATTGACGAGGGCGGCATGGTTGGTTTGCAATATGATTACAGCCGGATTATAGATGGAAAAGATTATCGTTACCGGATCCGAACCTTTCAGAAAGGGGAATTTGGCTATCTTACAGTTGCGTGGACGATGCGGAAACCGGAAAGTGCCGATGAAGTGTTGAATGATGCCCTGTCGCGCATCCAAATCACGGCTCCCGCCGCGTCCACCGCAGAAAGCCAGCTGCACTTCAGCGACCAAGACATCAAAAACCAGGCTTATGTGCTCAACCAAGCCGGATTGTTTTATTTCAACTCGGAAGATTATGAAAGAGCCTTGCCGTATTTTAAAGCCGCCGCCGCCATGAAAAATGATGACACGGTTTACATCGGCAATGTGCTGTTATCCACAAGCCGGCTCAATCGCAACAAGGATGGCTTGGATTACATTGCAAGTTTGCCGGAAGAAATGCAAAAGAAGCCGGAGGTCCGTGCTTTTCAGGCGTATTTCCAGTCAAAATGCTCCCTGGAGCGCGAAGCAATAACAAATTACGCAAGCATTTTCGCCGAAGGATACCGGGACGAGAATGATTTCAATGATTATATCAACTTGTTGATCTCGGACCATCAATATGAAGGGGCGCTGAGTGAAGTAAAAAAATTTTTAGCATCGGGGGATTCATCCGATGTCCGGTTGCTGATTGCAGACATTTATATAGCGATGCCCGATTACGACAAAGCAATAAAGTTCCTTAAAGATGAGCATGATAAATCCCCCTTCAACGCAGCTGTCACCCTCAAGCTGGCAAGAACACTTTTGGATGCGGACAAACCAAATGAGGCATTGGAAGTCTGCCAGGAACTCCTGAAGGACGCCCCGGATTCGTCCGTCAATTTGTACCTTAAGGCACAATGCCAGATCAACTTGAAGTGGTATAAGGAGGCGAAAATATCATTGGAAGCCGCCGCCAAAATCGCCCCATCGGATCAGGACATAAAAGAGTCCCTGGACTATGTGAGCGGTCTGCTTGGGGAGGGAGACAATTCGATGTTGAAAACACCGATTGTTCCGGTGATGTTGCCAACGGACCTGACCCAATGGCCGTCAATAAATGCCCCCGGGGATTCCGAAAGGAATTATGGGGCCTGTTATCAGCAATGCATCCAGGCGATAAGTTATCTACCGCACTCCGAATACAAGGTCACAGACTATTTGACAATCACCGTGCTGGACACCGCCGGTGTGGCGGCCTTCAGCACCTACCAGATGCCATTTGACCCCCTGGATGAGGACATTTTTGTAAATGACGCGAGAGTTTTGGACAGCTCGGGGAAGTTGCTTGCCGAGATCAACCCGTCGGACTGCTACGCCATTGACAATACCGATGCGGACGAGGCCAGTCGAAAGAAAGTCCTTAACATCCCGGTAGCGGGCTTGCAACCTGGATGCAGAATTTCGTTGGTCATCACGCGGCGTTCAACCGGATTGATCACAGAATTCCCATTTTATAGCCAAACGCTGTCAAAGAATTATCCGGTGCTTGGGAGCGGCGTTTTTTTGGAAGGCGATGCCAAAGGCTTGAAAGTCCGCTCTTCAGATGGAATCAAGCGTGAGACCCTCAAGGGGGGTGTATTTCTTTCGATTACCAATCCATTGGTCGCCCGCTGGGAACCGTTGCAGGCACCCAAATCGTCTTTTCTACCGATGGTATGGATCAGCGATGACACTTTGAATTGGGAAAACGTGGCGAGTAACTATCTGGCCTCAATCAACGATAGCCTTCAACCCGATGAGAATGTGCGCCTCAAAGCCTCGCAGTTGGCGGGTGGTTCAAAGAGCCTCGAATCGAAAGTCGCCATTTTAAGCCGGTACGTGCAGACCAACTGCGTTTACAAGGCGATTGAATTTGGGAGGCATTCCAGAATACCGAAAAAAGCGGCCGACACCCTCCGCGACTCTTATGGAGATTGCAAGGATCTGGCATTGTTGCTGCAACAATTGTTGCAGGCCGCCGGAGTCCCCGCCCACCTCGCGCTTGTATCATTTGCAGATCCAATTCAAAAAGACATGCCTTCTTTGGACCAGTTTAACCACATGATAGTGGAAGTCCCGGGATCTGACGGAGAAGAGTTTATTGATTGCACTTCCAAGGGGGCAAATCTGTCCGAAACCGTGCCTCCAGGACTGGCCAAACACGAGGTGTTGGTATTGGATGCCACAAACCCACATTTAATCGAGCTGCCCGGTTATCCCAAGGATGATTCTTCTTTTGAGATTACACAGCAAGCCGGAGTCCTGGATAATGGGGACCTTGCAGTGAATGAAAATCTCAGTTTGACCGGTGTGATGGGCGCTTATCTGCGTGAATATTTGCTTGGCATTTCACCCGCCTATTGGCAGGAGTCGGTACAGCGCGACATGGGCACCACCGATGCGGAAATAACCAACATTGAGTTCAATGCATTAAACGATCCCAGCCAGCCACTGCAAATCAAATATACATTCATCGTAAAAGACCAGTTTCATTTGACCCCAAACGGCATGGTTGGAAGATTGAATGCGGGACTGGAACGCTTTTATTTGACTTCAGCAGCCCTTGCTCATCGGACGACGCCATTCGAAAACACAATCCCATTGCAACTCAATTGCCAGGTGTATTTCAATCTGCCAAAGGGATATCACCTGGTTGACGAGTCGAATTCCACCAACACCATTAACTCCCGTTTTATCAGTTTTCAATCCCGGCGGTATCCGGAAAATGGCCGGCTAAGCCTTAAATATAATTGCCAGCAACCTGTTGGCCGATATGAACCGAATGACTATTCATCATATCTTGAATGGGTGGCAAAAATATTGGCTGCAATGGACGCCGAGATCGTCTTGCAGAAAAACGGAAATTGACGCCCGCCACTTGAGATACATCGCCGGCCCGCTTTTATTTCTGACACTGATTGGAACAAGTGTCGGTTTACACAGACAGGATTTCACGGGAGAATTTTGAAACGCCGCGCAAGTTGC
>CAZSAL010000093.1:0-4895 GCA_964604825.1 uncultured Elusimicrobia bacterium
GAAGAATATCGATTTCTATTGCGCAGGCGCGCTCAGCCAGCTCCTTGGCCGATGTATAGCGCCCCTGAAAGGCAAAAAGCGCATGGAGAAGACCAACGGTAAAACTGCTCGATGATCCGAGGCCGGTTCCCGCCGGGATATCGGCGATGGAAGTTATTTCGATACCATTGCTGATCCCGGCCATTTTAAGTGCTTCGCGTATGATGGGATGCTCAAGCTCATCCCGATGCTCGACGATTTCGGTTCTGGAATAGCTGGCCCGTATCGTGTGGTCGAACCGCTTATTGACGGTAATGTACATGTATTTATCGATGGACGTTGAAACTACGGCACCTCCCTCTATCATGTAAAATGATTTCAGGTCGGTGCTGCCACCGGTGAAACTTATTCTAAATGGAGTTCGAGATATGATCATTCCGTAATCACCTCCTGCCCGCGGGATCGTGGTGAAGTATAAAATCTACCGCATCGGCCAGGTCGGATGCGTAATGATCGGGAATTGCAGGAAATCGCTGATCGCTGCCCCCATAGCCGGTATTGACAAGAATGGAATACAAGTCTGCATTTCGTCCCGCCTGGATATCGCGAGTCGAATCACCGATAATATAGGAACGATATAGATCGATGTTGAATCTTTCCGCCGCAGCGCGAATCATACCGATATCGGGTTTCCGACAGGTGCACGGCACCTTGAACCGGGGATTTTCTTCGGGATACCCCTTATCAGGATGGTGCGGGCAGAAATAGTAATAGTCGATAAAGGCACCTTGAGCGCCGAGAAGGGTATCGACCCGATTATGCATCCGCTGGATCTCCTCGATAGTGCAGAGGCCGCGTGCAACCATCGGCTGGTTTGTAACAACGATGGAAAGAAATCTCGATCCATTGATTTGCTTTATTGCCCCACCGGCACCGGGGAGAAGCCTGATTTCCTCAGCGCGACGGATAAGACCGACCTCCTCATTGATAACGCCATCTCGGTCAAGGAATATCGCCCGCTGTGGCCGCTGCATATTGCGGGCCTCCGGTTTGCCGGCTTCAATGTCCTTCGCGACAGCCTCCAGCCGATCAATTGTCCCCATGTCCTTTATATATTCGCTCGTTCCATACCCGTACAGTGGGCAGCCCGTATCAAGAAATGCAGGGAAAATATCTTTGCCGAAATCGAGAAACCCGCCCGGAATCCGTTCCACTGATTCGGGAGTCAGGATATATACTCCCGCGTTTACCAGATTCCTGCAAAAGTCGTTTTCTGAATGCGGCTTAGGGCAGAATTGCACAATCTGATCATCGTTATCGATATCAAGAAGATCACTGTCAAGAGGATGTGCATTCGGGTGAATGGCAAGGGTTGCGATTCCTTTTTTATTGTTGTGGAATGCAATCATTCTTTGGAAATCGATATCAACCATGCAGTCGCCGTAGAGAACAAAAAATGGCGCAGTAATGCCGGTGCATGCGGTTTTTACGGCACCTGCAGTGCCCAGGGGTTCTTTTTCCTCAATGTAATCAATCGATACGCCCAAGGCGCTGCCGTTCCCAAAGCGCTCCCGGATCAAATTACTCTTGTACCCAGTAAGAAGAAGGATCTTCCGGATACCGCTTCTCTGCAGCGATTCAATCTGATATTCTATGATTGACTTTCCGGCAAGAGGTACCAGCGGTTTGGGCAGCCCTCCGGCGCGTTCCCCCAATCGGGTTCCTTTTCCACCGGCGAGAATTGCCGCAATCATGCCGAGGCTTCACTCCCGAATTGCCGAACCAACTCTTCCGCTGCCTTGCTGACTGCGCCATCGGATGAAATGTGCGGCTTCCAACCCAATTCCCGCATCAGTCTCGTGTCAAGAGAGACTATGGGCACATCACCGATCCATCCACGTTTTGTCCCCGTAAAGTCGTAGTGTACATCATGGAGGTTCATTGCCTGAATAATGGCATCGGCAATATGGCGGACGCTTGTATTACCCTCTGTCGCGAGGTTAAAGACATTGACGTCGGATTTAGCATGGGCATAGCCAAACAGCATGCCATCGATGAGGTCGCCGACATGAATATAGGGTTTTGCCTGCGCGCCATCGCCGAGAATGCGCAATTCAGAGCCATGTGCCTTCAGGCGATGGATAAAATCATAAAAAACACCATGTGTTGCATTGAAACCAATCACATTGCCAAACCGAAACATCCATGCCTGTATCCCGTAATTGTGGCAGAAAGCGGTAATAAAACCCTCCGCCGCAAGCTTCGATGCACCGTAAAGCGAGATTGGTTGTAGCGGGCCATACGACTCGGGGGTCGGCAGAACAGTCGCTTCGCCGTAAATAGCCGAAGTCGAGGCAAAAATCAAGTGAGGCACCTTGTTGATCCGCATCGCCTCAAGCACATTATAGGTCGTCAAGGTTCCAAGCTGAAGATCCAGATCGGTTTTTTCCCTGCCCAGACTGATGTCGGAGTTGGCTGCCAGGTGAAAGACCAAATCACAACAGCTGGTTGCCTTTAGTACGGCATCAAGGTCAAGAAGATCTTCTTTCAGGAATTGAAACTGACGATTCGAGGAAAACGGCGTAAGAAACTCTTCTCTCCCCAGATAGAGGTTATCGCAAGCAATAACCTCATGGTTATCCTTTAAGAGCCTTGCTATTAAATTGCTGCCGATGAATCCGGCGCCGCCGGTGACCAGTATTCGCATAGGGTGTCATCTGGTTTCTTGGGAGATTGATCCGTATAGTTGCCGGATTTGCCGACATTAAATGCGCATCCGGCTTGCTGTTGAATTCAAAAATAAGCAATTCCTGACCGATTTTTCCAGTCCGGAGCCTTCAGTCGCCGGCTTAATTGCAGAGATGGTCCTTCGCCGCGATAATTGAACTGCATCAGTTTGTCAGATAATTTATTGCATTAATGCTTACCGGAAAAAAAAGGAGGGCTCTGCGCGCCCTCCTCTCGACCCTATTCCAGCTTCGGCTTTCTTCTATCGCACCAGAAGCAGCATACCTTTTTTTTCTATGGCCCCTGCCTTGAATCGAACGATATATTCACCTGCCGGCAGCTCGCTTCTCTTTAAATCCAGAGAATAGGAACCAACATCCTGGAGGCAATCACGGGTCATCGCGGATCTGCCGAGCATATCATAGAGCGAAATTTCCACCCGCTGCCGTTCGGCCAGGGTATAAGCAATTGATCCCTGTTTCAGGGAGAATTCACCGGTTTTTTGCAAAGGCAATGACAACAACACTCCAACGGATGGCGTCAAAGTCCATATAGTAGACCATGCGCCGGTTCCTGCAGCATTGGTCGCGCTCACTCGCCAGTAATTCACGACGCCGCGCGCAGGAGTAAATTGGAATGAAGGGGTCAGAACACTCTGCGAGGCGGTTACCGATCCAAAGCCCGATACCGTCGAAACCTGAACAGTATAAAAAACCGCCGAAGGTATCCCGGCCCAGGTAAGCGTTACTTGTTGCCCATTAGTAAATGTTGATGCGTTGATCGGTGATACGAGTGTCGGGATAGCCGGCACGGCGGTTGTCATAAAACTCCATGAGTTGGACCATGATGTCCCGGCGACATTCACCGCACCAACCCGCCAGAAATAGGTTATTCCACCAAAGGCAAGACCTCCTGCAGCAGCAGTCAGACCCGTGCCGGTTTGGGCAAATACTGTCGTAGCAAAAGAAGCATTTGTTGAGACTTGAACCGCATATGAAGTAACAGTACCGGTGGCCGCGTTCCAGCTTAAGGTCAGCGCCGTGGCCTGACCGGAGGCGCCGTTCGCGGGAGCCGAAAGCAGTGGCGCTGATGCAATTTGGGGAATGGTTATAAAACTCCAGGTTGTTGACCACGCACTGGTGCCGCCCGTGCCTGCAGCATTAACGCGCCAGTAAATGGTGGTGTTATTGCTGATGCCCGATATCGACTGGCTTAATGAGGATAATCCGCTCCAGTTGGCCAGTTGCGTCGCAAAGGTGACGGACGTTGAAATCTGCACACCATATGTCGCTGCCCCGTTCGAAGAGTTCCAGCTCAGCAGGAGCGTCGTCGGAAGATTTGCAGATCCATTTAAGGGCGCCGATGGAACGGGAACATTCGGTGCCGGCGGGACCGTGGTAAAATACCAGGCGGAACTCCAGTTGCTGGTCCCGGAAAGGTTCGTAGCGCTTGCTCTCCAGTAATAGACCGTATTGGCGGTCAATCCGCCAATAATTCCGCTCGTGGAGGAAACACCGGTCAGTGTTGCTACGGTAGCCAGGAAAGATAACCCTGTGGATACCTGAACTGCATACGTTGAAGCACCAGCGGCGGAGCTCCACGCAAGAGTCAATGCCAGCGGTTGGTTTGAGGCTCCGTTGGCAGGAGAAGCAAGCGCAGGCGCGTCAGGCGCAGGCGGCATTGTAGAAAAACTCCAAATCGGCGACCATGACCCGGTACCTGCTGCGGTGGCATTTGCCCGCCAGAAATAGGTGGTGCCCGGTGTAAGATTGGCTATCTGCAGAGAGGTCGCCACCAAGCCGGTCTGTTCAAAAATGGTAGATGAAAAGGCCGTGCCGGAGGAAACCTGAACTCCATAAGACCCTGCACCCGGAACAACTCCCCAACTGAGCGTTGGAGCAAGCGATTGATTGGTAGCGCCATTAATCGGAGCGGAAAGCGCCGGCGAAGATGGATTGGTAGATCCTTGAATGCGCGCATCACAGCACCGCCAGAGGGAAAAGGTTCCATTGCGCAAGAAGCCACTCCTCGGACGCCCAATCTTCGCCTGAGCCGCACCAAGATGCACCCCACGAGTTGCGCACGAGGTATTCGAAGTGACCGCCCGTCGCCGTTCGGTACCCGCGGATGAAGCGCGCGTGGCCGCCCGCCGTAGGATCGCTTTCCGGCGTAGGCTGTTCGATCTGGCC
>CAZSAL010000094.1:0-4880 GCA_964604825.1 uncultured Elusimicrobia bacterium
CCGAATTTAGTGTCACTGGCAATAAAGTGCCACCCGTCCTTCTTGAACTCAACCTTCCAATAGCCGCAGGCGTCGATGCTGGTATTGGCCATAAGATTCGGCCAGAAAGGGGCCATGAAAGATACGCCGGCGGATTGGATCGGCTGCCTGGGCGCCTTCTTGGGTTTGATCAGCCCATCCACAATCTTGCGCGTAGCCTTGCTGTTGAGCCCTTTTTGAACAATCATGTTGGCTACCTTTAATTGAAGGTCAGCATTGGGCAGTCGAACCAGTTCAGCCCCGTTGTCAGAAGCGATTATGCGGATCCGCATATTTTCTTTTACTTGTTCAGGGAGATCTAGAAATCGTATCGATCTTGAAGTCTGACTTTGTGTTTTTCCAGTTATTTCCCCGATTTTTGCTTGAGTCCAGTAGGTGGGATCCAGACGGTTCAGCTCCACAAACCCCTGCGCTTCCTCGATGGGGTTCAGATCCTCGCGCTGGAGGTTCTCGACCAGCCCTTTGGCGGCGGCCTCGGCTTCGCTGACGGTCTGGATGATTTTGGCTTCGATGGTTTTCCATCCCAGGAGTTGGGCGGCCCGCCAGCGGCGTTCGCCGGACACCAACTCGTACTGTGTCGGCGTTTCGGCGTCAGAGCGTGTCGGCGTAACTTCATTCTCCTGCTGTGACGCCGATACGCCGGTACGCCCATACGCCGAAACGATCCGTACCGTGATCGGTTGTATCAACCCTTCCGCCTTCATGGATTCCGACAGCTTTATCAGACCTTCTTGGTCGAAATCCTTGCGCGCCTGATGGCGGGAGGTCGTGATCTGATGGACCGGGATCGATTGGTACTCGGCTTTTGGAGTGTCCGGGGCAGGGCTTTGGGATTCCATATCGTCTCCCTCTTGAAGCTCATTTTGACTGGCACAAAATCATACCTTCGCCGCAAGACCAAATCAACCCTCACGGCATCTCCGGGGCGTAGCTGAGGGCCGGGAAGGGGTTCGGTGTTGGGGTTTCGGCGAAGTCGTAATAGATGACGATCGCCTGACTGAGGTGATACATGCCCTGGTCGTAGTTGAATTCCACCATTTGTGTCGGATGGGACTCGCGTTCGCCCATGCCGGTTCCGGCCTTCTTCGCGGACTGCATTATCATCGGCGCTGATCGGCTGGCTAAGCCACCGGCCGCAGAGGGTACTAGATCCTGCAGAGCAAATTCGTCCGCTCCTGCAGAATTGGCTTGGGTGTAGCGATATTGAGGATGAGCTTCGTAATAGGCGTCAAGCTCCCTCTGGCTCCAGAAGTAGGCCGCGCCGATGACGCCGCAGTTGGCCGCAAGGTCTTTGCCCAGTTGGTCTCCCCGCCATTTGGCATAGGATTTTGGTTTGGGCGTGAAAAAGAAGCGGCGCGACTCTTCTCCATTCACCTGCCATCCGCGGATCGTGATGTATCTATAGGGATCGATCATCCATTTCGTCCCGTCAGAGATTCCGCTGGGTTTTCCGGTAAGAGAATTCAATCCGTCCACCGTGAGATTGACGGCGACCCGGACCGGCAGCGGGTTGTACAGCCGGACAGCGTAGCGCTCCTCCGGCCGGGCGGTCACGAACGGACGGCTTCCGCGATAGGTTTCTCCTTTAACGCCTTCGTCGTCGCTGATGACTTCGACCCGAAAAGCATAGGACGGTCGCGAGACCTCGCAGCGGCGGACGCCATTTTCAAAGATGATCTGCTTGGTTTCAACGGGCATCGTCTGGTACGCGGCATAGGCCGACTCCAACGGGAAGGCAAGAATCACGGCGAGACAAGCGCGAAGTATTTTCATAGCATTCTCCAGGGTGAAATGGTCACGTCGCAGGGTTGGACACCATCCCGGTCAAAAAGTTCCAGGCAGCAGCGAGAAATGGTAAAACTGGAACTTAAGGTTCAGGCGAGTGTCTAATTCCACAGGAAATATCGGAGATTTTGAGCCAATGATGCGGGCCAACGGCCCGAAAATATACACCTTGGCCATCAGGCTCACGG
The DNA here is from genome assembly GCA_964604825.1 of uncultured Elusimicrobia bacterium. Taxonomy (GTDB): domain Bacteria; phylum Elusimicrobiota; class Elusimicrobia; order 2-01-FULL-59-12; family 2-01-FULL-59-12; genus CAZSAL01. The sequence goes on from CAZSAL010000094.1 coordinate 2,013, forward strand.
GTAATTTGACGGATGGACAGGATCTGGCCCAGGAAACGTTCGTGAAGGCCTATGAGTATAGGGAAAAATTTCGCGGAGAATCCGAAGTTTCGACCTGGCTTTACAGAATTTGCGTCAACCAGTGGAAAAACCGGGTCCGCTATGAGCGCAGCCGGGCGTTCTGGAAACATTTTTCCATCGACGGGGCAGGGGACGAGGATGATAAGCCGGTTCGCGAACTGCCGGCTCCTGACGCCCCACTGGATCAGTCGCTGGAGGATCGTGAGCGCCAGGCTGCCGTACAAACGGCTCTTGCCTCTTTGAAAACCGATGATCATGCTATTCTGGTGATGAGAGAAATGGAAGATCGGTCTTATGAGGAGATCGCCGATCTTTTGGACATCCCGATCGGCACCGTGCGCTCGCGCCTGGCCCGCGCCCGCGAGAAATTGATCGAACAATTTAAGAAGACAACCTTATGACGGAAAACGAACCTCAACTCCCGGAAGACATTCGCAAGGCCCTGAAGATGAGCCCGACCTTTTCGCCGCCGGAAAGCTTTTATCAGGGCGTCCTTGAGAAGATCGAGCGCAAAAGAACCGCGGTCCCCTGGTACCTTGGCTATCCCATGAAAGGTCTGGCCACAGCCTGTGTTCTTATGGTCCTGGTTCTAGTGGCTCGCGAAAAGAAATCCACTAATGCCAAAGCGGCCCATATCGATACTGAACCCCTGCAGGGCTTAAGCAATACGGCTGAAGTGCAAAACCGCCTGAATCGACCTATTTCCAACCTGGTCGAGAACCCTTCCCCTTTTGAAGAAGAAGACGCCGAACTTCGTAGACAGATAAATGCTGAGTCGAAAAAATCGGTTCGGATTCGAAAAGCGGCTCTGCAAAGCCCTCCGCCGGAATTAACTGTCGCGGCGGTTCCTTCTGCCGTGGGTGGGGCCCTGTCTTCCCGGGCTTCCGTTCCTGCTCAATTGCAGGAGCGCAAGAAGACTGGAACGAACGCGGAATGGAAAGGCGGGTTCAGCGGGATCACGACGTTCCGGACTGTCACCGTGCGTACATCTGAGGATTGGCAAGCCCTTTGGCTCGCGCACACCTCCTATATCGTGCCGCCGCCACCCGCTCCGGATGTCGACTTTGGAAATACGATGGTCGTCGGAATTTTTGACGGCTCGAAGCCTAGTGCAGGATATACCATCGAAGTCGTGGGCATTCAGACCACGCCGGACAAAATTATCGTTACCTATCGTGAATCGAATCCTCCTGCCGGCGTGGCCACCGCCCAGGTCAATACGCAGCCCTACTACTTGCGTGTCATTCCCAAAACCAGCCTCCCCGTAATTTTTGAAAAAGCATCTTGAAAATGGCGGCCCAGTGGGGCATAAGAGGTAGAATCAAATCAGCCGGGAAATTGGCCTAAAGGAGCGACAATGTCTATGCATGAATCAGGGAACGGTCACGACGAATGGAAAGCGGCCATCGAAAAAGCTCAGCAGATTCTGGAAGAAGGCCGCAAGGAAATGGCCAAAGCCACCCAGATGGCGAAGGAAAAAGGCCAGGAAGCCTGGGAAGCCGCCCGCGCCAAGAGCCGGGAGGCCTGGGAGGAAGTCCGGGCGTCTGGCTTGAACACCATTGACGATGTCCGCGACAAAAGCGAAGAACTGTGGGAAGACGCCGAAAAGATGGTGAAAAAACATCCCGCCCGCGCCATCGGTCTGACTCTTCTGGTGGGGGTCGTGATCGGCGCGCTCCTCACCCGCGACCGCGACTGATATTTCCCTGATCCCCAGACCCATTCTGCTGGTCCCCGTGGGAAGCCACGGGGACGTGAACCCCTTCATTGGAATTGGCGCGGCACTCAAACGTCGCGGCCACCACGTCACGGTCATTACCAATGGGTACTTTGAAGATCTCGTCCGCAAAGAGGGGCTTGATTTCGTTGAACTGGGGACTCGCGACGAATTCCTCCGCCTGGTCAATCATCCGGATCTCTGGCATCCCATCCGCAGCTTTCTCCTGATCTACCGCGACGGGGTTCTCCCCAGCCTGCGCCCGATGTTTAAAGCGGTGGAGTCACTCGCCGTTCCCGGGCAAACGGTCGTCATCGGATCCGTCCTGGCCATGGGGGCGCGTATCGCCCAGGAAAAGCTGGGAATCTCTTTTGTGTCGGCGCATCTGCAGCCGGCGGTCTTCCGGAGCTACGTGAATCCGCCGCTTCTCCCCGGCCATGGATTTATCCGACGATTGCCTCCCCGGGCTGTGCGGGCCATCTATCGCCTGGCAGACTGGCAGGTAGACCGCATTCTGGCTCCCGAGATCAACCGCTTCCGAGCCGAGCTCGGACTTCCTCCTGTCCATGGGATTGTGGATCAATGGTGGCATTCGCCGCAGCGGATTATCGGGCTATTCCCGGAGTGGTTTGCGCCGCCGGCTCCGGATTGGCCCCCGCAGGTCCGTTTGACCGGATTTCCGCTTTATGACGGAGCCCTCCTGGATCCCATCCCGCCGGAACTTGAGGAATTCCTGGCTGCCGGCCCGCCGCCTGTTATTTTTACCCCCGGGTCAGCGATGAGCCAGGGGGCTTCCTTTTTCCAAGAATCTGTGAAAGTTTGTGAGAGGCTTGGATGCCGGGGACTTCTTCTGACCAAATTCCCGGCCAGCGTCCCGGCGCGTCTTCCAGCGCATGTCCGTTGTTTTGGCTATGTTCCTTTCAGCAGCGTTCTGCCCCGCGCGGCGGCCTTTGTTCATCACGGCGGCATCGGAACGACGGCCCAGGCGCTGGCCGCCGGAATTCCACAGCTGGTGATGCCTCTGGCACACGATCAGCCCGACATTGCGGCGCGTGTCGAATCTCTGGGTGTGGCACAGGTGATCCGTCCCG
>CAZSAL010000095.1:0-4830 GCA_964604825.1 uncultured Elusimicrobia bacterium
CTGCCCGCTCCACCCTTCCGACCCGATGAAAAAGATCGGCGATCAAGGCGTTCCGGCGCATGCTGGCCTGGCCAAAACGGATAACGCAGTCTCAGATGGATCGTGGCCTATTCGGATGAAAGAGTATACGCAAATATTTTAAAGTCGCTTCCTGTGGGTTCGGACATAATGTAAAGCGTGCCATCCGGGGCGATCCGACCTGGGCGAAAAGAAAAGAACCGGTCAGGATCAAGCAGCGCTTTATCAAAGGGATCACTAATAGTTATGGAAACCAGCCTCTTGCCATCCGGAGAGAGTTTATCGAGACCTAAATGGCCTTGTTCCTTTTCATAGAGTATGTAAAGCGCTCCCGATTCATCAGTGCCCAGGATTTGAAGATGTCCTTTGTCGCCCCAATAGGTTGCGAGCAGTTGGCCATCATTGGAAAGTATCTGCACAGTATAATCCTTCACAACAAACCGGTAGCGCCCCTGACTGGCCAAACCCATTAAGCGTTCATCGTCGGGGATTTGTCCCAGAATTTTTCCCGTCGCGTCCAAACGCCATGTGATGAAGGACATATTGTCCTGGATAAAAAAATCACCCTCTGGACTACGTTCAAGATAAAGGGGGAGCAGGATACCCAACGCCTTTAAAGACAAGTCTTGAACAAGCTTATTTGACGTATCCCATTCAAGAACATGAGCATCAGGCTTTCCGGGGCCTCGTAGAACCAGAGCAAAGACTTTTTGATCAGCAGCTGAAATGGATTGGATGATATCCTTTTTGCTGTCTGGTAGAAGAATGATGCGGTCCAGATCGCTGCGAGCATTGAACACATCGATACGACGGTTGAACAGATCAGCGACATAAACCTCCTCCGTCTTGTCGATCATGAAGTCGACAGGGCCGGCGTTTCCATCTTCTACTCCCGCTTTTAAATGACGACCTACCTGCCCCGCTGCGTTTCCCCACGGCACATTCAACACCTGACGTCGAGCAAGCGATGCGCTGAACGCCCCGGGACTCAAAAAGAACAACATGACAAAGGAATAAATGCCTGTTCTCATCGTGGACGTCCTCCTCCCGCATACCGCAGTCCTTCTCCAAGACTACCGTCTTTGCCTAATGTTTCTCTCACGACAGACACATGTTCTACATTCGATGAGGCGGCAATTATACCCGTGGGGCGCTGGGCGGAGGAATTCTCCCGCTCAACCACCGCCGCGTGTGCCACGGCACCACTTGCATCGCGAAAATAAACGAGATCTCCGGGCTGAAGTTCTTTGGCCGGCACGTTTTCATCGCCTTTGGATTCCAAGTAGCCCAGCTGATCTGCTGCGGTCATGCGTCTCGGAAAATAATCCGGAACGGCCTGCTGCACCAGACCCGAGCAATCCGTGCCCTGCGAATCGCTTCCACCCAACACATACGGTGTGCCCAAAAGGGAAACCGCTTGATTAACAGCCTTTTCGGCACGCACTGGGTTCGGTGCGTGTGGCTTAACCGCCGATACCTGGGGAGTAATTGCAACTTGGCCGCAACCGCAACCGACGGACTCGGACCCATCTACACACATGAGGCGACTGCCAGCACAACCTGAAACGCCTCCATGATACGAACAACACCCCCGGCTAGCGGCCTCGACATGCGGGACACAGCCTAAACAATAAACAATGGTTATCACCCATAAGAATCTCCTTCGCACGGGCTATTATATTGGGTAGTTGCGTAGAAAAACCACCCCTAAAACCATGTGGTCACTTTTGTGGTCACTTTCTTGCGGTATGTGACGGGGGTCTACGGTAGGGGCAGGATGGGCTCTCCGTCGGAGACGGTAAGATTCGGAACCCCTCCGAACCCCCTTGCGGCTCCTTATGAAGCTGCCGCTCTAACCAGCTGAGCTACCCCGCCAAAATCGTTCAGAAACTGGTTGAATTATATCAATTTGCTGACGATTGAGAAGATCGCGACTGATCGAGAAAGAAAGGCTCAGGTTGTTATCAAACAAATTCGGCGCGGCTTGAGTTGTTCACCGGCTGCACGCGCTCGCAACACCAGGACAAAAATTCTCCTACACCCACCATCACCTTGCGAACAGGCGCACCAAACCGTTCAATCTCACTGAAACATTTTGAAGCGGTCATCAGCCAATCCATGAGTGTAGCCTCCAGCGCATCCCCGTCCTCCGAAATCTCGAGGAGTCTTTCCCATTGATCTGCCTTGTACCAGGCAAACCCCATCGCTATCTGAGTCGAACGTTTTGTATCTGACATAGTTTTACCCGTTCACTACCGCCTCGTCGCCACGTATTTTTGCTTGGGGCTACGGGGTGAGATAGTTATCAAATAAGATGTCATGAAGTTCATGCCCGGAAAGGTTTCTATAGACGAGAATTGAGGGCCCACATAATATCCAATTCAATGATCCTTTCCAGGCTGATACAGCACCCGACCTCGTATCCCACCTGATACCCCTGCAGAAGAAATAAGCCGCGAGGCGGGAAAATATTCACCCCGCCTTGTGATTTGTCCGAATGCATTGCATTCGCCAGCCGCTCTGCGGCTGAATTACAAATCACAGGGCGGAGTTCGGTTATTTTTTGCGGAAGGTTCGGTTTAGATTTTTGAGGCTCCGCCGAGGAGCAGCGAGCAATGCGGAGGGAATGAGTAGATACTGATTATTTTATTCAAGCTTGAGACCTTTTCGCATCACGACCACTTTTCCTGGTCCAGCAGCTTTATGAAATTTCGTTTGGGCTTATGCGCCGCGCGAAGGGATTCCAAATATTGATCAAATTCTTTGTTTTGGCCAAGTAGGCCCATAACCATTCGGATTTTTCGGAGAAATCGGACTGCCTCTTCGTAAGCGACATTATTTTTGTGCCCCAGTGCCGGCTCAATCTGCCGCTGATATATCGGGAGCGCTTCTTCAGGATGATACTTTCCTCTTAAGTCAGCCAGTTCGAGCCAAAGACCTTCGGAGCAGCCACCCTCCTGAGCATGACGCCATGCCGCTTCAACATCCTTTTCCCAGAGAAATATTCTCACCAGTTCCGAATAGTCCGCTCGCGGACCCCAGTCCCAGCGGTTCCTTTTTTCCTCACGCTTTGCCTTATCGGCTTGCTCCTTTAAAAACGCCAAAGCTTTCACCCGCCAGGTCAGCCACTCCCCTGCCCGATCCGCATGAATCTTCAATTTCTTGTACTGATCCAGATGGGTAGAATCGACAAACTCCGCCCAAATCAACGCCAACGCCTCCGGCTGGCGATTACGACCATGGTATTCTTCGGCAAGAAACTCGCGAAGCCGCGAATCAGTTTTTTCGGGGAAATCTTTCAGACCTCGTTCTGCCCATTCCAAGGCGACGTCGAGTTTTCCCGCCTGCTTGTACACTTGCGCGATCTCAAGATACTGGGATGCGCTGGAAAGATCCCGGCTTTTGACGGCAACCAGAGCTTCTACATCGTTTGACTGTTGCGCCAGCGTTTCCATGACATGTGTGAGACGGAAGCGTTTCCCATACTTAGCCGGGTCGTCTTGTCCTGCCTTGAGGCCCGGCACATGCGCCCATTGTTCTTCTGCCAGACGCCGATAAAGCGCCAGCCCTTTTTCACCGAGAACATCCGCGTAGGTCCGGGACGCTCCATAAAATACGTCGTACTCTGTACGGAGTTCCCACTCAAAAAGACGTTTGGCGAGCGCCTCGGGTTCAGATTTTGCTTTCTGGCATGCGGCATGATGAATCTCTTGAAGACGCTCTAAAAGCTCGCCCATATTCCCCGAAGAGTCATCCACGTAACCCATGGCTTCTTCAACGGCCTCCAAAGCGTATTCCGCCATCTCCACGCCTTCCGTTGCGTGCCCCTCATTCACAAGTTCTTCAATCGAGTCGACCACCTCTCCAATCCCGCGGGCATACCCCCAGGCAGACCCGTAGTCGACGAAACGTTCTGCGCTGATAGCTTGATTAATGGCCGCTCGATAGGGCATCAAATCGATTCCTGATGAGGTATTCCTGGCAGCCTTCATCCCCAGCTTGCGGCGCAGACGATTATCCTCCACAACCTGTTTCATAAGCAACTCAACCAAAACGTCCTTTTCCTGCCGAGCCAAATAGGCGCGAACATTATCCATGATTTCTGCCGGCCTCACAGAATCCTTTCCGGATGGACAGCGTACATTGTCTTGTTCCAACCACGCCAATCCTACAGCCACAGCATGTTTACAAAACTCATCTTCAGTTCCAACTGGACAGTCGCAGGAAAAACCGAGTTCGTCATCATCAACCCAGAGCTTGACGCGATATTCATCGGTCCCTTCAACGGTAGCTGCGATAGTCCCGGAATTCTCCACCATTCCGCGAACCCGTCCATCCTGGAAATACTCTTCACCGCGTGCGAACGAACGGCCTCCCGCCATCCGACGCAAACAACGTTGATCCAGGATCGTTTGAAGAGTTCCCACCGTTCTATCGCATCAAAAGCATTAAGTTTTCTGCAGCCTTCTCGACCCGTTCATCGTAGTTACGTATTTCTGCTTTGGACTCCGAGGCGATCCGGGGTCTGTCATGGACAGTAACCCTTGCTTTACAAGCGCCGATAGATACTTGCTTACAAATGCTTTGCGGTCCTTCAAATTCATATAGCCCATCATCTCTTTAACGGCCTTCGGGGCCCTGCAATATTCAAGCAACTTTAACTTGGGGGATACTTGGGGGGTACTTGGGGGGTATTTGTACGGTACTTGTACGGTCTACCGCCTCCGGCTTCGCCAGGGCGGCCCATTGTTTATCGCCATAACGCGGGAAGACTAAATCGAAAAAGGTGTCGAATTTAAACTTAGGCTTGAG
>CAZSAL010000096.1:0-4750 GCA_964604825.1 uncultured Elusimicrobia bacterium
GGTGGTTGAAGGGGAACTGCGCGCCTATTTCAATGAGGCCTTTGATACGCCCTATTTTTTCAGCGCCAGTATCCTCAGCCAGTGCGACTGGCAGCTCCTGGAACTCACCACCAACTACCGGCAGAGTAAAGACCCAGCTTTCTTCGCGTTGCTCTCGCGTCTTGGGCGCAACGAACTGACGGAAGACGATCTCGAACGCCTGAACAGCCGCCTGCTGGAGGACGGGGAAGATGAGGCGGCGGTTACGCTGACTTCCACCAACGCGGCCGCGGATCGCATCAACGCTACGCACCTCGCCGAGCTTCCCGGCGAGGCGGTGGAGTATGCGGCGACCATCAAAGGCGAATTTGACGAAGGCTCCAGCCCGGCCCAGGCCGCCCTACGGCTGAAACCCGGAGCGCAGGTCATCCTGCTCAGAAATGATCCGGACGGGCGGTGGGTCAATGGGGATGTGGGGCTGGTAGAGCATTGCGATCGGTCACGCTTCCTGGTACGGATCCGCGATTTTGTCCATGAAGTCCTGCCGGTCAAGTGGGAACGGATTCAGTATGCCTTCAACCCGGAGGACAACCAGCTCGTCCGGAACATCCAGGGGACCTTTCAGCAATTTCCGGTGAAACTGGCCTGGGCGATCACCATCCATAAAAGTCAGGGCCAGACGCTGGAGAGGGTGCGGGTCGATCTCGGAAGGAGCGCCTTCGCCCACGGACAGGTTTATGTGGCGCTCAGCCGCTGCCAGAGCCTGGAGGGCCTACGCCTGCATCGCCCCATTCGCCCCTCCGACATTCTCTTCGATGAACGGGTCCTCGATTTCCTGAGTCGCGCATCCAAGCATCGTCGTTGACTCTCGTATCGACATCTGGCATGATCCCGCCGTGAAGGGTTTTTGTGGCAAAAAATAAATTCCGCCCTCAAACCTCGGCGCCGGCCGTACTGCAAGGACCGGATATCCTACAGCTCTCCATCATTTTCCGCGCCGCCTTCGCCCTGCGCGCGCTGCACCTCCTGGCCATGCAGCGGCAGTACCCGCTCTTCAATTTCTTTTTCGGTGACGCCGCCAGCTATGACGAATGGGCCAAGGCCTTTGCCGCCCATGGGATCGGCGCGACGGGCGTTTTTTACCAGGATCCGCTCTATCCCTGCTTCTTGGGAACCATTTACCGGCTTTTTGGCTATGCGCCGGTTCTGGTGCGCTGGATTCAGGTCACGCTGGGCGGGCTAAACTGTGTCCTCATCGCGGGGACCTCGCGGCGACTGTTTGGAAAGAGAGCGGCCTGGATTGCGGGCGCCATCAGCGCTGGATATGGGATCTTTATCTTTTTTGAGGGGACTCTGCTTAAGGAAGGGGTCAGTGTTTTCCTCAGCAGTCTCGCCCTATGGAGTGCTATTGTCGCCGTCGAGCGATCCTCCTGGCGGTGGTGGGCCATTTCCGGGCTCGCGCTGGGGGACCTCGTGCTCACCCGCGGAAACGCGCTGGTGCTCGTCCCCATCATACTTTTCTGGCTTCTTTTCCTTTCGCGTCAAGGCCCGCGACGCTTGGCGCTTTTGGCGGGCAGTTTCATGGCCGGTTTTTTCCTGGCGCTCAGCCCCGCCACCCTGCACAATTACCGGGCCAGCCACGACTGGGTGCTGACGACCAGCCAGGCCGGGTCGAACTTTTTTATTGGCAATCATGCCGGAGCTAATGGGACCTATATCCCGCTTGTCGGCGACCGCCAGACCCCCGAATATGAAGCCCAGGACGCCAGGCGCCTGGCCGAATATGCCACCCACCGGGCGTTGAAACCTTCCGAAGTGTCCCATTACTGGTTTCAGCAGGCCTTCCGATTCATCACGCAGAACCCCTCCGATTGGTTCGACTTGCTGGGGGCAAAGACGAAGCTTTTTATCGAAGGCTATGAGCTTCCTGATGTGGAAGATTACTACCTTGCCCGGCGCTTTTCTTTCATTCTTCGTCTCCCGCTCGTCACTTACTACGTCCTGCTTCCGCTTGCGTTTCTAGGGATGCTCGGCGCCGTACGGCAATGGCGGCAATTATTTCTTCTCTATGGATTTGCGGTGGGAAACGCCGTCTCGGTGATCCTCTTCTATATCTTTTCCCGCTATCGTCTGCCCTCCGTGCCGCCCCTCATGGTGTTTGCCGCGGGAGCGGGGTCCTGGATGTGGGGGTGGGTGGAATCGCGCCGATGGATGCGCGTGGCGGCCGCCGGGCTGGCCTTAGGGGCTCTCTCCTGGACGCTCGCGCCGAAAAGTTTCCCCGAAATGGCGACGTCGCTTGCCAATCTGGGTACCGCCTACCGCGTTCTTGGCCAGCCGGACAAAGCGGCCGCCACGCTCCAGGAGGCCATTCAACTGGCCCCCCTGATGCCTGAGCCGCACTTTACGCTCGCCAACCTTTATATGGCGAAGGCCGACTATGACCGGGCGATGCCTGAATATCAGCGTGCGGTGGATCTGGACCCCGGCCAGACGGAAGCACGCTATCTTCTGGGGGTCGCCTATTTCAAACGCAATGACTATGCCAGTGCCAGGCGTGAGTGGGAAGAAGTCCTGAGGTTGCAGCCCAGTCACCCTGATGCATTGTACGCTCTGCGGATCCTGAACAATGCGCACCGATAAGAAACCGCTCATGGAAGTGAACTCCAGAACGGAGCTTGCTCTGGTTGGCCTTTGTATTCTTGCCTTCATGCTTCAGGCGCTTTGGGGACTCAAGACGCAGACGGCGACGATTGATGAATTCCGCCATCTGCCGACCGGGCTATATGATTTACGGACGCACGATTTCAGCTTCGATTCCAAAACGCCGCCCTTCTGGAAGATGATCTGCGCATTGCCGGCTTACGCGTCAAAAGCCAATCTCAATCTTGATCCGGACTGGCGGATGCCCCGCGGCGGCTGGGGCCCCTGGATCTTCGGCACGCGTTTCATGATGGACAACTCGGCGCGCTACGACGACTACTTTTACCGGGCACATGCACTGACGATCCTGGCCGCGGTCTTCCTGATGCTTCTGGTCTATGGCTGGGCGAAGGAGCTGACCGGGACTTGGGCCGCGCGCGGAACTCTTCTGCTCATGGCCTTTTCACCGACCCTTCTGTCCAACGCGCGGCTCGCCACCCCGGATGTCGCCGTCACCTTCTTTATGACGGCGACCCTCTACCTCCTTTGGCGTTATGGTCGGTCGCTCTCTTGGATTATGCTGGGCGGAGCCGGCCTCAACTTGGGGTTCGCGCTCATCACCAAGTTCACGGCTGTGGTCCTCCTGCCGATGGTTCCTTTGATCCTTCTGCTGGAGGGTTGGCGCCGGAGAGATTTCAAGGCCGCCCTGATCAGGTCGGCGGTTGTGTTGGCTCTGGCGGGGGGAATCATCAATCTTCAATACCGCTTTCAAGGCTGCGGGGTTCGCCTGGGAAATCTTACGGCACAAAGCCGGCTGGTTCAGAAACTGCAAGCGTCCTTTGTCCGGTCCTGGCCGATTCCCCTGCCGCGTCCCTACCTGGAAGGATTCGACGGTCAGAAGGCTGATGCCGAGACGGGGGAATTTCCCGCGTTTCTGAACGGCCGCTGGTCGCCGCAAGGCTGGCGCTATTACTATCTGGTGGTGTTCGGTCTGAAGGAACCCATTCCTTTTCTCGTCGTTCTGGCCATCGGGGTTCTGCTTTGGCCGTTGCGGCTGAAGGAAAAAGCTCTGCCGCTTTGGGAAATCGTACTCTTCTGTGCGGTCCCCTCGACCCTTCTGATCGTGCTGTCTTTTTTCAACCATCTGGACGTCGGCATCCGTTATCTCTTGCCGGCCTATCCTTTTTTATGGATTTTTGGCGCGGGTACGATCCAGATGCTGTTGGGGGGAAAACGATGGGGCAAAGGGCTCCTGGCGCTTCTCGCTCTCGGCGCGGTGGTGTCGCCCTTCACGGCCGTGCCCCATTATCAGGCCTACTTTAATCAGATGGCGGGGGGACCGTCGAACGGCTACCAGCATTTAATCGATTCCAATCTGGATCACGGGCAGGAACTGAAAGATTTAAAGGGCTTCATGGACGAACACGGTGTTCCTAGAATTCAGTTGGCCTATTTTGGCCATGTCTGGCCCCAGATGTACGGTATTAACTTTGAGCTGCTGGGCGACCACCCCAAGCCGGGAGTAGTGGCGATCAGCGCGTCTTTTTTGCAGGGCATGCCCTATCTCCTGACCTACCTGCCCCAGCCGGTCTACGTGCCGCTCAACTACTACCAGACCATGCGCCAGTACCAGCCCCAGGCCCAGATCGGCTATTCGATTTTCATTTACAACATCCCGGGGTAATCCCAGCCTTTCCCGGACCGTGGGGTTAACGGCCGGTCATCTGCTCCAGCTTTTCCGGGTAGCGAGCTCCTTGCACCGTGATCTTGGCGGCGGCCTCCTCTATGTCGCGCAAATCGGTGGGCTTGAGTTGGACGGACACCGATCCAATATTTTCGTCCAGGCGATTGAGCTTCGTGGTGCCCGGGATCGGCACAATCCACGGCTTCTGGGCCAGCAGCCAGGCGAGCGCGATTTGAGCCGGTGTGGCTTTCTTGCGTGCGCCAATCGACGCGAGCAGATTGATCAGTGTCTGATTCGCCTTGAGTGCTTCTGGAGTGAAGCGTGGCAGGGTGCTGCGGAAGTCGGAACTGTCGAATTTTGACTTTTCATCGATCGCACCGGTGAGATATCCCTTGCCCAACGGACTGTAGGGCACCAAACCGATTCCTAGTTCCTCAAGAGTCGGGA
>CAZSAL010000097.1:0-4732 GCA_964604825.1 uncultured Elusimicrobia bacterium
ATGAAAAACGATCCGCGCATCACTCGCGCAGGCCGCTGGCTGAGAAAATGGAGCCTTGATGAAATTCCCCAGATCATCAACGTCCTTAAAGGCGACATGAGCCTGGTCGGTCCGCGCCCACAGGTCCTGTGGGAAGCCGCCTACTATGATGATCACGCGAAGAAACGTCTTCACATAAAGCCCGGCATTACAGGACTCTGGCAGGTAAGCGGCCGGGCGGCGCTGAGTTACGAGGAAATGATTGATCTGGATATTTATTATCTGGAAAACTGGTCGCTGGGACTTGACCTGAAAATTCTATTGCGCACAATTCCGGCCATTTTCGCCGGCGAAGGAGCCTATTAAGCCATGGAGGGTTATTAATTATGAAGGTTTTAGTGACCGGAGGCGCGGGCTTTATAGCATCGCAGATAGCGGATGCTTATGTCGAACAGGGCCATGAGGTTACCGTTGTGGATGACCTGTCGTCCGGCAGGAAAAAGAACGTCAATCCTGGAGCGCGCCTGGTGACAATGGACGTGCGCGACCCCAACATAATCACCCTGTTCCAAAAAAACGGATTTGACATTGTCAATCATCATGCCGCCCAGATCGACGTCAGGCATTCCATGCAGGACCCGTTTTTTGACGCTTCGGTCAACATCCTCGGAGCTTTAAGGCTTCTGGACTGCTGCCGCTCCTACGGCGTGCGTAAATTCATATTCTCGTCTTCCGGCGGCACGCTCTACGGCGAATGTCCCAAAAAACCCGCCAAAGAGGACAATCCTCTGCGGCCCGTATCGCCGTACGGCTTCAGCAAACTGACGGCAGAAACCTATATCCGTTTTTTCGGCGAGCAATACAAACTGCCCTATACCATTCTCCGGTACGGAAACGTTTATGGGCCGCGCCAGGATCCTAATGGCGAGGCCGGCGTAGTTTCCATATTCATCGGCAAGATCCTGAACAAGGAAACTCCGACCATTTATGGCGACGGCGCGCAGGAGAGGGATTATGTCTTCGTAAAGGATATCGTAAGCGCCAACCTGGCCGCCCTGCTTAACGGAGAGAACTCCGTCTTCAACATAGGCACGGGAATAGGCACTTCTGTTAACGGGCTTCTGGCCAAGCTTTCGACCATTGATAAAACTGCTAAAGCTCCGGCATTCGCGCCTGCCCGGCCGGGAGAGCTCAACCGCAGCATTCTGGATCACTCCAAGGCGGAAAAAGAACTCGGATGGCGGCCCGCTCACACCATCGAACAGGGGCTTGAGCTCACCTACAAATATTTCCGGGACAACAAATGACCCGACAACCCTTTGGGATTGCTTCCTTAAATTTGATGTAATATGAATCACATGAATCCTTCTGAAATACAACCCAAAATTAATGAGATGGTACGGCGAATAGTGGCAAAGTTCCGTCCGGAAAAAATTATTTTATTCGGCTCTTATGCCCGCGGAACGGCGGGTCCCGACAGCGATGTGGATCTGTTGGTTGTCATGCCCTCAGGCGCATTGTCACGCCGCGAGCAGGCTGTTCAAATTCGATGCGCCTTGTATGAATTCGGAATTCCTAAAGACGTTATTGTTGCGACTGCTCAGGAAGTTGAGCGTTGCCGGAATTTAATTGGTCATATTATCCGACCTGCCATGCGTGAAGGAAAGGTTCTTTATGAGCGGCTTGCCGCCTGACCAATTGTCCTGGCTGCAACAGTGGATTCAAAAGGCTGAAAACGACTTACGGAACGCCGAGCACACAATAAAGATGAATCCTGAAGTATGCCCTTACGATACTGTGTGTTTTCATGCACAACAATGTGCGGAAAAATATATTAAGGCGCTTTTGATCAATCTGGGTATTGATTTCCCGAAAACCCATGATATTTCAAGTCTTACAAAACTACTCCCAGAACCGTTCCTTCTTGGCGTGAGCGTCCAGGATCAGGATCAACTCACTGAATATGCAACTGTTTCTCGATATCCGGAGGAAGTAAACACCCTTACTTCCAAAGACGCGGGTTGGGCGATGGCGATTGCACACCAAATACGGGACGCGGTGCGTGTCCGCCTCCCTAAAAACGCGTTGCAGCAAATCTAACCTTTCCATGATCCTATCACCTCCTTTGCATCGCTTACTTGCATATCGGCCGGATGACCCCACAACTTCTTTGGGATTGGTTGCCTTTTGCGAGGTGGTGGAATGAATGCAGTCCTTCTGATTGGTGGTCTGGGAACACGTCTACGCCCTCTGACGCTGACCACACCGAAACCGCTTCTACCCGTACTCGGCAGGCCGTTCCTCGCATACCAGATCGAAATGCTTAAAACCAACGGCATAACGGAAATCGTTCTCTGCACGGCCTATAAGCCGGAAGCCTTTAAGAGAGTTTTTGACAACGGCGAGCGTTATGGCGTTCATCTGAATTATGTGCATGAAGATACCCCTCGGGGAACCGGCGGGGCAATAAAGAACGCGGAAGCCTGGGCGGAAAAAGAAACACTCATCTTCAACGGCGATATTCTTATGGATCTGGATATCAAAGGCCTGCTTTCTTTTCACCGGGAGCGCAAAGCGGCATTGACCATAGCGCTGACAACAGTAGAAAATCCGTCTGCCTACGGCCTGATTGAGACCGACGGACAGGGCCGCATCAGCCGCTTTCTGGAAAAACCCAAACCCGAAGAAGTTACCTGCCATACGATTAACGCCGGGGCTTATATTTTCAGCCGTGAGATTTTTGCGCAGATACCTCCAGCTTCGGTGGTTTCGGTGGAACGCGATATTTTTCCTAGACTGCTGGCTAACGGGTTCCCGTGCTACGGACTGCTCTCGGACGGTTACTGGCTTGATCTTGGAACCATTGAAAAGTACGCTCAGGCGCATAAGGATATCCTTCTCGGAAAACACAAAGGCATTGCTCCGGAACGGATCATCCAGGAAATGGTGGGAAGGTATTAGCCAATGGGAAAACAGATAAAAGTAAAAAAACCATGGGGCTGGGAACTCTGGTTCGCCTGCACGAAGAAATATGTTGGGAAAATCATTTTTATTAAAAAAGGGCATCGCCTCAGCAAGCAGTATCACCGTTTTAAGCTTGAATCGATCTATACGCAGGCAGGAACGCTGCTGCTGGAAATCGACGGGCGCCAAAAGCGCCTCAGTCCGGGTAATTCCGTGACTATTCCTCCGGGCATGGTTCACCGTTTCTGCGCGCCTTACGGCGACGTCCATCTGGTCGAAGTTTCCACGCCGCAGGTAAAGGATGTTATTCGCCTGGAAGATGATTATGGCCGAAGTTGAACCCATCATCTTTGGCACGGACGGGTGGCGTGGCGTTATCGCCGAATCGTTCACGTTTGATAATGTCCGCCGCGTTGCTGCGGCAACCGCTTCTTTCTTCAAAGAAAACCCTTCTTCCAATCCAATTCTAATCGGCTATGACAGGCGGTTTTTCTCGCCGGAATTTGCCCGGTGCGCTGCGGCCTCTTTCCAGGCAGAGGGCTTGAAAGTTCTCGTGAGCGCAGGTTCTTTGACCACGCCCGCCTTATCCGTATGCGTGAAAGCACGGAACGCTCCCTGGGGAATTATGATCACTGCCAGCCATAATCCCGCTGTTTACAATGGATTTAAAGTAAAGGATTCGTATGGCCGGTCAGCTCAACCGGAAGTGACCAGAGCCATTGAACAACGCCTCCCACCGACGGCGGGATCTGCTGAGGCCGCCGCTTTCTCGACATTCAACGCCATGCCGGAATATCTCAGATTTTTGAAAAGCAGGCTGGATTTGAAGTCCATATTAAATTTTAAAGGCAGCGTTGTTTTTGATTATCTTCATGGCACCGCCTCCGGCGTTCCGCAGGCGCTGCTCAAAGGTTCAAAATTCCGCATGACAGGGATTCACGAAGCGCATGACCCGCTGTTCGGGGGGCTCCATCCGGAACCAATCGAACAGAATCTCAGCCTCTTGAAACAGGAGATCCGCTTGAAGAGGGCTTCAATCGGGCTGGCTTTCGACGGCGACGGCGACCGTCTCGGAGTTGTAGACGATCGCGGCGTTTATTTGACCCCGCACCAGGTATTCCCGCTCCTGGCCCTGCATGCTTTGGAAAACAGAAAACTTCCTGGAGCTATAGTCCAGGCCGTCTCCCTGGGTTATCTGGGAGAACGCATA
This sequence comes from uncultured Elusimicrobia bacterium, assembly GCA_964604825.1. GTDB lineage: Bacteria > Elusimicrobiota > Elusimicrobia > 2-01-FULL-59-12 > 2-01-FULL-59-12 > CAZSAL01. Next base: position 4,154 of record CAZSAL010000097.1, read on the forward strand.
GCGCAAGAGTTCCACAGGCCTTTTTACGAAGTCCCCGTTGGCTTTAAATACATCGCGGAACGCATGATTGCGGAGCCTGTGGCCGCGGGCGGGGAGGAATCCGGCGGATACGCCCTGGGCGGCGGACTGCCTGAACGCGATGGTATTCTCAGCGGTCTCTTCCTCCTGGAAATGATGGCAGTGACCCGCAAAAGAGCCTCGGAATTAATTGCCGGCATGGAAAAACGTTTTGGCCGCTCCCGCTTTAAGCGCGTAGACATTCATTTGAAGAACAACATCCCAAGCAAGGAAGAATTTGTGAAAAAGGTAATCTCTTTGCTTCCTGACAGGGTATTGGGTCTAACGATCAAAGAAACCAGAACTTTCGACGGTTTGAAAATTATCCTCCAGAACGGTTGGTGGGTATTATTGAGGCCTTCCGGGACTGAACCGCTATTACGGACATACGCCGAAACCGAATCCAATTCCAAGTCCAAATCTCTCCTCGCCCAGGCACGCATGTGGGCGAATTCGGCAACAGAAGGAGAACTGGAATGATTCGCGCCATGGTCATGGCGGCCGGCGCAGGAACGCGGCTAA
>CAZSAL010000098.1:0-4564 GCA_964604825.1 uncultured Elusimicrobia bacterium
GGCGGCGGGGCCTATGGAACGCCGGAATACACCCCGTTCACCTCCGCGCACCTCATCAACCTGGAATGGTTGCAACATGGTGCCGGGGCAAATCAAATCTTCCCCGCCTCAGCCGGCCTTGTGGACGCCGCCGGGCGCAACGTCATCACCTCCTACGCCGCGCATCGCCCCGATGGGAACTGGTCCTTCATGCTCATCAACCACGACCTGAACGCCGCCCATTCGATACGCCTTGACATCACCGATGCGAACCACGCGCAACATCCCTTCACGGGACTTGTCGCCCTCGTGCAGTACTGCAACACCCCCGCCGAGAACAAAAACACGTTCCTCACCCCGGACCCCGGCGGCGTCTACACCCTTCCCATCGGCTCCATCACCATCATCCGCGGAAAGTTGGAGTGAAAGAAACGCCATTCCGGCCTGGGGAGCCGTCGTTTTCCGAAAAAATGCGCAAAGCGTGTTTAGCCGTGTTTAGGCGTGTTTCACCGTGTTTAGGCGTGTTTTGGCATGTTTTGGCGTGTTTTCGGCGCAACTGGAACACGGCTAAACGCGAAGGCTAAAGGCTAAAGTTAAGGCAAAAAGAGGGCGATCCGAGGTTTTTGTCCGGTTCGACGCCTTTTCTGCAAAAAAAGCGCAAAGCGTGTTTGGCCGTGTTTGGCCGTGTTTAAGCGTGTATTGGCGTGTTTCTTGAGGGCTGTTCTGACGGCGAAACACGCCTTCCCCGGTTTTGGAGAAAAGGACAAAGGGGACCCATAGGACGAATGGGGCCAATGGAGAAGCCCGCCGCGCCTGTACACGACGGAGGGCAGGCCCGCGCCGTTGCGCTTTGCGCCGCGCAACGGCGGGGCCAGCCTGCCGGGCCGCCAGCCCATTTTCCCCCTGCAAAATGTCAAGGAACGGGCGCGGGGCGCCTTTCACAATGACACGATACCATATTTCAATGGGAATGCAAATGAAAAGCATTTTTTCGCGCAGAGACGCAGAGTGCGCAGAGTGGAAATATGGGATTCTGTTCGCAAGCTCTTAAATATCAATGATATGTAGCTATAAGGAAACGCTTTAAAAAAAGGAAGCGCATGATCAGACATTCATAAATAAGAGTTGTCTTTCTCTGCGCACCCTTGTCCGCCAAAGTCTGGCTTCACCGTGTCCAAAGCTAAAATACAAATATCGAGAACATCCAGATGCTTGCACATGGGCACGCGCCAAACACTCAACGCGGCATTGTATCAATGGAGAAAGGAACATAAACAAGCCAATAGTACGGTTTGACCCCTATTTTTCGGTTTGACCCCTATTTCTATTTCTATTTCTATTTTTTCAACCCGCCCAACGGATGAGTACCAATTTTCCAGGACTGATCCGGATGGCGCTTATTGAGAAGGAGGCATGGCCTCAAGCAAAGAGCGGCCGGCACTGCCGACCGCTCGCGATTCAAACTGTTCGGTTGCGATTACGCCAGCTTGCGGCGCAGATACGCGATTCCGCCGAATCCGATTCCCAGAAGCAGAGCAGTGGAACCGGCGTCAGGCGCCGTGGTCAACGTAACGTCATCCATCTCGATATAGCCGTTCACGAAAGCGGAAGGATCGCCGTTCGTGTCCTCGGGACTGAAAAGGAACTTGTCGTAATATCCGTCGGTGGTAAAGCTCTCATTAACCCATGAACCGTCTGAAGGGAGGGTGAAAGTTGTGGTGAACGACGGCGTCGAGCTCGTCCCGGTGAAGCCTTCAACCAGCACCTCCGCCGCCCCCGGCCCGAGATTGTACTGGCTCGAAAAATAGCCGGAGAATGTAAATGCATCACTGGCGGTCGGAGCCAGAGACTCCACCCGGATCGGAGTGTCGCCCCAGGCATTGTAAGCCGCAAAGCCACCCAGCAACGGATTCCCCGGCAAGTAATACTGGAGTGTGCTGTGGCTGCCATCATTCGGACCGACATCTCCGAACGTACTGTCGCCGTCATAGAAATTGTATCCATCTAAAGTCGGCGTGGAGGGGGTCGAGTAAGTCCCCAAGTCCGGCAGGTTGTCCCATATCACCGTCGTCGTTCCGGCGAAAATCGAGATTGGAGTCAGAATGACTGCGGCAGCGACCTGCAGAAGGGGGAATGCATGCTTATTCATAAGATCAACAACTGTCTTGGTTGTAATTTGATTTGTGTGTTCAAAGGACACTGGCCATGCCAGTATCCGGCCCAACATGGAGCAACTTCCACGCCACCCCCGCCTTAAATCGAGACATCCTACTCGGATGCAATTTAAACTATTCATTAGCAACAAGTTGTAACAGATTGAATCGCGTGCGCGCCGCACAGTTTATCCCAATCGCCTGGCTCCGCATGTAATGGATTCCGACAGCCGAATCTCCGCCGTGCCGTACAAGTTATTGATTTGCAACAACTTAAGCATCAAGCGGAACTTGTCGGTTTGCTTTACAGATAAAGGGGGAAAGGGTGGTGCTCCACCAGATTGCGTCATTGGATCATTGGTCATTGGGGTCAAACCGTACTCATTGATTCCGCTGAAAAACCCCCTGTTTTTTTGGAAAACCACAAAAAACACGAAAACGGGGTCAAGCAGATGAATCTCCAGGATTGATTAAGAGCGTCTTTTTCAGAGTGATCGGACTGTTTTGGTGGTGTTTTCAAGTGTTCCTTTTTGACCATTCGAGGTTTTTCAGCAGAATCAAAGCTATGGGTGACCCCTGCTATCGGATGCTTGTGTTGGAAGCGGTTGCGGCACAAGGTCATGCGGATTGGTTTGGAATCGGTTGACGGAAAATGCCCTCAGTTGCAGGCTGACGATCATGACCACTGTCACTTGCCGTGAATAGGATTTGGACGTCAGCGGCGCGATCCATCATTGCAGGTCAGCTTTACATTTAGACGTCTAAAAGCAAAGTCTGGCTTCACCGTGTCCAAAGGGGTAGGCGGAGCACTTCGACCATTTTGCGGGCAATCGCGCTGCGGCGCTCCGTGGTGACGTTTCCTTTCGCCTCCTGGAATTGCGATTTGGAAAGCAGATGAATCCGGTCACAACGAACCATGGTTTTCCAATCCAGACCGTCGCTTTTATCCAAGGTTGCCTCCGTCGGCTTGGGACTCCGGTCTACTTTCGCCGATGTGCAAAGCAACGCGTTGACTTCTTCGATGTCCGGGTTCTGGCAAATTTCATCATTGGAAATGATGACGGCGGGATGGCGTCTTTCCTTGCTGAAGGGAAACATCAGAATGTCCCATTGTTTCATTGGCGTTGCCGCTCCTATTCAAGGTCCTTCGGAGGCCGGATGACTGAGGATTTTGCCAGGCGATTGTCTTCCTGAATCTCCTCCGCCGTGTAACAGTGGGCGAAATAACCGGGTGGCCGAAGTGGAATGGGTTCGATTTCAGGAACCGCCTGCAGAACAAAACGCCGGCCGCCCCTGGCAATATAAACGGTTTCGCCCCTGGCCGCCTTTTCAACCAACCGGCCAAGATACGTTTTGGCATGGCTCAACGTGAATGTCTGCGAACGCCAATCAAGCCCCGGCTTTCGCGCGGGGCGAAGTCTTGTACTATGCACAGCCTGACTCTAGCCTTGTTTCAGGCTGATATCAAGCTCTTTTCCACGGCCGGCGGCGTGATTGGCCACAGGACTGAAATTCAGCCACAGATTGACATCCGCCGTCGCTGAAGCTTTCGCCGTCGCTAAAGCTATGGCGAACGAGATGGCGAACAGGCAGATTCACATGGATTGACTGAAAGAGAGCGCAGAGGAAGACGGGGGATTGTGTTGGAAGTTATTGCGATACAGGAACATGCGATTGGCTTGGAATCGGTTGACAGAAAATGCTTGCAGTGGCATGTTGAGGATCACGAAAATGACCACTGCTAGGAATAGGACCATCAAAGGCGTCAGCGTCGCGTTTGAGCACGACACGACGATGGGGAGCCGGATGGTGCGAAAGCCGGGATGGAGGCTGGAGAAATGGAAAGAAAAGCTGATGCAGTCGGAACCATAAAACGGCATGAAAAATGGAAACTGTCATAATTCCAGGCCCTTTGGCCTTCGCCACCTGCCGGAGGAAAGCAAATGAATAAAGACAAATGGGCAAAGCTATGGTTTGATCCCTTTGATAGACGCAAAGCAGCCGCGTTCACGCGCAGGGACTTGGTAGTGGTAATCGCGGTGTTCATTCTTGTTGGCCTGATTCTCGTCCCGGCATTGCAGCGCGCGAATGAGAAATCAAACCGCATTTGCTGCATTTGTAACCTCAAGCAGATCGGGACTGCCTATCGCATTTGGGAAAACGATAATGGCGGTCGATATCCAGCTTTCGCGCCACAGACGAATGGGGGTTGGAGCGATTTCCTTTCCCGCCCAAACGCAAGCGCTTACTGCTGGACGAATTACGCAACGATGGCCGACAATATGGGGCAAGCGCCGGGGGTTCTGGCCTGTCCCACCGATGAACGGAAGCCCGCCAACTCATTTAGTAACTTGGTTAACACAAACCTCTCCTATTTTGGCCTCGTCAGCAGAATTTGTGGGTAAATTCCCCAGGCTCCGGGAGCTTTCCTA
>CAZSAL010000099.1:0-4546 GCA_964604825.1 uncultured Elusimicrobia bacterium
CCAAGGCCTGCCGCACCGAAAACTCCCGCTGCCGCGCCGCATTGCGCGCCAACAGGAGCATCACCACATTCGCCAGTGCGATCAGCAGTACAAGCCCCACCATGGCCATCAACGTGCGCAGCGGATTGCCGTACATCCGGTCATATCCGGTAAAGCCTTTGGCGTCTTCGAGGCTTAGAACCGGAGGCTTCTCGCCCGGCGTTGGCGAGCCGCCCAGTTCGATATATGCCGCTGACTGAAATGCGGGTTGCAGACTTGCCAGCGCCTGCGTTCGGTTCATGCCAGGAGCAAGCCGCCCAATCAGCCGCAGGCACCACCATGTGGGGTCGTTGATATAGAGCTTGCCTCCGTTGGGAGGATTCCCCCACGCATTCAACTCCACACAGTTCTGCAGCGGAATCCAGAAGTCGGTCGAGCCGCCGCCTTCAACGCCTTCAAAGCCAGGCGCCGCGACGCCAACAATGGTCATGGGCACCGCGTTCACATACAGCGTCTTGCCCAGCACATCCCGATCCCGGGCAAAGCGGCGCGTCCAATAGTTGTAACTGATCACAGCAAGTGGCGCATGACGAGCCTCGTCGTCCGCGGTGAACCCGCGGCCCACTGGGAGATTCACGCCGAGACCCGAGAAAAAGGTTCCGCTCACCATGTCGCCTTCCGCCTCTTCGGGGTCGGTTCCATAGCGAACTGCAACCTTGCTGCCAGAGAGCGGCACATACGCGATTACCGCGGTGAGGGCCTTGCTTTGACGGCGCAGCGCGTCATATACGGCGTAGGAGAATGTCTGATTGGTGTCGATAGTTCCTGTCCCGCGAGGCGCATCCGACGTCTGTAAATAAACCAGGCTCGCTGGGTCGGTCACGGGCAGAGATTTGAGCAGCACGGCGTTCATCACGCTGAACACTGCGGTGTTCGCCCCGATGCCGAGCGCCAGGGTCAAAACCGCCGCAATTGCAAACCCCGGGCTTTCGAGAAGCGAACGGAAGCCGAACCGGATGTCGCGCAACAGCTTCTCCAGCAACACCGGGCGGCCCTTCAAGTAGAAGCGCTCCTGCGCCGCTCGCACGTTTCCGAACTCGCGCTGCGCCTTCCATCGCGCCTCGTCGGCGCTGAAGCCCTCGCCTTTCAGGTCATCGGCCTCGAGTGCAAGGTGCGCCTCGATCTCGGCTTGGAAATCCGCTGCACTGCGCTTGCGTCTGAACATCCTTACGCCTCCTCGCCTTTGAGCCCGCTGGCTGAATCCAGAATCAGATTCATGGCTCTCGTCAACCGACGCCATTCGCCGGTCTTTTCATTCAGCTGCTCGCGGCCTTTCGCAGTCAGCGAGTAAAACCGTGCCTTGCGGTTGTTCTCGCTCACGCCCCACCTGGCGCTGATCCAGCACTTATCTTCCAGTCGCTGCAGAGCCACATACAGCGAACCATGGTCGACAAGAAACACATCTTCCGATTGCCGCTGAATGATCCGCGCGACGCCCTGTCCATGACACGGACCCATCAACAGCGTTTTCAGGATCAGCAGGTCCAGAGTGCCCTGCAACAAGGCAATTCGGTCTTCGTTGTTCTCTTGGGTAGCCATTCGACCCAAGTATGCAGCCCTTTGGGTAGAATGTCAACCCAAGCCGGAGTGTCGATCAGGAACAACGAGAACTGCGAGGTAATCGAAGCGGCGCATCCCGGGACCGATTGATGGCATTGCTTATCTGTTGCGGCTGTTCGCACCACGAAGGCGGGGGGCTCGTTGACAAAATCGCCAATGAATTTAGCAAGTCTGGATAGATCCTCGTCTTGCGCGATCTTTCGACAGCGAACCACCTCTCCTTGCCTTGATTTTTGCTCGTTATGCAAGGGGGGTAGTCATGATCTTGCGCGAAATCCTATTAAGGCGAGGGTGCCTCGGCCCGGGGGCCCCGTGGGCAGGACTTCGTCCATGGGGTGGGGGCCTTAGCTTTTGGGGACCGGGGAAGTCGAAGCATCGGAACGGCGATTCCGCATCCATTCGGGCAGTCGCCAGCCTCTGTCGTGGGGGCCCGCACCGATGGGTCTTTGCCAAAAGGAGTTAGTGGTCTTCGGAGGTGAAGGGGGTATCGTACCGGATTTTCAGCTCGGGGCAGGCGATGAAAACCTTGTCCCCGCCGCAATTCTCATGCTTCACGGCGGGCCGGGGAACAACTTCCATTTTGGGAGAGATTGGCGCGACGGGCATCTTCGGTTTCACCAATCCCTTTTCCATAGCTGGAAGCCCCACCGAGGCTACTTTCACCGTTGAGCCCGACAGGGTTCCCTTCGCAGCGAGGCTGTGGGCAATCGCCGACGGGGTGGGAGCCGAGGCAGCGGGTGCGTTGGGCCGGGTGCCTGCGTTGCCGGGGACGCCTGCGGCAGGGATGGATGCGGCCAAGCCAGGGGGCGCAACATTGGCGGTTGCGTGCAAAGAAGCTGCTGCCTCGCGAACAGGCGCGGGAGTTCGGCCGGGAGGTTTCTGTGGAGGGTAAACCACGGTCCGAGGCGTCGGCGCCGACAAAACCGCGCGCCGGGTTTCACTGGCACGGAGTGCTCTGATCGCGGAGCGCTTCGCCATCCGGGTGCTGGGCAACGCGGCCGGACGGGCTTCGACAGGGGGAGTCTTCTGACTGAGGGCATCTCCCCGATCGAGACTGGACCCCCGATCGGCCGGCGCATTGAGCTGCGGCGAGGAAGCGGCCTTCGGCCGTTCGAGTGTGAGCGGAGTGGAAATTGCGGGTGCTCCAGGCCCTTTAGTTTCAGTTCTTACGAGAAATGCTGCCAGGAGAACGTTCAAGACAAACATTGCTCCGACGAGGAGCCGAGCGGAGAGCGGCCATGACGGGCGAGCCGTTCGGACCCGCGAACGAGCCTGGCTGACCTTGGCTCTACCCCTTTCGGACTCGTCAAAGATACTCAACTCAATGCTCCCGGTGGTTCCGTCCAGACGGGGGGACGGATGCGCCAATTTTTGCTGCGCCCAATTTCCAGCAAGGCGTGACTGCATCATAATCCCGATGACCGGTTGCGCGCACGGCGTGTGTCCTCGGTCCCAGGGGAATTTGATCCTGCCGAGGTGCCCCCGGGTTCATCGTCTCCGGGATTGGGACGGCGGAGTAACGATCGGTCCAATCCCACGGTTGAAGCCAGATCGATCTCCGACGAATTCCCTGGCGGTTTCAAACTGAAGGTTGCCCTGACTCGAGCTTTATGTCCGCCAATATTGTCTCTAATCAGGCGTTATACGATTGGACTCGGTGTAAACTCCGAGGTGATCGAAGAAACAGCGCGACTTGACGAGCCATACACTCCGCTACCGCTAAAGCATTTAGCATCTTGCCAAATTGAGGGCTTAAGATGAACGATCAACAAGAGAAGGAACCGTATTTCGGAGTGCGAGACCAAGCAATCCGTGCGGCACTGAAGGAGCATTGGGCGGCCTCCGATGCCAACGATTTTGAAACGGAGCACCGCATCTATCGGGAGGACGCGGTGCTGGAATACCCGCAGTCATGCGAACGAACCCGCGGCCGACGCAACATCCAAAACCAACGCGCAAGTCAGCCGAGCAAAAAGCGGTTTGTTGTCCGACGAATCATTGGCGGCGGCGATCTTTGGGTCACCGAATTCATCCTGACTTATGACGGCAGGCCGTCCCATACCGTAAGCATTATGGAATTCAGGGATGACAAGGTGGTGCGAGAAACGCAGTACTTTGCGGATCCCTTCGTGGCTCCCGCATGGCGGTCCGAATGGGTTGAGCGGATGGACGCATGATCTCGACGCGCGAGACTTCACGGACGACACCGCCATTTGCAGTTTTCAGCAAATTTGTCGTGACCAGAGATGTATGCCAGGGACCGTCTACGTTCTGGTTGACACTGTTAGAAGAGAAGGCGAACGATGAAGCACGGTGTCGATTACTGCGCATCCTGCGACGGAGGGACAAGTGGTGGGTTGGAAACAGTCGGTCCAGTTTGCGCTGCTTGGTAGCGGTGATTTGGAACAATATGCGATCTTGCTGGTGCGCGTTTCTCTCGGGCTGTTCTTCGCCATCTCCGGTGCAAACAAATTGTTTGTCGCCGGAAGAACGCAAACCATGTACGAAACGCTCGTCGAGGCCAAAGTCCCGTTTCCCCACCTGATGACCTATTTTGTGTCGGGTGTCGAGTTCGTTGGCGGATCCATGCTGACAGTGGGGTTTCTGTCGAGCCTAGCCTGTGCTACTTTTTTGGTCGATATGTTTGTCGCCATCCTGACCACCAAGCTTTCCGCGATGCCTAAAGGAGATTCTCCCCTTAACTGGCTCGACGATTTTCTCTACCTTCCTGAAGTACTGTACGCGCTCTTCTTTATCTGGCTGATCTGCTCTGGTCCGGGACAGTTTAGTGTCGATTACTGGCTCGCCGCCCAGCTACGGAGATGAGAAGTTGATTTGCGACCACTTGCGGTGGGACTTCTTGAGACAGCTCATAAGCTATTGATTCTAAAATGGTAGGCGAGGAAGGGCTCGAACCTTCAACCCCCGGCTTAGAAGGCCGGTGCTC
>CAZSAL010000100.1:0-4500 GCA_964604825.1 uncultured Elusimicrobia bacterium
CGATGAGAACGCGGCCGGCCTTGGCGGCGAAGAGCGCGCCTTGGCGCTGATAAGGATAAAGCGGGACTTTGAGCAAATTTTTGAAGGCGGAACTTTCGCTGCCTTTGGGAAAAGCCGCGTCCACGCGTTCGGCCAGGCGCGCCTGATCGCGCACCTGGGCGGCGAAGGCGAGCGCATCGTCGTAGCAGCGGATTTCATGCTTGTCCCCGCAGGCGCGCAAGAAGGCGTCCAGTTGGGAATAGGCTTCCGGCTTGAGCACGCCGCGGCTGTCAAAGTACTGCGGCAGCAGTGAGTGAATTTCAGGGGTGAGTTCCGTGCCCGGCCGGAACACGACTTCGCGTTTGGCGCCGTAGCGCAGATAAATTTCGGAGCAAGGCGGCTGGAAGCCTTTTTCAAGCGCCTGTTTGCCGCCGGGCCGGCGCGCGAGTTTGGCAAGTGCGAATTCGATATGCTTGCAGGTGCCCAGAGTATTGACGGCAAAATCGGGGCAAGCGCAGTAGTTTTCACCCAAGCGTTGCCCACGGATCGAGACCCGATAGGCGCGTTTGGTCTGCGGATTAGCCACCTGGAAATCGGAGAAAATCGGCGCGCTGCCGAGATTTTTCAGCCTGAATTTTTGCTCGCGCCCAAATTCCCGGCGCAAGGCGATCTGCCATTCCTCCAGAGACATCTCCGCCGGTTTGCGCGTGCGGGGCGTTTTCCTGGGCTGGGCGGATTTCTTTTTAGGTTCGCAAACCGGCATGGCGGCAGAGGCTTGAATCATCGCGGCACCTCAAATTCAAAAGAAAGTCAACGCGCTTACTTTTGCAAATTTTTGCCGGCAGTCAATTAACGATAGCTCTCTTTTCTTTGAAAAATTTGACCTTTATAAGCACGCGTTGGCGGGACAGCTTCGGCCCACTTGGCACATCCAGCAGCCTGCAAGTGTAACCCAAATTCGGCCGCGCCTCGTTCCCGGAAAATAGTTATGGCCGTCACGGAGATTAATTCCGCAATCCGAAGTCCGCAATCCCAAATCGTTGCGCGCTTTCTTGTTAATTCCCCCCTCAGCGGGTATACTTATCTTGGGTTTGCCTAATGGGGGCGAACAGGTTTCGACCGAATTGCAGAGGATAGAGGTTGCGCGCCGAGGTTGCATGGAGGCCTCGTAAAACACCGTGCACTAAATTAACTGCCAATAATGACTTGGCACTTGCTGCCTAACGGAAGTTAGCTCCAGCAACGCGGCACCGGAAGCCCCGCCTGCGGCGTCCGTGGTTGCGTCGCTAAAGCAGGCTGGTCTAATCTGCTCCGGTCCGAAGCGGATGAGACGAGAACAATCGGGCTGGTTTTGCCGGAGCGTGCCGCAGCCGCGCCGGTGGGACGAGAAGCAGTCAAATAGTGCGGCTACGCGCGTAGTGGCCCTATCGGAAGCATTTTGGGACGCGGGTTCGATTCCCGCCGCCTCCACTTTTTAAATACAGAAGTACATTGACATTAAGTAGTTAGCCTCTAAAATACCCCTTCAAATCTACAAGAAATCTACAAGAAAGGGGTAAAATGCCAACCGCAACATTCAGCCGAGATGGCTCTCGGATAGTCGTAACCCACCCCGCCAACGGCAAGATTCTCAACTGGGGAGTTCCAACACTTAAACTGGCAGCAGTAGACGACAAGATCAACGTTTATCTTGTTCTTCGTTTTCAAGATATTTTCATTGGCTCGATGAATACTCAAGTCAAGCCTATTAAGTCGCTTGATGTGCCCACCCCCAACTTCTTTCCTGAGATGAAATCCATGAGCATTCGAGTCCTTATTGCGGATGACCACGCCGGCTTCCGCCAGGACCTGCGAAGTTTGCTTGAGCGCATCCCCGGCCTGGATGTGATCGGAGAAGCCTCGAATGGCCAGGAAGCGGTGGAACTCGTGCGGGCAAAAACTCCAGACTTGGTCTTGATGGATCTCAACATGCCAGTGCTGAACGGCATCGAGGCCACAAGGCAGATCACCGCTGCCATGCCAGGCGTTAGAGTGGTGGCGTTGACGATGAACTCAGACCAGGGAACTGTAAAGAACACATTGCAGGCAGGCGCCACCGGATTTGTTCTGAAGGACAACGCTTTCGACGAAATCGAACCGGCCTTGCAAGCAGTCAACTCGGGCAGGCAGTATATTGGGTCGGGCCTTCCGCCCGGTATGCAGGAAAATATGTGATCTCTTCCAAGGTCTCTAAGGTTTTTGGAACACTGCGATTTTGTGGCAGACAATCGTTTGCGTAATGCCATTCTCAGCCAAGCTTTAAAAGCCTAAAAACAAAAAGTCCTTATAGAGTGAAACAATTTTACAATAGCGCATAATACATTTTCTATGTTAGAATTTAGTAATATTCCTTATTTACTAAAAACCTATTCCAGGCTTTAATTACTATATCTGCAACAGGGGCGCCGTATTCCGGGGAGGTTTATCGGGATGAAGTGTGCCACTGTTTTAACTCCGCCGTTCGAAACAACTTCGCTGCGGGTTGTTCCTGACCGCCATAAAGCGCTTTCGCCTGATTCCCAAGACTTGTTATTTACAGAAAAACAAAATTTCAAAAGCCGAATCCTCGTGCGATTGCCGATGAAAAAGGCCGCTCCGCCAACACCTTTATTTTGCGGCTGTTGTGGCAACGAAATAAAAGACCAGCCAAGCCACTTTCATCGCTTCGCGCATTATTGCCACCCTTGTTATCGCCGCCGCAGTGCGCGCGCGCGGTTTAAACGGCGTCTTTATCGAAAAGTTTTTGTCGTTTTATTTGGACTTGGAGTCTTTGCCGCAGTTAGCTTTTTCCTGTGGGCTTATGAAATTGCGGAGTTGTTAAGGATTGATTTGCTTTTTTGAGGGGGTGCAAAGTTGCTGTCCGCAGATAAAAAGGAGCTTTGAAGATGAATCGTGAATTTGATTGGAAAGCCATGTTCGATTATCTGGCGCCACGCGTTACTAATGGCGGGGCAAAGACGGAAGAGGCACGCTTGCTGCTGGAACTTGGCCTCTGCCAACGGGACGATCAATCGGGGGCTAAATGGGTGGAAGCCTTGGCTAATTTGGCCGCGCTTTATTTCGCCACTGGCAAATTTAAGGCGGCCAATTTAATGATAAAGTCCGCCTTGACCAGGATTGGGCAAGAGCGGGGCGGATATCATCTTGAAGTTTCCAAAGCGCTTTGCGCCTTGGCGGAAACATGCATGGAAAAGGGAGAATATCATCGGATTGCGCCGATTCTTTTGCATACAAATATAAATTTGCGGAAGCATTATTCTGGCCGACGCTCGCCCTCGCGCCTTAACTCCATGCTAAGCGAGGCGCAAGCGGTTTCCAGCCAGGCCGGCAAAGAGTTGGAAGAAGTGGCGCTTGAAGTTTAGGGGTGTGACCAGCCTCGATTGATAGGCTGTTTCCGAGCCGCGCGCGTAAGCAAGCGGTCTGACCGCTCCCTCACGGTCGCGGCTCGGAACCATTCAATTCAGCTCGGTCGCACCACTAGGCGGACTGACATAGCGCGTGCGCCATTTCCCTTAGCAACCGGCCATAGGCATCCAATAAAAAAGAAAGAGTTTTATGGCAAAGTTCTTTCGCTTGAGTGCAGAGGTCCAAAGCCCGGCGGAAAACATAATGCGCTTTGACGTAATCCCCTTGATGATGCCTCATCCGGCCCAAGCAGGCCAGGTGCCAAATCACTTTGGAGGTTATCTCGCCGGCACGCAATTCATACGCGATCTGTTTCTTTACTAGTTCGATTGCTTCTGTATCCATTGTCGCTCCAGAGACTTGTAATTGCCAGGCGTTTTTGCTTAATAATATTATCGGCCCTTAGCACCTTTAACTTTAAGCGCAATCGGGAATAGAGTGCCGTATTGTGACAGCATAATGTAATATTGTGGTGCAGGCATCTTGCCTGCATTTGGGCAGGCTGGAAGCCTGCACCACAAATCGGCCTGCAAGCTGTCACAATACGGCACTCTCGAGAATATCATATAAATAGCGTTAACAGTAAAAAAATTAAAGGTTCTTGATTGTTTCATTTATTAATGTAAATTTTCCATTAAGGCAGCAATGACGAAAGTTTCCTATTTTTTAAAAGTGGCTCGTTAAGTCGCAAGAGGAAATTATGTAAAGAGGGAGACAGAGTATGAACGATAAAGCCACCATACTGGTGGTTGACGACACTGCCGATTCGCTGGAGTTGCTGGTTTATATACTGACCTCTGCGGGATACCAAGTGCTTTCAGTTGACAGCGGTGCTTTGGCGCTGGCTGCTGCGGCTGAAAACCAGCCGGACTTGATCCTGCTGGACGTCCGCATGCCTGGCATGGATGGGCTCGAAGTTTGCCGGCGGCTAAAGGCGCAAGAGGGGACGCGGCGCATTCCAGTCATCTTGAATAGTGCGTTTGCTGACGCCGAGGAATGGGTTGAGGGGTTGCAACTGGGCGCGGCGGACTACGTCACCAAGCCGTTTCGATCTGAGGAACTGCTGACGAGAATCAA
>CAZSAL010000101.1:0-1857 GCA_964604825.1 uncultured Elusimicrobia bacterium
TATTTATTTTTTCTAAAATTATTGCCTTCTCAATAAGCTGCCGTTCTCTGTTTTCAGCATTCCGCATTCATTCCAAGAACTCCATCGAATGAAACGTGACTGCGCTGTGCGTGCCGGGTTTGAGCATGCAGCCACGGTACAGTTCGCGGCCGGATTTGAGGGAGCCTTTGCAGACTTCCAGCATCGTTAGCACGGCCATCACGGCGTCCACGTGGCGCGCGTTCTGAGTGCGGCCGATTTCGCGGAAGAAGCTGTCGATATCCAGGCGTTCCAGGCAGCGCAACAGCCGGTGGTCGCCGCGTTCCAGCGCGGGGAGCGAGCGTTCGGTGATCATGGTGCTGTGGCCAAACTCCGGCCCCACGTGGCTGAAATCCACGCTGCAAAGCAGGCACCATTTTTTCTTGCTCGCCTCCAGCCCCGCGGTGAGATAATTGACGAACTTTTGGAAGGGCGGCGATTTGAGCGACGATTCGCCCTCGCCCAGGAACGGCTCGACCGGACCGCAGAGGACCGGCACGATCTCAATCGGGCGTTTGCAGTGTTCGGCCAGCAGGGCTTGCAGCAGCAAAGCCTGGAATTCAACCGAATGCTCGGTCCGGTGCGCCAACTCGCTGATCGCCGGCTCGGCATCCGACGCCGCTTGCAACCGCGCCGCCAGCGTGCGGTTGGTCTTCACCAGGCCCAGCGGCGTCCCAAAATCTTTTTGCGAGACGTAAAACAGGCGGTTGCCAAAAGACTGGTGCGCGACGCCCAGAATGACGAAAAGCTCCGCCTGGCTGTTGCAGATCAGTTCCTGGTAGGCGTGCGCGTAGGTGGCGCCGGCGCCGTTGGCGCGGAAGTCCACATGCGGCATGATGACCGCGCGCACGCGGTCGGTGCGCGCGATTTGGGCGGCGTCCAGCTTTTCCAGAGCGCCGGGCCCGTCCGGAGCGCTGAAGAAACCTTTGATCGTCCGCCGCAGCGCCTCGGGTTCGACGGGGTAGGAGCTGCCTGCGTGGATGGCCGGGCGGATTTCGCCTTGCAGGTAGCCGCGCAGGCGGCGTTTGAGCATGCGTTCAAAGCGCTGGCTGTAGAGAAAGAGGCCCTTGTCGAGGTCTTGTTGGAGGTCCAGCACCTGCTGCGGCTTTAGTAGCTGTTCATATTTGGCGTTGAAAGCGGTCGCGATTTCGCGCGCCGAGGAGATGCCGTTGAAGAGGGAGGCGAGCGCGTAGGCGGCGACGCTGAGCGCCGTGGGTTTTTCGGCGAAACCCTCTGGATCCTGGAGCAGGACCACGGTCTCGCCGGGCGGCGTGCCGGTTTGAACTGCGCCCTTTTCAGGCTCCTTTAGCGCGACCAACTGGACTTGCAGTTCACGAAGCGCCGGGATGGGTTCGTTGGGCGAAGTTGCGGCCGGCCTGGCCCCTGACGGTTCGTCATCAAATTCTTCGGGGTCTTTTGGGAGTTCCGGACCATCCGGCTTCCGTGGCTCCTCCGCCGGCTTCAGCGTGTTAGCGTCCCCATCCGCCATGAACGAACCCCTTGCTCCGCCGCGCGGTAAATATCCGCGCCGGGAAAAAATATAGCACGAAACCGGATAAAAGACATGGACATAAATACAGAGTGCGGAATGCGGAATGATGAATGCGGAATGAACAGCTTGTGTTTTCGAACCCGTCTTCTTCAAATTTCCCGCATCCGCATTCATCATTCCGCATTCTGCATTCCGAAGGGCCTTGACAGGCGGAGCGCTGTCTGTATAAATAATTTTTGTTCAGCATTGCGGGTGTAGCTCAGTGGTAGAGCGCGACCTTGCCAAGGTCGAAGTCGAGGGTTCGAACCCCTTCACCCGCTCCATTTTGCCAAAGGCAAAATGGAGCA
>CAZSAL010000101.1:1867-4470 GCA_964604825.1 uncultured Elusimicrobia bacterium
GGAACGCGGCGCGGGTGAGCCGTTTTTGCTTTCTTCGCCAGAGAATACCACATTGGATACCACTCCTCCGGTCAAAAGCCGTTTCCCGACCAGAACGTCATATACGGCCTGAGCGGATGCCCGGCCATCAACTAAATCCACATAATGTTTTTCTTCTACGTCTTGTGCTGCATGGCCAACTTGCACATGGACGCTATCTGCGTTTACAAGCCGTCTGGCCCAGCTTATGTGCGTCTTTCGCAGGCAATACATATCCCGGCGCTCTAAGAACCGCTCAACATCGGCGCGGATAGCTTTGGTGACATCTTCAACGGACTGCACCCTGGCAGCCCTGGCGCGAAGTTTCGCCGTATCTTTTGGCGTTGGGCCGTCAAAGCCCTTTTGCCTGCCTCTAAAAAACACATGCGCCACTTCATAAGGGTCCACATCCGCCGGGAATGCAGGCTTCCATGCCATACGGACTGCGGCCAGCGTCATGCAACGCTTGAAATAGGAATGCATGTTGTTGCGGTCTACCGATTCGCCATGATGTGAAACTAAAAGCGGGTCATCCGGGCCTGCATTGCGGTTTTTGATGTATTCTTTCAATTCAGTTTCCAGTTCAATGGGCAAAGATGCGAGGCCATTGCGTTTTTTGCCGTTGCCAGGTGGAAGTATAATCCGGCCTTCCGCCAAATCTTTCACTTTAGCCTGGAATATCGCGCCCGGCCTGTTACCGCTTACGAGTACCGTCTTGAGAACGACGGGTGAGGGAAAGTTATGCCGAAAAACCTTGTCATATTCAGCAGCAGCGTCCAGAATCGCTCGCATTGTTTCTGGCTCAAAGGCTCGGCGCTTCACGTGTCCTGGCCATGGCAGGCGCTTCCAGGCAACAAGCGGATCGTAAGGAAAAAGACCGGTTATTGCAGCCCAACGCGAAAGTTGCTTTAACGGTGCCTGAACATAGAAAGCCGCGAAATGCTCAGAAACAACACCATCCCGCGTCAATTTTCTGCATCCCGAAGTCAACTTGCCGATGTTTCCAACGTCTGCGCCAATTTGCAATTTTAGCGGATTACGAGTGAGAACATTTTGTAATTGTTCTTTCCGGCGTTCTGTCGTTATTGGCGCTTCGCGTATAAACTGATCCACTAAGTCGCAATACGGCATTTCCCAACCGTCTGCGGATGGAAGTTGCAGGCGCTTCGCTTCAAGGCTTTCCAGGTGCTTCTGAAATGCCTTATCTGCTCTGCTCCGGTCTTCAAACCAAACACAAAGCTGTGTCCGGCGACGATTGAGCGGGTGCTTATAACGAAACTTCCAGCCTTTGCGGCCTGTCCTTCGGCTCTTGATTCGCTTTGCATTCATGGCGTCGTTTTCTTGTCAAACTTTCAAGCCGCAGATTCCAGTCGCTTTAGATATGCCTGCAACTCAGCGATGCGGATGCGCCAGACGCGGCCAAGTCTGAAGGCCCGGATATTACCTCGCCCAATTTCACGGCGGATTGTCGCTTGGCAGCAGCGCAACATGGTGGCCGCTTCTTGTAGATCAACAACAATTGGTTTAATTTGAATATTGGGATTTGCCGTTTGGTTCATTAAAATTCCCTTTCTTCTTTTCACTAATGGGCGCAATTTTTGGCCCGGCCCGAATTTTTTAATTGCAAAAAACTTCACCTTCAGAGCATATACAGCGACCATTATAAATTTTCATTTTTGTTTTGATATTTTACAACCCCCTCACGCTTAAGGGCTTAACGCCAAGTTATATATCGTTAAAAAGTGAAATTTTTATAATTAAAGCTGGGTAATTTGAAATAGGAAGAGTTTAAAAGGCCAGCATGCACAAATATTTTGGGCCAGCAACTAAGGAATTGCAATAAATCGAGCCGCCATCATACCTAAAATGCTGATTGTTTTTAAATAAATTCTTTTTTCTTTTTATTGAGTCAGAATAATTAATCACCGCGTTGTTGTTTGTTATCGCGCCAGTAATCTGCCAGGGCCTCTTCCAGCGTCTTCGGCACATGATCGTTGGTTGATTTATTGCCCACCTGAGCAAGAAGTGCGTTCGCTTGCTCAAGTTGAATCTGCAATGTCAAAATTTGTTCTCTAAGTTTCGGGATCATTTCCATCGCAGAATCTACATATTCATCAATATTAGAAATTGGAGCGTAACCCCCATTAGGTGGGCCCCAGATCTTTTTTATGACACTGGGCACGTTATCGGGCAGGTCATCCCATTTAGATGGCGTTTGAAGCAGCATGGACAGAATAAGGGCAAGTTTCCGCGCCATTTTTTTATCGGTTGTCTCAAGGCTCCGCTTTACGCGCCGGTTGTTCAGTGGATGATCGAATAGAACATGATAGGGGCTGGTTGGTCCCCCGCGTCTAGTCAGGGTAACGCCAGGGCATCTGTTTGAATTAGGGCGCAGAAGGCACCTCCACAATCCGCCTCATTTGTACCCGCATTTATACCCGATACAAGCAAAATTAACCAGCGATCATAAGTTAAATTCAGTTTGGCGAGCATCTGAATTAAAAATTCTCCACAAGTGCTTGAAGCGTCTTATATACCCGCATTTGTACCCGATAACCACGCCCAGCGACCCAGCCTTCTCGCGC
>CAZSAL010000102.1:0-4427 GCA_964604825.1 uncultured Elusimicrobia bacterium
CATCGTTTTCCGCTTATTGGGAGGGAATCGGGATAGTGGTACAGTTTGAATTGTAGGGCGTCACTTTCCGTTTGCATCCCACCAAAATCCGCGCAAAGTTTCCTCATGCAAAAGCGGTCAAGCAATGATATTAACGAAACGTCCTTTTCGGTCGTTCAACAAGCAACTGGTCAAAATCCTCAAAAACGAGAGAAAAATCCTGCCGCCGTCTCCCTTGGCAGGCTTGGTGGATTGAAGGGCGGAAAAGCAAGGGCTGAGAACCTCACCGCAATTCAACGTCAAGAGATTGCTAAAAAGGCTGCGAATGCTCGCTGGAAGAAATCGTTCTCTCAGAGTCCTGGATAAACTGTCGGCTGCTCGGATTCTGCCATATCGTCAACAAAATTAAAGCTGATCTCGATATATTTTCCATGCTTGTTGTTGTCGTTGTAACTATCAACCGATGTCTTCAATTGTTTGCAATCTCCAACGATCAATTTTCTGCCATACTGAAGGGCCATTTCCGCTTCTTCAGGCTTGAGGCTTGGGTCCTCCATATCAATCCATAAATACTGCTGGATGTGCTTGCCGTCCGGCAGTTCTTCAAGCTCTCGATATGGATGTTTTTTGCGGACTGCGCGCCCCTGAGGGTCAGTAAAATACTCTTGTCTCATAGCCCCAGCAATTTCTTGGGCGCATTGGTCAATCTGATTTTTAATAGGGGCTTTCCAATAACCCTCACGAATTGCCCATGCGCCAATCTGTCTTGCAGTTGCGGGCCATGTTTGTCCGGTCACTCGATAATTTGCTACCACATTCTGCAAAAATTCTGTTTTCGTTTTAGCCATAATCTCTCCTTTCATTTTGCACTTGCGGCACCCCACCCATCAGTCATCGCGCCAGAGATCAAAATATCACGCACCTTCACCAGCATTCTTCTATGGGCTGCCCAATCAATTTTTTTCCGATGCTGAAGTTGTCCAGCAATGATTCCGGGATGAATTTTAATTAAATTCGCAAACTGGATTATTTTCTCTGTATAATAAAACGGATGTGTCCTAGAAATGAAGGATTCCATCCTCTCTTTAGGAATAAGCATCTCCGCTGCTTCTTGGTTGGCTCTTGCTTCGATGTCTGAAAGAGCCTTATCCGACAAGCACCTGTCGGCCCCGACTATATCAACATCTACGACGTATGAATCTTTATTCTTTATATGTGATAATTCATGAAAAAGCGTGTGCCAGAACGAATCAATGCGGTCATACCGGAGTGAGAGCGCGACAACTGGCTTGCTCCAGTCGTCATCCTCTCCAAGCCAAAGGGCCGCACCGTCAATTTTGCTTTTTGGCAAATGTTCCACAAGCACAAATCTAATTCCCATTTCGCCTAAGACTCGCGGTACTTTCCTGACATTCTCTGGAAAATCTGTGAGTAGTTGAAGCTGTAAAACACCTTCTTCAAACGATTTGTTAGAGTATTTTTTTGCCGGGACAGCTTTAGCCAATTGGAGTGCTCGCACGCACCATGCAAGTTGTTCTGGAGTTAAGGTGCTTCCATTTTGCACGGAGGCCCTCGCGGCTACTCTAAGATTTGAAACTTGGTCTAGCGAAGGGACTTCAAAAAATCTTATCAATTCCTTTTCTGTATCTTCGGGCGAATCAAGAACGCGAATCCAGCCTCGCTTTTGCATGTCTCGAACTGGCGCTGCTTGGAATATTTTCGCCCGATGCTCAATAGGAATGGTTTCAGTGGCGACTTTGGAAAGACGGTATGCGTTTTCCAAGTTGAGCCAAAACTGAGGACTTGTCCCGAATGCGCTTGCAAGTTCGACAGCGATCTCCTCTGAAAGAGCTTTTTTTCCGGCTATAATGGAACAAATTGTTGAGTCTGGCCTGCCTGTAATTTCCGCCAGGTTGGTTTGTGTCCAGCCGCGCTCCTCTAGTTCATCGAGGATGAAATCCCCAGGCGGGAAAACTTCTGCTGGTATTCGATTGCTCATGTTCAGTGATAATCCTCTATGCTCATCACGACGATTATATTTTTTGGTTTCGATGCCTTTATTTCGATCACCAATCTCCACTGGTCGTTAATTTTCATTGAATATTGGTGCGATCTGTCACCTTGCAATTTTTCAAAATGATTACCCTTGACGGCGCGTAAATCGCGTTCGTCATTGGCAGCCCGAATCGCCTGTATCCGTTTTCGGTATGCCTTGACAATTTCTTTGGCATAATCCGCATTATATTCTGCCTCGGTTTCCAGTCGGTCTAGGTCATCGGTATGGAACTCAATTTCCATTTAACCGCATCAAAATAGACCTTTTACAGTTTTTGTCAATGGCTTTTTAACATTTTTATTAAAATGAATATTTGCCATTAACAACGCTTGACCGCTCAAGCATGTTATACGCATGAATATAATTAAGCTTTGAAGAAAAAGTTTGGGTGCTTGCCTGCTTGGTAGAGGGTAATTCATTGGTATCCGTGTAGCTAACCCGTCTAGGCGGCGCGGGCGGGCGGGGTTAAACTGCCAAGGATGTCAGGATTTTTTCTGCGCGGCTTTCCAGGCGGCGGGGGTCAACTCCGCGACGCGGTTGCTGGGCCACTCGCCCAGCTTGGGCAGCACGTCGCTCAGGTAGGCGCGCAGGTTGATGTCCAGGCGCCGGCAGGTTTCGACGATGGAGGCGATGGCGGCCACTTTGGGGCCGACTTCCGGGCGGCCGATGTGCAGCCAGTTTTTGCGTCCCAGCGCCAGCGGGCGCATCCCTCCTTCGCACCAGTTGTTGTCAATTTCCACCCGGCCGTCTTTCAAGTATTCTTCCAGCCGGCTCCATTGGCCCATGGCGTAGTCGCAGGCTTGGGCCAGCTTGCTTCCGGGCGGGATCTGCTGGCGGATTTCCACCAGCCTGGTTTTCAATGCCGCCATGACCGGGACGCTTTGTTCCTGGCGCAGGGCCAGGCGTGGCTCCGGCCCCAGGCCCGCTTGACGGGCTTGGTCTTCCACCTGGTAAAGCTGGCCGATGCTTCCGAGGATTTCCACGGGCAGCGGATTCAGGGGCGCCAGTTTGGACGCCTCGACAAAGCCGCGCCGGACATGGGCCAGGCAAGCGACATAGACGATGCCTTCGCCCAGTTTGTCATAGACACGGTAGCCGTCGCATTGCAGCTTGCCGGCGAAGCCTCGCAGAAAAGTTTCCGGCCCTTCGCGTCCGCGCCCCATTTGAAAGTCAAAGACAACCGGCCCGCCCGGCTGGCTGAATTGCCACAGGTAGGCTTGATGGTTGCGCCCGGTTTTTTCACCCGTCTGCACCGAGACGGTTGTTTCGTCGGCTTGCAGATAGGAACCGCGGATCAACTGGGCCGCCTGCGCCCGGACCACCGCGCGCAGCAATTCCCCGCCGGCCAGAATGCTGTCGGTCACCGTTTTGCGGCTCAGGTCGATGCCGTGATTGTCGGCCAGCACGGCGCACTGGCGATAGACGGGCAGGTGTTGCTGGTATTTCCGGGCCAGCGCTTCGATGATGAATTCGTTGGAGAGTTTGCTCTTGGGCACGATCTTGGCCGGGGCGGGCGCGGTCGCCACTCCTTGCTCTTCCAAGCAATGGGAGCCGCGCTTTTCCCGCTTGGTCACGCGCACGTAAAAGGTGGCCGGCTCGCACACCAGTTCCTCGCTGGTGTCGTAGCCGATGACCGGGAGCTCGGCCCCGCATTTGTCACAGTGGCAGTCCCGGGGACGGCAGGGGATGATGACTTCGCGCCGTTCCAAATGTTCGGGCAGTTTTTCCCGTCCGGGATGGTTGGGGCGGGGCGCCTTGGCTTTGGGCGGCGGGTTTTCTTTTTCCGGTTCCGGTCGTTGGGCTTCCTGTTGGACTTCGGCGGTCGTGACGCTGGCCTCCTGGAAGAGCAGCGCGGTTTGGGCCGGGGAAAGCTTTTCGCCCTTGGGTCCCCAGGCGCGGAGGTTGAGCAGGCGGATTTTTTCGTCCTGGATGTGGAGGAGCTTGTCCTGGTCGTGAATGATTTTGTCCTGGTCCTGAATGACTTGCTCCAGGCGCGGGTCCGGGTTTTCTCCAAATCAATGCCGCTCAGCAACAAGGTCAATTCCTCCGCCACGATGCGCAAGGCTCCTGGCTCGGCGGTTTTGGGCCAGGCAAAGCGGCCCCGGCCCAGCAGGCGCTTGGCGCAGACCCACACCCCGCTGCCGTCATTATGGGACCGGTCCCATAACGGGGGTTATCGGAACTCTGAGATTATGGGGACGAGGTCAATCGGTGCCTGTGATTACAAGGAACAATCGGCGTCTTGAGACTGTTTGTATTCCCATAATCCATGTCCGTTCTGTCAGCAATATTTTGTTTTTTTATTGCGGCTGACGGACGATGGGAGCATGAGGAAACATGGCGAACTGTTGGGCGGCATGTGCTCGTTCGACAGCTATGGCCAAAAATATTC
>CAZSAL010000103.1:0-4369 GCA_964604825.1 uncultured Elusimicrobia bacterium
AATCTGTCCGGGGCCAATCTGTCCGTGGCCGATCTGTCCGGGGCCAATCTGTCCGGGGCCAATCTGTCCGGGGCCAATCTGTCCAGGGCCAATCTGTCCAGGGCCAATCTGCCCGGGGCCGACCTGTCCGGGGCCGACATTGATTTCTCGGTTTGGCCGCTATGGTGCGGATCGAAAAAAATCAAGGTCGATATTAAAATCATCTATCAACTCATCGCGCATATTTGTGTATTGGATTGCGACGATAAAGTATTTAAGGGAGTGCAGAAATTTCTTATGCCGTTCGCAAAGAAATTCCATCGTTGGGGGGAACTTGGAAACTAACATGGAAGAAATAGGAAAAGTCGGTCATGCGCTTGCTTGCGCGGATGCAGGAAGCGGAAAGGCGATAAAGGCCTTGGCAGGAGAAGTTCGCAGGCTCCGCGCCCAGGTCAAGAGGCTGGAAGCTGAGCTTGCCAAGGCCATGACGGTTATTGACAACTAAATAAAATCTAATTATAATAGTTAAATGCAGAAACAGGGCACACTATGAGCATGGAGATGCAGGAGAATCTAGCGGACACTCCGTTCAATGCGTTCATTTGTGACGGGTGCGGGCGCCCTATGGGCAGGCATTGGGTTTTCAGGCCAGACTACAAGGGAGATGTTACCTCTCTGACGCTCTACGGAGGTCGTAAAGGCGATGGTAGGCTATACTGCCATCGTGACTGTTCTACGGCCAGCCCTGGGCATTTTCAGCGCGTCCTGCGGCGGTCTTTGGAGCCGGCGGGGTATCGGACTTGATTTTGACGCGGGAAACATGATTCGTCGTGGAGATCATGAAATCATTAATGTGTGACACGGCTTCCGGAGCCCGTGCGCGTCAAAGAGCGGAGCTGGATACCATAAGCACGAATGGTAGTAATGCCAGCGACTTACCGGGCAATGCTTGGCCCCGGCCATTTATAAAACGTAACGCGAGAATAAGTAAGAGGGCACTGAAGTAGTGCAAAAATAGTGCGCGGGATACCATTCGATAAGGGTCATAAGAAAATTGGAGGCAGGGTTAAGGGCACCAAGAATAAGCCTAAGACCTTCGCCGAGAATCTTGTTGATGTCCATGACGGGATGAGCCGCGAGGAAGTTCTTGCTCTCGATAAACGCGCTCTTGAATTGGCAATGGGTCAAACCATTGTTACAGAAAGTCAAGATGGTCAGCAAATTACGGCCAAGGTGGTATCAGACCCCCGATTGCTAATAGCAATAATGTATGAGGTCAGGAAGGAGCGCGAGGGTAAGAGTCAGGCTCCGATACAATCCCTGCCAATTCTAGACGGTCTACGGAAAGAATTAGAGGGATACGGTACACGGGGCGATGATACAGCTACCGCCTGAGAAAGTCGCGGCGGCGTGGCAGATCGGGGAGCTTGGGTATAGGCTCCGAGAAATTCAGGTAAAAATCCGAAAGGCCTGGATAAAAGCGTCAGCTAAGTTCATCAAGTTTTATTTGGAGTGCTGCCGTCGCACGGGAAAATCCACCTATGGATTGATTTGGTTGAGCGAGGATTGCATAAAAAATCCGGGGTGCGTTTCGGCGTTCTTCGCGCCGGTCAAAGAGGGGCTGAAAGATTATATCCTGCCAATCATCGCGCAGACGTTCAGCGATTGCCCGGACCCGCCGCAGCTTGACGCGACCTTGACGCTGAACTTTCGCAATGGGTCCAAGATTATTTTTAGAGGGAGCAATAATCAGAGCCACCGAACGAAGCGCGGTAACGCTTTCCGGCGCGTGTTCATCGACGAGGGCCGCGACGTTGACGACCTTGACAATCTGCTTGAGTCGGTGGTGATTCCGTCTCTATTTTCGACGGAGGGCCGCGTCCTAATCAGTTCGACGCCAGCCGACACGGAAGATCATCCGCTCCACGAGATCAAGCAGCAGGCAGAGAAAGAGGGATGGTTTTTTCACTGCGACATTTACGACTGTGCCGATTCGGACCCGCAGGATTTCCCTACGGAGCGCATCGAGCAATGGAAGCGCGAGACGACTGGCGCGGTAGCCTGGCAGCGGGAATACCTCGCGCTGTGGGTCAAGGACCCTACGAAGATCATCATCCCGGAGTGGAGCGATGCCCAAGTCCAAGTCATCCCGCAAGACGAATATTTCCCATACTATCACAAATACACCGCTCTGGATTCAGGCGTCAGAGACAAGACCGCCTCGATATTTGGCTATTACGATTTCAGGCGGGCAAAGCTCATCATAGAGTCAGATTTCGCGCTTAAAGATGCCGAGGTCCGCACGGACAGAATAGCCGAAAAGGTCAAAGCGACTGAGCAGGCATTGGGATATCAGATGGTCCATGATAAGCAGGACCAGCGATATCGAGCCTTGCAGATGCACGAGAAGATGCACCGCCGCGTGGCCGACAACAACAATTTGATTTTGGTTCAGGACCTTGACTCTCTCTATGGCCTCGACTTCTTCCCGACGCGCAAAGACGAACTGCCAGCCATGATAAACCTGGTGCGCGAGTGGTGTAAGGACGGGCGCATAATCGTCCATCCGTCATGCCTGGAATTGCTCGGCTGCCTGAGAAACGCGATATGGGACAAGAAAAAGAAGGAGCTTGCGCGGTCAAAAGTGTTCGGCCACTTCGACGCGCTCATGGCTTTGGTCTACCTGGTCCGCAACGTGGACACCTTCACGAATCCTATCCCTAAATTCTTCGGTAAATCGTGGTCGACCCATGCGGGCGTCCCAATGAACGCCAGCGATCCGCAACGGGCCGGCGATGCCCTGGCGAGAATGTTCAGCCAGCCTACGGGGCGGGACGAGTCGCGGGCATCTTTCGTCAAGGGGAACAATGCAATCTAAACTCTGGCAGACTCGCGAGCTAAACCAATGGGAGCAGACAGTAATTGACTCTCTGCGGCTTCATGTGGCGCACGGCCACGGCGAGATCGTGATTCAGGTGAGGCCCGGCAGCTTGCGGATTCAAGAAGGACTCGGGCATGTGTTCGAGTTGGCTAGAAGTTAAAATGTTCTGGCGATGCGCCGGATACTCCATAGGGTTAAATCCTGGAGAAATGCCCTTCGGGGCAGATTTATGAAATCAATACGAATGGAAGTAAGAGTAAAAAATAATAGGCTATGGCGTCTTATCCATGAATCCTTTACTAGCGAAGTGGATGCTGCAGAAAAAATAGGAGTTGGAATTGGATGCCTTAATGCGGCCATAAATCTAAGGTGTTACCCGTATCATTACGCAAAATATGATGAGCTAAGGGCTGATAGGAAAAAGTCCTCAGTCCTTTTGTCCTGGGCGGAAAATATTTGCAATTTTTTTGAGAAAGACCCGGAATGGTTATTCCCGCCGGAACTTTACACAAACAATAAACGCAAAATAGCAATAATTGAATCTGATAGACCTGATTTTGTGGGACTTCCATCTGCTGAGAAGGTTTTACAAATATCCGAAGAATCGGAAGTCGAAACAGAAGCAGAGAAAAACTTCCCGACGGGATTAGATAAGGCAATGGACACGATCCCAGACAGATGCAGAAAAGTTTTGATTATGAGGCATGGATTGGATGGTGAGCTTCCCCTAACATTGGAAGAGACGGCCAAAAAGTTGAGAGTTACTCGAGAACGTGTCAGACAAATAGAACATAAAGCGACAATGCTTCTCCGCCATCCATCCAGAGTGGAACTAATAAGTTCTTGACAAAAGTCCGCACAAGGTTTATAATCCAAGCGATGAGACGCGACCAGAAGTAGTTTAAGCTGGCGGCAATCCGTTCGGCACCTGTTTCCCTGTATGGGGGAAGCAGGTGCTTTTTTTATGGCATCAGTCAATTCAAACGCGACGGCTCCGGCAACCCAGGCAATCAAGTTCATGCCTGCCGCAAGCTCATTCATCGCGGCTTTTGAGTACGACCCCAACCAACTGCGCCTTACCGCTCACCTGAAATCCGGCGCGATATATCAGCACACCTTTGTCACGGCCTTGGATTGGGCCGCGCTCCAGACGTCGCAGAATCACAGCAAGCATTGGGCCAACAACATCAAGGGCAAGAAGCTCGGCATAAGAATCAAATCCGCTAAGACGGCGACATCGGAAATCAAACACAGGAGAAAATAAATGGAGACTGTCAAAGCACATTTGGAAGTTGACGCGGCAAGGATGAAGCAGCAGGCGAAGCTCAACGAGCTTGAAGGGAATGTGAAGATTGCGGCCCGCTGGATTGATGCCGTCAAGACTTCGACATTCCACGGCAAGTATGCAATTGATATCGGGATGCTCATCGGCTTCCTGGAATCTCAGCACGACAAGAACAAGGCCGACCTGGCGGCCCTCGTCGATTCGATCAAGCATCCTGCGCCCGA
>CAZSAL010000104.1:0-4321 GCA_964604825.1 uncultured Elusimicrobia bacterium
ACGTGGCGCCAAAGTTGCGGAAGCTCCTGGATAATCCGGTCTATCGTGAAAAGAGCCAGGCACTACAAAGGCGCATCACCGGGATAGACAAAGTAGAAGAAACCTGTCGATTAATAGAGTCGATTTAAAATTCAGTTTCTCCTTGAAATCAGGTCCATTTCGGTGTATGCGCATGGCGTGAGGACACAACAGATCATCTGGAGCCTTGCCTTCCTGGTGCTTCTGATAGGGCCTCAGTCCAGCTCAGCTAAGGACATTGAACTCGCCTTTTCCAACGAGCAGAATCTCGAAACCGCAGGGGCTCCCTATGCCCCGATGGATGTTTCCAGGCCTCCGGAAGCGCCGCCGGATGTTCCTCTTTCAAAGAGTCACCGCGATGACCTTTTGAGCCAGTTTCAGGGTCTTGTGCATATGGGTCTCAAGAAAACGTCCTATGAAAAATGGGAAGGCCGGGATATGGCGGATTGCTCAAAGCCCGAGCGGCCGGCAGAGCGCTGGAGTTATCGCTGCGAGATTATTACCGGCGAAGGAACCGGGGACTATTATTTTTATCCCAATGAGACCCGTCGGCTGGCGACCCTTCAGGAATTGGACATTCGCGTGGACGCGGCGGATGAAAAAATTCTCGATGATTTCCGCCGTCCGGTGCAGCAACTCTTCGGGAAAGGGTTCCTCGTTCCCAAACCGGTGGTTCAAGCCGAAGCGAGAGGCCCCATCCGACACTGGAATACCGGCGAGGACATCGCCGAGCTTTTCATCGATCATGGGGTTCGACCCGAGGGATCCGTGCGCTTTGTCTGGATGCGGTCGCCTCTGGTGGCCGGATCCCAGGCGCTTTTGGTCAATACGGGTAATTGAGACCGACGAAGACAGCCGGTCCTTCCTGGCCGACGCCGACCTCCACATCGCCTACGACATTGGGCTTGACCGCCGCACGAAACGCTCCTCCGTACACCGGCCGGAAATTCCGGCTCTTAATATCCTGAATATCCGGGAAAACGCTTCCCAGGTCAGCAAAAGGCGCGACTTCAAAGTTGGTTCGGATGCCCATCATTTCCATGGAAGCGATCGTAATTCGATGTTCGACATTAAACACCATCCGTCCCCGGTCGACGAACCGGCCGTCGCCGTATCCGCGCAGGCTGTCCAGCCCTCCCAGGCTGGGTAATTCGTAAAAAGGGATATCGGAACCATTCACCTTTTCATAGAGGCCATGGACAACCGTCACGTAGTTGGGATTGTCCCACAGGAAGAAGCGCTTTCCTTCCATCCCGTAACGCAGGAAATCCGAATCGCTTCCTAGATCGGCATCTGTTCTTTCCACAAAGAATTCACCGGAGCTCCCGCGAGACGGTGTGATCGGCAGGTCGCGGTTATCCCAGAGGAGACGGAATTCACCCGCCATCGTATTGTGGGTGTTGATTCCGGGTGTTTGCGGGAACTCGGTCAGCAGGTCGGGAATCCCGGGGATGATATTGTCTTCCGTGGTCATCCGGCGATAGCGCAGCCCTAACGTCGCACGCCAATACTTGAAGAAATTCAGTCCGGTGGCCGCCCGGATGACCGTGTCCTGGGAGGTGTAGCCGGACTCATTTCCCTCGCGCGATTCCGGCCCCAGGCCGTAAAAACGTCGCGACCCGTCGACGTCATAATAAGCCTCGGAACGAAAATACAGCGTTCCGTCCATCAAGGCGGTATTTTCATAGCGCACTTTGGCTTCACGGTTGGTGTGCTGCGAGTAGCTTCCGATGGTCACGTACTGGCTGGAATCCGTCGGATACCAGTAGTAGCGCATCGTTCCCGTCTGACCGAAAAGCGAATTGTAAGTATAGCTTGGCGCCAGAAGCTGGCGGATATGGTGAGTCTCCGGATCGGACAAGACGAGCACCGGCATGACGCCGTACGTTGGACCGCTATTGGGATCAGTGGAGATCGCGGGCAGCCAGACGAAAATATTTCCATTCCAGCTTTTCGTCATCACTTTAGCAGCTCCGGCGAAAAATCGCTCGGCTGGGGTCGCCTGGGGCGGCGAAGGCGGCAGCATGGGCAAGGAAGGTGCAGAGGCCGGCATGGGCGATGATTCCGGGGACTGCACCCGCGGGTTGGGGGATGTTTTTTTAATCTCTCTTTCGATCTTCTGCTGCATTTTTTTCAACTGACGGATCGGAGGTTTGCGCGGACGCTGTTTGCGCATCTGCCGGAGCTGATAGGGGGTCGGTGTGGATGGAACGACCACATAATTCGCATCGCCATCTTGACCCGCCAGCGAGGAAGTCGACAAGCTTACTTCCCGCAGGCTTGGCTTCGGAGCAGCTTGGGCGGTTTCCGACAGGCCCTGGCCGAGAATGAAACTTATGGCCAGAACTGTGCGTAGATGCCGCATACAGCAGGCATTAGTCGTAGTATTCGATACCGAGGTGAGTAATCAATTCCGCGCCGCGCAGCCAGCGCAGCGTATTCTTCAGTTTCATCAGCTGAATGAATAGATCATGCTCGGCATGAAGACCGGGCGCGGCCATCGGACTCTTAAAATAAAACGAGAGCCACTCTTGGATTCCCTGCATGGCCGACCGATGGGCCAGATCCATGAACAGCGCCAGGTCCAGCACGATCGGTGCCGCCAGAATGGAATCGCGGCAGAGGAAATTCACCTTGATCTGCATGGGATAGCCCAACCAGCCGAAGATGTCGATGTTGTCCCAGCCTTCTTTGTTATCGCCGCGCGGTGGATAATACACGATCCTCACCCGGTGGTCGACATTGCCGTAGAGTTCCGGATAGACCTCGGGCTGAAGGATATGGTCCAGGACGGAAAGCTTGGACTCTTCCTTGGTTTTGAACGCTTCGGGATCATCCAGCACTTCTCCATCCCGGTTTCCCAGAATGTTCGCCGAAAACCAGCCGTGCATTCCCAGGAGCCGGGCCTTGAAAGCCGGTGCAAGCACCGTCTTCATGAACGTCTGGCCGGTTTTGAAATCCTTGCCGCTGATGGGAACGTGATGCTTGGCGGCCAGGTCCTGCATGGCGGGAATATCGACCGACAGATTCGGCGCGCCGTTGGCATAAGGAATGCCGCACTTAATGGCGGCATAGGCATAGATCTGGCTGGGAGAAATGTCCGGGGAATTCTCCTGAAGTCCGCGTTCAAACGCCGCCCAGCTCTGGTGCACGGCAGTCTGGGTCTGGTACTTCTCGGTCGAACCGCACCAGACGACCACAAGCCGGTCGCAGCGGTTGGCCTTTTTGAAATGCTGGATGTCAGCCATCAGCTGTTGGGCCAGATCCATCTTTGAAGAGCCGGTTTTCACATTGGGCCCGGAAATTTTTGACACGTAGTTGGTATCAAAAACCGCCTTCATGGGCTTGATCTTCTCGAGTTCCTTGCGCAAAGGCGCCAGGTGCGCATGTCCCAAGACCCCAGCCTTGCAGGCCGCCTGATACATGTTGTCCGGAAAGATATCCCAACCCCCAAAAACCAGATCGTTCAAGTCGGCTAAAGGCACGAAATCCTTGATCTTCGGGTTATTATTTTCGGTTCGCTTCCCGAGGCGGATAGCTCCCATCTGCGTGAGCGATCCGATGGGTTTCCCCAGTCCCCGGCGGGCCGACAGGACTCCGGCTATAAAGGTACTGGCGACAGCCCCCATTCCGGGCAACAGAATGCCCAGCTTTCCTTTAGCGGGCTTGATGGAACGGGGTTTTGAAACGGTTGTATCATAGAAGCGAATTTTCTTTTTCATGGTAGCGGTATTGTACCAAAGGACTAAGCAACCGGAGTCACCCCCCTTGACAACGAAAAATTTCCTGATATAAATTATATCTGGCACTCAGTAATTAGGAGTGCTAATCCAAACGGAGCCCCCGCCACTACGTTATCGGCGGGTCCGCCAAAGCAGCAATGGCGGAAAGGAGGAATCCCATACAATTGCAAGAACTTGAACGAAGCTGGGATCCATGGCGTCAATTGGACATGCTCCAAGACGCCATGACCCGTGTACTCTGGGGCCAGCGTTCTGGCGAATCGACCCAGTACCCTGCCTTGAATGCCTGGACGAACCAAAACCAAGCCATCATAACCGCCGAGATTCCAGGGATTGATGCCGATACCCTTGACATCAACGTGATCGGAGATACCCTGACGCTCCGGGGGACCCGAGAACCCGAACCCATCAAAGAAGGAGAAACTCTTCTGCGCGGCGAAAGGAATTTAGGATCTTTCAGCCGTTCGCTGCAGCTTCCCTTCCAAGTGGATGCGCCAAAGGTGACGGCACGCGCGAAAAACGGCGTTCTGATCATCACGCTTCCCAGGGCAGAAGCCGAA
>CAZSAL010000105.1:0-4253 GCA_964604825.1 uncultured Elusimicrobia bacterium
TTCAGGCCATCGAACGTGGAGATCAGGAAGGGGCCAGGGCGCAGATGGAAGAGCATTTGAGCTGGGGAGAAGAGAAATGGAGGGCGCTATCCGAGGAAATCAACCTGCAGCAATGAAGCTTTCTCGACGCTCTGCGAGGCGGGACTGCCCTGAGGGTGGCCTGATTTGTCAACCTGGAGACGCCGCCTCAACAGGAACAACTTCAACCTCCATTCGATCGGGACCGCGAATGATCGTGAGCTTTACCGGATTTCCGACGGACCACTCGGCAAGGAACCTGTGAATGTGATCCACACTGGACACCTCACGTCCGTCAATGGCTACGATGATATCGCCTTCTCGAACGCCGCCGCGCGAGGCAGGGCTTTGCGGCGCGACAGCCATGACCTCGACGCCGGACTCTGCGCCCAGCCCATAAAAGCGCACCATACGCCGTGCGAGCGGGCGCTGTTGAGCAGTTATCCCCAGGTGGCCGCGCTTTACTTTTCCGAGTGTAAGCAACTGAGGCACCACCCACTTTGCCGTATCGGAAGGTATCGAGAAGCCTATCCCCTGGGCCATGACTATAATGGCGGTATTGATCCCTACGACCCGTCCCCTGGAATCGACAAGCGGGCCGCCGGAATTACCGGGATTGAGAGGCGCCGTATGCTGGATGATATTCTCTATCAGCCGCCCGTCAGCGCTCCTGAGAGCCCGGCCAAGCGCGCTCACGACACCTGTGGAAACTGTTGACTGGAAGCCGAAGGGGTTTCCTATGGCGATCACGAGTTGCCCCACATGCAGGGCCGATGAGTCTCCCATTGTGGCATAGGGCAAGGCTGATCCTCCTGCTCGGATCAAAGCAAGGTCTGTCGCAGGATCGGCGCCGATCAGCTCGGCGTCTAGGCTTGTTCCATCCCGGAGCGTTGCGGTCAAGCTCTTAGAACCGCGAACCACATGATCGTTGGTGAGAATGTAGCCGTCCGGCGTGATGAGCACTCCGGAGCCGGACCCGGCCGGCCCCGGTTTTCCCCCTGCCTGCGCGCTTTTTGCCAGGATACCGACTACCGCCGGTCCTACTGCATCCACTACAGTTATGACAGCCCGCGAATATGCGTCAAGCAGTTCGACGTCCTGCCTTCCTTCAGCGCTGACCTCACAACTGCGGAGCGGCTCCCTTGGCTCTCCCTCGCCCTTTATCAGATTCAAAACGTGCTGTAAGTTCTCCACTTCCATTTATGCTCCTCAAAACATCTTCCCGGCATCAGAGGCAGCGCCTTCGCGCCTGGAACTCAGGGCCTGCGGCGGGCGTTCAGCCCGGTGCGATTCACCCGATACTCACATTGTATTTCTTATGAACGGTTTGCCCAAAGTCAAGCTATCCGGGGGGGGCATGGGTGAATTCAAGGGGGTATGGAAGCCTCGAACTGAAGGGCAGGATGTTTCACGCGGGCCGCCGGCTTCGGCGGGTTCGCCCATAAGCGTCTTTCCAGGAAATAAAAACACTTGCACCTGCCAAGGATTGACTTTATAGTAAATTTTCTATATTCTATTGGGGTGATTGGCCTTGGTTGATCTTGAAACGCCTGTATTGCGGCCTCTGGTCTGGCTCGGAAATTCAAAAAAGGATCTTCTAGCCTTTCCAGTAGGAGCACAAAAACTCATTGGCGATGAGCTGCAATTGATGCAATTCGGCGGGATGCCAAAGGACGCCAAACCTTTCAAAGGGGTTGGCAGCGGCGTTTTCGAGATCGCCCTTCGGTATGACACCGGTGCTTACCGCACGGTTGTAGCGGTACAACTTGGCAAAAAACTCTATGTGCTTCATGCCTTTCAGAAAAAATCCAGAAAAGGCATTGCAACACCGCAGCAGGATACGGATTTGATTAAACAGCGATACAGGGAAGCAAGGGAGCTTGCGAAAGATGAGCACTAAAGATCAAACAAAAATCGAGTTTGAAGAAGGCTCCGGCAACGTCTTTGCGGACTTGGGCTTCGATGATGCGGACGGACTTTTCGCGCGCGCGCAACTTGGTTTTCATGTGTATAAAATCCTGAAAGACAGGGGCCTTAAACAACGGGAAATTGCCAAGCTGCTCGGCATTGCGCAACCGGACGTTTCGCATCTTATGAACGGCCATTTTAGCCGCTTCACCACGGATAAACTGCTCGATTTCTTTAAGCGGCTTGACCGAAAAGTCTCGATACAGATCAGCCCGCACAAACGGGGAGAGCCTTACCAGGAAATTGGCCTTGTTCCGTAAATAAAAGACCTTCCAAGCCTTAGTGTCCCCGCTGTGCCAGAAATCAAGATTTTTGACACTCCATGCTAAACCGTACCCACAATAATGCAGTGTGTGGGTACGGTTGTAAAATAAGTTTGGGTTTAGCTCAATGTCCTGTCCTGCTGGCCGCCGTACCTGAGTCTGTGATCCATGCTGCAAATTTTTCAATCGGCATTGCGAAGAAGTTGTGCTCTCCTCTGGGTTTCCAAAGGACGGTAGAAGGTTTAATTCGTATTGTACCTATAATGTATCCATTTTCGTCAATGATAGTTTCTTCTCTGAAATCTGGAAACTTAAAACTGTTCTTGTACCTTGGCATAAATCCCCTTTCCTGAGCCACAATATTAGTTGTCTGTTGCCTCTCTTGTGCGCATGGCTAAAAATAGGCCAAGTTTGCCCATGCCCTTCCAATCGTCAAGTATAATGGACATCTTTACAATCCCTACCACTTTTTCTTCCTTCCTGAGATTGACTAAAACATAACCCTTAGTTCTCAGAAGTAAGTCCACCTGATCAAGGAATGCGTCTTCCAGCCTTTTCCTTCCACTCATATTTTTAAAGAGATATACTTTGAGCCGGAAAGATTCTTGAAGCGCTTCGTAGATGTAAATCAGTTTTTCTACCATCACCTTTGCCTCAATGGGTTCCTCTTCATTCACCTTCCATTTGCCGTTCATCTCAGCTTCTTTCGTGTCGTCCTTAACAAAGCTGGTCAGATTTTTAGCTGTGAGGCTCTCCCAATCAACGGTGGACCAATCTCTGCAATATTCGTCAAACCGGCTTGGCTCCCCTTTTTTCCGACACTCTGCATAGGCAACCAGTGTGCTTGAGCCTTTTCCGTAATAAACGCAATTAATGCACCGTGCCGTCTTGCTCGCGTCTTCCGTCATTTCCTGTAAATCAAAATCATTCATGAATAAATCTCCTTTTCTATATTGAATTAAATAATCGGGAATTATCCCCTGTTGACGCCTTATTATGATTTTTAGTGAAATACGAAGTTTTTTAGAGGAATAATTAGCTTTAATTATTAAACAGGACGCCTTGAATTGATTTGGCGCAAGGCTACATTTTTCGGCTCAGCCATAAACATCTCTGGCCGTAATAAAAGGTTAAGTTATTGTCTAATTATTTATTTATGAGGGAATATTTCGAAAGTAATACCGAAGAAAATCAAGTTTACCACACAGTAAAACATGCTGTCAATAGGTTAATTTAATTCAATTTATTGATCATATAAAAAATTGTACTTCGGCCCATTCGGGGAGGTTTGTTTAACACCCGAAAGGGCAAGTGAGATATGGTACAGGAATTACCGCCAAAGCCTCTCAAACCGCCCCGGATTGGTCGACGAGGAAATGAAGGTGTGCCTGATGTCGCGGTGTCCTAGATAGTCCTGAATTAACCGCGTGTCCGCACCCTGATCGGCCAAGGCGAAGCCGCAAGCGTGGCGGAGCTGGTGCGGGTGAGCTGGCAGGGCAAGCCCCGCCAACTCACCGTAATTGCGGATCGCAAGCCACGCGGTTTTGCGGCTCAACTGGCCGCGCCGCTCGCTAACGGAGAAAGCGTCTGTTTGAGGCTTCATTTTCGCACGGGTCGCAAGCCATGTCTTGATGATTTTGGCTTCATCGGGTCTTAGCGGGTGCGTGGTGGAGAGTCCTTTTTTGAGCCTCGCCACGTGCAAAACGCGGCTTTCGATGTCCACCCGGGAAAGCTCGAGTTCGCACGCTTCCGACACGCGCAAGCTGTGCCGGAACGTTAAAAACAGAAAGCAGCGGTCGCGCGCCGCGTTGCGGCTACCCTTGGCGGCTTCGATCAGCTTTTCAATCTCACGCGCGGTCAGGTGTTTCCGATCGTCATTTTTCAAAGCCGCGTCCTTAGCCTAAACGACATGGGGTTGATCGTGTGGCCGTTGCACTCGCTTAACCAGAATCCTGTCCTCGCCCCGTCTCGCTTGAGCAAGATCATAATCAAGCTGTAGCTTAA
>CAZSAL010000106.1:0-4187 GCA_964604825.1 uncultured Elusimicrobia bacterium
TTCACGGCCTTGATGACGTCATCGGAATTCGGCAGGTACAGGTTCTCCAGGTTGAATGGAACCGGCACAAAGGGAGCGCCTACCCGCACGATCGGCCCATCCAGGTGATCGATCATCTCCTCGCAAACCATCGCCGCTATTTCAGCCCCGATGCCGAATGCCTTCACTGCCTCATGAGCGATCACCAGTTTCGAAGTCTTTTCAACCGAACTGAAGATCGTCTCTTTGTCCAGCGGACTGATCGTGCGCAGGTCGATCACTTCCACGTCGATTCCTTCAGCTTCCAGAGTCCTGGCCGCGGCAAGCGACTGATGCACCATGCGGGAAGCAGTGACCACGGTTACATCCTTACCCGCTCTTTTAACCTCGGCCTTGCCTATGGGAATCAGGTACTCTTCCTCGGGAATCTCTCCCTTCATTGCATAGAGCGCTTTATTTTCGAAAAAGATGACCGGATTGTCGTCCCGGATCGCGGACTTGAGCAATCCCTTGACGTCATAAGGCGTTGAGGGCATGACCACCTTCAAGCCGGGGACGTGGGCAAACCAGGACTCCAGGCATTGCGAGTGCTGAGGGCCGGCATTGAGGCCGCCTCCGCCCGGGGTCCGTATCACCACGGGCACACTGAAAAGTCCGCCGAACATATACCGCGTCTTGGCCATCTGGTTGACAATCTGATCCATACAGACCGGCAGGAAGTCCGAAAACATTATTTCCGCTATCGGCCTGAGACCCTGGACCGCCGCACCGATCGCAAGCCCCACAATTGCAGATTCGCTGATCGGAGTGTCTCTGACACGCCTCTCCCCGTATGTTTCCAAAAGCCCTCTCGTACCGCCGAACGCTCCGCCTGGCCCGCCCACATCTTCACCTATGACGAAAACGTTTTCGTCCCTGGCCATTTCCTCGTGCAGCGCTTCTGCGATTGCCTTGATATATCGAGTTTCCTTCATGTTATAGATCTCCCGTGTGGCCGTCAGGCATATACGTCGTTGAAGAGTTCCTCCGGCCCTGCAACCGGACTGTTCTCGGCATAGGCAATGGCCGAATCGATCTCGGATTTGATCTTTTCCTCCACTCCATCGAGATATTCCCGGTCAATGTGGCTGGACTCCAACAGAAATTTCTCGAACCTGGTGATGGGGTCAAACTCTCTTGCCTGCTGGACCTCCGAGGCAGGCCGGTATTTTTGTGCATCCCCGACATAGTGGCCCAGCCAGCGGTGAGTCTTGCATTCCAGGAGCGTTGGTCCCTTGCCCGCCCTTGCCCGCTCGACCGCTTTTTCGGCCTCCTCGTGGACCTGTAGGACGTCATCGCCGTCGGCCGTTACCCCCCACATCCCATAGGATTCGGCCCTCTTGCTGATGTT
Source organism: uncultured Elusimicrobia bacterium (assembly GCA_964604825.1). GTDB lineage: Bacteria > Elusimicrobiota > Elusimicrobia > 2-01-FULL-59-12 > 2-01-FULL-59-12 > CAZSAL01. The sequence continues at coordinate 1,370 of CAZSAL010000106.1, forward strand.
TTCGAGCTTCATGTACAGCTTTTGAGAGGTAAACTGGGCCCACCCGTTGTTTTCACAACAGAAGATCACCGGAAGGTTCCATAATGCGGCCATATTGAGAGACTCGTGAAAGGTTCCCTGGTTGGATGCTCCGTCGCCGAAAAAGCAAACCGTGACACTTTTCTCTCCCTTGTACATCGAGGCGAAGGCAGTCCCCAGAGAGATCGGAAGACCCGCACCGACGATCCCGTTCGAACCGGCAACACCGGACTCTTTACAGGCGATGTGCATGGACCCGGACTTGCCCTTGCAGCAACCGTCCCTGCGTCCGTATATCTCGGCCATAAAGCTGTTCAGGTCGATGCCCTTGGCCAGGGCCTGGCCGTGGCCCCTGTGGGTTGTGAAGATCAGATCGTCGGAGTTGAGGCACGAACAAACGCCTGCTGCAACCCCCTCCTGCCCGATGCCTACGTAGATGAACCCCGGTATCTTTCCCTGGGCAAACACATCGACGAGACGCTCTTCTACACGCCTTACCTTCACCATCGAGTAATGGATCTCCAGTAATTTTTCCCTGTTCATCATAATCGAATCTCCCACACGGGTGCTTTTCCTCAGCTTTCCAAATAAATCCAGTGTATAGAACCTGGCCCTTGATCGACCTGCTTCCCTTTGAAGAGAACCAAAGGGCGGAGGGATCGGGTCCTCTCTTGGCACGGCCTTGGGGGTCGAACCGGTCCTGGATTCTATAAAACCGGCCAGCCGGATTTATAAATATTAAAGCTTGTCCCTTTTGTCAAGGGAAAATTTGCCTTTACGCGTCCAAATCCCCTGACACCAAGGGGTTATATTGCCGCCCGTATCAATCTGGTTACGCCGGCACACCTCCGAGCGCGAACTGCAGGCAACCGCCGGTCGTTCGGGATTCACCAAATCCTCAACTCAATAAACTATTTCTTTCATGTCCGGTAAAAGATGAAAAACTTTTCCGGTCGGCCGTCAATTTGAATCTCGGACCTTGCGTTTCTTTGGGTAAATTATATTATACCGGCGGGCCGGCTTATTAATCAATTCTCCCTTCGCCCGGAACCGCTGCGGAGGCGCCGGTTCCAGACGATGCAGAGTTTGTCCACAGAAAGAAAACTATATTGACGAGAATGGTCTTGGAATGGTACCAGTCGAGATTCTGGAAATCCGCGCCGAGTATGGTATGATTCAAAGTAAGGCGGCAAAAATGGGGGATATGAACATCAATGCGACGCCTTGCCGCGAGGAGTGCAAGGGTGTAGCTCTTGAAAATGGTGTTCCGTTGAAAGATGTCATGCGAATGCAAGTCGAATCCTTAGCGTCGAGTCAGGTTATAAACATCGCATTCGGCGGTCCTGCCGGGCTCTAAGGATTCGATCTTAATCAAGTTTAATGACCAGGGGAGGACTCATGGAAAATAGTTCAAAAAAATTCTCCGAAAAGGAATTGGGTAAAGTATCGGTAATAGTGAATGCAGCCGCAACTCTCTTTGACAAGAACGGGTATCTCGAAACCAGCTTGAAGGATATTTCCAATGAGGCGAAGTTGAGTAAGGGAGGGATCTATCACTATTTCTCCAACAAGCACGAAATCCTGTACTTTATACTCGACAATTACATGGACCGCTTGTTGGGAAGTCTGGAAGAGGAACTGAAGGAAATTCCCGACAGTCCATCGAAGATCCAGTTCATCATGTTTCGGCACTTGAAGCATTACAACAAAAAGGTCCCCGAGGCCAGGGCATTATTGAACCATGCACATAATCTGCCGGCCGAATATTTCAAGGTGGTATCCGGCAAGCAGAAAAAATACGCCAGGATACTTTCCGATGTGCTTTCCGGCTTATTTAACTGCACCATGGATATGCATAAGCTCAAAGCAATCAGCTACATCATGTTTGGGATGTGCAATTCGATAATGTACTGGTACGACCCGCAAGGTCCTGTTTCACTCGAAGAGTTGTCTCAAATCTGCTACGACATATTCATGGATGGTACAACCTCATATATTTCAAGACTGGGGACCGTTGCCGTTAATAGTATCCTTCCTTAGGCGTTGGAAGCTGTCGATTTCCGGCCGTCTCTTGAAGTATTCAAGCAAAGGCTGCCCTGCTAAAGGTAAAGAGTCCTTCTCCTTTGGATTAAGAAAAGTCCTCCATCCCTCATTATTTTGGTTCTCCGGCCGAACTTTCGTAGACCGGCGAGACAGCGATATTCAACCTATCGAAAATCCACAGAAAATTACGCTGAGACTCTTGGAGGCGAACCGTCTTTTATCTGGTCTCCCGGACGGGCCGGCGCTTGTTATTGTGCCATACAGCGATTATAGGCGCGATTGTAAACGTAGTTCCAGTCATTAGCTGCCTGGGCGCTGCCACCCAGCGCGCCTACTCCCCCGCCGATTGCTGCGCCCGTTCCGGCCCCTCTGCCGCCGCCGATGATTCCTCCTAAGATCGCTCCCGTCGCGGCCCCTCCAAGCGCGCTGCCAAGGACGTCTCCACCTCCATTGCTGTGTTGGTCGGCATAGTTCCTGGCATAATTATCGCATTGGGCGGCAGACTTGGCGAAACTCGTTCCTGCTCCTGTGAAAAACATGCCGGCTGTCAAAACAGCCACAATCAAACCCCATGTAATCCGGGAATTTCTTCTCAATCTCATTTTATATCCTCCATGAATACCATATTCCGTCGTGGGATTATCATACCCTGCCGGCAATCTCCGGCGTGATCTCGGAAAACTTGAACCCGATTAATACCAGACAGTACCTCATGTCCCTCCGGGCCACCCTGAAACCATGAAAAGGCGCCTGAACG
>CAZSAL010000107.1:0-4173 GCA_964604825.1 uncultured Elusimicrobia bacterium
GGGATGATTCCTGATGAATTGGCTCCCGGGACCCTTTTGCACCAGGGGGCGAGGCGCTGGTGCCTGCTCCGGACCCGGTCCGAGACCTGAGGGAGGAGCGCCGTGGCGGGGAGGGGCAGTTTTTGGAGGCAGAGTCGTTGCCGGTGAAGTTTGCTGCTGCTGTGCGGCAGCTACTGCGGCAAGGCAAAGGATACCAATGAAGCAGAAGCTGAATATTGCAATTAGAGCAACTTTAGGGCTTTCCACCTGATCCTCCCTAAATCCCTAATTAAGGAACAGAGGAATTATAAACGAATTGAAGGATTGAGGGAGTGAATTCCTAAATTCCTGAATTGGCCTTGAACCCGGCACAGGGGCGAGACACGGGAAGTGGACCTGCCCCTCATGCCCCGATTTGCTTACGAGATTAAAATCATCAGCCTCACTCGCCCTTGAATACCGGCGGCCGCTTGTCCACAAATGACTGAACACCTTCTTCATAATCATGGCTGTCGTATACCTGTCTTCTTAAGCCCTGGATGCGTTCGAAGACGTCTGGGGCCAGGGGGTGTGCACCCGCAAGAAGGTTGAATTGTTCTTTGATAACGGAAATGGCAAGCGCAGAGCGCCCTGTCATCCGCTTTGCCAGATTGGTCGTAAACTCCAGGAGTTTATCGGACGGCACGAGATGGTTGAGTATGCCGACACGTTCCGCTCTCTCCGCCACGATAGGATCTGCCGAAAAAAACATTTCTTTTGCAATATTGAGCCCAACCCTGTTGATAAAATGCAGAATGCCAGAGGCATTGTAGGGCAGCGCAAGCTTCGCCGGGGTGATCGCAAATGACGACGATTCATCCCCGACGATGATATCGCAGGTCATGGCGAGATCGCAGGCGCCTCCCCACACGCTTCCATGGACCATCGCAATGACCGGCCCGGGATATTTCTGGACCGCTCGAAGCAGCTTCTCCAGGGAGTCGTTATAGCCTAGCGGGTCGCGCCGTACATGAGGCAATTCCTTGATGTCGTGTCCGGCAGACCAGACAGAGCATCCGTCCTGAGCCCTCAGAATCACTACCGCGATTTTCCGTTCTCTAAAATCATGGAGCGCCTGAACGACATCGTCGACCAACTCCTGGCTCAATGCGTTTTTCTTAGCGGGATTGTTGAAACAAATGAATCCGATATTGTCCGTTACTTCTACATCGATAAGTGACATGATCGAACCTCCATAAACCAAAGGAATTGACGAATTAAAAACTAAGAGATATTCACAGATCGGCAACTCGCAAGGTCCTACGATCTGTCTCCAGGGTCTCCGGTTGATCCATAGAAGGCGCAGAGATCGCTGAGAAAAACAGCAGCTTAGCCCGATCTTCCCGACAAAATTTCAAGAAACCCCATGCTGGTTACACAGAGAATGGCTCTGCGATTATCCTTTTAGAAAAGACCTCAACTACAAGGCCGTTCCTTCCTGCCTCCGAATCTTTTGTCGTCGCAGAACCTTCTCTATGCTCTCCGTGCCTCTCTGTGGTGAACTATTGTGCTTTTCAGAAGCTCTGTGCCATTCCTTTAATCGGATCAGCGTCATATTTCGGCGAGATAATTTTGGCGATTAGATTGCCACTCAGGCAAAGAAAATGAAGCATACTTTGTTCATCGTGATGAACAAACTATATCGAAGCTCCACCCAAATCGAATCGGGACACTATCAACAAACTATACCAAGCGAGGCTCGGCCAAAACCAAATTAGGACACTACCGCCAGCCGTTATGTGTGATCATCTTATTGTCAACATGCCGAAGAGATCCCGCAGCCAAAATGAAATGATCGGAAGCCTCCTCCCCTCATTTACCTTCCCGTTTCGCCACCTCCGGAAGTTCCCACAAGTCCGGCACCACCCGATCCGGAAGGTTCAAGGCGACCGGCCCCCCCTTCTGCAGAAGGTCCCAAAAGCCCGGCTTCGCCGATTCGCCGGCATCCTGCAGGCTACCGACAGGCACCTCTGCCGGTCAGCGATCTGATCTGGATTGCCGTTTAAATCTAGCACACTTCCATTTGGGTAGGCACCTTCACTGGTATTTGTATCCTCCGGGAATGGATTTATTGCGCCGGCGTCGAGCGGTATGGCGTTATCCCGGAAAAACCGGCATCATGGGCGAGTGGCGGGGCCGCGTTCGGGAAAAGAATTCCCTGTGCGATCTCGCACTTCCGCATGTTGGTGGGGATTTTCCCGTTATTATTTTGCCGCCAGTCGTCGAGCGCCTGCCCGAATTTACTGACGAACCCGTTCCACTTCTGCTGATCGGGCAAAGAGGTTGATTCAGGTATCACCTGATAAAGCGGGCTGTTGGGGTCTGCGTAAGCCATTTTCGCAAGGTCTTTGACGGCACTTAGGGGGCTTGCAGGTCAATGTTCTTAGCCGCCTGCGCCGCATCGCCCGCGTGAATCTTTTTCTGTGTGTCTGCCAGGTCATTGAACTGAGACACGGGCATGGCGCCGTAATACTGTATGAGATTCAGTTTCGAAAAACCCTCCGGGTCCGTGGCGCTCATACCATTAAGTTGGTTATAGAGATCATTTGTCTCCTACGTTGCCGGAGGGTCCCATGCGGCAACAGCGTTTGTAGTGATCGCCCTGTCCACCTTGTCATAAATCGAGGCGTCGGTTTTACAGAGAGCGTCAAAAGCCGCCTTTCTTTGGGGATCGCTGTTAAATTCCGGCCAGGACGACAAGCGATTTGGACCGGTGAGAGCATTGAATACGACTGAATTGTTGGCGCGATCCGTCATTTGCTGAGCGTAAAGCGCCTGGCCCGCCTGCTGCCGGTAATGGTTCACGTAAAGTTTCTGCATTCCGGGGTCACCTGGAAAATCCTTTTGAGCCTGATCGGCTACGCCCTGCAATTGAGCGCTGCAGTTCGCGGCGATATTCCGGGCGGTGGGCGCTCCGTTTGAGGCGTACATTTGAGAGTGCCTATCGACATAACCCTTGATGGAGTTAAGGAACTGCCCGGCCGTCGTATCCGGTGTTTCGCCATTGTCCGTAATCGCTTTCGGATTGCCGACAACTTGCCCCGCGTTGGCGTCCGGGTCGGCGTGAAGAAGCGCTGTGACCCCGCTTATTCCCTGCAGGTGAGCAAGGTAAACTTCCCGCGGCTGAGGCCAGCGGCCAAGGTCTTTGGCAAGAGCGTCACTATTCTGCCTTATGAGAGCTACGCCGAGCTGCACCTGGCGTCCCGGGTCGAGCCGGTCCTGATCCGTGCCGCCTTGATCCGCCCAAGTACTATCAAGGTGCTGGAAGATCCCCGTGGCCGAGGATGCCGGGTTCTTCGTGGCCGGGTTCGTCACGCCTCCTTCAGCGCTCCAGATCGTCAACGCCGTGCCCGGATCGACCCCCTGGCGCTGCGCTTCGCCTGCTATCTGCTGCGCCATCGCTCCGCCCGTGACTTTGCCGTAGGCATTCTGAGCGGATTGCAGGTCCTGGACGGGCTTTAGGAATTGTTCAAGTTCCCCCTGGGCGCTTCCGGAAATTCTCTTTTTTGCGGCTGCGTCCCGATGGGTCGCCATTGCGTCTTCGGGATCGAAAATGGCCTGGCGCCTTATGACGGCGCTCCAGAGCATGTCGTTATTTTTACGCAACTGATATTCATATACTTCGTCGCTCCAACCATGGCTTTTGGCGTAGGCCGCCGTCTCGTTGTCAAGCCGGCTCACCGCGGCTGCGACACGCCGGGGATCGCTATAATTTGCCTCAGCCTCAGCGATCAGATCGCTCAATACTGCGTTGTGGGTGTTCCATTCCCATTGTTTGGTCTGGCTGGCTGGCGTAGCGGGCCATCCCGTCAAGGTCGCCTTCGACGCGGCGCGTGCTCCTTTCGTCAAAAAGTCTTTGTTGGTACGGATTCAGATTTTCGCGAGTCTGGTTTCTAAGATCGTTTATTTGCTGTTGATATTGGGGGAAAGCGGCCTCGGCGTCTTTGCCTTCGAGTTTCATGTAGTTTTGGGTGAGCGCCCTTAGTTGCGGTGAAAACTGGTTGGCATAAGCGTCCTGTACGGCAGTTTCGTTGGCGAGTTGCTGTCGCCGGATGGCATTCTGCTGGAGCGCATCGCCAGTTTGCTCGAGCGTCTGCCCTACCTGGCCGCCGAAGGCATCGGGAGTTGCGCGATCGATGGTATTGTAGATCGTCT
>CAZSAL010000108.1:0-4059 GCA_964604825.1 uncultured Elusimicrobia bacterium
TCATGATTAAATCACAGGGTGCTCGAACATCAAAGGATCGGCTATGCAACCCCTACAGGGTAAGAACTGGTTCTTGTTGGCGTCACAACCCCAGGGTGGCACCTCGCGGGGCGTGGGGGCCGGGGCAATTATGCGGCCCCCTCGGGGCAAAAATCCGAACCACGGGTACTCATTTGCCGGAAGACCCTCTTTTGCTTACTTGTCGATATGACAACTCTGTGATTTCTTGACATATGATTCTACTAACGGATCTTCGCCAGCTCAAAACTACCTATTCTGCTTAAGCTATCTTCCTGCGGAAACACCATCAATCCCCCATTGAAGGCTTTGATCTCCCGCGTTTCACAACGTTGTGCGATCTTTTCTCCTCCAGGCGACAGAGCTGGGTCCCCTGCTGACCCGCGTCTTCTTTCTTATCGGGACCTGCCTTAACGCATTCCGCATCAACTCCACAAACCGCTCCACCGCCAATCTCGATTTCCCACCTGGCTGCGGGTCTGCTGCGATATAACCCTCAAGACACCGTCTTTGGCGATACGATTCTCGATCCGGCGCAAAACGAGTTCTTTTTGTTCCGGAGAAAGGGCAGGGGAGTTCACCACGTCGAACCGGAGAGTCACGCGGCTGCTGAGTTTGTTAACATTATAGTTTTTGTGAGCAAAGACCCCACTTCAGGGTGTTCAATTTCCCTGGATCTCTTTAAAGCTCAGCAATACACTTTCAACCTGGCTGAGGTGCAGGCCCCTCCGATATGCCCCCTCACACGGCGATCATCCCTTTTTCGTTTTGAGTGAGGACGATTCCGCTGTAGTTCTTCGCGTCATATGTGGTTGAGAGGAGATTCCGACGATTTCTGACAGTTGCACTATCATGCCGCTTAGAGCTTCCGCCTGCGAGAAGAGTTCCTGCCCGTCCGCGGCAACCTCCTGGGATATGGCGGCGTTTGCCTGGGTGACCACATCGATCTTGTTCACGGCCTGATTGACCAAGTTCACGCCTTGCGTCTGTTCGATACTGGATGCAGAGATGTCCCTGGCAAGAGTGTTAACTTTATTTATTCCCTGTACAATCTGGTCGAGCATGCGCTTGACCTCTCCTGCAGACTGTACTCCCATTTCGGAGTTGGTTCCGGCCTTGTCGACCAGCACGGCTGTCTCCTTTGCTGCATTGGCACTCTTTCCGGCCAGGGAGCGCACTTCTTCGGCAACGACCGCAAATCCGGCTCCCGCCTCTCCAGCTCGTGCAGCCTCAACGGAAGCATTCAAGGAAAGCAGGTTCGTCTGGAATGCAATCGATTCGACAGCTTTCATGATTGTATCAATCTGTTTGGATGACTCTTTGATTTTCTCAATAACCTCGACCATGCGCAACATACGCTCGTGCGCGGCGTTTACGGCAGACAAAACTTCCTGAGACACCTTGCTCGTCTGCTGAACATGCTCGTCATTGGATTTTGTCATGGCGGTCACCTCCTCCAGTGCCGAGGCACTCTCTTCCAGGCTGGCCGCTTGTTTGAGGGCGCCCTCGGAAAGCGTGTAACTGGAATTGGCCACTCCGCGCGCAGAATCCGTTAAAATATCCGCAGTGCTCGATATCTTTTTAATGATGAGACGGATTGGTTTGATCACGGAATTTGAGACAATACGAATGCTTAGACCTGCGAACAATAGAGACGTTACCAGGAGGCCGATCAGCGTCAAGAAGGCCGCATTTGTCGTGGACTCCGCCAGTTGCCTGTCGGCTTCATTCAGGGACTGAATGACTTCAAAAGCGCCGTGGATTTCGCCTTCCTTCCAGTTCTCCATTTGAACGCCGGTGGGATCTTTCCCCTCGGCATTTCCCCACAGAGCATTGGAGTTAGCTGGATCGCCGTGGCAGATGAGGCAGGTCTGGCTCAAACGGACAGCTCGATAATACCGTACGGAGTTTGTGTCTGCGTCTACCTCGAAGTATTCGTCGAGCTTCCTGTCGGTCATAGCCTTGAGGGCGGCTGCTTCTTTGACGTCAGGTTGGTTTTTGGGGTTTCGCGGACTGAACTTGGGTACCTTGAAAACGTATCCGCCTTCCTTGGCGTTGCGCATTGCCGCCTGCCACGCGGTAACGACCGGCACACTTGCCAGGAGCCTGTCCATATCTTTCTTAGCGGCATAATTTCTGGCCTCATCAAGGGAGAAAAGGCCCTGTGCCCATTTCTGTTCCATTTCAACCCTGGTGGATTCCGTAGACAGACAGATTGCTCTTGCTTTACTCGTAAAGGCTTGGACCGTGTCCTCTTTCGATTTACCCATATGCATATAGAACAAAGCGGCCACCAATAGAGTCGGAAGTGTTATCCCGATAGCCACAATCTTTATCCTGAGAGACCATTTTTTTAGATCCATGAATCATTAATCCTCTTCCGTAGTGTGGGCATCCTTGAAGCCTGGACAACAATTTCAGATAAACACACCATGATACTTCAAAGTTGACTTATCCTGGATAACCGATGGCCGCACGAAATCCGCCCAGTGTCACTATCAGCTATGAAAGCCCGGATCAGTCTTAAACAGATCGGGCAAAAGAGAGTAACCAATCTCTTTCCAGAAGACTTCTTCCTTTTGATCTTAATCGGCAGGTATTGGCTTGCAGGTAACAAAAATTTTAGGGTTTGGTCCCGTCTTGATAAACTGCGATACCGCTTCTTCTTCGGGCTCCCCAAGAAAAACTTGCCCGGGCAGCCGCCCGCCAATACGGGGATTCTTTTGATTTCTCATTGCCGAACTATCAAATGTGTGCGCAACGCACTTTAAAGTAATAACCTGTATCGTCCGATTATTGTTCGCGGCACCGTGCAGATCGAGATAAGGTGCGAACTCACCCGATCTGCTCATCGTGTCATCTTCAGCACTGGTGGCCAAGGCTAAATCCCGGGTTGAATGGAGTCTTCGGATATGATGTCAGCAAGTTCGATTGTTTTAAAAAATCTCTTCCAGCACGAAAAAACGATCTTCGCCGGGTTTCTCTGTCTTGCCGTCGCCTATTTTCTCGAAATTACGCCTTACATCGGGCCAATCGGCCATTACGGCGGTATCACTGAGATTATGTTTTTCGTTATCGGGGGGGTTATCCTGCTTGTGGCCGTAAAGGTGGTAGAGCAGGCGGAATACCTGGCCATTCATTTCGGAGAGCCCCTTGGGACGCTCGTCCTGATCCTTTCCGCGTCGGCAATCGAGGTGATCATGATCCTGACAATAATGCTTCACGGGCCCGGTCAGGAGCCCACATTGGCGAGGGACTCGATCTTTGCGGGAGTGATCCTTTCCATAAATGCGGTGCTCGGGATAGCACTGCTGATAGGAGGCATGAAATTCAGGGAGCAGGAGTTCAATTCAAAAAGCGCCTATTCATATATAACCAAATTGGGCGCCATGTGCGCGCTGGGAGTGTTCATTCCAATCGTCGTCCCGTTAAGACTGATGGGACCTTACCAAATTTTCGTTACATTAATATTTCTCTTTCTCTACGGGTTTTTTCTATTCTTTCAGGTCGGCAGCTACAGTTATTTCTTCAGCTATGCAACGGGTAAGGTCGGAGATACAGGCGGTGAGAGACACAAGACTCAAGACATGAGGCCGGCTTTCCGGATGGTAATGCTGATATTATACCTTATCGTAATCGGCCTTCTGGTGGAACTTCTCAGCATAGCCGTTTATGACAGCATATCCTATTATGGACTACCCAACACCACGGCGGCCCTTATTGTCGCACCAAAAGCGCCAGGCCGTGAAAAGGTCGTCGACCGCAGCGCAGCGGGCCGATTCCACTCGACAGCATTCCTTGACGAACTGGCCGATGGGGCTCGACAGGTCTTCCATATCGCCCAGCAACTCCGCGGCGCTGTCGGGCTGGACGAATCGGCCCCGCTCTCGCAGTCGTCGCCAGCCCTCAATTGCCCAGAGGAAAATGCCGGGCCGCTCGGCCAAAAGCCGATCGGTAAGCTCCGTATCTTCGTTGCCGTAGAAACTCTTCGTCATGCGCAGCAACATCATGCGCCCCGCGAGCGCCCCGTCGACAGCGACG
>CAZSAL010000109.1:0-3948 GCA_964604825.1 uncultured Elusimicrobia bacterium
CACATCCTTTAAGTTAATTGTAGCCTTGACACTTCTTTCAGTTGAGTCTATACTCGAGACAAGATGAAAGTCACTGCCCGCCTGATCTTGACCGTCGCCATCCTGGCTTCTTTAGCTGTCAGCCAATTCCCTGCCCCCGCTCACTGTCAAATGGGTTTCGGTACCGTATTTGCCCGATCCTGCCCGATGCCATGCTGCAAAACAAAGCTTCCGATGCCCAATTGCCCATTCCTGAAAGCCTCGATACCACACGATTTTATCGCCTCTTCGACTCCTGTTCTGGACAACGCCCTGATACCGCTGCCGACCTCCTTACAGATCAAACTCCCAGGCTTGCGCCCGCTGTCTCAGATTTTTGCCAACCTGGCCGCTACAATACAGACGCTCTTTGCCGGCCCTCCGCCTTCCGTTCGCGCCCCTCCCGTAGACGCTCATCTCCTAGACGCTTAAGCAGCCCGTAATTTAGGTTTATTCTCTCTTATCCAAAGCAGGTGCGTCATGTTTAGAAGCTTTCATTTATTTCGCTCTATTATTCTGATCTTTTCCTTGACTACGAGCCTCTGGGCTGGGGAGGTTTTGTCTCTCCCGACCCTTTTGCTCAAAGCGCGCGATAATAACCCCGAAATACTCGCTGCACGGCACGGATGGAAGGTTATGCTCGACGAGGTCGCTCCAACGCGGGCCTGGCCGGACCCCACGTTCACTTATATTGATGAGAAATTCCCCAGCGGAGTGGCCGGCGTCGACCCCATGCACATGCAGCATTACCGCATCGAGCAAACGATTCCTTTCCCGGGAAAACTGACCAATGATGCCCGGATGAAATACCACGAAGCCCTCATCGCCGAGGCGAAATACCGGGCCATGACTTTGGAGGTATTCCGAGATGTCCGATCCCGCTATTACCAGCTTTATTTGACCGACCAGTTGATCGCGCTGGCGCAGGAAAGCGTCAATGTCCTGAAGCAGACCCTTGCCTCCGCTCAGGCCCGTCTGGCCGGAGGGCAATCATCCGCGGCAGATGTCTTCATGGTTCAAACCGAACTGCGCCGGATGGAAAATATGCTTTTTGAGCAAAAACAGCAGCGCACCTTGATCACCATCGAAATGAATACGCTTCTCAACCAGGCGGTGGAGACCGAACTGGGAACGGCTCAGCCTCCGGACCTCACGGAAATACAAACCAGCCTGCCGGAGCTGGAAAAACTCGCTTCCATTAATAACCCACTCTATCAATCCGCCATGCACGAAGTGAATCACAGCCGGGCGATGAAGACGCATCATGCTCTCCAATTTCTACCAGATTTCGGCGTCATGTACGAAAAGGAAACGGCGGATGCCGGGCCGGCAGGGAGCCAGATCGGCGTTTCTGTGACATTCCCTTTGTGGCTTTCTCGCCCCTGGGGACTGACCAGGAGCGCCGAAGAGCATACTGCGGAAACGGAAGCGACATCGCAGGCTATGCGCAACGAGGTCCAGAAAATGGTCCACCAGGAATATACCGAGACCAACACCTACCTGACCCAGGCCAAGAATTACCAGGCGGGAATTCTTCCAGAGGCTCAGAGCGCTCTAAAAATTACGCGACAGCAATATGCCAGCGGTCAGCTGGATTTCCTGCGCTTTTTGGAGGCCTTCCGTACCTGGATCCAGACCAACAATGAATACCAGGACAAGCTTTATCGCTACGGTGACCATTGGAGTGAACTCGAACGCTGGGTCGGTGTACCGATTGATAAGGCGAAAGAAGCTCTTGAGCAGGAAGAAGTCATGCCCACGGAGATGAGCCATGATAAATAATATTGTCTTAACGTCATTGCGAGGAGCGAAGCGACGAAGCAATCTGCCACGCTACGACAGATTGCTTCGCTTCCTCTGGTCTCTCGCAATGACAGCAAGTGTTGTCCTTGGCTTTTTTTTCATTCTTCCTGCTTGCTCTCGAAAGCTCTCTTCCCCAAATGCAACTGCCGCCCTTGTCACCTATCACTGTCCGATGCACCCGCAATATCATTCGGAAAAACCGGGCGATTGCCCGATCTGCGGCATGAAGTTGGTTCCAGATTCGGCCTCCATGCCCGTTCAATCCGGTACCGCCATAGCCGGCCAAGGAACCGTTACTGTTTCACCGACTCAAGAGCAGCTGGTCGGAGTCAAAGTGGCTCCTGTTGAAACCAGGGATTTATTCGTCAGCGTTCGTGCCTCCGCCCGCGTGGCCTACGACCCGGGGCTTTACAGCGCGATCCTTGAACATCAGGCCGCCGTGGAAGGAGCCAAAAACAGCGCGGGTTCGACGCCCTTCCAAACAGAATCGGAGGCGACCGTCAACGCGTCGGCCCTGCGACTGCGCCAGATGGGCTTATCCGATGAGCAGATCAAGCTCGTGAGCGCACCGGGATTTGATCCGTCGAACCTGTTGCTGGGAAAAGCGGGAGGAACCGTCTGGGTCTACGCCGAAATTTATGACTATGAAGCCGGCCTGGTCAAACCGGGGCAGGAGGTCGACCTGACCTCGCCTTCGTTCCCTGGTAGAACAATTCATGGAACCGTGCGAGCCGTCGATTCGATCGTGAATGCCGAGACGCGCACGCTTCGGGCCCGCATCGTGACGCCGAATCCTGATGGGAGTCTCAAGCCGGATATGTACCTGAATGCGGCCATTCACGCAGGCCTGGGGCATAAGCTTGCGGTTCCGGAAGCCGCCGTCATCGATACGGGAACGCGCCAATTGGTTTTTGTCCAGACGGCTCCCGGGCAATTTGAACCCCGGGAGATCGAGATCGGGCATCAGGCCGATGGCTATTTCGAAGTCCGCAATGGTTTGAAAGAAGGCGAAATGGTCTCAACCGCCGCCAATTTTCTGATCGATTCCGAATCCAAACTGAAAGCGGCAACAGGAGGACAATAGCGGTGTAGGGGCGCACTGCTGTGCGCCCATCATTATGATCGAAAAAATCATCGAGATCTGCGCGCGCAACAAGTACGTCGTCGCCCTTCTGACGCTGGTGGCGGTAGGGGGCGCTATTTACTCGATGAAAAATGTCCCCCTCGACGCCATCCCCGACCTTTCCGACACGCAGGTCATTGTCTATTCGCGCTGGGACCGCAGCCCCGACATTATCGAAGACCAGGTCACCTATCCAATCATCACCTCGATGTTGGGTGCGCCAAAGATTAAGGCGATCCGCGGATTTTCCGACTTCGGTTATTCCTACATGTACATCATTTTTCAGGACGGCACCGATCTCTATTGGGCCAGGAGCCGCGTGCTCGAATACCTCTCAAAAATCCAGGCCCGCCTGCCGGAAGGGGTCCGCACGGAACTCGGGCCCGACGCCACCGGCGTCGGATGGGTCTATCAATACGCTCTCGTCGATAAGACGGGTGCGCATGACCTGGCGGAACTGCGCGGCTTTCAAGATTGGACTCTGCGGTACTGGCTGCAGTCCGTCCCGGGGGTTTCCGAAGTGGCGTCGATCGGAGGTTTTCAGAAGCAGTATCAGGTCTTGATTGATCCCAATGCGCTCGTGGCTTATAACGTTCCGTTGTCCAAAGTAGTGGACTCCATCCGCGATGGCAACAATGACGTTGGTGGGCGTCTCGTGGAATTTTCCGGGGCGGAATACATGGTGCGCGGCCGGGGGTACGCGAAGTCGATCACGGACATCGAAAATATCGTGGTTGGAAACGGGAAAGCCGGCACCCCGATACTGGTGAAGAACCTTGGCCGGGTAACCTTGGGACCCGAGATGCGGCGTGGCGTCTCTGATTTGGACGGCCTCGGCGATACGGTGGGCGGCATTATCGTCATGCGCCAGGGAGAAAACGCGCTGAACGTCATCAACCGCGTGAAAGAAAAGATCAAGGAGATTACACCTTCACTCCCGGCCGGTGTTGAAATTGTACCGGTCTATGATCGTTCCGACCTCATTAAGCGGGCCATCCACACGC
>CAZSAL010000110.1:0-3916 GCA_964604825.1 uncultured Elusimicrobia bacterium
GCACGCAGAAGCGCTTGGCTCTCGGCCAACTCCGTTCCCGTCCTCTTGTTCTCGATGATTTCCTGCTGAAGGTTGGCAGTGCGCGCTTTGACCAATAATTCAAGTTGTGTACGGTGCTGCCGAAGCTCTTCCTCAACCCGCTTCTGTTCGGAGAGGTCCGTGATTACCGCGCAGATGCCCTCAAAATCTTGAAAGCCCATGTAATTAAGCGAAATGTTTACCGGCAGGAGTGTCTCGTCATTTCTTTTCATCAGGAACTCGCCCCTGGCCGCCCCGGAACTGCGGCTCTCCCCGATGATCTCCATCAGTCGCGAGCAACCTTCGGAATCGACATAACATTCAAGCTTCCTGCTGATGATTTTCTGAATCGGAAGCCCCAGCATTTCCCCCAGAGTGCGATTGCAGTAATAAACGGAGTCATCGGATGAGAGTATCAGAGCACCCTTGGTAATGGACTCCACAAGGACACGATATCCGTGATCGGCGCCCTTAAGAGTATAAATTTGCTCTCCGGAGGGTTCATGGACAATGAACGCATCCACCTCACCAGCCCCAATCGCATGAATTATCTGCTCCGATTCCAGGAGGCGCTCTTCAAGGGTCCGGATTTTTTCAGACAGCTCATCCCTTGTCAGTTCACTTTTTTCCGAAGGACAAGGTTTTCCAGGGTAGATCAGCATGCAGACTATCCTTTTTTGTGCCAGGGCATCAAAGCAAGAAGAGAGGCGTCACATGTACGTGCATCTTCAACGATTTGAATAGAGTAGGAATCAAAGGAACAAAGATCAACCCGGATTACGGGTAGTGCTGGATCAATGACTGTCCCGGCGTTGCCCTCAAGGCTTCAATTATGTGCGCCGGGTCCTATTTGAAGACCGCCGGGAAAATCCGGGGAACCCGCCTAAGTTACCCCCGTTATGTTTTCTCAGCCTCGGAGGACTCACCCTTCATGACGAGTCATTCCTAAACCGAAAAGGTGAACCGGCTGTGAATGAGTAAACTTTAAAGCATGGATAGCAAGAATACGGGCTTTACGCCTAAAATACTGTTTTTACTGGATTTACGCCCTTAGCCTACGCTCTTATTTCATTATCGGGAAGGCTCCGAGAAGACCGGAGTTCCAAACGCCAAGTTTCAGCATAAAGGAGAGATGGAAATGTTGGGAACAATTTTGCTCACCCACGTTACGGGATGTTAATCCCGAAAAATGGTGTGCGAATTGAGATCCCTGGTCCATAGTAGTAGGTGTACGGGTAAGGGTAGTAGTAGGTGTAGCCGTAGTAAGGGTCATAGTAGTCGTAGTCGTAATAGTGTCTGACATACGGTCTGTCAAAGTCACGGTCATCTCGCCAATATCTGTGCCACTCAACTGTCCGGTAAGACCCAGACGCCGTCAACTGTGCTTGATCACTGGAGTTATTGAACGCGTACGCATGCGTAGTGGACCCCGAGAAGGCAAACAACCCAACCAGGAATGCCAGCGACAATGCAAATATCAGACGTTTCATACGTCACCTCCATATTTCACCGCGTTACCTCAACGGTTGACGTTTTTTAATTTCCCGGTCTGGGCCGGGAAAACAAAAACGGGGTTCATTTTTCTGACCCCGCAATCATAAATTAACCATCATCACAAATTGCACAAATGCTTGTAATTATTGCATTAGGTGCTGGATGTCGGATCGCACGCAAGGCCCGTCTCCCAGAGCATTAAGTCCACCTCCTCCCGACAGTCTCAAGGGAATAAATTCTGGCATCATTTTCAAATAGCCGGTAAGATTTCCCCTTTCGATGCTGGAAAATAACCGCTGCCCCGATTGGTGGCGAAAGGATTTGGAGGTCCTGCATATGAGCTCGAACACATATCCACCCATCGCTGATTACGGCTTTATAGCAGACAGCCACTCATGCGCACTGATCTCGAGATCCGCGTCCATTGATTGGTGCTGCATGCCGAGAATGGACTCTCCAAGTTGTTTCGGTCGCATCCTCGACTGGAACAACGGGGGATACTGTCAGATTGCCCCCGTGGGAAAATACCGGACAAGCCGGCGGTATCTGGAGTCGTCGATGGTTCTCGAAACTACTTTCAGGAGCGGGGGGAATGAAGCGCGGGTTTTAGACTGCTTTACAATGTGTACCGGCGGTCAACGCAATCCGCACCAGCAGATTCTCCGGTCTATCGAGGGAGTGAAGGGCGCGGTAGAACTCAAGATCGATATCGAACCTCGCTTCGGCTATGGAGCAATCAAACCATGGATCAGGAAAGATTTCCAGGGCAATTTCCTCGCCATTGGCGGCAGCCATGGGCTGGTCATCTCCGGTAATGTCGATCTGGAGTTGAAAAATCGGCACAATCTAACCGGCACCTTCGCGACGAAGAAAGGGTCGCGGACCTGCCTGTCCACTTTATTCCGGAATCCCGAGGAAATCGACGACGGCCTGGTGGAGGTTCCGGACACTGAGGAACTATACCGCAGACTGGAGGAGACCATTTTATGGTGGCGTGACTGGTGCGAAAGGGGTGAGTTCAGGGGACGTTATTCCGGCAATACCAAACGGTCGGCCATGGTGCTCAAAGGTCTTACCAACGCGCCCACCGGGGCCATAGCGGCTGCGGGTACTACTTCACTGCCGGAATATCCAGGTGGATGCCGGAACTGGGACTACCGATTTTCGTGGGTTCGTGATTCGTGCTTCGCGGTGAAGTCTTTGGCGCAGCTCGGGTATGTAAAAGAGGCCGACGGGTTCCGCCGGTTTATCGAAAGGAGTGCAGCCGGGAGCGCGGACCAACTCCAGATAGTCTTCGGGCCAGGCGGTGAGCGCTGGCTCCCTGAAAACGAAATAAATAGGCTTGAAGGGTATCGCGGCGCCAAGCCCGTGCGGGTGGGCAACGATGCCTCGAAGCAGATTCAGTTGGACACTTACGGTGGACTGCTTGACCTGGCGTACCGATGGCACATTCGAGGTGAATCTCCTGACGACGATTATTGGGAATTCCTTGTCGAACTGGTATGCGCTGCTGTCGATTCCTGGCAACGCCCGGATCGCAGCATCTGGGAGCTGCGGGGGGAACCTCGTCATTTCGTATACTCCAAGGTAATGTGCTGGGCCGCGATCGACAAGGGAATAAAGCTGGCCGAGGATCTAGGCCGCAAAGCTCCCCTGGACCACTGGAAAAAGGCCCGCGAGGAAGTGCGCGAGGCAGTTGAAACAAGAGGCTACGAAGCGGACCGGGGGGTCTTTGTGCAGGCATTCGATCATGCGGTTATGGATGGGTCGCTGCTGTTGCTCCCAACCGTTGATTTCGTGGATTACAATGATGAGCGAATGGTCCGCACCACCGATGCCGTATGGCAGGAACTTGAAGAAGGAGGCCTGCTGCGCCGCTACGCTCTCTGCGACGACGGTTTGCCCGGTTTAGAGGGTGTCTTTCTGTCCTGTTCCTTCTGGCTCGCAGAATGTCTCGCCAGGCAAGGTCGCGCGGAGCAGGCCCATCAGGTCTTTGAGCGTGCATTGTCCACCGGCAACGACCTGGGCCTCTTTTCTGAAGAATACGATACAAAATCCCATGAAATGTTGGGGAATTTCCCTCAGGCATTGACCCACCTGTCGCTTATCTCGGCAGCAGTTGCATTAGCGGAAACAAGTGAGTCCCCCGCATAATTTCCTGCCGGCTGCTGGCAACCGGCTTTCACACGACTTATGAAATAAGAATGGGAGGGAACTTTAAAGAAACTCCTACTATTGCGGCCGAATAAAATGGAGCGGCATTTTTATTAAACAATCACTTTTGGGCCTTCAGGCTGCAAAGATCCCCGCCCGGGGTCAAGGGTTATAACAGGCGGCGTAGCGGACCGCTATTACGTTTCGAGGGGCATTATGTCGCTGCTAGGCAAGGTACTAGGACGCCGGC
>CAZSAL010000111.1:0-3871 GCA_964604825.1 uncultured Elusimicrobia bacterium
ATTCCGGATGATCGGTTTCTTTGATGACATGGACTTTTAATTTTCCCAGCGTGATGGCGCGAATGAGGCGTGCATTTTCCTTCTGTTCAGTTAGAGCGGTTCCAATCCCGGGCCCCCAGCCCCACTCCCAATTGGAGAGTTCAATGTCGTGCGAGGTGGGATTTTGAAAACGGAAAGAGATCTGGTGCATATATCCGGAGGAACTGAGCGTCAAAGTCTTGGTCAAATGCAGCCCGTTCGGAAGAACGGCTTCCATAACGGACTGGCGGATACCGGGAGTAATCTTGAAGACGGTGTCCGGGAAGGTCGCCAAGGGAAGCGTCTCATCATCGGGATTCAGGACGAGGTCCACGTCCTGCCCCTTGGAATTCAGCCGCCAGTTTCGAACGGCACCGCCCTTCGCAGAAAAAACGATTTCATTATTTTCATCATGAAGAATCGAAACGGCGGGGACAACGGCTTCCCGCATCTCGGCATGCGCATCTTTTAATTCCGACGGCGTCGCCGCCATGGACTCCGAGCCTTGAGGCGCTGTTCCTTCAGCGGTGGTCGCAGGCGCGGGCGGAGGCGCAAAGCGCGGTACGACAAAAACAGTCCATAACAGCAGGAAAGAAACAATCAGCACCATCGCCAGCAAAAAATTCTTACTTTCCATAAAAAGGATGTCCTTTCAATTCCAAATCAAAGATTTCGGGTTAGAGAATTCGGCTCAGAACTCAGAGAGATTTCTGAGCCCTGAACTCTGAGATCTGAGTTGATCAAAGGGTCATAACCACCCGGATGCCAGGGATGGCACTTCAAAATCCGCAAAAATCCGGACCACAGTCCAGAACAGAGCCCTTTCGTCTCCATCGCTTGGACCATGTAGTCCGAACAGGTCGGGTAAAACCGGCACCGCCTGACCGATCCCGCCCGCATGACCTGGTATAGGCGGATCAGGAGGCGGGGGATGGCTGTATTAACTTTGCGAGTGTCCATAATTTCAATACCAGAGGCTCGATCGTTTGATAGCGGGGTTTCGTTAACGTGGACCGTGCGGAAAAAACCATATCGATTCCCGGCTGCAGTCCGGTTTTGTTAAGCCGGAACGCTTCACGGATCAATCGTTTCAGGCGATTCCGGGCCACCGCATTACCGTAGGCTTTTGGAATCGCCAACCCCAACCGCGGTCTTCGAGGTTCTTCAGTTTCACCGCGATTCAATATCCAGACAGTAAGGCCCGAAGTACTGAAACGGTGTCCCTCTTGAAAGATACGCTTAAAATCGCATTTCCGATGCAACCGCTCGTCCCAGCAAAACCGCTGATCCATAAAGATCGTGTAGGCGTTTCGGCGTTACGGGGTATCGGCGAAAGATTAAAATCTATTACGCCGATACGCCGACACGCCCTACGCCGATACAGTCAAGGGACGAGCTTCCAGCGGCCTTTTTGTCGGCGGCTTTTGAGCACCCGGCGGCCCCCCGGCGTCTTCATTTTAGCCCGAAATCCAATGGTTTTGGCCCGGCGTCGTACGTTCGGTTGAAAGGTTCTTTTTGGCATAGCGCGAATTATACTACATAGGTGGACGGGACCGTCGGAGAAAAAGTACCATTTTGACATGAAAAAGAAATCCAAGACGCGTAAACCGGCGAAGGCAAAAGTCAAAGTCAGGAAATCTTCTTCAAAGCGACCTTTAGTCAAAGCCGCTAAGAAAACCAGAAAGAAGACCAAATCGGCCAAGCCAAAGGCCGTATCCGCACCGCGGGCGGGAGTGATTGCACCAGTCAACGGCGTCCTTTTGGGATATGTTGAAGATTATTTCGCCAAAATCGGCGTGATCGCCCTCGCGCTCAAGGCCCCTGTCGCCCTGGGACAGCGGATCCAGGTGCTGGGCCATACCACCAACCTGGAGCAGTTGGTTGATTCCATGCAGATCGATCATGTTGTCGTCACTCAGGCGGGTGCCAGGGAGGCCGTCGGGATCAAGGTTATCGGACGCGCACGCCGCGGGGATCATGTGTATCTGCTGAAATAGGGCCTGTGCGGTTCAATCCATCATTGGTCGTAGTGGCCATCCTGGCGGGCGGTTGTATCCAGCGCTTGCCGGCAGCAGCTTTCGAGAAACTCCTTGAAGGAAAGGTTCTAGTGCTTGATCCGGGTCATGCGGTCATGAATGACTCCGGCAAAATTATCAACCCCGGGGCAAGGGCCCGGCGTGGCGTCTACGAGCGCGATGTGGCCCTTGATGTGGCGGAAACCGTCGCCCCGCTTCTGGAGGCTCAGGGCGCCAAGGTTTATATGACGCGCACACACGACAATCCCTGGCGGTACGGCTATTCCTCGCCTGCGGATAATCGCGGCCGGGCCATCCTGGCCAACATCGTGAGAGCCGATGCGTATATCCGGATCCATTGCGATTGGAACCGGGACAAGCGTTTCAAGGGATTTACGACGTATTTTTACCGCTGGGGAAGCCGCGCTCTGGCGGAATCGATTCATGAAGCGCTTTTCAAGGCTCTTCCCAGTCACAAGGACAATGGCATCAAACGGCGCAGTTTCGTCAGCGCCTCCGCCCATATGCCGTCGGTTTTAATTGAGCTGGGTGTTCTGTCCAATAAGCAGGAGGGAAAGGATCTGGCGCAGGGCGGATTTCAGGCCCATCTGGCGATGGCGGTCGCCGAAGGCGTGATCGATTATTTCAAAAATGTACGTCTGCCCTAAAGAATACGCTGTTATCGTCGTCGGAGCCGGGCATGCCGGCTGCGAGGCCGCGCTGGTTTCTGCGCGCATGGACCTGCCGACACTTTTGATCACAATGAATCTGGACAGTGTCGGACAGATGTCCTGCAATCCCTCCATCGGCGGCCTCGCCAAAGGCCAAATCGTGCGCGACGTGGACGCTCTGGGCGGCGAAATGGCGAAGAATACGGACCGGAGCGGACTGCAGTTCCGGATGCTGAACGCCGGGCGTGGCCCCGCTGTTCAGTCCCCCCGCGCGCAGTGCGATAAAAAGCTCTACCAGTTTTCCATGAAGCATGAAATTGAACGTCAGCCGCTTCTGGATCTCAAGCAGGGAGAGACGGTGCGGGTCCTGACCCAAAACGGCCGCGCCTCAGGGATCGAAATTAAAACGGGAACCGTTTACCAGGGGAAGACCGTCATTCTGACCACGGGGACTTTTCTGCAGGGGCTCATGCATGTTGGCCTTACACAAAACGTAGGCGGACGCGCCGGGGAGCATTCCGCTCAGCATTTATCCGACCCGCTTCGCGAGCTGGGGTTCGAACTGGGCCGTCTCAAAACCGGCACCCCGCCCCGCTTGAACGCTCGGACGATCAACTTTGAGGTCTGTGAAAAGCAACCCGGCGACGAGCCCCCGGTCCCCTTTTCGCATTTCACGCAACACCTGCCTCAGCGTCAGCTTCCATGCTGGATCACCTATACCAATGAGGAAACGCACCGGATCATCCGGAACAATCTTGACCGTTCTCCACTTTATTCCGGGGTCATCAAGTCGAAGGGGCCGCGCTATTGCCCCTCCATTGAAGACAAGGTGGTGAAATTCCCGGACAAGACTCGGCATCATATTTTTCTGGAACCGGAAGGCTACACGACCGAAGAAATATATGTGAATGGTATTTCGACGAGCCTGCCGGAGGATGTACAGGTTCAGATTGTGCATTCCATCCCCGGTCTCGAGAAAGCCGAAATGATGCGCGCCGGCTATGCGGTGGAATACGACTATTGCCCTCCGACTCAGCTTCATCCGACGCTCGAAACCAAGCGCGTTGAGAATTTATTTTTTGCCGGCCAGATCAACGGTACGACGGGTTACGAAGAAGCGGCGGGTCAAGGGTTAATGGCAGGCATCAACGCGGCGCTCAAGGTAAA
>CAZSAL010000112.1:0-3783 GCA_964604825.1 uncultured Elusimicrobia bacterium
CATTGCCAGCTAAATCTGATATTACTAGATGATCACCCTTATCAATATAGTCCGGATGGCGGACAATTCCTAATTTGGTTGGGCCAGCACAGCTTTCGACATATTGTTTTACAGTTTCTATTACATAAATAGCTATCATTGTTGCTTCTTCACAATCTATACCGTAGACCTCACTGCGGTGTTTTCCTGGATGGCGCTGGTTTATCAGCGAAAACATTGCTTTATGCGCATCAATGTAATTTTTAAGAAGATAACCGGATAAATCTGATCCAATACCGCTTGTTTCAAATAATGATCTCGCGCGGGCAGGTATCCCCCAAAGAGGATAAAATTTGAAGAGATAGGGTTTCCCAGCAAAATAATATGCTAACATCAATTCAAATGAGTTGTCAGGAGAAAGAAAATAATCCTGCCACAATTTAGGTGAAGAGCACAAGGGGTCGAGACTTTTAACCTCAGTTACGACTTCTCGCAAAGACTTCAGGAGAAGTTTTGAAATGGTGGAATCGTCTGTGATTCTGGTGGATTGCGCATCCTTTTTAAAGCCTTCTACAACACGTCCAGACAAAGGAGCCGATCCAGCTTCGGCAATCAATGCCTGGCCGTTCGCAAACGGAATTACGGTTAACTTATCCGTATCTAAGCGCTTTACGTTGCCTATCGTCGTTTGGCTTTCCGCAGCCAAGACAATTCCATTTTTTGCAATTATTCCGATAATTTGCGTCATGGTAATTTTTCTTTGTTTTGGCGATCCTAGCTGATTCGGAAGTGGTGTTCCAAGACTATTATTGGGCAAAATTGAGCAGACAATTCGTCTTGTGCTGGCCATAAGGTAGCGCGGGGCATTTGGATCCATTTTTTCATCTCCCCGTGGAGAGGACATCATCGGTTGGCGCTGCGTCTACGCTGGAAATATAAGAAGAGAACCAACGAATGGGATAATTCAGTCGATGAGGCTTTCAGAACTAGTCTGCAAGATCTTTTGAACTTCCGCGACGTTTTTCCCGGATTCAGGCTCGACCAGCAAATCAGCGTCACGGCTCATTAAATTGGCGGCGTAATCGATCTCAGGGTCCGACCCTATCGGGCGGTGGAAGAGAAATGCGGCCCGGACGATGGATTTCTGTTCGATTTGCTCAATCTGATTCTTGCTGATTCCAAGCGTATAATAGCCGTAGCCCACTTCCGCTGCCCGCTGTTTTATCTGCGCCCGGCTGGTGACGGCAAGATTCAATCCATCCATTAATACTATTTGCTTGGTGCCGTTTAGAACGCGTGAAAACCGGATGTTTTTTGCCGAAAGCAAGTTGAGACTTTGGGGGCTGAGAAATGTTTCAGGCCGCGCTCGTTTTAGGAGCCGCCCTGTTTTGACAAAGACCTTTGAAATCTCGTCCTCGATGAGCGAATCGACATATTGAAGATGGCGCTCCGAGGGTGCATTGTGGCGATGGCCGCGCCGCAAATAATTATTGATCAAACGCAATTCAAACTCAGGTGATAATTTGCGGGTTAACCAGTGCATTGGCCCGACCTGGATTTGGGCAGTTCTCGACGCTAAGTGCGTGTATGCGTCCTCCGGCTGAACGGACGACAGTGTCTCTCTGATGTCCTCAAGCCAAAATCTCAATATGGACTTGTCAAAGCTCGGGGCAACACAACCCAATTTTTCAAATTCAAAATCGCTGACGAGGCGGGCCTTGTCTTCAACAAACAACAGTGCAACATTCACTGGTTCTTGAACTTCTGGAACCGGCGAAAACCGAACTACACGAAAATGGGGTTTCAATTCCATTCGGCTTGCAAGAGTGATTCAAGATTGTCTCGCCGTTTTCTCAATATGGCTCTTACGGTATCCATTTTCTCAGGATTGTCCATTCTGACGGCGGCAAATGCACCGCCGACGGCACTGTGAATCTGCCCGTCAGAGATACCGGTAAACCGTGATAAGCCAGCTTTGGCGATGCTTGCGCGGGTTCTGCAATACGTGCCGAGCGTGCCACGAGGCCAGAACGATTTCGGTGGCATCGCGGGAATTTCAATAGTTGGGGCGGTTTTTCGCACGGTTGCCGCTTTCTCAAAATCTATCGCGACCAATTCAATACTGCCATTATTTGACGTCGCCTCTGGACGTCCAAGCAAATTGCCAATATTACGATCGTTGTTGGCAAGCCAAATGTCCAGCGCGATTAAACGCGACAGCAAACCGGTATCGCTCACACGGTTTAGCTTAACCCATGGTTCAACATCGCGCACGGCATTTTCGAGCACGGATGATGCGAAGACAGGTGCGCTGGCATCGTCAAATCGCCCAACGGCATAATCTGGTACAGGTATTTGAACGATGCCCGCGAAAACATGGCCAAGCAACTCAGCCAAAACTATGCCAACATCTTCGGCTCCCTTGACGCAATACTTCGAACCGTCCTCCGCCAAAGCCAAGTGTGGATTTGTGCTGTAGACAATGTTTGCCGGTCGTTCCATAGGGCCAGCGTTGGACGACAGTGCAACCTCTGGAATGATCAGATTTGGGACAGTGGCGACCATTAAAGTTGACTGTGAGGAGGGCATGTCTGGTTCAGAGATTACGTTATCGCACAAGGCGGCCGTGTGTCAGGCAATATTTTTGCGAAGCTCGACAAATATTCTGGGAGATCACCGCGGGCTGAGTACGACATTTGGCCAATGAGAAGCTTGCGATTTTGATTCGAGAAAAGGGGTCAACCCATAGATTGGTCCGTTTCCTCATGACCATTATGATGCGGGTTTAATTTGGATTGCCATTTCTCGCATCTGCCGGTGCAGTAAGCCGTTGGCCCCCTTTGAGCTACCCAAAAGCACCCGCGCCGCTATCGCTTTGATCGTCAACGTGGTTTCCCGGCGCAAGCGGGCCGCGATCACCAATTTGTCCGGATCATTCTTCCGCCGCGTCACCAAGTCCTTCTCCTTCCACCCCAACCGCCGCAACTCCTCCGCCACAATCCGCGCCCCTTTCCCCTCCGCCGTTTCCCGCCGCAGCTCCCCAGCGTGGTGTTCCCCCAAGTGCCCTTCCATTTGTTCCAACCGCTGCCGCTTGAATTCTGCGCTCCCCAAACACCAACCCCGACGCAATGCCCCAAGTGAAGCCGCATCCAGGTCCGCCCGCCGCCGCGCTTCCAACCGCCGCTCAAACTCTTGCCGATGCGCCGCACTCTCCGGCGCCAGTCCGTATTCGCCCAGTAACCGATCCACCCGAATCCACCCGGGTCGATGCTCCGGCGCACTCAGATACCAACTCAAGCTGCTCCACGGATAGGCCACCAACCGCTCCGCGGCCTTCAGCAAGCCCGCCCGCACTGGATTCAAATGCACGTAATCACACGCCGTCCGCAGATAGCCATTGCCGCTGCCCTCCACGATTTGCGCCTTATACCGTCCGCTCAACACGTGCCCAACCAATTGGTGGCGGTGGCTGAATCGGATCGTGTAGGTGCTTTGCAGCCAAGCCATGCCTGCCACCAGATTCGCATTGGGCGTCTCCACGACCAGATGATAATGGTTGCTCATCAGACAATACGCATGCACCTGCCAACCAGTCTTCTGGCACGCTTCCGCCAGCGTCTTGATGAAATCGTGGCGGTCGAGGTCATCCAGGAAGATGTCCTCCCGGCGATTTCCACGACTCATCAAATGATACATGGCCCCGGGATACTCGAGCCGTCGTTGACGTGGCATGACTTCTTTTTAAGTTCCCGTCGAGCTGGCTGTCAACGGCAAAATGCACCAATCTATGGGTTGACCCCTTTT
>CAZSAL010000113.1:0-3763 GCA_964604825.1 uncultured Elusimicrobia bacterium
AGATGCTCTTCGGCCAGCCGGCTCAACGCCTCGGTAAACTCCGAGATGTCGGCCTGGTTGCTGTCGGCGTGGTCCTGAATCGGCGCGCGCAGTTTATCGAAGGCCAGCAGCAGGATGCTAACGATCTCCGAGTTGGGGATCATCTGGCCGGAACGCACCAGATCCAGTACGTTCTCGGTGCGGTGCGCGAGTTCCTTGATCTTCAGCAGGTCGAAAAAACCCGCTCCCCCCTTGATCGAGTGCGCCGCGCGGAACACCCGGTTGACGAGCTGTTCGTCGATAGCGGCCCCCCCCTGTTCCATCGCCAGCAGATCGGTCTCGATGGTTTCCAGGTGTTCGCGGCACTCGGCCAGGTATTCGAGCACGATGTCGTCTTCCAGGTTCGGCTCGCTCATGTGCGCTGGGGGGTCCTTAGCTTCCGGAGACCGAAAAATGCTGATGGATGCGCATGGTGCGGAACAGCTCGAGAATATCCTTCGAGGCGTTGATGACGGTCAGTTCGCCCCCCGCCTTTTTGAGCGAGTTGTGGGCCGAGATCAACAGGCCGATGCCGGCCGAATCCACCATTTGCGCGCCCGCCAGGTCTAAGGTCAGATGGACGATTCCCGAGCCTAGCGCCGCTTGTAATTCGGCACGCAAGGCGGGCAGTCTCAATGCCACCAGATCGCCTTCCGGCCGTACCACCGCGGCGGTGAGTTGCTGAGGGTTGGTTGGGTTGTTCATAAGTGCGGTCCTTAGTTCTTATCGTTCAAAATCGCTGAATCAACGTCACCGAATTTCCGCTGGGATTGAAGCGCACCGCGCTCGCGTAGCGCCGGAAGATCTCCATCCCGCGCCCGTGAATGTCGCCGGCCGCGGCGCGCCGGTCCCAGCCCGCGCGCCAGTCGAAACCTGGCCCCCCGTCCTGAATGGCCATGATCACGCGGCCCCGCTTGGCCCGCAGCACGCAGGAGATTATCATGCGGGGGTGGTCGGCGCTTCCGTGAACCACCGAGTTGGTCAGGGCTTCCCGCAGCAGCAGTTCGCTCGAGAACGCATCCAGACCCGCGCAGGCCCCCGCGCGCCAGCGCCGGAAGTCGGCGCACAAGCTTTCCACCGCCTCGAGCGTCGCGGGAATTTCGGCCCTCAAGTCGCTCTTCGGCTGGCTCATTTGGTCACTTCCACCGCCAGCAGCAATAAATCGTCCTGGACGCCGGCGGCGCCGGGTTGGATCTCGGCGGCAATCCAGGAGGCGACTTCGGCGAGGGCATCCGCGCGGTGCCGGACGCAGGCGGCTGCCAGGCGATCCAGCCCATCCCCCCGCGCGGCGCCCGGCGTGGATTCGATCAGGCCATCGGTATACAAAAAGAATCGGTCGCCGGGCGAAACCTGGATCTCCTTGCGCTTGATGACCAGCGAGCTGAAAATTCCCAGCGGATCGCTATCCATCTCCAGCCTCTGCGCCTGGCCCGACGGGCTCACCACCAGCACCGGAGGGTGCCCGGCGCTTACCACCGAAAGCCGGCCCGTCCGCCGGTTCAAATTGCCGTAGCAAGCCGTCAGATACTGCTCTTCGCCCAGCATCTGGCGCATCACCGTGTCGATGCCCCGCATGGTGTCTTCGGGCGAGAACAGCGGGCCGGTGTATTGGCGCAGCAGCGCTTTGATGGCCGAGGTGAGAAACGCCGCGCTCGCGCCGTGTCCGCTCACGTCCGCCACAAAGTAGCCGAATACGCCCGAGTCCACCGCCACCACGTCGTAGAAATCGCCCCCCGCTCCCTCCAAAGGCTCGTAGAACACCGAGAAGGATGCCTCCGGAAGGTTTTCCGGGCGCACCAGAATGGCCTTCTGCGCGTCGCGCAGTTCTTCGATCCTGGCCTGATGCAGGCGGGTAATCGCCCGATTGTTTTCCCCGATGCGCAGATGCACTCTCACCCGCGCCAGCACCTCCTCGCCATGCACGGGTTTGGAAACATAGTCGACGCCCCCCACTTTCAGTCCTTTCACCTTGCTCTTGACGTCGTCCAGAGCCGAGAGAAAGATGATGGGAATATCCGCGGTCCTGGGGTCGGACTTCAGCTTCGCGCAAGTCTCGAAGCCGGATTCCCCGGGCATCATCACGTCCAGGAGAATAAGGTCGGGCACCTCGCTGCGGCTCAGTTCCCGCGCCTTCACGCCGTCCGGCGCCGTGATGGTCCGGAAGCCTTCGGCGTCCAGCACGCTTTCGAGCAGCATCACGTTTACCGGGGTGTCATCGACGATGAGAATGGTGGGAACTGCTGGGGTGGTCGACATCTGCGACTCCATGGGCCGGCTGGTTGAGATGAACCTATCCTGAACTGACCGCGTGGATCAGCGGCGGCTCCTTTGCCGCTCGGGAGACATATCGTCCAATTCGCGTCATTCTCTATTCCGTCGCCTGGATAGAGCCTGTACCGCAAAGGATTTGTCGAACCGCGCACGCCGGAGTCTGGGTGAAAACGCTAACGCGGCAATACGATCAAACGGCTTTAGTAGGTGAGCCGATATATCACCTACAACCCAGATCAAGTGTGGCTGTTGCCGCCGAGCCTGCGGGAAGAACTGGGAGAGCGACACCCGGCCGTCTTCGTGCGTGAACTGGTGGAGCGTTTGGATCCGCGGCGGTTCGGCTACCCCCGCGCGCTCAATGCTGTATTCGCGCAAGTAGTGGAAGCGCCGCGAGGGTTTGGGGCTGGGACAACTGGGCGAGTAGCGATCGATTCGACGCGGGTGCCGGCCAACGCTTCGCCGGACCGCAGCGATAGTCTGGAACAGTTGCGAAGCGAACGTGCGCGCGTCCGGCGGCCGGGCCCGGGAGCCGGAGGGCTGGAAATAGCGGCTGAACGAGCTTCGAGCTCAGATGCAGGAGCTTCGCAGGCCGGGGCAGCGGCGCGGTTCCCGCACCGATCCAGGCACCGATCCAGAGAGAGAGAGCCGTTATCTGCGCAGGGGGCGGCTTCTGTTCGCGATTCACGGCCGAAATCGCAGTGTCGGACGATCGTCTCATCGTGGCGCAGCATCGGCATCAATGGCCCCATGATCGCGCCAGTTCGACGCCCCTGGTGGAGATCACGGAGCGCGAATGCGGTAATCGGCCCCACACACCCTCACGCCTTCGCCGCGATATTCTGATCCTGAATGCGCCTGCTGGTCTGCCTGATGCTGCTGGCGGCTTCCTGCCAATCGCAACAACTTGCCGCGGGCGCGCTCCTGGTGGCGACGGCGAAATCGCACGATCCCGATTTCGCCGGCAGTGTGGTTCTTCTGATCCGCTACGACTCGGAGTCCGCCATCGGCCTGATGCTCAATAAGCCCACCACAGTCCCAATTTCCGAAGTTTTGCCGGAAGCGAAGGTCAAATCCATCACGGTCTATGCGGGTGGCCCCATCGCCCTCGGATTGCGCGGCCTGGTCCGGTCGAATTCCCCGCCCTTTTTCTCCGTAATCTCGAACAAGCCGCAGCTGCTCAAGTTGATTTCGAGTGGCGCACCACCCAGTTCGTTTCGCATCTACGCCGGATACACGGGCTGGACGGCTCGGCAGTTGCAGAGCGAAGTAGCACGCGGATTATGGAAGGTGCTGCCCGCGGTTCCCGACAGGCTCTTTCAGGACACCCCAGGCGGAAGGGTTCCTCGGTAAAACACAGTTGCAACAACGAACAAGCTCTGACTCATGTGCAGTTTTGAACAGACTGGGAGGGGCGAATGCCGGATACTTGATGAAGTACCCTGCCGTAGGTACAGGTGCGGATGCGTCCTCGAGC
>CAZSAL010000114.1:0-3431 GCA_964604825.1 uncultured Elusimicrobia bacterium
ACCCCGTGATCCTGCTGGTGTTCGGCCTGGGCCTGTCGGCGAAAGTCGCATTCGGTGCGATGCACGGCTTTTTTCCGGTTACTTTGTTTACCATCGGCGCGATTCGCAACATCCCGCCGGTGCTGTTGCGCACCGGCCGGGTCATGCGTCTGGCGCGGTTGGACCTGGCGCGCGACATCCTGTTGCCCGCCGCACTGCCGGAAATCGTCACGGGCCTGCGCATAGGTTTCGCCACCACCCTGCTGGGCTGCTTGATCGGTGAACTGTTCGCGTCCAGCGAGGGGCTTGGCTTCATGCTGATCCGCGCCATGGACATCCACAATGTGCCCGACATCATGGCGCTCACGCTGCTGCTGTTCGTTGCCGCCGCGGCCGCCAACACCGTGATTCTTGCTGTGGAAAAGCGCGTCCATTCGCACGGAAGGTAACCCCACGCAATTCCGTTACGCGGACGAGTTCCGCCGGGGCTCGACTTGCGCCAGGCCGGCCAGCAGTCGCGCGCCGGGAGCGGGATATAATATCGATACCTAAGTACTCCTGTTCCGAATTACGGCGACGTGTTGTTCGCCGTTGAGTGGGACAGGCCTCCCGGCCTGTCGTCGCGCCGAAGGCGCGCTCCGCGCGCGACGACAGGCCGGGAGGCCTGTCCCACTCAACGCCACAGAATTCGTGGCTGTATTTTGGAAAAGGTATACCCAAGGAGGGGAGGGATTTATGAAGATTGTGCAAGGCGACCGGATGCCGATTGACGTGGACGCCAGCAATGTACGCACCGGCACGCTGAAGAAGCAGGTTTTCCTGGTTGGCAACGAGGGCACACCTGGCAACTTCAAATTCGGGCTGTTCTATCAGACGGGCGATTTCTATTCGCCCCGGCATCGGCACAATTTCGATCAGTTTCGTTTCCAGATCGAGGGCGACGCCGGCTTCGATCGAAACGGAACCATGCTCCCCGATTCGATCGGCTATTTCCCGGAAGGCGCGTACTACGGTCCGCAGACTTCCACCGGTAGCAATGTCGTAGCCGTCGTGCAATTTGGCGGACCCAGCGGCTCCGGTTATCTGTCGCAGCGGCAGGTGAACGCCGCCTACGATGAGCTGAAGAAGTTCGGCGTTTTTGAGAAAGGCGTGTTTCGCCGCAACGAAGGCGTGCCCGGCGCGAAGAACATGGACAGTTTCCAGGCCACCTGGGAATATGCCAACCAGCGGCCGATGGTGTATCCGAAGCCGCAGTATGCCGATCCGATCCTGATGAACCCCGCGCACTTCCGCTGGATGCCGCTCCCCGGCGCCAGCGGCGTAGAGGTGAAGACGCTCGGTACCTTCACCGATTGCCTGATCGGTTGTGCGCGTTACCGGGTTGCGGCCGGCTCCAGCTTCACGGGCCGCGGGCGCGGCCTCTTCCTGGTGTTATCGGGAAAAGGCTCGGTCGAGCGAGAGCCGACGCGCAGGTTCACCGCCGCCTATCTCGAGGACGGCGAGCAGGCCACGTTCCAGGCTGAGGAAACCACCGAAATCCAGTTCCTGGGCTTGCCTTCCGAGGCGCTGATCGGCCAGCAAGCCCAGGCTGCGGACGAATCCGCGGCAGCGTAGACACTACCGGGGGAGTTTATGCGGGAGCGCCGCGCCTGCCGGCCGGAACCTCCAGCAGGTGCTTTGGCACGAATCGCTTGCGGTTCCAACTGCCCTGCTTGTCGAATGCGATGCCAACATCATACCCGAGCGCGGCAAACCGGCAGTACCTGACTTTCCCCTTCAGCCGGCACTTGGCGCAAATCATCTCAATGTCGGCGCCCTCCAGCGCGGCGGCTTCCAACTGGATGCACGCGCCGGATGCCGAGATATCTTCCAGGTTGGCAGTCTCTTCTCGGGCCCCGGCAGCATCCTCGATGCGGACCTTGACAAGCTCACTGCACATGAAACGCGGTTCGGAACGTCGTTCGTTCATTTGATACCTCCAACGGAATGTGGACTTGGTTTGTCCAGTTGGGAAATATATCGGCGGACGGCTGGGAAACTTTAGGCTTCGCCGGTGCGTTTGAGCACCAATCGGGTACACTGGAGGTGCCGAAACGAAGGCCGGTCTCCAGTGATGCGCAAGCCTCGCCTGATCGATGTGGATGCGGCGAACTTCGACACGCTTCCGTGCTGCGGAATCAAGAGCCCCACGCATCCTGGGCGCCGGCAGAAGCAGTGCTGGCTCGCAGCGAACGCCGGGTTCGGCCTGCGGGCTAAGATCCTTCTCGCTCCGGACGGTCAGCCTTGCGGCTACATCGAATACCTCCCCGGTGAGTTCGCATGGCGCGGAGTGGAAGCCGCCGGCTTCATGTTCATTCACTGCGTGTGGATTTTCGTCAAGCAGCATCAGCGCAAGGGCTGGGCGAGCCTCATGCTTGAGGCCTGCCTGGACGACGCGAGAAAGGCGGGCATGCACGGCGCCGCGGTTATGGTCCGGGACAGTCCATGGCTGGCCGACCGCCGCCTGTTCCTGGCTAATGGTTTCGAATCCGTCGATGCCGCGCCGCCGGATTACCAATTGCTTGTGCGGAAGTTCGACAGCGCCGCCGCAAACCCGGCGTTCAAGAAAAGTTGGGACGAAAGACTGGGGCAGTATGGCCGCGGCCTGACCATCATCCGCTCAAGCCAGTGTCCGCACATTGCCAAGTTCTCGGCTGAAATCGCTGAGACGGCGGAGCAGGAGTACGGTGTCACGCCCACGGTGGTGGATCTGAAGTCGTGGAGCGATGCCCAGAATGCGCCAACCCCCTACGCGATTTTTGCCGTGATCTACAACGGCCGGTTGCTGGCCGATCACCAGATCAGCCGGACCCGCTTCCGCAATATCATGAGGCAGTGCGGTAAGATCCCCATCGGATGAGGGTGTTGCGCAGGCTTGCGTCGCGCTGCAGCGAGCGCAGGTGGCGCGTTTCGTCGCCGCGTTGTTTCGATTGGGCTATAGCCTTGGCCGCGCGGCTCTCGGGCGAGCCTATTTTGCCGCGCTGCAGTCTCTGCGCCAGGGTGCGGATGCGGAAATGGTCCCAATCGCCAGTCCCGGTGCCCGGGATCTCGTAGAGGATGGGAGCGGCTGCCAGACGTTCCAGGGTCCGCGCGGAGCTGCGGTAGCCTGGGGTCTGGCGCATGCGGCTCTCCTCGCGGGCCACCAGGCGGACCACCTCCGGCTCGGTTGGCCGGAAGCCCAGCTTGCGGTAGAACCAGAAGGCGCCGGAAGCAATGGCCTCCGGGTTTTCATGGCCGATCTGGTACGCATCCACCGAAAAGCAGGTGACCCCCAACACCTGGCGGAACAGGCGCAAAATGCGCGCGTAAATCCAGGCCGATTCGCCTTCGCGGAAGGTGTAGTACAGGTTGAAACCCACCTCGCTTCGTTCGAAAAGCGAGAGCAGCTCCACGTATCCCGCGGGGACGCCGTT